>JBQCHY010000102.1:0-22190 GCA_051954235.1 Xanthobacteraceae bacterium
CGACCTCTCCCCGCAGGCGGGGAGAGGTGAAAACTATACCTTCTCGACCTGACCGAATTCCAGTTCGACCGGCGTTGCGCGGCCGAAGATCGACACCGCGACCTTGACGCGCGAACGGCCCTCGTCGACTTCCTCGACCACGCCCGAGAACGAGGCGAACGGACCATCCGCCACGCGGACGTTCTCGCCGACCTCGAACGACACCGACGCCTTCGGCCGCTCGACGCCCTCCTGCACCTGATGCAGGATGCGCATCGCCTCGGCCTCGGAGATCGGCATCGGCTTGTTTTCGGCGCCGAGGAAGCCCGTCACCTTCGGCGTGTTCTTGATCAGATGAAACGCCTCGTCGGTGAGGTTCATCTTCACCAGCACGTAGCCCGGAAAGAACTTGCGCTCCGCGTCGATCTTGCGACCCCGACGGACCTCGGTGACCTTCTCGGTCGGCACCAGCACCTGCTCGAACAGGTCCTCGAGCCCGCGCTGCTTGGCCTGCTCGCGGATGGATTCGGAGACCTTCTTCTCGAAATTCGAATAGGCGTGAACGATGTACCAGCGCATGCTCATGATGAAGATTCCACGCGGCTCGTCAGTGGATACCGAGCAAGGTTGTAATGGCAAAGCGGATGATCACATCCGCCACGAAAAAGAACAGCGACGCGAAGGCCACCATCACGAATACCATGATGGTGGTCACCACCGTCTCGCGACGGGTCGGCCAGATGACCTTGGCCGTCTCGCTACGCACCTCTTGCAGGAATTTGAACGGGCTGAAAGCCATCGTCGGTGATCCGCGTCCGCCGTAAAGATGTCTGGAATCCGAACAGCCCTCTTGCGCCCAACCCTCTTCCGAGGATGAGCCGCCAAGCGGGCTCTCGTTTCGGGAATTAACCGCTGCGCCGGATATCCGAAATCGGGCCGGCCGCAGGTGACGCTTCGTACTGCGGAGCGCGTCGGAGGTCAAGGTATTCCGCCGCCGCGGAACCTACCCCGCCCTGTCCCTCGGCCGGTCCTAGACTTACTGACGCCCCGGGGACTGACTTCTTCAGCCCGACTCCGACCTTGCGCGGACGAACCTGCTCGGTTGCAGGCTCGAATGGGCTACGTGACAATATCCGCCGCAGTTACAATTCTTCCCACGACGAACCCTCGATTCTCAAAGCTGAGGGATCACCTGCGCCCAGACCCCGATCATTCCAACAAAGAGCGTAAGCGAGATCAGCGCGGCAGCTTCTTCAACGAACACTTTCAGCATATTCGCCTCCATGGAACATATGAAGAACATTGTTCTTTGTTTGTTCGCAAGAGTCAAGCGCCGCCCGACCGGATGTCCGAGGTCGTTAACGGAAGGTTGACGCGACGGACATTGACGAGACGGCTCAGGGCCGCAGAGCCCAAGACCTGATGAAAATCCGACGGCCCCGTGCGTCACGAACGTGAATTGACCTGCGGCCACAATATCGGTTTGGGTAGACCCGAACACGAATCACGGTCGCGAAGCGACCGATAGCGGAGGTTAAGATGCGATCGGCGTTTTTCGCGGCCCTTGTCCTGGGTGCCGCAGCGACTCTCCCGAATGCGCCGGCTCAAGCGGGTGAGCGGGCATTCTGCATCAAGGGGCAAAACACCGCCGATGCGCACGGCGACTGCAGCTTCGACACCTACGAGCAGTGCCTGGCAAGCGCTTCCGGCTTGCGGCGATATTGCGACACCAATCCGTTCTACATGAGCTACGCCCCGGCTCCGGAGCCGCGTCGGCATCGCCACCGCCGTCATCATCATCGCTCCTGACACCGGCGGGATCGCGACCCGCGCGATCCCATTTTTGAGCGAGATGCGGGCGGCAACCGCCGCACCGCTTGCTCGTCCCGGGCGCTAGCGGAGTTCGACGATCTTGCCGTTCTCCAGCGAGACGCGGCGGTCCATGCGGTCGGCCAATTCCATGTTGTGGGTCGCGATCAGCATCGCGACCTGGGTGGCCCGCACCAGTTGCATCAGCGCCTGAAAGACGTGATCGGCAGTGTGCGGATCGAGATTGCCGGTCGGCTCGTCGGCGAACAGCACGCGCGGCGCATTGGCGACCGCGCGCGCGATGGCGACACGCTGCTGCTCGCCGCCGGACAATTCCGACGGCCGATGCACGACGCGCTCCCCGAGCCCCAGATAGCCCAGCAGATCACGCGACCGGCTGGCCGCCTCGGATCGCTTCAGGCCGCGGATCATCTGCGGCATCATCACGTTCTCGAGCGCGGTGAATTCCGGCAGCAGTCGATGCGACTGATAGACGAAGCCGACATCGGTGCGGCGGATCTGGGTGCGCTCCGCGTCCGATAGCCCCGATGTGGCGAGCCCGGAGACGAACACCTCGCCGTCGTCCGGATGCTCGAGCAGCCCGGCGATATGCAGCAGCGTCGATTTGCCGGAGCCCGATGGCGCGACCAGCGCCACCGACTGCCCGGCCCACAGCGCCAGTTCGGCACCGTCGAGAATCGTCAGCGTGGTTTCGCCCTGCTGATACTGGCGGCGAATGCCCTCCAGATAGACAACCGGGACTTCCTTGTCGTCTTCGTCCATGGTCGCCATCATTCGTACCGCAAGGCTTCGACGGGATCGAGGCGCGCCGCCCGCCACGACGGATAGAGCGTCGCCAGGAACGACAGCGTCAGCGCCATCACCACCACCGCGGTTGTTTCGCCGACGTCGATCTCCGCCGGCAGCTTGGAGAGGAAATACAGTTCCGGCGAGAACAGCTCGGTGTTGGTCAGCCACGACAGGAATTGCCGGATCGATTCGATGTTGAGGCACACCACCAGCCCGACGACAAGGCCGACGAGTGTGCCCACCACGCCGATCGCCGCGCCCGTGATCAGGAACACCCGCATGATTGCGCCCTGCGAGGCGCCCATGGTGCGCAGGATGGCGATGTCGCTGCCCTTGTCCTTCACCAGCATGATCAGGCCGGAGATGATGTTGAGCGCCGCCACCAGCACGATCAAGGTCAGGATCAGGAACATGACGTTGCGCTCGACCTGCAACGCGTTGAAGAAGGTCGAATTGCGCTGCCGCCAGTCGACCAGATAGATCGGCCGCCCGGCTGCCTCCGTCACCGCCTTGCGGTACTGCTCGATGCGGTCGGGATTGACGGTGTAGATCTCGATGGCGGTGACGTCGTTGGCGCGATTGAAATAGGCCTGCGCCTCCGCGAGCGGCATGAACACCATCGTCGAGTCGTATTCGGACATGCCGATCTCGAACACTGCCGCGACCTTGTAAGGCTTGATGCGCGGCGTCGTGCCCATCGGCGTCACCGCGCCGCGCGGCGCGACCAGCGTGATGTTGTCGCCGGCATGGATCGAGAGCTGATCGGCGAGGCGGCGGCCGATGGCGACGCCCTGCCCCTCGTCGAAACCTTCCAGCGTGCCTTGCTTGATGTTCTTGGCGATCGACGTGATGTTGTCGAGATCGCTCGACCGGATGCCGCGCACCAACACGCCCGACGCATTGAACGGCGACGACGCCAGCGCCTGACCGTCCACCACCGGCGCGGCGAGACGGACGCCGCTGACCTTGTTGACGCGATCCGCCACGTCCTTCCAGTCTGTCAGCGGGCTTTCCAGCGGTTGAATCAGCAGATGGCCGTTGAGGCCGAGAATCTTGCCGAGGAGTTCGGAGCGAAACCCGTTCATCACCGCCATGACGATGATCAGCGTGGCGACGCCGAGCATGATGCCGAGAAACGAAAAGCCGGCGATGACCGAGATAAAGCCTTCCTTGCGGCGGGCCCTCAGATAACGCGTCGACAGCATCCACTCGAACGGCGCGAATGGTCGGGTCCGGACTGGCTCGCTCATGGCATCATCCATCGCTCGAATGTCACACGATTCGGGCGGATTGGGGCCGCATCATGGTTCGGTATCCGACAGTGCCCAGTGGATAAGCCATCACGATGTTAGGCGCGCCACGGCATCCGCGAGGCTGAGAAGTTCGCGTTCGCCGTTGCTGCGCTGCTTGAGTTCGACCTTGCCGTCCGCAAGGCTGCGCGGACCGACCATGACCTGCCACGGAATGCCGATCAGATCGGCGGTGGCGAACTTGCCGCCGGGGCGCTGATCGGTGTCGTCATACAACACATCGACGCCCTTGGCGGTGAGATCGCGATAAAGCTGCTCGCACGCCGCGTCGGTTTCGCTCGCGCCCTGCTTGAGATTGAGCA
The DNA here is from genome assembly GCA_051954235.1 of Xanthobacteraceae bacterium. GTDB lineage: Bacteria > Pseudomonadota > Alphaproteobacteria > Rhizobiales > Xanthobacteraceae > 62-47. The sequence goes on from JBQCHY010000102.1 coordinate 4,211, forward strand.
GCGCGACGCGGAACGGCGCCACCGCTTCCGGCCACTTGATGCCGGCATCGTCGTGACACGCCTCGATGATCGCGCCGACCAGCCGCGACACGCCGACGCCGTAAGAGCCGCCATGGATCGGCGTCTCGGCGCCGTCGGGACCGGCGACCAGCGCCTTCATCGAATCCGAATACTTGGTGCCGAAGTAGAAGATCTGCCCGACCTCGATGCCGCGCGTGTTGACGCGGCGCGCTTCCGGCACTTCCTGCGCGAACCGCGCGGCGTCATGCACGTCCTCGGTCGCGGCGTAGAGCGAGGTCCACTGCTTGATGATCGGCGTGAGATCGCCGTCGTAATCGGTATCGGCGCCGGGCACCGGCAGGCTCAACACGTCACGATCGCAGAACACGCCGGACTCGCCGGTCTCCGCCAGCACGATGAATTCGTGGCTGAGATCGCCGCCGATCGGCCCGGTCTCGGCGCGCATCGGGATCGCCTGCAAGCCCATCCGCGCGAAGGTGCGCAAGTAAGCGACGAACATCTTGTTGTAGGACTTGCGCGCGCCGGCTTCGTCAAGATCGAACGAATAGGCATCCTTCATCAGGAATTCGCGTCCGCGCATCACGCCGAAGCGCGGACGCTGCTCGTCGCGGAACTTCCACTGGATGTGATAGAGATTGAGCGGCAGGTTCTTGTACGACTTGACGTAGCTGCGGAAGATCTCGGTGATCATTTCCTCGTTGGTCGGCCCGTACAGCAGCTCGCGCTTGTGACGGTCGGCGATGCGCAGCATCTCCGGGCCGTAGGCGTCGTAGCGCCCGCTCTCGCGCCACAGGTCGGCGAGTTGCAACGTCGGCATCAACAGTTCGATGGCGCCGGCGCGGTCCTGCTCCTCGCGCACGATCTGCTCGATCTTCTTCAGCACCCGGAAGCCGAGCGGCAGCCAGGCATAGATGCCGGCGGCCTCTTGCCGCAGCATTCCCGCGCGCAGCATCAGGCGGTGCGAGACGATCTCCGCTTCCTTCGGGTTTTCCTTCAGGATCGGCAAAAAGAACCGCGACAGTCGCATGGGCACGCTCGGGAATCAGTTGGAAATGGGGACCGGCGCAGTGAAAGCGGATCGGCCGGGAAAACACAAGGGCAGGACCAGCGGAGCCCTGCGAAAACGGCGGAATTCCGGCCACTTCCGCTATCGGGAGCGAAAAAGACCGCCGAAATCGAGGCTTCTCGCGGAAACGTTTATTTGATCAGGACCGGCGCCTCAACGCTGAGGCTGTCGAAGTCGGAAATCAGGATATCCAGCCGCAACGTCCATTGCCCGGGCACCGGCGCGGCCATCGTCACGCGCCATTGCCCGTCGCCGGCCGGTTGCGCCTCGGCGGTCGCGGGCTCAATGCCGGCGTCGGGATTGGAAAGCGTCACCGATAGGCCCTTGGCGTTCAGCAACCGCTCGTCCGGCGTGCGAAGCTGAACAGCGATCCGGATCGGCCCGGCATGGCCCGGCGACAAGGTGATGTCGGCCATCGCCCGCTCGGCGTGCACATGCGTGAAGAAGTCGTCAGTCGTCGCCACGAGCGCCCGCGGCGGCGGCGTGAACCGCCACAGCCCGACGACGCCGAGAATGGCAACGGCTAGCGCCAGTTCGGCAAAAATCGAGCGTCGCATCAGCAGTCGAGCGCGGCCGGCGTTATTGATACGCGGCGTCAGCCATAGCCTGTTCCACAACGCCAGAAGCAACAGCGTAGCGACCAGAGCGAGTTTGATCGCGAGCACGCGGCCGTAATCCGTGGTCCACAGCGCATCGAGCCGTTCGAGTTGAATGGTGGCGAGCAGAAGTCCGCTGGCCAACAGCGCGGCCACGACGAACGGAATCGCGCGCGAGAATCGCATCAGCAGCCCAACCGCCACCTCGCGTGGTTCTCGCATCGCGAAGACCAATGGCAGCAGCGCGCCGATCCAGAATGCGAGACTAACCCCGTGCAGGAAAACCGCCGGCATCGCTAGATATCTCGGCTGCGCGCTGGCGGCATGGCCGGTGGCGGCCAACGCGAGGCCCGTGCCGATTAGCGCGAGCAGCGCCATCGCCCGGCGAAGCGGCGGTGAAAGGCGAAACGACAACATCGCGAGCAGCAGCGTCGCCGCGGCAAATCCCGCCGCATGGCCGAACGAACCGCGCACACCGATCGTCCACGCATCCCCGTTACTCAACGACGATAATGGCAGGCCCAGCGCATCGAGCCCCTGCAAACCAACCGAAAGCGCGAGCGCAACCAGCGCCGCCACGCTCACACCAACGCCGATGCTCCGCATCGCGGCGGCGTCGCGCGGTCCGATCCAGGCTGCAAAGAACGCGCCGCCGACACCGATGAACAGGCCGAGATAGGTCACGATCCGCGCGAGCCAGATCGCGCCGCGCAGAACATTGTCCTCCGAACGAACCGTCAACGAAGACTCATCGCCGCGCCGGCCGACCCAAAACGTCAGCGATCCGCCGACCGGATGCCCGTCCGCTGACATCACGCGCCAACTGACGACGCGCGCGCCGTCTCCCGATATCGACGGCGGCGTGAGAATGAGTTGTGCGCCATCGCGGCGGATATCCGTGATCGCCGTTGCCCTGCCGCTTGCGTCGACGATGCGGATGGTCAGCGGCGAGACCGGCTCATTGAAGGTCAGAGTCACGGCGGCAGGCGCGCGCATGACAAGCGCACCGTCGGGCGGATCGCTGCCGATCAGGCTGGCATGGGCGAAGGCGACTGACGGGATCAAGGCCGTCAGCAACACGAGCATCGCCCATACCGCTTGTTTCATCGAGATAACGTCAGGGTGTCTTGGTTCAAGGAGTCTTGGCTTTGAGCCGAACCGCAGGCGCCGGCGCGCGCAGTTGATCCGCGCTTCGGCCCGTCGTCGGAATCTCAATCCAGCGCTCGACGCCCTGCTCGCACTCCTGCACCGCCGGGAAATACAGCACCTGCCCCGCTTTGTCGGGCAAGCGCACCACCAGCCCGAAGGTGTCGTAGAGATTGTCGGGCAGCGGACCGCCGCGCCAATCTACCTCGTCGACAACTTCGCTGACGGTCTTTCCGTGCGGCCCCGCCACCGCGGCGTCGAGCTTGCGCGTCTTGATCTCGACCTGCCAGCCCGGCTTCATCTGCGGCTTGGCCGAGAGGATGCCGTCCGGCAACTTCACGCGCAGCGCCTTGGTGGCGCTGCCGTTGCAGCCGTGCGGCACGGTGAAGGTGAGTTGCGCGTAGCTGTCCGCCGCCGCGTCAACCGGTTGAACGGTGACATGCGCCGACGCTGGACCAACCAGCGCCGACGCAATCAGCACGGCTCCCGCGAGTGCAAGCCCGCTCGATTGAAATCTCCGCGTCATTTCCCCCCGCCATGCTGGGAATGATCGGGGTCCTTTTTCATCATCATCATCGCGCCACCGCCCGCACCCGGTGCGGCGCCGCCGATCCCTTGCACGTTCAGCGACACCGCGACCTTGCCGGCCTTCTCGAACTGCAACGTCACCGGCACCGTTTCACCCTGTTTGAACGGCTGCTTGAGATCGACCATCATCAGATGATAACCGCCCGGCGCGAGTTTCACCGTCTTGCCCGGCTCGATGGTGACGCCGCCTTCGACCGGATGCATCTTCATCACGCCATCGCTCATGCTCATCTGATGAACCTCGAGCTTGCCAGCCACGGTGGTCGTGCCACCGACGAGTTTATCCGCCGTCGTACCCTTGTTCTCGATGGTCAGATAGCCGCCACCGACCTTGGCGCCGCCTGGCGTCGCGCGCGTCCAGGCGTTCGAAATCACCAGATCGCCGGCCTTCACGACCGCGCTCTGATCCTGCGCGTGCGCGACCGTGCCCGCTCCGAACGCCACGGCCACAGCGAGCGCGCCGCCCAGCAGGCCACGCTTGGTCAGAATGTGATGCATCTCTCGTCTCCTTGAATTCAGTCAGAATGATCGGTTGAACGCGATGTCATACGCGTTCACCATCGCACCTTGAAGCCAGCATAAACGGCCCTGCCCGTTCCCGGTTCAAACAATGGTGATGTGGCCGTCGCCCGGTCGATGACCGAAGCGGAGGCAATGTAGGCCTTGTTGGCGATGTTCCTGGCTTCGACATAGGCCGAATACTTGCCGCCGTCATCGAACCCGGCCTTCAGGCCATAGATTGCGTAGGCATCCGTGCTCAGCGTATTGGCGCTATCGGCGAAATAGCCTTGCGGCACCCACTCGACGTTCGGCCCGATGTAGAATCCGTTCGGATGCTTGTAGAGCACCTCGGCGCGCACGAAATGCCGTGGCGCGCCGGGCAGCAGGTTGTTGCCGAATGTCGCATCATTGTTGAAACGGAAATCGTTGAACGTATAAGCGACGTTCAGCCATAGCCTGTCAGCCTGATCGCCGCGCATGAAAATGTTCTTGAACAGCGCAACCCCCAATCCCGCCTCGATGCCCTGATGTACCGTGCGGTCGGCGTTGGTGACGTTGCAGTTGCCGAACGCGCTGTAGATGCAAAGCAGTTCGTCCTTGATCTCGGCGCGATAGGCCGTCAGTTCCCATGTCAGGTCCGGACGCTTGCCGCGCGTTCCGATCTCATAGGTGGTGGCGCGTTGCGGCCGAATGCTGGTGAATGGAATCGTCGGAATGCCGGGGCCGTTCGCGCTTTCGCCGAAGCTCGGCACCTCGGCGCTGCGCGAGACGTTGGCGTAGGCCTGCCAGGTCGGATCGATCTGCCACAGCAGTCCGCCCTTCGGACTCCACAGGTTGAATGACGTCGATCCCGACTGATCGCCGTCGCTCAGGAAGCGATCCTTCCGGTCGCGCGTCGCATAGAGGAATTGCGTCCCCGCCACCGCCGCAACGTTCGGCAGGAAGTAGAACGAGTCCTCGACATAGACCGACGTGTTCTTCGAACTGTCGATTGACGACGACAGCAGCGGGCCTTTCTGCCCGGCAAGGTTGGCATATTGCTTGTTGTCGATCCGCCCGTTGAGCACGTTGACGCCGGCGACGAGGCGATTGCGGAAGCCGCCGATGACGCGATCGTCGGTGACACGCGCGAAGCCGCCATAGTCCTGATAGCGATAATCGAGCCACTGGAAGATCGGATGCATCAGGTGCCGGTCGACGCCGAACGCGCCGAAATCCACCGTGGTGTTGTCGAAGCGGATCGTGGTCTTGTTGGCGAGGCGAACGGTGTCGATGTTGCGCTGCTGATCCAGCGCGATATTTCCCGCTGCCGCCGTCGTCGGCGAGGTCAGCGCCGAACTCTTGCTCACCGTGCCGGGAATGCGCTGCCGCACCTCGTTGGCGTTGAGATAGAACCGCGTCTCGAAATCCGGCGAGACCTGATAACCGACATTGCCGCTCACCCGCGTCGCATGGCCGAAGCTGTGGTCGCGAAACCCATCGGAGGCCTGCGTCGATGCGGTAACGAAGCCATCCCACGGACCGTTCGTGCCGCCGGCATTGGCCTGCAACCGCCAGAAGCCGAACGCACCGGCGTCCCCGCTGACGCCGTTGACGAACGGATCACGGCCGGACGGCGTCACGAAATTGATCGCGCCGCCGAGCGAATTGGCGCCGAAGCGCAGCGCATTACCGCCCTTGAACACCTCGACATATTTGTAGGCAGTCGGGTCGATCTCCTGAAAGTCGCCGTAGCCGTCGGCAGTGTTGATCGGGATGCCGTCCATGTAGAGCTGCACGCCGCGCAGATGGAAATTGCGCGACAGGCTGGAGCCGCGGATCGACAGCCGGGTGTCGTCGCCCCACTTCGGCTGCGCGAACACGCCGGGGACGTAATCCAGCACATCCTTGATGGTGTTAGCGACGGAGGTGTTCTTGTAGGCGTCCGCCGTCACCAGCGCGACGCCGCCCGGCGTCTGCTGGATTTCCCGCAAAGCCTGCTGCGCGGTCGCAACCGTCAGCGAACCCGGCATCGCCGGCACCACGACATGGGACGGCGGCGACGTGCGGCCACCGTTTTGCGCCGCCCGTAGCGCGCCGCGCGTCGTTCGGGCGCGTTGCGCGCGTGCAGGTTTCGGCGCGGTGACGGTGACTGTCGGTAGCGTCGCTTCGGTTTCCGATTGCGCGAGCGCCATCGGCGCCGATGTCATCAAGGCAGCCGCCGCCAGCACGCTGCATAGCGCGCTTCGGCCGCCCAAGGCGGAATAACGAGACATGATATTTTCCTGAATCCGGCCCCAGCCGGCGCGGTCACGGATCAATCAAGAGGCCGCCAATCAAGACACGGCGCGCTTGCGATGTCGCTCGATCAGGACAATGCGGGAGGTGCGCGCGCTTGTGCGTAAGCGTGGGCGACGGAGGCCCAGACGTCGGGGTGCACATCGCGCCAGACAACGGTTCTGGCATCGCGTTGCAATATGACGAAGGGCGATTGCGGGTCGGCCGTCGGCGCTGCGGTCTGCGCGACATAGCAAAGCGTACAGCAGAGATTCGCGGTCTGATGCGGATTGGTACCGGCGTCGTTTGCCGTGTCGGAAGCGCTGGAGCAGATCCCGGCGAGGTGCAGCGGGTCCGATGCAGCGGAAGCAAACGCCCACGACGCGCTGATCGGTGCAAAAAACTGCACCAGCATCGCAAGCATGACGATTGGAAGAAATCTTCCCAGCCGCCGTTGCATGTTCGCACCGCCTTTCCGCTCGTCAGCTAACATGCTCAGATGAGCAAGTCGAGGTCAGGTTCCCGGAATAGTCGTTTCTAACAGCGGGCCAAGCCGCATGATTTGCAGGGCGGCAAATTCAACGACGACAAGCGCCTAACCGATCCAGATCGTCCCCCCTCGCCCGCGCCGCGCCATCGCGCATCACGCGGCCATAGATTCGGACGACGCCAGGACGGTCCCGCGGATAAATTTTTCCCGTTGGCGCGTGAATCGTAAACTTTAATGTTTGAAACGAGTGACAAGGCGTCGCAGATCGGCTATCAGTTTTTTCCTCAGGCAATTCAACTTGCGATTGTCTGGTGGTCCAAGTCTCGGGAGGAGCCCTGGCGCGCACAAGCGGCGCTACCCCGGCGAATCAACGATAAATCTTGATATTTCGGGGATAATTAAGGGTCGACACAATTTTCCGAGCAGGGCTTTGGCCCTGCTCTTTTTTTGGTAACGCCTGTTTTTCTATTAGTCTCGACCACACAAGCCGACATCGCAGCGGGTGACGAGACGTCAGTTCATTTTCAGGCGTCCGGCGGACATGCCCATCAGGTCGGACAGCCGCCCGACATTCAAATAGCCGAGCTGGTAGAACACCATCGCGGTCGCGAAGATGATCGCCGAGATGATCGTGGTCCAGATCAGCTTGCGCGCCATCATCGCGCGCACCGGTGCGCCGGGGTCGGTGCCTTCGATGGTCTCGTTGGTCTCGTCCTGGCTATGGACGCCGAACGGCAGCGTCACGAACAACACCACCCACCACAAGACGAAGTAGATCGCGAGGACCGACGAGATGGTATAGGCCATGACGCTACGCCTGCTCGATTTCGACCAGCGCGCCGGAGAAATCCTTCGGATGCAGGAACAGCACCGGCTTGCCGTGCGCGCCGATCTTCGGCTCGCCGTCGCCCAGCACCCGCGCACCCTCCTTGATCAGCGTATCGCGCGCCGCAATGATATCCGGCACCTCGTAGCAGACGTGATGAATGCCGCCGTCGGCATTGCGCTCAACAAATTTCGCGATCGGCGAGTTGTCGCCGAGCGGCTGGATGAATTCGATCTTGGTGTTCGGCAGCGTCGCGAACACGGTGATGACGCCATGCTCCGGCAGCGGCACCGCCGCCGAAATCTCGGCGCCGAATGCGGTGCCGTAGATCTTCGCGGCCTTCTCCGCATCCTTGACGGCGATGGCAACGTGATTGAGGCGGCCCAACATCAGACTTCTCCGTTCAAACGACCAGGACGTGAACAAAACACAGCGGTTTCTTGCCCCACTGTTCGGCCAAGGCCGACCCCACCGCGCGGCGCACCGATTCCGCCATCGCGTCGGGATCGCGCCGCCGCGCCCGCGGCAGCGTTTCGACGGTGGAGAGTATCGCGTCGTAGGCGATATCGTCGAGCAGTTCGCCCGCGGCATTTTTCTCCGGAATGCCGACCAGTTCGACCTCGGGATCGTCCGCCAGTTCGCCGGTCTCGGTGACGGCGAGCGCGACGAAGGCGCAGCCCGAAAAGCCCATCTTGCGCCGCTCGACCACCGCGCGCGACTTGGCGTCTTCCAGCAGCGCGCCGTCCTTGTAGAGCTTGCCCGACGGAACCTCGCCTACGATGGACGGATCGCCCGGCGCCAGCCGCACCTGGTCGCCGTTCTTGCAGATCAGCACCTTCGGCACGCCGAGCGTGCGTCCCAATTTGGCGTGCTCGGACAGATGCAGCGCCTCGCCATGCACCGGGATCAGCAGTTGCGGCCGCACCCACGACATCATGTCGCGCAACTCGTCGCGGCGCGGATGGCCGGAGACGTGCACCAGCTCGGTGCGGTCGGTGATCACTTCGATGCCCTGCGTGATCAGGCCGTTGATCACGGAGCCGACCGCCTTCTCGTTGCCCGGAATGGTGCGCGAGGAGAAGATGACGGTGTCGCCCCGGTTCAGCGTCACCTGCGGATGATCGTCGCGGGCGATGCGCGCCAGCGCCGCGCGCGGCTCGCCCTGGCTGCCGGTGCACAGCGCCAGCACCTTGTCCGCCGGGAAGTGCCCGTAATACTGATCGCTGCGGAAGTCCTGCACGCCATCGAGATGCCCGGTCTCGCGCGCCACCTGCACCACGCGCTGCATGGCACGGCCGACCACCACCACCTCGCGCCCCGCGGCGCGCGCGGCATCCGCCACGGCACGGATGCGCGCGACGTTGGAGGCGAAGGTCGTCACCGCAACGCGGCCGCGCGCCGCCTTCACCAGCTTCGCAAGCGTCGCCGCGACTTCGGTTTCCGACGGCGAGCGGCCTTCCCGCACCGCATTGGTGGAATCGCCGATCAGCGCCAGCACGCCCTCGTCGCCGAGCTCGCGCAGCCGCGCCTCGTCGGTCGGCGCGCTGACGATCGGCGTCGGGTCGATTTTCCAGTCGCCGGTGTGCAGCACCAGCCCCGCCGAAGTGCGGATGCCGAGCGCGTGCGATTCCGGAATCGAATGCGCCACCGGAATGAACTCGACGTTGAACGGCCCGATATCGATGCGCGAACCGGACTCGACAACGGTGACGGGAATCTTCGGCGCGCCGCGCTCCGCCGCGCACTTGGCCTCGAACAGCGCTGCGCTGAATTTCGTGGCGTAGATCGGACATTTCAGTTTCGGCCACAGGTCGATGATTGCGCCGAAGTGGTCCTCATGGGCGTGGGTCAGCACCAGCCCCATCAGGTTCTTGCGTTCCTTCTCGAGGAAGGTCACGTCCGGCATCACCAGATCGATACCCGGCAGATGCTCCTCGTCGCCGAACGACACGCCGAGGTCAACCGCAAGGAAGCTCCGCTGCTGGCGATTGCCGAGGCCATAGACCGACAGGTTCATGCCGATCTCGCCGACGCCGCCGAGCGGGGTGAAAGTCAATTCGTCGGGTTGCGCCATTACCTGCTTCCTGTCGAGCCCGCGGTGCCGAAATAGACATCGCCCGCGGCGATCGTCTCGCGCGCGCCCGATGGCGTCACGATCACCATGCAGCCGGTTTCGTCGAGGCCATCGAACGTGCCGGTCACAGTCGACGATCCGGACTGGATCGACACCGGCTCTCCGAGCCCGGCGGCCCGCTCAAGCCAGAGACGACGGATCTCGCCGAAGCCGCGTCCGTTATTCCAGATCCCGAAGCACTCCGCCCAGGCATCGGATAACGCGGCGAACACATCTTCCGCGCCGACGTCGACGCCGAGCGCGCGCAGCGATGTCGCAGGATACGGCGTGCCCTCCGGCGCGGCAATCACGTTGGTGCCGATGCCGACCACCACCGCGAGATGATTGTCCGCCAGTGCTTCCGCCTCGAGCAGAATGCCGGAGAGTTTTTGCTTGTTGCCGAGCACGTCGTTCGGCCACTTCAACGCGTAGTCGACATTGGCGCCGCCGCGTGCAAGCGCCTCGATGCTGACGTTGCGCAAGGCGCGCTCCAGCGCAAGGCCGGCGGCGAAGCCGAGCGTCGCCGCGACCGACGGTGGCGCATCGATCACTTCAAGTACAGTGCTGGCGAGATTGCCGCGCGGCGCGACCCAGGCGCGTTGCCGTCGGCCGCGCCCTGCAGTCTGTTCGGTGGTGACGAACCAAGTCGACCGACGCTCGCCGCCCCGCGCCGCAGTCAACGCCTCGACGTTCGTCGAGCCGATTGCATCAAATGCAGTTAGCCCATAGCCCGCCGCACGCGCCCGCGAGCCAAGTGCCAACGTCATCAGAACAGCGACTTCGCGGCCGCCGTCGCCGCGCCGACCAGCGGGCCGGGATAGATGAAGAACAGCATGTTGAAGAGCGCCGAGACGACGACCACGGTGCCGAGTTCGATGCGAACGGCTTCGGTCGCGCCGGCCTGCTCGTCGAAGTACATCACCTTGATGACGTTAAGGTAGTAGAACGCGCCGACGACGCTGCACAGCACACCGATCACCGACAACGTGATCATGCCGGCCTTGATCGCAGCGGTGAACACGTAGAACTTGGCGAAAAAGCCGGCGAGCGGCGGAATGCCGGCCAGCGAGAACAGCAGCATCGCGCACAGGAACGCCAGCACCGGATTGGTGCGCGACAGGCCGGCGAAATCGCTGATCTCCTCCATCGCGCGACCGTTGCGCTTCATCGCCAGGATCAGCGTGAACACGCCGAAGGTCATCACGGTGTAGATGACGAGATAGAGGATCACGCCCTGCACGCCTTCGGTCGTGCCCGCGGCGAGCCCCACCAGCGCGAAGCCCATGTGACCGATCGACGAATAGGCCATCATGCGCTTGATGTTGCGCTGGCCGATGGCGCCGAACGAACCGAGCGCCATCGAGGCGATCGAGACGAACACCACGATCTGCTGCCACTCATGGGCGACGTTGGGAAACGCGGTCAGCACCACGCGCACGAAAATCGCGAAGGCCGCGACCTTCGGCGACGACGAAAAGAAGGCGGTGATCGGCGTCGGCGCGCCCTCGTAAACGTCGGGCGTCCACATATGGAACGGCACCGCCGACACCTTGAAGCACAGACCCGCCAGCAGGAAGACGAGGCCGAACGCGACGCCGACGCTGCCGGTCTTGGCCGCGGCCGCAATGCCGGCGAAGTTGACCGTGCCGGTGAAGCCATAGATCAGCGACATGCCGTACAGCATCATGCCCGACGCCAGCGCGCCCAACACGAAATACTTCAGGCCAGCTTCGGTGGACTTCACGTCGTCGCGGTTGGACGCGGCCACGACATAGAGCGAGAGGCTCATCAGTTCGAGGCCGAGATAGAGCATCACCAGATCGCCGGCTGAGATCAGCAGCATCATGCCGACGGTCGAGACCAGAATCAGGATCGCGTATTCGAAAATGCGGCGCGGCCGCTCCGACAGGAAGCCGTAGGAGATCAGCAAGGTCGCGGCCGAACCCAGCAGCACCAGGATTTTCAGGAAGCGCGCGTAACCGTCGACGACGAAGCTGCCGCCGAAGGTGGTCAGCTTCCCGGCAGGCAGATAATGGCATTGCAGAACGCCGGTGAGGATCAGGAGCGCGATCGCCAGCGTCACCACCAGCGGCGTCGAACGCTGGCCGCGAAACGCGCCGACCATCAGAAGCACCATCGCGCCGACGGCCAGCACGATCTCCGGCAGCACGGGAAGCAGCGAATATCCGGCGGGAGTGAAGTTCATGGGATAATGTCCTGACCTGCCGTATTCATTGCATCAGCGCGGCTGCCTTCACGGCAGTAATCGCGTGGCTGTAATTGGTGACGAGTTGCTGCACCGAGGCCGCCGAGAAATCGAGCAGCGGCTTCGGATAGAAACCGAACAGAATGGTGAGCACCAGCAGCGGCCCGAGCGTCACCACCTCGCGGAACGTCAGGTCCTTGATGCTGGCGAGCGACGGCTTCACCAGCGCGCCGAACACAATCTTGCGGTAGAGCCACAGCGCATAGGCCGCCGACAGGATGACGCCCAGCGTTGCGAAGAACGCGGTCGGGATCGAAACCTTGAAGGTGCCGATCAGCGTCAGGAATTCGCCGACGAAGCCCGAGGTGCCCGGCAGGCCGACGTTCGCCATCGTGAACGTCAGGAACACGAAGGCATAGAGCGGCATCCGGTTGACCACGCCGCCATAGGCCGCGATCTCGCGGGTGTGCATCCGGTCGTAGACCACGCCGACGCAGAGGAACAGCGCGCCGGAGACGAGGCCGTGCGACACCATCTGGAACACGCCGCCGGCGACGCCCTGCATGGTGCCGGCGAAGATGCCCATGGTGACGAAGCCCATGTGCGCGACCGACGAATAGGCGATCAACTTCTTCATGTCCTCCTGCATCAGCGCCACCAGCGAGGTGTAGACGATGGCGATGGCGGAGAGCGTGAACACCAGCGGCGCGAAGTCATGCGACGCCAAGGGGAACATCGGCAGCGAGAAGCGCAGGAAGCCGTAGCCGCCCATCTTCAAGAGGATCGCGGCGAGGATCACCGAGCCCGCGGTGGGCGCCTCGACGTGCGCGTCCGGCAGCCAGGTGTGCACCGGCCACATCGGCATCTTCACCGCGAACGAGGCGAAGAACGCCAGCCACGCCCATGTCTGCAAGTTGCGCGGCACGGCGGTGGTCATCAGCGTCGGAATGTCGGTGGTGCCGGCGTTCCAGTACAACGCCATGATCGCCAGCAGCATCAAGACCGAGCCGAGCAGCGTGTAGAGGAAGAACTTGAACGTCGCATAGACCCGGCGCGGACCACCCCAGACGCCGATGATCAGGAACATCGGGATCAGGCCGCCTTCGAAGAAGACGTAGAACAGCAGGAGATCGAGCGCCGAGAAGGTACCGACCATCAGCGCTTCCAGAATCAGGAACGCCATCATGTAGGCCGGCACGCGATTGGTGACCGACTTCCAGCTTGCGATGATGCACAGCGGCAAGAGCGCGGTGGTGAGGATCACGAACGGCAGCGAGATGCCGTCGACGCCCATCTTGTAGGCGATGGTCGAGGTCAGCCAGCGGCCCTCCTCGACGAACTGGAAACCGGCCTGCGTCGGATCGAACCGCGCCACCAAAATCAGCGAGATCGCGAAGTTGATCAGCGTCGTCCACAGCGCGATCCAGCGTGCGTTGCGAGCAGCGGCTTCATCGCCGCCACGCGCCATCAGCCAGATCAACAGTGCGCCAACGGCCGGCAGGAAGGTGACGACCGAAAGAATGGGCCACGTCATCATTTATTGGCCCCCAAGCCCGAACATGAACCAGGTGATCAGACCGGCGGCGCCGATCAGCATCACGAAGGCGTAATGATAGAGATAACCGGTTTGAATGCGCACAACGCCGCGGGTGACATCGAGCACGCGCGCCGCGACCCCGTTGGGGCCGAAGCCGTCGATAATGAAGCCGTCACCCTTCTTCCACAGCGTAGTGCCGAGCCACTTCGCCGGGCGCACGAACATGATGTCGTAAAGCTCGTCGAAGTACCACTTGTTGAGCAGGAAGCGGTACAGCGCGCCGTGCTGGTTGGCGAGTTCCACCGGCAGATACGGCCGGCGGATGTAGAACAGCCAGGCCACATACAGGCCGATCACCATCATGATCGTCGGCAGATAAGCGATCGCCGCCGGGATGTGATGCATCTCTTCAAGAATGTGCGGATGCATCTTCAGCGAGGCGCGGAAGAATTCGTCGACGCCGTGGCCGGCGAACAAGTCCTTGAACGGCAGGCCGGCGAGCAGCGAGCCCGCGCTCAGCACGCCGAGCGGCACCAGCATCCACAGCGGGGCCTCGTGCGCGGCCTCATAATGATGCCGGTCGTGCGGCTTGCCGTGGAAGGTCTTGAAGATCAGACGCCATGAATAGAACGAGGTCAGGCACGCCGCGACCACCGTCATCAGGAAGCCGTAGAACGCGAACGGGTTGTGCGAGACGAAGGCCGACTCGATGATCGCGTCCTTAGAGAAGTAGCCGGCGGTCAGCGGGAAGCCGGTCAGCGCCAGCGTGCCGATCACCATGGTGGCGTAGGTGTAGGGAATCTTCCGCCACAGCCCGCCCATGTTGCGGATGTCCTGCTCGTGGTGCATCGCGTAGATCACCGAGCCGGAGCCTAGGAACAACAGCGCCTTGAAGAAGGCGTGGGTGAAGAGGTGGAACATGCCCACCGAGTAAGCGCCCGCGCCCATCGCCACGAACATGTAGCCGAGTTGCGAACAGGTCGAATAAGCGACGATGCGCTTGATGTCGTTCTGGACCAGGCCGATGGTCGCTGCGAAGAACGCCGTGGTGCCCCCGATCAGCATCACGAACGCCTGCGCGTTCGGCGCCAGTTCGAACAGCGGCGACAGGCGCGCCACCATGAACACGCCGGCGGTCACCATGGTCGCAGCGTGGATCAGCGCCGACACCGGGGTCGGGCCTTCCATCGCGTCCGGCAACCAGGTATGCAGCAGGAACTGCGCCGATTTGCCCATCGCGCCCATGAACAGCAGCAGGCAGGTAATGGTCAGCGCATCGACGTTCCAGCCGAGGAAGTTGATGGTCTTGCCGGTGAGGCCCGGCGCGGCCGAGAAGATGGTCTCGAAATCGGTCGAACCAATCAGCATGAACACCGCGAAGATGCCGAGCGAGAAGCCGAAGTCGCCGACGCGGTTGACGACGAACGCCTTGATCGCGGCCGCGTTGGCCGAGGGCTTCTGATACCAGAACCCGATCAGTAGATAGCTCGCGAGGCCGACGCCTTCCCAGCCGAAGAACAGTTGCACCAGATTGTCGGAGGTCACCAGCATCAACATGGCGAAGGTAAACAGCGACAGATAGGCGAAGAAACGCGGACGATACGGATCCTCGTCCATGTAGCCGACCGAATAGAGGTGCACCAGCGACGACACCGTGGTGACCACCACCAGCATCACCGCCGTCAGCGTATCGACGCGCAGCGACCACGCGATCTGCAAGTCGCCGGAATTGATCCACGGCAATACATGGATCAGCACGTCCTGCTTGAAGAAGCCGACATTGACGAAGGTGATCCACGATAGCGCCGCGGAAACGAACAACAGCGCCGTGGTGATGAACTCGGCCGCCGCGGTGCCCGCCGCGGCCGGTTCGGCCGGCGCGTGATGATCGTCGTGGCTGTGATCGTCGTGCGCATGAGACGCGTGGGCATGACCGTGATCGCCGTGGCCGTCATGGCCATGCGCGTGCTCGACGGTGTCGCCGCTGGGGTTGCGCGCGTGCGCGCCCGCGAGCGCGATCAGGCCCGCGAGAATGGCGCCGAGCAGCGGCAGAAAGACAATCGCCTGGACCATATCTGCCTCAGCCCTTCATCATATTGATGTCTTGCACCGCGATCGAACCGCGGTTGCGGAAGTAAACGACAAGGATCGCAAGTCCGATCGCGGCTTCCGCGGCGGCGACCGTCAGCACCAAGAGCGCGAACACCTGGCCGACGATGTCGTTGAGGAACGCCGAGAATGACACCAGATTGATGTTCACCGCCAGCAGGATCAATTCCACCGACATCAGGATGACGATGATGTTCTTGCGGTTGAGGAAGATGCCGAGGATGCCCAGCGTGAACAGGATCGCGCCGACCGCGAGGTAATGGCCGAGACCGATTGTCATTTCACCCACTCCGCCGCGTCGGATTCGCGCAGCCCCTGCCCCGACGGCACCTGACGCACGGCCATCGCCGCCGCCTTGGTGCGGGCGTTCTGCACGCTGATGTTCTGCCGCTTGACGTTGGCCTTATGGCGCAAGGTCAGCACGATGGCGCCGATCATCGCCACCAGCAGCACCAGCGCAGCAACCTGGAAGTAATGAATATACGTCGTGTACAGCACCAGTCCGATGGCCTCGGTGTTGCTGACATTGCCGGGGATCGGCGCGGTGATGGTTTTCGCCACCGTCGGGTTGATCACCCAGCCGCCTGCGACCAGCAGCAGTTCGGCGAGGAAGATCGCGCCGACCAAAAGGCCGACCGGCAGATATTCCAGAAAGCCCTCGCGCAGTTCGGCGAAATCGACGTCCAGCATCATGATGACGAACAGGAACAGCACCGCCACCGCGCCGACATAGACGACGACGAGGATCATCGCGAGGAATTCGGCGCCGAGCAGGATGAATAGCCCCGACGCGTTGACGAAAGCGAGGATCAGGAACAGCACCGAGTGCACAGGATTGCGCGAGGCAATCACCATCACCGCCGAGCCGACCAGCACAGCGGAAAACAGATAGAAGAACAGCGCGGGAAAGATCATGCCCTCACCTCACCGGTACGGCGCGTCGAGCGCGATGTTCTTCGCGATCTCGCGCTCCCAGCGGTCGCCGTTGGCGAGCAGCTTGGCCTTGTCATAGTAAAGCTCCTCGCGCGTCTCGGCGGCGAATTCGAAGTTCGGGCCTTCGACGATGGCGTCGACCGGACAGGCTTCCTGGCACAGCCCGCAATAGATGCACTTCACCATGTCGATGTCGTAGCGCACGGTGCGGCGGGTGCCGTCGTTGCGGCGCGGACCGGCTTCGATGGTGATGGCCTGCGCCGGGCAGATCGCCTCGCACAGCTTGCAGGCGATGCAGCGTTCCTCGCCGTTGGGATAACGGCGCAGCGCGTGCTCGCCACGGAAACGCGGCGAGATCGGTCCCTTTTCAAAGGGATAGTTCAGCGTCGGCTTCGGTTTGAAGAAATACCGCATCGTGACGACGAACGCCTCGAGGAATTCGGTCAGCAGCAGCGACTTTGCAGCGGTTGTAACGCTCATGACAGCCTCATACCGGTGCGAACTTGGTAAATTGCAGGACAGCCGCGACGATCACGACCATGGCGAGCGACAGCGGCAGGAAGACTTTCCAGCCCAGCCGCATCAATTGGTCGTAGCGGTAGCGCGGCACGATGGCCTTGGCCATTGCGAACAGGAAGAAGATGAACAGCGCCTTCAGCGCGAACCAGATGATGCCCGGCACCCAGGTGAACGGCGCGAACGGGATCGGCGACAACCAGCCGCCCAGGAACAGAATGGTGCCGAGCGCACACATGGTGCAGATCGCGACATATTCGCCGAGCATGAACAGCAGGTACGGCGTCGAGCCGTATTCCACCATGAAGCCTGCGACCAGTTCGGATTCCGCTTCGACGAGGTCGAACGGCGGACGGTTGGTTTCCGCCAGCGCCGAGACGTAGAAGATCACGAACATCGGCAGCAGCGGCAGCCAGTACCAGCCGAGCAGGCCCCACTTGGTATCCTGCGCCGCGACGATGGCCGACAGGTTCAGCGAGCCGACGCAGAGCAGCACGCAGACGATGACGAAGCCGATGGAAACCTCGTAGGAAACCATCTGCGCCGCGGAGCGGAGCGCGCCGAGGAATGGATATTTCGAATTGGACGCCCAGCCGCCCATGATCACGCCATAGACCTCGAGCGAGGAGATGGCGAAGACATATAGAATGCCGACATTGATGTTGGCGACCGCCCAGCCCTCATTGACCGGAATGACCGCCCAAGCCGAAATCGCCAGCACCGCCGACACCAGCGGCGCCAGAAGAAACACGCCCTTGTTGGCGCCCGACGGGATCACCGCCCAGGCCGAGATTGCCAGCACCGCCGAGACAAGCGGCGCGAGCAGGAAGACGCCCTTGTTGGCGCCGGACGGGATGATCGGCTCCTTGAAGACGAATTTCAGAAGGTCGGCGAAGGCCTGCAGCGTTCCCCACGGACCGACGACGTTCGGCCCGCGCCGCAATTGCACCGCCGCCCAGATCTTGCGGTCGGCATAGAGCAGGTAAGCGACGCCGACCAGAAGCACGACGATCAGCACGACCGACTTCAGGAGGATCAGGAGCGCCGGCAGCACGTAGAAGGAGAAGAAGGTTTCC
>JBQCHY010000103.1:0-13173 GCA_051954235.1 Xanthobacteraceae bacterium
CGAGGTTCCTTCGTGGCCGCGCGTCGCGCGACCTCCTGCCTTGGACGGATATTTTAATTTAAGTGTCGCTCCAGCCCCTGCCAAGGGAACCGGTCAGGACTATTTAGCGCATCTGGATGCCGTTGAATGCATCCTAGCGACGTTCCCGTTCAAATAATGGCAATTCTGGTTATTGTCTAACGGAAGACCGTCCGCCCTGTGTGTTGCGCTTGGCGTTCCGTCGTGGCGGCGCTGGCTCGATCAGGATACGCCCCTTGGCAATGGTCATCACGGCGCCGGCAAGGGTCTGCCGGAACCGGGCCTGCACTCCGGATCGTACGGCGCCGGCGGCATTGATCGCTGCGATCAAAGCCTCGACCTTCCCCAATTCGGGAACACCTTCGGTGGCAACACGGCCGATCGCACGCAGCAGCACGCGAATCCGGACTTCCTCGGGCAGTCCGACAAACGCGTCGAAATCGAAGCCTGGCCGTGGCAATCCGCCACTACGGACCGCCAAAAACCGCTCGGCGCCATCCGCCATCAGTTCCAACGCCGCATTGGCCCGCCCCAACCGGCCCGCCAGGCGGGTCAAATTGCGCGCATCGCAACCCTCGGCCGCCAGCAAGGGCATCAAGGCTCGCAGCCGTGGGCGGGTGTATTGGGCGTTCGTATTGGTCGGGTCGAGGGCATACGGGACCTTGGCCTTGTCGAGCGTCGCCAGCAGCCGCGCCTTTGGCACGTCGAGCAAGGGCCGCGCGATGATTGCGCCCTCGCGCGGCGACTGCCGCGCCATGGCACCCAAGCCTGCGATGCCGCTGCCGCGCGCCATTCGCATCAGAAGCGTTTCGGCCTGATCGTCGCGCGTATGGGCCGTGAGGATATGGACCGCGTCGCATTGGCGCGCGACCTTCATCAGCAGCGCGTAACGCGCCTCCCGCGCCGCCGCCGGCACGCCGGTTTTGGGCTTGGCTCCGTTCCACCGCAGGGTGCGATGCTCGACATCCAACTTACGCGCCAACCGCTTCACATCGGCGGCCTCACGCCGAGCTTCGGGACGCAGTTGATGATCGATTGTTATCGCAACAAGCCGCGGACCGCGCTTCAACGCGCGCCGCCAGCGCGCCATGAGCCACAGCATCGCGACGGAGTCCGGACCGCCCGACACGGCAAGCACCAGCGACGGCGCCTGCCTCCACTCCGCGAACAACGATCTGGCTTCGCTTGCCGAAATTGGCGATTGGTGGTCCGACATAAATCGCTACTGCGAGGCAGGTGATAGCGCGAACCAGAGGGGCAGCGGTCCCCTGGTAGGTTCTTGAATTGACGTCGACGCAAAAGCTGCCGCCTAAGCAAACCGCCGATGCACGCCGCTCGTCAAGTTCAGCACTTCACCCGCTTCTGCTCGCGATCCACCGCTTGCTTGATGCCGCGCGAGGCCTGCGGATATTTCCGCGCCACTTCGCCCAACGCGGCGCAGGCTGCTTCCTTTTCCTTCAGCGCGGCGAGCGATTGGCCGAGCCGCAGCAGGGCGTCGGGCGCTTTCGCAGAGGTGTCGTACTTCGACGTGACCGCGAGGAAGGATTCGGCGGCTTCGCGGTACTTCTGACGTTGGAAAAGGCTCTCGCCGACCCAGTACTGGGCATCCGCCACCTGCCGATCGTTCGGGTACCGGCGGGAGAAATTGCGCATCGTTTCTTCCGCCAGCGCATAGTCCTTGCGTTGCATGTAGCCGATGCCGAGATCGAACTCGTCGCGCGGCGACGCCGAGGGCGGCAAGGTGGTCAACCCACCCCCAGCGGCGGCGTTACCGGATTGCGTCGGGCTCCCGACATTGGAGAGATTGAGCGGCTCCCCGGCATCGCGACCACCCGGCGCACCGACCGGAGCGCCCTGTCCTGAAGGCGGGCCCGACGGACGAGTCGAACCGAGCACCTGCGGCGCACCCGGCGCGTTGGGATTGCGGCTGGGATCGAACGCATCGCCGCGGCCCGGTCCTCGTGCAACCGGCACCTGTTCCTGCTGGACCGGCGGCTGAGCGTAGCCCGGCTGCTGATTGCCGCCGGAGGGCTGCTGGCCATAGGACGGTTGACGCTGTCCGTAACCGGCTCCCGAGGGGGCTACCTGCTGCGCGGGCGGCGTGGCAGCGACACTGGCCGGCGCGCCGGCGGCCTGGCCACCCTGCAACTGCTGAAGCTGCTGTTCCAGCATGCGGTTGCGGTGTTGCAATTCCTCGTTCTGGCCGGTGAGCCGCCGCAACTGGCCTTCCAACTGCTCGACCCGCATCGCCGGGTCGCCGTTGTCGTCGTCGTAATTTTGCGCCAGCACCGATGACGAGGACATCGCGAGCGCTGCGACCACGACGGTGACGCGCGCGAATTCAGGAAACGCGAGCTTTGCAGTTTTGACTGACATTTTAGCCTGACGAATGATTGGCGCCGTTCTGGAACTCGAGCTTGAGGGTCGGAGTACGCCAAAAATGTGACTATACGAATTCGGCTCGAATCACCGAACCGGTCGCGCTCGTTACTCTCGAAATAATAGCGCGCGCCGCTGCCTCTGGCAAAATCAGATCTTCGTTTTCTGCCGTGATGACAGTCCTCAAAACGAAACCGGCGCCCGAAGGCGCCGGCGAAATCAGTCTGCGAAACGCGCAGATCAGGAACTGGCGTTCAAGACAGTGACCGCACGGCGGTTCTGCGACCAACACGAGATATCGTTACAGACCGCGACCGGCCGTTCCTTGCCATAGGAGATGGTACGCATGCGTTGAGCCGGAATGCCGCGGGAGATGAAGAACGACCGCACCGACTGGGCACGACGCGCACCGAGCGCGATGTTGTACTCACGCGTGCCGCGCTCGTCGGCATGGCCTTCGATGGTGAAAGTGTAGCGATTGTAGGTCTGCAGCCACTGCACCTGCTTTTCCAGTGTCGCGATGGCCTGAGGGGTCAGATCGGTCTGGTCGCTTTCGAAGAAGACGCGGTCACCGACATTCACCACGAAGTCTTGCTGGCTGCCCGGCGTCGCAGCGCCAGCCATTCCCGCGCCGTCGGCACCGAGCCCGTTCTTGTTGGCGCAGGCGCCCATCGACAGCGCCACCGCCAGCACAGCAGCCAACTTCAATCCCTGGAGGAATCGCTTTTGATAGGTCATTCCGGAGCCTCCACGCTCACGATTTGTCTGATGACCCGGTCTACAGGGGGTTGGTTAAGCGAACGTTCCATCAACCTTGATGAGACGTTGCCAGAACCAATCAAATGCCGTGAGCCACCAACAACCGGACGGCATGGTTAATGGCGAGCAAATATGGCACGAAAGTGAATAAGGTTGCGGCCCGGCGCAGTGCAATCCGGTGGTGAACACTCGCGGATTGGCGCAGGTCGGGCACATCATGCCGGTTTCCGAATTTCGTCGAAAACCTAGGACCTTGGGACGATTGAGGCGCGCTCGAACGGTCGTTCCGGCAATCGCACGACGGACGGGTTCCGCCCGTGGCGGCGCTCGAACAACATACGGCGCTCGAAATAGCTTGAGCGCAGATGGGGAAAACGCGCGAAGACCCGTTCGCGCTGATCGGGAAAATCGATCGCCATCAGGCTGATCGGCTTGATCAGGCCTGGATAGTCCCGTGGCGGCGCCAGGGTGTGCAGGAATATGCGCCGGTAAAACGCCTGATGTTCCGCCCTCACCGACGCGAGCCCGATATCGGCATTGAAGTATTGGCAGGCGACATAGGCCAGCCGCAGCGTCATATAAGGCAGTTCGGGAAACTTGTTGGCGCGCGCGGGCTCCGCGACGAAGCGCGTCGGATCCACCATGACCTTGCCCTTGGCTAGCTCGGGCTTCAATAGCTCCGGAAACACGTCGACCGATGGCGTCACCGGATGCTCCGGCGAGGCGACCGAAATGCGCAACGAGCTTACGAGTTCCCCGTCAAGCCGAACACCAAAAATCCAACTGTTTGGCAAGTCATCGAAGCGATCGCTGACTTTGTGATCACGGTTCGGAAGGATAGCGCCTTCCTGGAGATAGGCGCGATAACGCAGCCGATAAATCTCGTCCCTATCGGCGTCGGTTTCCGCCAAATGATAGTCGACACGATCGAGAAGTTCGATGCCACGTTCGAACGGGCGGCTCCGGGTCTGTTCAGCCTGACTCATCGCGAGTTTCCTGCGCAGTCCTGAGCAACGCGCGGTGCATTTACAAAAGTTAATGCTTTCTTAAGCAAAGTGCAAAGCTATCAAAGTAGTAAGGTTAATGCTGTGTGCACAAGCGCAGTCTTTGCGCGTGTTGCCCGCTCAGTTGCGGTGCGGAAATTTCAGCGATTTGCTTTCGATGTTTGTGATCGTTTCGGCGGGCATCTTTTGCAAGCGCCGAAATCCAGCCGAGCCGCTAACCGGTCGACCGCGACGGCAATGCCACGAGGTTGTTCTCTGGCGAACGACGCGCATGCGACGCAATCAACAATTGGCGGATCGCAACCGCCGGCACGGGCCGGCTGAACAAATAGCCCTGCGCTTCAGTGACCGTGCCGTCCGCGCTGATCAATTCGAGCTGCTCGTTGGTCTCGATGCCCTCGACAACAACGGACATGCCGAGGTCGGCGCTGAGCCGCGCGACACCGCGAAGCAACGTCAGCGGACGATCGGTATCGATGCCTTCGAGGAACGAGCGGTCGATCTTGACCTTGTGAAGCGGGAAATTGTGCAGATAGCTCAAGCTCGAGTAGCCGGTGCCGAAGTCATCAAGCGAAATCCGCACGCCTTCATTATTCAACTGCGTCAGCGCGTGACGGGTCCATTGCGTATTGCGCAACAGAGACGACTCGGTGATTTCGACCTCGAGCCGTTTCGCAGGCAGCCCCGACACTTCGAGAGCGTAGCGAACTTCGCTGAGCACATCGCGCTGATGGAACTGCTGCGACGAGAAGTTGACCGCGACGCTCACGCCATCCGGCCACTTCATGCACTCCATGCAGGCCTTGCGCAGTATCCAGCGCCCGAGATCGACGATCAGGCCCATGTCTTCGGCGACCGGGATGATGTCGACCGGCGACACCGTGCCGCGTTCCGGATGGTTCCAGCGCAGCAACGCTTCGCAAGTCGATATTCGTCCTGTTTTCAAGTTGACCAGCGGCTGATAGTACAGTTCGAACTCCTCGTCGGCGAGCGCACGACGCAAATCGAGCTCGAGAATGCGGCGCGCTTCCACCGTCTCCGCCATTTCATCACGGAAGAAGCAGAAGGTGCCGCGGCCGTCGGCTTTGGCGCGATAGAGCGCCATATCGGCGTTCTTGAGCAGCACGTCGGCACTGATCGACGGCGACGTGACGGCGATACCAACGCTGGCGCCAATCTCCACCAGATGTAGATCGATCTCGTAGCGCTCGCTCAGACGCTCGACGATACGGCGCGCCAGGCTGGCAGCGTCCTCGTTCGAGGTAATGTTACGCTGGAACACAACGAATTCGTCGCCGCCGAAGCGCGCGACGAAATCGTCGGTGCGCATCATCTCGCGCAGCCGATCCGCGACCATACACAGCAGCCGGTCGCCGCAAGGATGGCCCAGCGTATCGTTGACCTGCTTGAACTGGTCGAGGTCGATAAACAGCAACGCCGAAGTCGTATTCTGCGCGTGCGACAACAAACGCTCGATCTCATCGCGGAAATTGACGCGGTTGGGCAAGCCGGTGAGTTCGTCGAAGCGCGCCAGATGCGTGATCTTTGCTTCCGCCATGCGCCGTTCGGTGATGTCTTCCACCAGCACGACGCTACCACCGCCCGCCATCGGCTGGAAGGTCCATGACAGCGCCCGCATTCCGGCGTGAGGCTCCACCGTGATGATCTCGCCGGCTTGCGAATTCTCAATCTCCGATAGGATCAGGTTGGCGCTGTCTTCCGCGAGAATTTCCGAACGCCGGCACTCCGCAACGATCTCGCGCGCGTGAACGCCGCGCAGCACGACTTCGCCGGGCAGTCCCATCATCTCGCTGAAGCGATGGTTCATCACCGCGAGCCGGCCGTCGACATTAAACATGCAAAGGCCGTGCGGCATGTTGTTCAGTGCGGTGTCGAACTGGCTGACCAGTGCGGCCTCGCGCTCGCGCGCGATCCAGGCGTTGACATAGATGCGTTGCAGGCTCGACGTCAGCCGGCGGATCGCCGCGAAGAACACGAAGCTGAGCAGCGCGAGCGCATAATAATAGATGCCGCCGAATGCGATCAGGGCGATGAAAACCGGCCCGCATCCCAGAAGCACCTGAAGATGGAAAATATTCGGACGTCCGAATGTCCGGCCCACTCCACCCGAGGTGTAGGCAACGACGGTCGTCACACATAGCATATGCGCGGCCGCATCGTCGGTGCGCATCAGCACCGTGACGCCCCAGATGCCGAGTGCAAGACCGTAGGCGATGGCGCCGAGCCTATAACGCTTTTCCCAGACGACAGCTTCGCTGACGGTCAAGCCGGCGTTGCGTCGCTTGTAGCGGTACATCTGATAGGCACGCGCCATGCCGACCGCGATGAACAGCGGCACGCTGAGCCAGCACCAGACATCACCGGTGACGAATGCAACGACGGCAGCCGCGATCGCGGGCCCGAACGCGCCAAAGATCATCGGCGCAGGATTCATGAATAGCGAATCCACGAGCGCCGCATAAATCGTCGGCGACAACCGTTCGTCCTGGTGCCGTCTTTTTGTCTCGAACAACTGCATCGTCTGCGCGCGGACCCTGTTTAGGCCCCACAGTCATACCTTGCGCAGATGAAGCCTTCCTGAGCGAACATCGTTACCAAGATATTGCGATGCTCCGCGGAATCTCCCGATACAACCGCCGCATCAGTCGACTAACGACAAATGCTCACTTTTACGCACGTCGCGGTTGAGCGCGTTAACCGCTCGTTTACGATAACAGCGGTGACCATGCGGGATCGGAGGCATAGCCCGGCGTCGGCACCTTCTGTTCGTTCCGGCCGGAAATGTCCACGGTGTAGAGCGACGGCCCGCCGCCACCGCCCGGATCACGGAAGAACATCACGACGCGACCGTTGGGCGCGAAGGTTGGGCCTTCATTGTGGAAGCCGGATGTCAGGATGCGTTCGCCCGATCCGTCGGGCTTCATGATCCCGATCGCGAACTGGCCACCGCCCTGCTTGGTGAACGCGATATAATCGCCGCGCGGCGACCACACCGGCGTCGAGTAGCTCCCCTCCCCGAACGAGATGCGCTGCGCACCACCACCGCCGGCCGGCATCACATAGACCTGTGGCTTTCCTCCGCGATCGGATTCGAAGCAGATGCGGCCGCCGTCCGGCGAATAGGACGGCGAGGTATCGATCGCCGGCGTATCGGTCAGACGCGTCGTCGACTTCGAACGCAAATCCATCACGAACAGGTTCGAGTTACCGCCTTGCTGCAAGCTCATGATGATGCGCTGGCCATCGGGCGAGAACCGCGGCGAGAACGACATGCCGGGGAAGTTGCCGACGATTTCGCGCTGTCCGGTTTCGATATTGAACAGATAGACTCGCGGATCGCCCTGCCCGAACTCCATGTAGGTGATTTCTTGCGTCGAAGGCGAGAAACGGGGCGTCAGCACCAGATCGGAGCCGCGCGTTAGATAGCGCACGTTGGCGCCGTCCTGATCCATCAACGCCAATCGCTTGACGCGATGCTGCGCCTTGCCGCTCTCGTCGACGAACACCACGCGGCTGTCGAAGTAACCCTTCTCGCCGGTGAGGCGTTCATAAATCTGATCGGAGATGATGTGCGCGATACGCCGCCAGTATTCCGGCGACGTGAAATACTGCTGGCCGGTCAGTTGCTGACCCGACGCGACATCCCACAACCGGAATTCGGCTTTGAGGCGACCGTCGCCTTGTCGCGTCATGCGGCCGGTGACCAGCGCCTGCGCGTTGATGCTCTTCCAGTTCGCGAACTGCGGCGCGGAATCGATATTGTTGATCTTCTCGATGAAAGCCGCCTGATCGATCGGCGCGAACAGGCCGCTACGCTTCAGGTTGTTAGTGATGACCTGCGCTACGCCATTGCCGACTTCGGCATCCGACGGTGTGCCCGCAACGAAATTCGGAATCGCGATCGGCAGCGGGGCGACGTTGCCTTCCGTCACCTGCAAACGGGTTTGTGCGCGTGCCAACGACGGCAGCAGCAGGCCTGCGGCGACACCAGCGCCACCGATCAGCGCGTGCCGACGTGTCAACGACATTGCGGACGGAAAAGACGACTTCAGGGACATCGCTCGCTCACTTCAAGGAGTATCGGCAAAACATCAACCGTTGAACATCTGACGCGGATCGAATGTGACAATCATATCTTTCCACTGATCGTAAGTCGCCGGCCGCAACATATCATAGGGCTGTGCCTGCAACACCGCACGCATTGCGGCGTCGGCGGCAGCCCGATAGCGCGGCGACGTGCCGCGTGACACGATTTCCGGCGGCGCCGCCAGCCGCTTGTCGGGCGTCAGCCGAATGCGGATATCGACGATCAGTTCTTCCGGATGCTCCGTACCGGCCTGCACGTTCCACAGCTTGGTTAGGCGCGCGCGCAATGCATCGAGCTCGGATTGCGACAGCGTGGCCGCGTTGCCGCGTGCCGCTCCGAGCGAGGCAGTCGAGTTGAGTTGTTCGCCGGTCGCGGCATGCCGTGTCGGATCACGCTTGTCGAGCAAGGCCGCAATCTTCGATTGATCGAAGGTGCGCTCGCGCTTCGGCTCCGGCGGTTTGGGCGGCGCGGCCTTCGCTTGCGGTTTGGGCGTCGGCTTCTTGGCCTCGTCCTTCTTCAGCGCTTCCGCGATCGGATCCACCTTCGGCGGATCGGGCTTCTTCTCGATCGGCTTCGGCTCGTCCTTCGGCTTGTGCTCGGCGACGGGCTTCGGCGGATCGGGTTTCTTCTCGACGGGCTTTTCGACCGGCTTCGGCGGCGGCTCCGGCGCGGCCTCAGTCTTCACCTCGGGCTTTTCGGTGACCTTGCCGGCGGTATCGTCGACCGGTTTCGCCTCGGCGACCTTCTCGACCAACAGCTTCGGCTTTTCCTTCTCGCCGGTCTTGCTGCCGGCGGTGATCTTCGACAACTGATCCGCGGAGATGATATCGACCGGCATCGACTCCGGCGGTGGCGCTTCCAGCGAGCGGGCTGAAAACGACACGAGACCCCACCCGATCACGAGCACGTGCAGGGCTACCGACGCGACGAGGGTCTTGTCGACTTTCACCTCAGCTTCCTTGCTCCACCTCGGTCACCAACGCGACGCGACGAAAGCCCGCGGACGACAACCGGCCCATCACCTTCATCACGGTGCCGTAATCGACCTTCTTGTCACCGCGCACGAAAATGCGCTCGTCCAGGCCGGCGCGCGCTTCGGTAATCGCCTTCAACTTCGGCACCAGCTCATCGACTGCGATTTCTGTATCGTTGAGAAACACCTGGCCCTTCAGATTCACCGACAGCGTCAGGGGATTCTTATCCTGATCGAGGCTCTTGGCCTGGGTCTGCGGCAGATCGAGCGGCACGCCGACAGTCAAAAGCGGCGCCGACACCATGAAGATGATGAGCAACACCAACATGACGTCGACCATCGGGGTGACGTTGATGTCCGCCATCGGCGCCGCACGCCGACGCCGGCCGCGTCCGCCGCCCGATGCTCCTGCTGCGATGTTCATGCCCATGATGCGGTGCTCACAATTGGCCCCTCACGCTCACGCGCGCTCGTCGATCTGGCGCGACAGAATCGCCGAGAACTCGTCGGCAAATCCCTCCAGGCGCTGTGCCTGCCGGTTCACCTCTGCCGTGAATTTGTTGTAAAAGATGGTCGCCGGGATGGCGGCGATAAGGCCGATGGCGGTGGCGAACAGTGCTTCCGCGATACCGGGCGCGACGACGGCCAGCGATGTATTCTTGGATGCCGCGATCGACTGGAAACTCGACATGATGCCCCAAACCGTGCCTAACAGGCCTACTAAGGGCGAGGCCGTGCCGACCGTCGCCAGCACCAGCAGGCGACGTTCCAGCCGTTCGATCTCGCGCGCGATCGAAACGTTCATCACCTTCTCGATGCGCATTTGGAGGCCGGCGAACGAGCGCGCCTGGCTTTCGAACGAGCGTTTCCACTCGCGCATCGCGGCGACGAAGCAGGCCGCCATCGACTGCGTCGGCTTGGATGCGAGCGAACGATAAAGCTCCTCGATCGACTCGCCGGACCAGAACGCCTGTTCGAAGCGGTCCATCGCCCGTCGCGTGCGGCCGTAAAGCAGGATCTTGTCGATGGCAATGGCCCAGACCCAGACCGAGCAGGCCAACAGGCCGAGCATCACCGTCTTCACCACCCAATGGGCCTGGAAGAACAGCGCAATCAATGACACGTCGGAGGAGGCCAGCGGCAAAGCTGACTGCGCCACATCGGCCGGATTCATAAGCGGTATCCTCTCAACGCAAGTGTCCCAATCATTCCCGGGAGCGGCGCGTCTCGCCATTCGCGATCACGCGCCATACCGCGTCGTCTGCCAACGCCGGTTCTGCCAATTCGCATGGGGGGCCCGTCCAAAGCCGGGTCCTGCATCCCTTGCCAACGTGTCAAAACGAGGGCTGACGGCGGTTTTTCCCGGATCCAACCAAGCGCCTGCCATGGTTAACGCGAGGTTATCAAAGCCGTTTTCCGATCAACCTCACGGAAAATTTCCCTCAAATAGCAAAGCCGCCCATCCGGGGTGCGGATGGGCGGCGATGTAACGATCGTTTACAACGAGAAGTGGTTACGCCTGCGGCTGGCCGTCCGACGGCGGGGTCGGGCGCGAGCGGTGCTGCGCCATGAACTGGTCGAACTCTTCCTTGTCGCGGGCGTGACGCAGACGCTCGAGGAAGTCCTTGAATTCCTTCTGCTCTTCCTCGAGACGACGCAGCGTTTCTACGCGGTATTCGTCGAAGGCGCGGTTGCCGCTCGACGGCGGGCCGAAGCCGAAGCCGCGACGCTCCATGCGGTCGCGCATCCGCTCCATCTTGTACTGCATCCGCTCCATCTTATTCGACCAGCGGTCGTTATGGCTCCAGCATCCCATTTTCCTGCTCCCGAGTGTGTAGAAGAGAAGTGCGAGGCCAACCGGCCACCAGAAGATAAAACCGAGCACCGTCAAGGCGATCCAGCCCGGATGCCAAGGCGATTCAAACATGCTTGGACGCCGGTAATGGCCCTCCGTCGGGCCGTTCCAGCGATGAACGTCAGCGGTGGGGGTCATTTATCATCTCCCTAGGTGGCGGCTACGTGAATGTAAATAACATTTACATACGTAACCCGTTCCGAATTTTTGTCAAGCGAGGACCGCGGCCATCACGAGAATATTTGTCGCAGGCAGGTTTGGGCCAAAGTTCGTCGCAAGGTTTGTCGCAGAGCTCATCATTGGAATTGATCTCCACGACGCGACTTTCAAGACCTGCCCTTAACGGCGCCACGCGATCGGCAACCGCGAGGCCTCACGCGCAGTAAGTCAAAGCGATCAAGGGAAAGCACAACCGGCGCGAAGGTTCCTGATCCGCCGGTCGTGGATTGAACAAATTTCGGAATCTATCGAACAATACCGCGCCGACGACTTCGTCGACCCACGGTGCAACGAATTACTTCGCCGGCTTGCCCCACGGTCCTGGCGGCGGCCCCGGAGGCCCCGGCGGGGTGCGCGACGCCGTAGTTGCATCAGCAGGCGGCCGCTGATCGGTCGGGAAACCGAGGCCACGCAGATAGATCAACACGCCAGCCTCGAGCAATTCGTCCGGCGACATCGGCAGCTTGCGCCGTGCGGAATCGCCACGCGAAAACAGCGATGCCACGCCGTGCGACAGCGACCAGATATGCAATGCCATCATCATCGCCGGCGGTCGCGCGACGCCGGGCGGCGCCAGTGCGGCAAGCCGTTCGGCGGCGGCGCGGATGATGTTGAAGGCGCGTTCGCTCGCGACCATCAGCGTCGGATTGACATCAATCGGTACGCCGGATTCGAACATCGCCGAATAGAAGGCCGGTTCGCTGCGCGCGAAATCGAGATAGGCCCGCCCCACTCGCTCGAACGCGGTGACGGTGTCGGGACGGCCATCATCCCACGCTTTCGTGAGCACCGCCTCGAACAGTTCGAACCCGCGCTGCGCAATGCTGGACAACAGTTCGTCGCGGTCGCGGAAGTGGCGATAGGGCGCGGCGGGACTGACGCCGGCGGAGCGCGCGGCATCGGCGAAGGTGAACCCGGCGGGTCCTTTCTCCGCGATCAAGTCCAGCGCCGCCTGCAGCAGCGCCTCCTTGAGATTGCCGTGGTGATAGCCGCGTTCCGGGCCGCGGCGGTCCTTTCGCCAGCTCATGTTAAGGGCTTTTACATGAGGCGGGCGAAAAGGCTAGATATTTCGGCGTGATCGAGACGCTGAGATCGCTGGCAAATTCAGCTCGGGATTCTTGCGGCGATCCCGTGGCGGTTTCGAGGCAGCCGGAATCGTCCCGACATTCGCCGGAGCGACCACTTGCCGCCCCTCAGTCGCCCCGTGCCGCCGCCTGCAAATCCGGCAACCTGGCGGCGGCCGCCTGCACCTCGGGATCGAAATCCGCCATTTCCTGAACCTGACGGATCTCGATGACCTCGTTCTCGGACGCCGGGCACCGCTTGGCCCAGGCGATCGCTTCGTCGCGCGAGGCGACGTTGATCATCCAGTAACCGCCAAGCACTTCCTTGGCTTCCGCGAACGGCCCATCGGTCACCAGCGGCTTGCCGCCTTCGAACGACACCCGCGCGCCCATTGACGGCGGATGCAAGCCGTCGAGCGCCAGCAACACGCCGGCCTCTTGCAGCGCCTCGTTATAAGCCATCATCGATTTCACCCGCTCGGGATCGAGCTTCACGTCGGGCGGCGCGGTCTCGTAGCCTTTCGGGATCATCAGCATCATGAAACGCATGGGGTGTTCCTTCCAAGTGCGGGGTTAATATCTCGCGATCAAGGTCAAAGCCTCCGTCATGGCCGGGCTTGTCCCGGCCATCCACGCCTTGAGAACGTAGATGGCCGGGACAAACCCCGCCAATTCGGAGGCTATGAACTTGAAAGCGATATATTAAACCCCCACATTGAATGAACACCCCAAAAGTTTCAATATGCTGATGATACCGAAAAGCTAAGAGACCGCGCCGCCCGACGTGAAGCTCG
>JBQCHY010000104.1:0-8357 GCA_051954235.1 Xanthobacteraceae bacterium
CAACGGCATCCAGCCGCGCGCGGTGTATTTCCTCACCATCGACAAGTGCAAGTTTCGCAAGCCGGTGCTGCCGGGCGACACCATCGAATATCACATGCGCAACACCAGCCGCCGCAAGACCATGTGGTGGTTTCACGGCGAGGCCAAGGTCAACGGCGTTGTCGTCGCGGAGGCCGATGTCGGCGCGATGCTGACGGACTAACTTGGCGCGTGATGAATTGAGATTGAGTCATTGCGAGCGAAGCGAAGCAATCCAGAAAACCGCAGGGAAAAAACTGGATTACTTCGGAGCTCACGCTCCTCGCATGACGGATAAAATGAGTGATCGAACCTAAGTTCATCTGACTTTAGGTCCACGGCCTCAGTGAATATATAGGCGAGCATGAGCAAGATTGATCCGACCGCGCGGATTGCGGATGGCGCGGTGATCGGCGAGGGGTGTTTCATCGGTCCGTACTGCGTCATCGGTCCTGACGTCGTGCTCGGCGACGAATGCCATCTCGACGCGCACGTCTCGATCATGGGACACACGACGATCGGCGCACGCTGCCGGATGTCGCCGTTCGTGTCGCTGGGCAGTCCGCCGCAGGACGTGAGCTACCGGGGAGAGCCGACGCGTCTGGAGATCGGAGAGGATTGCACCATCCGCGAAGGCACGACGATGAACGTCGGCACCGTCAAGGGCGGCGGCATCACGCGCGTCGGCGCGCGCGGCTTCTTCATGAACAACAGCCATGTGGGACACGACTGCATTGTCGGCAGCGATGCAATTTTCGCGACCTCCGCGACGCTGGGTGGCCACTGCATCATCGGTGATTTCGTCTATATCGGCGGTCTGTCCGCCGTGCATCAGTTCGCTCGCGTCGGTTCGCAGGTGATGATCGGCGGCGTCTGCGGCGTGCGTGGCGACATCATTCCGTATGGTCTCGTCAACGGGCAGTACGCACAGCTCGAAGGACTCAACATCATCGGCATGCGCCGCCGCAAATTCACGCGCGACAGGCTGGCGACGGTGCGCGGCTTCTATCAGAAGCTGTTTCATGGTCCCGGCGTCTTCGCAGAGCGGCTGGCTGCGGTGCAACCGATGGCGGCCGACGATCCGGCCATCGCGGAAATCCTGACGTTCATCGGCGAAGGTAAGCTCCGGCCGCTTTGCCTGCCCGGAGATACCAGCGACAAGTCGTGACGACGAGGCGATGAGCCAGCCATGACCAACGACACGTTGCCGATTTCATCGCCGGTCGGACTGGTCGCCGGCGGCGGCGTGTTGCCCTTCGCGGTGGGGGAGGCGCTGAGCGTGCGCGGCGTCACGCCGGTGATCTTCGCGATCCAGGGATTCTGCGATCCCGTCGCGGTCGCGCGCTTCAAGCATCATTGGATTTCGCTGGGCCAGCTCGGCCGGTTGACGCGGCTGTTGCGCGCCGAGAAGTGTCGCGACCTTGCATTCATCGGCACGCTGATCCGGCCGGCGCTAACCGAAATACGACTCGATTGGGGGACGCTGCGTGTCCTGCCGCGCGTGTGGGCGGCGTTTCGCGGCGGCGACGATCATCTGCTGTCGAGTGTCGGACGCCTGCTCGAGAAGGACGGCTTTCGTCTCGTGGGCGTCAAGGATCTCGCACCCGAGTTGTTGATGCCGGCGGGTTGTCTCACGCGGGCCGCCCCGGATCGCGATGCCGAAGCGGATATCGGCAAAGGATGCGATGTGCTGCGGGCGCTCGGACCGTTCGATATCGGTCAGGCCGTCGTGGTGATCGATGGTCATGTCGTCGGCGTCGAGGGGATCGAGGGCACCGATGCGCTGCTGGCGCGTATCGCGCAGTTGCGTGCCGATGGACGCATTCGTGCGAAGATCAAGCGCGGCGTCCTGGTCAAGATGCCGAAGCGCGGCCAGGATTTGCGTTTCGATTTACCTACCACCGGGCTTCAAACGGTCGAAGGGGTGATCGCGGCGGGGCTGGCGGGCCTTGCGACCGTCGCCGGCCACACCATCGTGGCCGATCCGCAACCGATGATCGAGGCGGCGGACCGCGCAAGCGTCTTCGTCACCGGATTGCCCGCGTGATGCCAAGCGATGCGCGCAACATATTTCTGATCGCGACGGAAGAATCCGGCGACCGGCTCGGCGCTAGCTTGATGCGCGAATTGCGCGCGCGGCTTGGCGACGGCGTGCGCTTCGAAGGCGTCGGCGGCCGCGCGATGGCGGAGGCGGGACTCGTCTCCCGATTTCCGATCGAAGAATTGTCGATTGTCGGTCTCGCTGCGGTGGCGAAACAGTTGCGCAGCATTCTGCGTCGCATTCGGGAAACCGCCGATGCCGTGATCGCGGCCAAGCCGGACGCACTGATCATCATCGACAGTCCCGACTTCACGCATCGCGTCGCTAAGCGGGTGCGCTCACGCGCGCCACGCATTCCGATTATCGATTACGTCTCGCCGCAGGTCTGGGCGTGGCGGCCGGGGCGTGCCCGCACCATGCGCGGCTATATCGATCACGTGCTGGCGATCCTGCCGTTCGAACCCGAGGCGCTGCGAAAACTTGACGGGCCGCCATGTACCTTCGTCGGCCATCCGCTGACCGAGCAGATCGGCTCGTTGCGGCCGTGCGCCCTCGAACAATCGCGTCGTGATAGCTCGCCGCCGATTCTGCTGGTGCTGCCCGGCAGCCGTCGCAGCGAGATCGGCCATCACATGGCGGTGTTCGGTGAAACGCTGGCGCAGTTGCAGGCGCAGGGGATTGCATTCGAAGCGGTGCTGCCGACGATGCCGCATCTCGAAAGTGCAATTGCACGCGGACTGGAAAACTGGCCGGTACGGCCGCGCGTCGTGGTCGGCGAGGAGGCCAAGCGTGCGGCCTTTCGTGTGGCGCATGCGGCTTTCGCGAAGTCCGGCACCGTCACGCTTGAACTCGCCCTCGCGCAGGTGCCGATGGTGACGGCTTACAAAGCCGGCGCGGTGGAAGCCTGGATCGTGCGCCGGCGCATCACGTCGTCGTCGGTCATCCTCGCCAATCTGGTGATCGGCGAGAATGTCATCCCCGAATTCATTCAAGAAGACTGCACGGCCGCGAAGTTGATGCCGGCCTTGCGCGCCGTGCTGACGGACACGCCGATGCGGCGGCGACAGCAGGACGCGTTCGCGCGCATCGACGACATTATGTCGACCGGGGCGCTATCACCAAGCGCGCGCGCCGCTGAAGTGGTGATGGCGTTACTTCGTGGCTGAACCTGATCGCTGCGGAACAACCTCGCGACCCTGACCGCAAAGCGAAAGCCACGTTTCCGATCCGATCGTTCCCATCAACACAATTTAAAGACGATCCGACGACAATCTTCGCGGGCGGCGGATCGCTATGCGGTCACGTCGGCCGGAGCCGATGGATCAAGGCTGGCCGGACCGGTCGCAATCAGGGCGGAAAATATGGTTTCTTCTTCGAAGGCGAGCCAGTCATTGCTGGACGCATTGTTTTCGTCGGCGCGCGTGGTGCATCGGCGCCATTTCCTCGCGGCAGGCGCCGGGATCGCGGCCGCATCGTTCGCCGGCGACGGAGTGCAGGCCAAGACGGCTCCGCGCGCAAAGCGGACCATCACCGAGCAGGATCGGCAGCATATGGCGCAAGCGATCCAGACCATGCGGCAGGCCGGCGTCGTCGACAAGACCGGAGGTCCGTTCGGCGCGGTGGTGGTGCGTGATGGCGAAGTGCTGGCGGTCAGCGGCAACAGTGTGCTGCGCGACAACGACCCGTCAGCGCACGCCGAGGTCAATGCGATCCGCATGGCGTGCAAGAAGATCGGCGCGCCCAACCTGCGCGGCGCGACACTGTTCACGAGTTGTGAGTGCTGCCCCATGTGTTACGCGACGGCCTACTGGGCGCGCATCGGCAAGATTTATTATGCCGCAGCTTGGACGGACTATGCTGATCTTTTCGACGATTCCAACATTAGCATCGATATGAAGAAGCCTTATGCGCAACGGGTACTGCATCCCGAACAGATGATGCAGAGCGAGGCGCAGAAGGTCTGGCTGGAATTCCGCAAGATGCCGGATCGCGCGCGCTACTGACGGCGAGCGTCGCCGATCAGCACGTCGTCGCGAACGATGCAGACGCCGGCGCGATAGACCGAACGCCCCTTCGGCACCGCGACCACGGCTTCCGGAACGTGCGCGGCGCGTAGCGTTACGAAGTCGGCGCGCGCGCCGACGTGCAGACCGTAGTTCGCGATGCCGAGTGCCTTGGCGCCCGCGGCCGTGACCGCATCGAACGCGATGCGAAGTTCGTCGTCGGTGCGGAAATCCGAGCGATGGCCGATCATCATGGCGCGGCGGAGCATGTCGCCGTCGCCGTAAGGGCTCCAGCTATCGCGGATGTTGTCATTGCCGCCGAACACCGTGACGCCTGCGTTGCGTAGCGCCAGCACCGGCGGAAACGCCCGCGCGCCGGGCGCGGTGGTCATGATGGCGACGCCGGATACGGCAAGCGTATCCGCGACGCGCCGCACAGCATCAGCGGGGATATCGCTGAGCGCATAGGCATGGCTGATGGTGACCTTGCCCTGCATCCCATGCGCCTGCGTGCGCGTCGCGATCTCTTCGATCGAGAACAGGCCCATGGTGTTCGCTTCGTGCAGATGGATATCGATGCCGACGCCGCGCTTCTCGGCGATGCCGAAGATGATATCGAGATGTCCGTTGACGTCGCGGTCGACCGCTGCGGGATCGAGTCCCCCGATCAGATCGGCGCCGTGATCGAAAGCCGCGTCCAGCAATTCGGCGGTGCCGGGACAGGTGAGGAGGCCGCTCTGCGGAAACGCCACCAACTGAATATCGATCAGGTGACGATACTGCTCGCGTACTGCCGCAATGGTTTGCAGCGATTTTAGTCCGACGCTGCCATCGACCATGACGTGGCTGCGCATCTGCGTCGAACCGTTGGCGATGCAGAGTTCGAGCTGATTGCGTGCGCGCTCCGCCATCGGCGCGGCGGCGGCCATGTTGCGATGCTGGACGTCGACGCGCTCGCGAACATTGAATCCGGCCGTGTAGGGAACATACGGTCGCCAAGTATCGCCGTAAAAACTGGTGTCGAGATGGACATGGCCTTCGACGAAGCCGGGGACCACCAGTCGTCCGGCCAGATCGACATCGGATCCCGCGCTCATGCCGTGCGCTGAGCTCTCCGGCTCGATCGCAGCAATCTTGCCGTCGGTGACGGCGATAGCGGCCAGGGTTCCGCCGGCCAGGCGCGCATTTCGGAACAGCGTATCGATCGTCCTGGTCATGGCTTACCTCATCGACATGAGAGCTTGGCCGGAAAAGCAACAGGCCCGATCCGGATTGTCGGATCGGGCCTGCGAATCTTCAAGTCGTGGAAAGCGCGCGTGCGTTTAGGTGCGCTTGCTCAGGTCGACGTAATCGCGCTTGGTCGCGCCGGTGTAGAGCTGGCGTGGACGGCCGATCTTCTGCGCCGGATCCTCGATCATCTCGCTCCACTGGCTGATCCAGCCGACGGTGCGGGCGACCGCGAACAGCACGGTGAACATCGAGGTCGGGAAGCCCATCGCCTTCAGGGTGATGCCCGAATAGAAGTCGACGTTCGGATACAGCTTGCGCTCGATGAAGTAGGGATCGTTCAGCGCGATCTTCTCCAGCTCCAGCGCGATCGGCAGCAGCGGGTCGTTGGCGTGCCCGGTCTCCTTGAGCACGGCATGACACATCTTCTGCATGATCTTGGCGCGTGGGTCGTAGTTCTTGTAGACGCGATGGCCGAAGCCCATCAGGCGCACCGACGAATTCTTGTCCTTCACCTTGGCAATGAATTCCGGAATCTTGTCGACCGAGCCGATTTCGGCAAGCATCTGCAAGGCCGCCTCGTTGGCGCCGCCATGCGCCGGGCCCCACAGGCAGGCGATGCCGGCCGCGATGCAGGCGAACGGATTGGCGCCGGACGAACCGGCGATGCGCACCGTGGAGGTCGAGGCGTTCTGCTCGTGGTCGGCGTGCAGGATGAAGATCTTGTCCAGCGCGTCGGCGAGCACCGGGTTGATCTTGTATTCCTCGCACGGCACTGCGAAGCACATGCGCAGGAAGTTCGACGCGTAGTCGAGATCGTTCTGCGGATAGACGAACGGCTGGCCGACCGAATATTTGTAGGCCATCGCGGCCAGCGTCGGCACCTTGGCGATCATGCGCATCGACGCGATCATGCGCTGCTTCGGATCGTTGATGTCGGTGGAGTCGTGATAGAACGCGGCCAGGGCACCGACCGAGGCAACCATCACGGCCATCGGATGCGCGTCGCGGCGGAAGGCCTGGAAGAAGCGCGTCATCTGCTCGTGCACCATCGTGTGATGGGTCACGCGATAATCGAAGTCTTCCTTCTGTGCCTTGGTCGGCAGTTCGCCGTGCATCAGCAGGTAGCAGGTTTCGAGGAAGTCACCCTTTTCAGCCAGTTGCTCGATCGGGTAGCCGCGATACAGCAGTACGCCGGCGTCGCCGTCGATGTAGGTGATCTTGGATTCGCAACTCCCTGTGGAGGTGAAGCCCGGATCGTAGGTGAACATGCCCGCCTGGGCATAGAGCTTACTGATGTCGATAACCTCAGGGCCGACGGTTCCAGCTTTGACCGGGAAGTCATACGACTTGCCGCCGACGGTCAGGGTGGCTGATTTTGAATTGGTTTTTGCGTCCATCGCATATCCCCGATGAGATCGTTGAAAGGCCGAGCTTGCCAGGCGTCGAGATTGTGGCGACGGGTGGCAGCCGGGGTGGCCGAAAAGCGCCGGGCCAAGGGGTATCGCATTGCAGTATGCACCGCAAGGTGCGGTTTTACGCCTTTGGTAGCGTCAGGCGACGGCCTGATCGGCGAGGCGGGCCAGGCACTCGTCTCGGCCCAGAACCGCCAGCACGTCGAAGATCCCCGGAGACGTCGTGCGGCCGGTCAGGGCCACGCGCAGCGGCTGTGCGACAGAACCCAGTTTCAGGCCATTCTGTTCCGCGAAGGCACGCATGGCGGCCTCGGTGGTGTCCTGACGCCAGTCGGCCACCGCCGCCAATGCCTCGCGTAGCCGGCCGATCAACTGCCGCGTTTCTGGGGTCAGCAGAGCTGCCGCCTTTGCTTCGATCGGCAGCGGCCTGTCGGCGACGATGAAGTGCGCGCCGTCGACGAGGTCGATCAGAGTTTTGGCGCGCTCCTTCAGGCCGGGCATCGCTCGCAGCAGTTGCGCGCGGGTGGTGTCGTTGAACTTCGCCTTCAGCATCGCGCCGTTGGGCAGGTGGCCGGCCTCGTTCGCCAGCACAGTCACGAGAGATTGATCGTCGCTGTTGCGGATGTAGTGGCCGTTGAGATTTTCCAGCTTGGCGAAATCGAACCGCGCGGCGGAACGCCCGATCGCCGGAAGGTCGAACGCGTCGATCATGTCCTGCGTGGAGAAAATTTCCTGGTCGCCGTGGCTCCAGCCGAGCCGCACCAGATAGTTCCGCAGCGCTTCGGGCAGGTAGCCCATGGTGCGATAGGCATCGACGCCGAGCGCGCCGTGCCGCTTCGACAGCTTCGAGCCGTCCGGCCCGTGGATCAGCGGAATATGCGCCATGCTGGGCAGTTCCCAGCCGAGCGCGTCATAAATCTGTTTCTGCCGCGCGGCGTTGGTGAGATGGTCATCGCCGCGGATGACGTGGGTGACGCCCATGTC
Source organism: Xanthobacteraceae bacterium (assembly GCA_051954235.1). GTDB lineage: Bacteria > Pseudomonadota > Alphaproteobacteria > Rhizobiales > Xanthobacteraceae > 62-47. Next base: position 7,689 of record JBQCHY010000104.1, read on the forward strand.
GTGATCGTCGGCGACGACGGCGAGCATGTAGGTCGGGTTGCCGTCGGAGCGCAGCAGCACCAGATCGTCGAGGTTCTCGTTCTGCCAGACCACGCGGCCCTGCACCTGATCCTCGATCACGGTTTCGCCGCTCAACGGGGCCTTGAGACGGATCACCGGCGCGACACCGGCCGGCGCCTCGGAGGGATCGCGGTCGCGCCACAGCCCGTTGTAGAGCCGCGTGCGGCCCTCGGCGCGCGCCTTCTCGCGCATCGCGCTGAGTTCATCCTGCGTGGCATAGCAACGATAGGCGTTGCCGCTGGCGAGCAGTTGAGCGACCACCTCGCGGTGGCGCTCGGCGCGCTGAAACTGGTAGACGACGTCGCCGTCCCAATCGAGGCCGAGCCATTTCAGGCCGTCGAGGATGGCGGTGATCGCGGCATCCGTCGAGCGCTCGCGGTCGGTGTCCTCGATCCGCAGCAGCATCCTGCCGCCATGATGATGGGCGAACAGCCAGTTGAACAGCGCGGTCCGGGCACCGCCAATGTGCAGGAAACCGGTGGGCGAGGGCGCAAAGCGGGTGATGACAGGTTTGGTCATGATGCCGGAATTGAGGGAAACGGGGCGGGCTGGAAACGCGCGGTCGGTGTATAGAGCATGATCCCGAAAAGTGGAAACCGGTTTTCGGAC
>JBQCHY010000105.1:0-19490 GCA_051954235.1 Xanthobacteraceae bacterium
TCGCCGTGAAACCACCACATGGTCTTGCGGCGGCTGGTGTTGCGCATGTGATATTCGATGGTGTCGCCCGGCAGCACCGGCTTGCGAAACTTGCACTTGTCGATGGTGAGGAAATACACCGCGCGCGGCTGGATGCCGTTGCCCGCCGAAAGGATGCCGATCACACCGGCGGTCTGCGCCATGCCCTCGATCACCAGCACGCCGGGAAACACCGGCCGCTCGGGGAAATGCCCCTGAAATACCGGCTCGTTCATGGTGACATTCTTGATGCCGATGCCGCTGTGGTCCTCGCGGATATCGATCACCTTGTCGATCAGCAGGAATGGGTAGCGGTGCGGCAGCGTCTGGAGGATCTTATTGATATCGACGGTCTCGATGGCGATCGGCGATTGCATCAGTCCTGTCCCTCAGCCTTGGTCTTGGATTCCTTGGTGCCTTGCAGTCCGCCCTCGCGGACCAGGCGCTCCACCGCGAGAAATTCCCGGAACCATTGCTTGGTCGGCTTGGCGAAGAAGCCCCCCCATCGCTCGCCGGCGGGAATGCTATCCTTTACGGCGCTCATGGCGGTGATCTGCGCGCCGTTGCCGATATGCACGTGATTATTGACGCCAACCTTGGCGCCCATGGCTACGTTGTCCCCGATCGTCAGACTGCCCGCCAGCCCGCATTGAGCGGCAATCAGCGAATGGCGGCCGATAGTGACGTTATGGCCGATCTGCACCTGATTGTCGATTTTGGTGCCCTCGCCGATCACGGTGTCGCGCAAGCTGCCGCGGTCGATGGTGGTGCCGGCGCCGATCTCGACATGGTTCTGGATCAGCACGCGGCCGGTCTGCGGCACCTTGATGTGGCCGTCCTTGCCGAAAATGAAGCCGTAGCCGTCCTGCCCGAGATGGCAGCCGGGATGGATCAGCACGTTGTTGCCGATGAAGGTGTTGTGGATCGACGAGTTCGGGCCGACGTTGCAGTCCCGGCCGATCTTGACACCGGGGCCAAGCACCACACTGGCTCCGATCAGGGTGCCCGACCCGATTTCCACATCCGGGCCGATCACCGCCAGCGGATCGACGATGACGTCGTCTTCCAGCCGCGCGGAGGGATCGATGATGGCCGACGGCGAAATTCCGGTATTGCCGCAGGACGACTGAGGCCGCAACGCATCTTCGTGAAGGTGGCGGGCGAGGTCGACAAAGGCGCGGAATGGTTGCGCAGCGCGGAGCACCGCAACATGCGACGGCACCCTGCCCTCGAACCTTTCGTGGACCAGACAGGCACCAGCGTGGGTATGCGCCAGTTGGTCGATGTATTTCAGGTTGTCGAAGAAGGCCAAGTGCATTGGTCCAGCCTCGTCTAACGAGGCCAGTCCATCCACGACCTGACTTGCGCGCGACGCATCCACCAGATGCGCCTTGGTCAACGCGGCTATATCAGCCAGCGTCAACCTCGGCGATTGTCGGAAGAATGTCTGCTGCGCCATGCCACCCGCTGCGGCCGGTCGTGGGGGCACGCTTAGAACGTCGTGCCGCCGCCGAACCGGAACTCCTGCACGCGATCATACTTACCCTTCGTGATCGGTACAGCATAATCGAAGCGCAGCGGTCCGAACGGAGACTGCCAGATCAGACCCACGCCCACCGAAGTGCGGACCGTCGAGTCGCTGTAGGGGTCGAAAGCCAGTCGCTTGGCCTGCAACACCGGATCCGTTTCGGGGGGCTGTCCTGCATAAGGCGGCCCCTTATAGCCGGTCAACTGACCAGCGTCGGCGTAGATCGCGCCCTTCAGGCCCACTTCCTTCGGCAGGAACCAGAACGGCATCTGCAACTCGACCGAAGCGCCCCAATACTGGGTGCCGCCCAGCGCATCGCCGTAGCCGTATTGATTCATAGTCGAGATATCACGCGGGCCGATACCGTTCGGAGCAAAACCGCGAACCAGGTTCGGGCCCATCTGGAAGTGATCCAGCATCCGAATCTCGTTATTGCCGACCTTGTTCAGAATACCGCCCTGAAGACGGATGATGCCAACAATATCGGACACCAGCGGCGTGTAGTATTTCGCGTCGATCGACGACTTGAAATAGCTGACATCACCGCCGACACCCGCGAAGTCCTGCTTCCAGTCGATCAACAAACCGTCGGTGGGGTTCTTGTTATTGTCGAGCGTATTGTAGGTCAGCGTGTAACCGACCATCGAAGTGAGCTTCGAACCTTCGGTCAACTCCTTGAGAATTGGATACGAAATATACGCAGTATTGGTCCCGTTCGGGATCGTGATTTCCTGCTGATAGAGCGAATAGCGCAACTGCAGGGACAGATCTTCGCGCAACTGGAAGCCGAGGCGCGGACTGAAGCCCAGCGTCTTGGTGCCATACGAGATGTAGCTGTTCGGAAGCTGCGTACGCTGATACAGGTCGAGACCAAGCGCGACGCGGTAATCAAGCAGATACGGCTCGACGAACGACAGCGTGTAACCGCGCGCGTACTGACCGTACTGCACCGACGCCTTGGCGAACAGGCCACGGCCGAGGAAGTTGCGCTCGGCGATGCTGACTTCACCCAGCGCACCGTCGGTTGTCGAATAGCCGCCCGATACCGAGAAGTCGCCGGTGGATTTTTCTTCAAGGCTGACCACCACGATGACTCGGTCGTTCGATGAGCCAGGCTCGGTGGTGATTTTCACCGACTTGAAGAAGTCGAGATTCTTCAGGCGACGCTCGGCGCGATCGACCAAAGCGCGATTATAGGCATCGCCCTCGGAAATATCGAACTCGCGCCGAATGACATAGTCGCGGGTCCGTGTATTGCCGCGCACGTCGATGCGCTCGATGTAGGTGCGCGGGCCTTCGTCGATGGCGTAGGTGATCGCCACCGTATGCGCCTCGAAGTTGCGTTCGCCGCGCGGACGAACCACCGCGAAAGCATAACCGCGGCGCGACGTCTCGATCTGCATTTCCTCGACCGACTTCTCCAACGCTTCGGCGTTGTAGACGCTGCCGACACTGACGCGCGACCAGCTCCGCAACGAATCGCCGTTCAGGGTCGGGATGGTCGACTGGAAGTTCACCGAACCGACGCGATACTGCTGGCCTTCCTCGATCTTGAAGGTGACCAGGAAGCCCTTCTTGGCCGGGTCATATTCCGTCAACGCGGCAACCACCTGCACGTCGGCATAGCCGTTCTTCAGGTAGAAGCGCCGAATCAGGTCGCGATCGGCCTCGACGCGATCCGGATCGTAGACGTCGCCGGAGGACAGGAAGCTCAGCCAGTTCGACTCGTGGGTCTTGATCACGTCCTTCAGCCGATAAGACGAGAACGCATGATTGCCGATGAACTCGACCGACTTCACACCGGTCTTGTCGCCCTCGGTGATGACGAAAACCAGATCGACACGATTGTTCGGCTGCTGGATCATCTGCGGATCGACGCGCACGTCATACCGACCGGCCCGCCGGTAGATTTCGGTGATCCGCAGCGCATCCGCCTGCACCATCGGACGGGACAGCGTACCGCGCGACTTGCTCTGCACCTCGGCGGAGAGCTGCTCGTCCTTGACCTTCTTGTTACCTTCGAAGGCAACACGGTTGATGACCGGATTTTCGACCACCGACACGACCAGACGACCGCCGGCGTGGTTGATTTTCACGTCCTGGAACAGGCCGGTTTCAATCAGGGCCTTGAGGCCGTCGTCGATCGCGCCCTGATCGAGACGACCGCCCGGGCCCGTCTTGAAATAAGAACGGATGGTCGCAGCCTCGACACGCTGGTTGCCCTGGACCGCAATGGAAGAGGCCGTCTGAGCCGTCGCCGCGGAGGAAACCAGAACGGTCCCCATCGTCGCCGCGACCGGCATCGCAATCATGACCAAAGCAGCAAGGAGACCGCCCCGTACAACTCGCATTCCGACCTTCATGCGCCGTGCGCCCTTATTCTTCATTTCCAGTGTCCAGCCCCATCCCCCGGAACACCGGCAGATTCTCTCGTGTTGCCCTGCTTGTAGCCAATTTTGCCCACCTGGCAAACGCTCTTTCGCAACGCAATTTCAATTTCAATCCAAGACGTTGCCCAATAGTCACGCCATCGGGAACATCACGACGTCGCGAAATGCAGAATGTCGTTGTAAGTCGCGAACACCATCAGCATCAGTACAAGGCCCAATCCGATCCGGAATCCCATTTCCTGGGCTCGTTCCGACAGCGGACGTCCCCGGACTGCCTCCACCGCATAGAACAAAAGATGTCCACCATCGAGCAACGGGACCGGAAACAGGTTCAGCAAGCCGATCGACACCGACAGCACAGCCGTCAGATGGATCAAGGCGGCAAGGCCGATCGTGGCCACCTGCCCCGAAATCTGGGCGATGCGCAGCGGACCGCCGACTTGATCAGCGGCTTCGCGGCCGACGAAGACGCCGCCGACATAGGCCAGAGTCCGGTCAATCACGAACCAGGTCTCCTTGGCGCCGAGCCAGAGAGCAGTCGCCGGATCGACCCGTTCGGTCAGAACGTCGCCGGGCGCATTGGAGCGGGTGATACCGAGCACGCCGAGCTTATGGACATTGCCGAAATTGTCTTTGATTTCCTTGAGTTCCGGCGTGGCCTGAAGTGTCACCGAGGCATCGCCCCGCCTCACCGTGAAGGCCAGTTGCCGCCCGGCTTCGGTGCTGACGATCCGCTGCATGTCGGAGAAATTGCCGATCTTGGTGCCGTCGATCGCGACAACGAGGTCGCCGGACTGAAAGCCGGCAACAGCGGCAGCGCTGCCTTCCATCACCTTGTCGACCCTTGCGGTGGCGTTCGGCCGACCAAAAAACGTGAACAGGCCGGCGAAGATCAGAATCGCCAGAATGAAATTGGCGATTGGCCCGGCGGCGACGATAGCGGCGCGAGGGCCGAGCTTCTTGTGATGGAAGCTCCCCCTGCGCTCGTCCTCGGTCATAGCCGAAAGCTTGGTGCTGTCGGGCGTGCTGGCTTCGCTTTCGTCGCCGAAGAACCGCACATAGCCGCCGAGCGGGATCGCCGACAGCTTCCAGCGCGTGCCGTGCCTGTCGTTGAAGCCGGCCAGTTCGGGGCCGAAACCAAGGGAAAACGTCAGAACCTTCACGCCCGCCCAGCGGGCCACGAGGAAGTGTCCGAGTTCGTGGAAGAAAACAACGATCGTGAGAACAAACAGGAAGGGAACGATGTAACCGATCACACCATGGCTCAACGTACTGAAACCATGTAGAAAAAACTCTGACATTGATATTCCCTCACCCAAGGCCGGCGGCAGTGCGCAAAGCCGCCCAACCTTGTCACGAAGTTCCTAGGATGCCTTTGCGGCAATTTGAGGCAAGAGGGAGGCAGCGAGATTTCGCGCATTATGGTCAACGGCAATCGCATCATCGGCCGAGCTGAGCGGTGCGAGATTGCCGGCGCGAACCCACTGCTCCAGCGTCGCCTCCACCAGCCGCGCGATGGCGCCGAACCGGATCTTCTTGCCGATGAACGCCGCCACCGCGACCTCGTTCGCGGCGTTGAAAACCGTCGTCGCGCCCTGTCCGGTCCGCAGCGCCTCGAACGCCAGCCGCAGGCCCGGGAATCGTTCGAAGTCCGGCGCCTCGAAAGTCAGTTGGCCGATCTTGGCCAGATCGAGCCGCGTGGACGGACCGACGATGCGGTCCGGCCAGCCGAGGCAATGCGCGATCGGAATACGCATGTCGGGCGAACCGAGCTGCGCCACCACCGAGCGGTCGGAGAACTCAACGAGGCCGTGGACGATCGACTGCGGATGCACCAGCACGTCGATCTGGTCCGGGCTCAACGCGAACAGATAGGCGGCCTCGATCACTTCGAGGCCCTTGTTCATCATCGAGGCCGAGTCAATGGTGATCTTCTGCCCCATGCTCCAGTTCGGGTGCTTGAGCGCCTGCTCCAGCGTCGCCTGTTCGATATCGGCCGCGGCCCAGGTCCGGAACGGACCGCCGGACGCGGTGATGATTACGCGCGTCAGTTCGGCGCGATTGCCGGAGCTGAGCGCCTGAAACAGCGCGTTGTGCTCCGAATCCGCCGGCAGAATGCGCGCGCCGGCATCGACCGCGCGCTGCATGAAGAAATCGCCGGCACAGACGAGGCATTCCTTGTTGGCGAGCGCGACGGTGGTGCCGCGATCGACCGCCGCCAGCGCCGGCTTCAGACCGGCCGCGCCGCTCACTGCCGCCATCAGCCAATCGGCCGGGCGCGCCGCAGCCTCGATGATCGCGCTTTCGCCCGCGCCGCAGGCGATGCCGGTGCCCGACAGCGCCTCCTTCAACTCACCGAGGCGCGCGGGATCGGCAATCGCGGCGAAGCGCGCGTTGAACTCGCGCGCCAGCTTGGCCAGTCCTTCGACGTTGCTATGCGCGGTCAAAGCCTCGACCTGATAGCGCTCGGGATCAAGCCGCAGCAGATCCATGGTGCTGTCGCCGATCGAACCCGTCGCACCGAGCACGGTGATGGCGCGCGGGCCGTTAACGGCCGGCTGATCGTTCCTTAGCGGTACTGCACTCATTCCATCACCACATCAAAAGGCCGCGGCCGGCTCCGTCGAGACCTCCACGCATTACGCCGATCACGGCAGCTATGACAATGGCCGCGACGAAACCGTCGAGCCGGTCGAGCAAACCGCCATGGCCAGGAATCACATTGCTGGAGTCCTTGACGCCGAAGCGCCGCTTCACTGCGGATTCGAACAGGTCGCCGAGCTGCGATACCACCGATAACACTGCCCCGAGCAACAGCAGCGGCAGCATCCGGCCGAATCCCGATGCGGCGAAACCCGCCGCTATCGCAAGGCTCCCGGCAAAGCCACCTATAGCGCCGGCCCAGGTCTTCTTCGGGCTAACGCGGACCCATAGCTTTGGTCCCCCGATGCCGCGCCCGGCAAAATAGCCGCCGATATCGGTGAGCCAGACCACGAGCAGCACGAACAGCAGCGCGGTGAAGCCGGACTGCGGATCGGCGCGCACCAGTACCGCCCCGAACAACGCCGCGGCGGCATATAGCAGTCCTGCAAGCGCCCACCCCCGGTTGATGCGGGCCAACACCGCAACGACAACCAGCCCGACGGCAATCGCCAGCAGTGCCTTACCCGGAAACCCGACTGCGAGCGCAATACCGGCAATGGCGAGAGCTGCGATGCCTATAGCCACCACCGGTGGCCGGATCGCCTGCACCACGAACAGCCACTCGGCGTACATGCCCATTGTCGCCAGCGTGGCGAGAGCAGCCCACAGCCATCCGCCGAAATAGGCGGCAGCGATGGTCAACGGCGCCAGCACCACGCCGGCCAGCACACGCAACATCAGATTTCTGGAATCGCCAGTGGACGGCGCCTGTTGCGGCGTCACGCGCGGCCCGATCCAGCTTTGGCAGCAAGGCCGCCGAAACGACGCTCGCGCTTGGCGTATTCGACGATGGCCTGTTCAAGCGCGGCCTTGTCGAAGTCCGGCCAATGCACCGGCACGAACACCAGTTCGCTATAGGCCGCTTGCCACATCAGGAAATTCGAGAGCCGTTGCTCACCGGAGGTGCGAATGATGAGATCGGGATCGGGAAGCTCCGATGTGTCAAGATATCCCGCGATCGCAGCGACATCGATGCTCGACGGATCGCGCTTGCCTTCGGCAACGTCGCGCGCCAGCCGTTGCGCGGCATTGGCGATTTCCTGCCGCGAACCGTAGTTGAATGCGACAGTGAGATTGAGCCGGACATTGCCGCGCGTCAGTTCCTCGGCTTCGTCGAGCAACGCCACGATATCGGGCTCCAGCCCTTCGCGCTCGCCGATCACCCGAACGCGCACGCCGTCGCGATGCAGGGAGGCAAGGTCGTTGCGAATGAAGCGGCGCAGCAGGCCGAACAGATCGCCGATCTCGCTCGCCGGCCGCGACCAGTTCTCCGAACTGAACGAAAAGATCGTCAGGTAACGAATCCCCAACTCGCTCGAGGCGCGGACCACGCGCCGCAGCGCCTCGACACCACGCCGATGCCCCTCGGCGCGCGGCAGGCTACGTGCCGCCGCCCAACGCCCGTTGCCATCCATGATGATCGCAACATGCTCCGGCGTACCGGAGCGATCCGGTCCATCGGTCAAGGGCATTGCGACATTCGACATCGGCGGGGTTCCTGGACGCGCGACCGCGATCCGTGAGGTTAGACGGTGAGGATTTCCTTTTCCTTGCCGGCCAGCATCTGGTCGATCTCGGCGATCACGCTATCGGTGGCCTTCTGCACGTCAGCGGCGAGGCGCTTCTCATCGTCTTCGGAAATCTCGCTACCCTTTTCAAGCTTCTTGAGGGTGTCGAGACCGTCGCGGCGAACGTGGCGCACTGCGACTTTGGCGGCTTCGGCGTATTTGTGCGCGACCTTCACCAGTTCCTTGCGGCGCTCTTCGTTGAGTTCGGGAATGCGCAGACGCAACACCTGCCCTTCGGTAGCGGGGCTGAGTCCGAGATTGGAATCGACGATGGCCTTCTCGACCGCCTTGACCATCGACTTGTCCCAGACCTGCACCGAGAGAAGGCGCGGCTCAGGCACGCTGACGGTGGCAAGCTGGTTCAGCGGCATGTGGCTGCCATAGGCTTCGACCTGCACTGGCTCCAACATCGACGCCGCGGCGCGCCCGGTGCGCAATCCGCCGAGTTCGTGCTTGAGGGACTGGGTCGCGCCCTGCATACGCCGTTTCAATTCATTGATGTCGAAACTCCCGGACGGCATACCGCTCTCCTTCTCGAAATCGCAGTTTTATTCTTTGAGTAGCCTTGTTCCCGAACGGCGCCCGGCTCAGTCTTTCGATCGCCGCATCGCGGATCGCTCCGCTCAGCGCGTCAACCCGCAACTATCGTACCGTAACCCGTTCCGCTGAGAATCGCCCCGATCGATCCCGCCTCCACAACGGAAAACACGATGATAGGCAGCGACGTTTCGCGGGCAAGGGCGAATGCGGTGGCATCCATCACCTTATAGCCACCTTCCAGCGCCTGAGAATGGGTCAGCCGGTCGAACCGCTTGGCGGTCGGGTCGCGCTTGGGGTCGGCGCTGTAGACGCCGTCGACATTGGTGGCCTTGAGCACCGCCTCGGCGCCGATCTCGCCGGCGCGCAACACGGCAGTAGTGTCGGTGGTGAAGAACGGGTTGCCGGTGCCGCCGGCCAGCAGCACGATTTTGCCCTCGGCCAGATAACGGTGCGCCGTGCCTCGGGTGAATAATTCGCAGACCTGCGGCATCACCATCGCCGACAGCGTCCGCGCCGCCTGCCCGCGCCGCTCCAGCGCCGCTTCGAGCGCCAGACAGTTCATCACGGTGGCGAGCATGCCCATGGTGTCGCCGGTCGGGCGCGACACGCCGCGCGACGACACCTCCACGCCGCGAAAGATGTTGCCGCCGCCGACGACGACGGCAATCTCAACACCCAGTTCACGGGCCGCGACAAGATCGCCAGCGACCCGATCGATTGTTTCCTGATCGATACCGAACGGCTTGCCGCCGGCGAAATACTCGCCCGACAGCTTGACGACGACCCGGCGATAGACTGGCTCACCCATGATGCGATCGATCCTCCGATGAGCCTTCGCTTCTACGCCAACGCCTCCCGATGCCGTTGTCCCGGCATCAAGCCTTGGTCTGACCGCTCGCGGCGGCGACTTCGGCGGCGAAGTCCGACTCGGCCTTCTCGATTCCCTCGCCGAGAGCATAGCGCACGAAGCCGGCGATTTTCACCGGACCGCCGACCTTGCCTTCGGCTTCCTTCACCGCCTGCGCCACCGACTTGCCGGTGTCGTGGATGAAGGCCTGCTCGAGCAGGCAGACTTCCTTGTAGTAGGTCTTGAGGCCGGACTCGACGATCTTCTCGATCACGCTCTCGGGCTTGCCCTGCTGACGATACTTGTCGGCCAGCACGTCCTTCTCGCGCTTGACCACTTCCGGGTCGAGACCAGAAGCATCGAGCGCCAGCGGATTGGCGGCAGCGACATGCATCGCGATCTGACGTCCGAGCGCAGCCAGTTCGTCAGCCTTGCCAGCCGACTCCAGCGCGACGATGACGCCCATCTTGCCGGCGCCGTCGATGACAGCACCGTGAACGTAGCTTGCAACCACGCCCTTGCCGACTTCGAGCGACGCGGCGCGACGCAGCGACATGTTTTCGCCGATGGTGGCGATGGCGTCGTTGATCGCGGCTTCGACGGTGGCGGAGCCGACCTTGGTGGCCTTGATCTTCTCGACGTCGGCGCCGGCGTTCAGCGCGACCTGCGCGATCATCTTGACCAGACCCTGGAACTGATCGTTGCGCGCGACGAAATCGGTTTCGGAATTGACTTCGACGACGACACCCTTGTTGCCGGACGTCATCGCACCGATCAGACCTTCAGCGGCAACGCGACCGGCCTTCTTGGCAGCCTTCGAAAGACCCTTCTTGCGCAGCCAGTCGATGGAGGCCTGCATATCGCCGCCGTTTTCCGTCAACGCCGCCTTGCAGTCCATCATGCCGGCGCCGGTGGTCTCGCGAAGTTCCTTGACCATTGCCGCGCTGATCGTTGCCATGTCCGTTTTCCTTTTGCCTGTTCGGGAGAACGCCGCGACGTTGCCGCCGCGCCGCTCACCATCAGGAGTCTATCAAGTGATCAAGCCGAAAAAGCGCGCGGCTGGCTGTGGCCAGCCGCGCCGCAAAGTTATTCCGCCTCGGCGGTGAGCGCCTTGGCTTGCGCCACCCAGGCGTCGGCGCGGCTCGGCAGACCGACTTCTTCGCCGATCGTGTGCGCGGTCGCGCTGTCGAGTTCGGCCAACTGCCAGTAGTGGAAGATGCCGAGGTCATTGAGCTTCTTCTCGATCTCGCCGGACACGCCGGTGAGCTTCTTGAGGTTGTCGGCGGTGCCGCGCGGACCGGCGAGGCCCTGGAAGCCGGCAGTCGCCGGAATCTCTTCGGCGGTCGGCTGCACGGAAGCGCCGATGTCGATGCCCGCATCGCCCTGCGCGCGCGAAATGCCGTCGATCGCGGCGCGTGCGATCAGATCGCAGTAGAGGCTGATGGCGCGGCCGGCGTCGTCGTTGCCCGGCACGAGATAGGTAATGCCCTTCGGATCGCAGTTGGTGTCGACGATCGCCGCGACCGGAATGTTGAGCCGCTGGGCTTCCTGAATCGCGATGTCTTCCTTGTTGGTGTCGATCACGAAGATCAGGTCCGGCAGACCGCCCATGTCCTTGATGCCGCCGAGCGAGCGGTCGAGCTTGTCGCGCTCGCGCTGCAAGGTCAGGCGCTCTTTCTTGGTGTAGGCGCTGGCATCGCCCGACGCCAACACTTCATCGAGATGGCGCAGACGCTTGATCGAGCCCGAAATCGTCTTCCAGTTGGTCAGCGTGCCGCCGAGCCAGCGTGAATTGACGAAGTATTGCGCAGAGCGCTTCGCGGCTTCGGCAACGCCGTCCTGCGCCTGACGCTTGGTGCCGACGAACAGGATGCGGCCGCCCTTGGCGACGGTGTCGCTCACCGCCTGCAAGGCGCGATGCAGCATCGGCACGGTCTGCGCGAGGTCGATGATGTGGATGTTGTTGCGCGCACCGAAAATGTATTCGGCCATTTTCGGATTCCAGCGGTGCGACTGGTGGCCGAAGTGAACGCCAGCCTCAAGCAACTGACGCATAGAAAAATCAGGAAGTGACATTTTTAATTCTCCGGTTGGTTCCTCCGGAAACGTGTGAGCAATACGAGCTTCAAAGCGACATGCTTTGCGGCCCGGATAGCCACCGGACGGCCAAATCAGCCATGTTTCCGTGTGAGATGGCGCGGCTTATAGCCGCCGCGCTCGGTCGGCGCAAGGATTTCCGGCCGTTATCTGGTCACCAATGCGACGGAACAACGCCGGTCGAACTTTAGGGTCGACCGGCGTTTTGTTAGCATTTCTGGGCGTTTGGCGGACACTTCTTGGCCGCAGGTCGCGGCGGCGCCGGACGGGCGGCCGGTGCCGGGCGCGGCGGAGGTGCGGCCCGGGGTGGCGCGACCGGCCGCGGCGGAGGAGCCGCGCGCGGTGGCGGCGAAGCCATTCGCGGGGGCGGCGCGGGCCTCGGAGGCTGGGCAATCCGCGGCGGCGGAGCAACGTGCCGCGGCGGAGGCGCCATGCGCGGGGCTGCATGGGGTTGCGGCGGCGCGATTCGAGGCGGTGCATGCGCGGCCGGCTGCGGTGGACGGGTCACGTGCGGCGGCGCGGGCCGCCGCCCTTCGAAACCCTGCGGAGGCGAACGTCGCGGGGCTGCCGGCATAGCGGACGGACCCGACGGCCTGGTGGTCGGCGGTGCCGGAGGCGTCCTATGGGGAGACGTTGCGCGCGGGACTGCCGCGCCTGTTCCGGCAGCGCCGGGGGCTGGCGTCCTACGCTCTAGCGTCTCCGGCCTGACAGTGTTTGGAGCCGGCTGCGGACCAGGTTTCGTACCGGCGGTGCCTCCTCCTTGTGCCGGCGGCGCGCCCTTGGTGCCGGGTACCGGAAGCGCATGCGGCGCTTGCGTTCCAGCTGCCGGCGGCTGGCCCGAACGTCCCGGCGCACCAGGAGGTGCCGGGGCTACCGGGGCCGCTGCGCCGCCATTTTGCGGCTTGATCGTGCCGGGCTGCTGCACCAGACGCGGCCCGCGTTGCTGGACACCGGGCCGCCGCGCGAATCCGCCCTGCGGCATGGTGTTGACGGTGGCGCTGGACGGCACCGAGGCTTTGCCCTGTTCGATCAGTGAGGCACGATGGGCGGCCGCCGCAGGCAGCGCCGCTCCGACCGGACGGAAACCGCCGCTTTGTCCGCCGGCGGGACCGACTTTCTGTGCCGTATTGGGCGGCGGACTGACAAACGGCCGCGCCGGATTGAACGCGCCCGGCGGCGGGCGGCGGTTGATGACGTTGTTGATGACCGTGGTGTTGTGGATGTTGGCGAAGATGATGTTATTCACCGGCGGCCGCACGTAGACCGGCGGCCGCACATAGGCCGGGATCGGCACGAACAGCGGCTGCGGCAGATAGAACAACCCAATCGGCGGCGGCGGCGGTTCGAGCACCACGAAATCGTCCGGCGGCGGAGGCAGATAGAAAACCGGTGGCGGTGGCGGCGGCGCGAAGTCGAATTCCGGATCGCTGAACATCAGAACCGGACGATCGACATACACGATCTCATCCGGTGGCGGCGGCGGCACATCGTAATCGATCATCGCGAAGGTCGGCGGCGGCTCGGGCGCGGCAGTCAATACCGCCAGTCGACGACGCGCATCGGCCGCGTGCGGTCCGCGCGGATAGCGCCGCAGATAAGACCAGTACGCATCCGGCGTGTTGACGCGATAGGTGCGACGCCACGTGATCGCCTCACGCCGCGCGGCGACGATCGCCCTGACCCGCTTCGCCATCGGATCGGCCGGATAGGCGGTCAGGAAATCCTCATAACCCTGCAAGGTGTCGCGATCGAGCGCAGCGGCATAGGCCTCGGGCGCGCCGAGGTCGCGGATCGGCTTATCGCGCATCGCCTGATCCTGCGTGCCAAGCGACGGCGCATCGGGAGCGCGATCGAAGAACATGAATTGCGCGTCGACCCTTTGTGTATCCCAAGGGACCTGTGCGCCTTTGGTATTCTCATTGACGCGCAGCCGCACGCGATTGAACAAGTCCGGCAGCGACAGGCCACCGGTGCGGATCATCTCGGCCAGCGCCTGCGCATAGACGCCGTAAGCGCCCTGCTCTTCCGGCGCGACCGTACCCGGTGCGGCGTTGAACGCGACCAGCATGTGCGGACTGGGCTCGACCATCGCGAGGCCGGAGGCAATCGATCCGCCGGCGACGAAAGGCTGCTCGCGTGCCATATCGAGCACCACGACGCTGACTTTCAGCGGCAGCGCTGCGAGTTGGCGCATGTAGTCGCCGACTCGCAGACCTTCGGTCGGAATGTCGGTGTCGCGCTCGATCTTTGAATCGACGGGAATGAAGTAATTCTCGCCAGCGTACTGTATGCCGTAGCCGGCGAGATACACCACCGCGACCGTATCCGGCCCTGACTCCTCAGCCTTCTTCATGAAATCGCGAAACGTGCCGCGCAGCGTATCGCCATCAAGATCGCGCGCGCCTGTGACATCGAAACCGGCGGCTTCCAACGTCTGCGCAATCAAGCCGCCGTCGTTGGCGGCGGTCGAAAGCGGCACTTTGGCGTAAGCGCCGTTGCCGATCACCAACGCAATACGCTTCTCCTGCTGCTGGGCAGACGCGACGTTCGGGAAAGCGAATGCGCCGATCAGAGCGACGCACATCGAAAGGATCAGCAAAGCTCGGTTCAGGCGCATGGTCGTTCGCCTTCTGTAGAATCACGATCCGCGTAGACGGATCGGCGCGCACGGATTCAGCGCCGCGATGCCTGAACAGTGGTTGAACGAAACGCTTTGAATAAGGCAAGTTATCCGCAAAGCCGCCGAACTTGCGGCGGCCCGACCAATCTCAAAGGACCTGGACGTCGACCACTCCCGACACCGCCTTGATCGCGCCGGCGATCTGCGGCGACACCGGGAACCGGCCGGACAGTTCGAACTCCACCTCGGTTTGCGGATCGAGTTGCAATACCAGAGAAATATTCCCATTGGCCGCACCAGCACCGGGCGTCTGCAACCGTTTGGTGATCGAATCGAGCGGCTTGGTGTCGCGCAGGAAGATGCGGAGCCCCTTCTGCGTTTTGGCCGCCGCATCGTCGAGCGGTTCGGCGTGCAGCACCCGCGCCCGGACGTCGTCGCCCTGCAACTCGGCGCCGAGCTTGAGCAGCACGGCCGCGCCGGGCTCCAGCACTTCGCGGAATTGGGCGAGCCCCTCCGAGAACAGCACCGCCTCGAAATGACCGGTCGGATCCGACAAGCCGATGATGCCCATCTTGTTGCCGGTCTTGGTGCGCCGCTCCATTCGCGACACCACGGTCGCCGCAACTTTGCCTGCGGTCGCGCCGCTCTTCACCGCGCGCGAAAATTCCGCCCACGATTGCACTCGCAACCGCTTCAGGATGGTCGCGTAGTCATCCAGCGGATGGCCCGACAAAAAGAAACCGATGGCGTCGTATTCGCGGCGCAGCTTGTCGGCTGGCAGCCAACTGTCGATCGCCGGAAGCATCACGCTCGGCGCGTCGGCCATGCCGCCGAACATGTCGTTCTGCCCGGACGTCTGCGCCTCGAAGCTGCGCTGGCTCGCCGCGAGAATGGCTTCGGCGCCGGCGAAGGCGCGGGCGCGGTTGCGTTCGATGGTATCGAAGGCACCGGCGGCCGCGAGGCTTTCAATTACCCGCTTGTTGATGGCGCGCGGCGAGACCCGCGCAGCGAAATCCGCCAGCGACGTGAACAGCCCTTTCTGCCGCGCTTCCACGATCTGCTCGATCGCATGCGCGCCGACGCCCTTCAACGCGGCGAGCGCGTAGTAGATCGTGTTGTCGCTGACCTCGAAGGTCGCGCCCGAGCGGTTGATCGACGGCGGCTCGACCTTGATGCCGAGCCGCTGCGCCTCGGCACGGAATTCCGACAGCTTGTCGGTGTTGCTCATGTCGAGCGTCATCGACGCCGCGATGAACTCGACCGGATAGTGCGCCTTCATATATGCGGTCTGGTACGACACCAGCGCGTAGGCGGCGGCGTGGCTCTTGTTGAAGCCGTAGTCGGCGAACTTCGCCAGCAATTCGAAGATGGTTTCCGCCTGCCCCTTGGGCACGTTGTTCTTCATCGCACCGGCGACGAAAATCTCGCGCTGCTTGTCCATCTCGGCGCGGATCTTCTTGCCCATCGCGCGGCGCAGCAGGTCGGCGTCACCGAGCGAATAGCCGGCCATCACCTGCGCGATCTGCATCACCTGTTCCTGATAGATGATGACGCCGAAGGTTTCCTTCAGAATCGGCTCGAGCATCGGATGCATGTATTCCGGCTCTTCGTCGCCATGCTTGCGCGCGCAATAGGTCGGAATGTTCGCCATCGGACCCGGGCGATACAGAGCGACCAGCGCGATCAGATCCTCCAGACGGTCCGGCCGCATGTCGACCAGCGCGCGCCGCATGCCCTGACTTTCAACCTGGAACACGCCCACCACATCGCCGCGCGCCAGCATTTCGTAAGTCGGCGCGTCGTCCATCGGCAACGTCGACAGATCGAGATCGATGTCACGCTGCTTGAGCAATTTCACCGCGACGTCGAGCACCGTCAGCGTCTTGAGGCCGAGGAAGTCGAATTTTACGAGACCCGCTGGCTCGACCCACTTCATGTTGAACTGGGTCACCGGCATGTCGGATTTCGGATCGCGATAGAGCGGCACCAGTTCGTGTAGCGGCCGGTCACCGATCACGATGCCAGCGGCATGGGTCGAGGCGTGACGGTTCAAGCCTTCCAGCTTCTGCGCGATCGAGAACGCGCGCGCGATCACGGGGTCTTCATCACGGAAGGCTTGCAGCTTCGGCTCGCCCTCGATCGCCTGCTTCAGCGACACCGGCGCCGCAGGATTCTGCGGCACCAGCTTGGTCAGCTTGTCGACCTGCCCATACGGCATCTGCAACACGCGGCCGACGTCGCGCAGCACGCCGCGCGCCTGCAACGTTCCGAAGGTGATGATTTGCGCGACGTGATCGGTACCGTAGCGGCGCTGCACATAGTCGATCACCTCGCCGCGCCGGTCCTGGCAGAAGTCGATGTCGAAGTCCGGCATCGACACGCGCTCGGGATTAAGGAAGCGCTCGAACAGCAGGCCGAAGCGGATCGGATCGAGGTCGGTGACGGTGAGTGAGTAAGCCACCAGCGAGCCGGCGCCGGAGCCGCGTCCCGGCCCCACCGGAATGCCCTGCGCCTTGGCCCACTTGATGAAGTCGGACACGATCAGGAAGTAACCGGAATATTTCATCCGGGTGATGACATCGAGTTCGAAGCTCAGCCGCTTCTGATAATCTTCTTCGGTAGTCCCCGGCGCCAGACCGTGCAGGGCGAGGCGGCGCGCCAGTCCCTCCTCCGCCTGCTTGCGCAATTCGGTTGCCTCCTCGCGCTCCGCTTCCTCACCGCTGGTGTTGGGATCGACGGTGAAGTGCGGCAGCAACGGTTTTCGCGTGCGCGGGCGATAAGCGCAGCGCGCCGCGATCTCGACCGTTGACGCCAAGGCTTCCGGAAGGTCGGCGAACAGCACTGCCATTTCGGCGCGGGTCTTGAAGCGATGATCCGGCGTCAGTTGATCGCGATCCGCTTCCGCGATCAGTTTACCGGCGGCGATGCAGAGCAGCGCGTCGTGCGCCTCGTAGTCGTCGGCGGAGGCGAAATACGGCTCGTTGGTCGCGACCAGCGGCAAGCCTTTGGCATAGGCCAGATCGATCAAGGCCGGCTCGGCACGGCGTTCGCGCTCCGCGCCGTGGCGCTGCAGTTCGATATAGAAGCGATCGCCGAACAGCGCGGCGAGTTGATCGCAACGCGACGCCGCAAGCGCGGCTTGATCGGCGGTGACGGCCAGCGAGATCGGGCCGTCCGGTCCGCCGCTCAAGGCGATCAACCCATCGGTCTCGCCCTGCAGCCAGTCGAGCTTGATATGCGGCGCCTGATGCGTCGGCGTTTCAAGGAAGGCGCGCGAGTTGAGCCGCATCAGGCTGCGATAGCCGGCCTCGCGCGCCGCCAGCAGCACGATACGCGATGGTCCCGGCACGAGGCCGCTACGCGCGTTCGGATCCTGATCGCCGAAATCCACCGCCAGCGCGAGACCGGCGATCGGCTGGATGCCGTAGCCGGCGAGCTTGTCGGAGAATTCCAGCGCGCCGAACAGATTGTCGGTATCGGTCAGCGCCAGCGCCGGCTGGTGGTCGGCCTTCGCCAGTTCAGCCAGCTTCTGCACCTTCATCGCGCCGCGCAGCAACGAATAGGCGGAATGAACGTGGAGATGGACAAAACCGGGATTGGCCGGCGGCATATCGGGCGTGCGCATAAACAACAACTGGCTTGATTGATGAGCGGCGGCTCGCAAGCCGACTCGGACGTGTTATGGTGCGACGGGCCAACCTCACCTGTCCATTCCGAACGGGCGTCATGCGGCCGTTTTCAAACGGTGTCCCTGCTTTCCCCAGCCGAGAAAGGCGTTGCCGGCAACGTCGACAGCAAGACCGGATTAACCATCGAGGCCAAATCGAGCGTTCGTGAGCCTTGCGGGTTGCGCCACAACCAACCGACGATCTCTCCGTCATGTTATCCGTCCGCGCGCCTCGCGCGGTCTTGTGGTACTTAGGAACCACTACAACCATAACGAGAAATTAAGGCCGGGCTGTTACGTACTCCAGCCATACATAGTGACCCGCCGACAAGAATATTCGCAGGGACTGAAATGCTCGATGGACTGTACAAGGTTGAGTTTGAAACGCCGCGCCGGAAAGCCATCGGGATCATTTTCGCGCGGGATGGAAAACTCCACGGCGGCAGTTCCTCGTTCGCCTATGTCGGGTCCTACGAGCAGGACGGTCACAAGATCAGCGGTGTGGTGGTTGCGCGACAGCACACTAACGACCCGGATCATCCGCCGGTTTTCGGCATCAACGAAGTAAAGATCGATTTTCGCGGCGTCGAAAAAAACAGTTTTGCGTCGGTGGAAGGCACCGCCGCCGAAGCGCCATCGGTCGAGTTCAAGGCGTTCCTGACCCGCCTCAGCGACTGAACCGGCGCAACAGCGCGGCATCGGTTTCAGGCGACCGAAGACTACATGGCCTCAAATCAAATGTGAATCCTGCCGCTGGCAGGAGTGGCAGGGCTCGAACCTGCGACCCCCGGTTTTGGAGACCGGTGCTCTACCAATTGAGCTACACTCCTAGCTGGCGCCCTCTATAAGCACTTTGCTGCGGCGAGGAAAGAGCCAATAGGCGCATCCGTGCGATGGTTTTCACCGCGAGCGAACGAAGCTGTTGATGGCGGCGACTGCTCCGCCATCCTGCCAATAGAAACCATGCGCACTCGTCTGCCCGCATAGGTGCGGAACTTCTGACGGAATTATCTGTCGTCATGCGCGGATTTGACCCGCGCATCCATCTTTTTTGAAAACGATGGATTGCCGGATCAAGTCCGGCAATGACGTTTCCATCGAAAATTGAACCGCCACAAATGGAAATGCCCGGAACGTTGAGCGTTCCGGGCATGGCAGCAAGATTGAATGCCGTCAGGCGCTAACGGCGTTGCGCTTCGATTATTCGATAATCGAAGCGACGACGCCTGCGCCGGCCGCAAGTGCGATGTTTCGCACTTGCGCATTATTCAATGCCGTCAGGCGCTAACGGCGTTGCGCTTCGATTATTCGATAATCGAAGCGACGACGCCTGCGCCGACGGTACGTCCGCCTTCGCGGATGGCGAAGCGGAGCTTTTCTTCCATCGCGATCGGCACGATCAGGTGCACTTCCATCGCGATGTTGTCGCCCGGCATCACCATCTCGGTGCCTTCCGGCAGATGAACCACGCCCGTCACGTCGGTGGTGCGGAAGTAGAACTGCGGACGGTAG
>JBQCHY010000106.1:0-24799 GCA_051954235.1 Xanthobacteraceae bacterium
ACGAACTGTTCGAGTATATCGTCTACTACAACACCTTCAGACCCCATCAAGCCCTCGGCGGCAAAACCCCAAAGGACTTCGCCGCCGCAAAATCAAACAACCCTCAATCAGCGAATTAGTGAACTCGCACAGCAATGACGAAAACAACGTTGGAAGCACACCATGGACCTTCACCTGCGCGGCAAGCGTGTCCTCATCACCGGCGCATCGAAAGGCATCGGCGCGGCAGCGGCCGAAGCCTTCGCCGAGGAAGGCTGCAACCTGCATCTCGCGGCGCGCAGCGCCGAATTGCTCACCGCGCTGGCGGAACGGCTGCGCAACAACCATCAGATCAGCGTCACGCCCCACATCGTTGATCTACGCAACAGCAACGACATCACCCGCCTCGCGACCGCGGCCGGCGACATCGACGTTCTCGTCAACAACGCCGGCGACATTCCCGGCGGATCGATTGACAAGATCGATGAGGCGACCTGGCGTCACGCGTGGGACCTGAAGGTGTTCGGCTTCATCAACCTCAGCCGCCTCGTTTATGCACGCATGAAGGCGCAAGGTCACGGCGCCATCATCAACGACATCGGCGCCGCCGGCGAGAAGTTCGACGCCAACTACATCACCGGCAGTGCCGGCAACGCCGCGCTGATGGCGTTCACCCGTGCGCTCGGCGGCAAGAGCCTCGCAGACAACATTCGCGTCGTCGGCATCAATCCCGGCCCGGTCGGCACCGACCGTCACGTCACGCTGATGAAGACCCGCGCGCGCGATCAATTGGGGGACGAGAACCGCTACAAGGAGTTGCAAACGGGGCTGCCGCTCAAGCGTCCGGCGCATCCGCGCGAGATCGCCGACTTGATGGCGTTTCTTGCCTCCGACCGCTCCGGCTACACCAGCGGCGTGATCTTCACCGTCGATGGTGGCCTCGCCGCTGGATGGAATTAGCTGCGCCTCGGATCACCATCCGATCCAGTATGCATTTCGCGCGAGCGCGATATATTGGCGCTTGCCGCAACGATGCGCGAACCCAACGGAGGCCCCTGTGGCGGACCAATCCTTGATCCATGAAACTGCAACCGCCGTCGTGGCCAAACTCAAGTCCGGCGAAGTGACGCCGCTCGATCTGCTCGATGTGTTGGAAACACGCATCAAAGCCGTCGACGGCAAAGTCAACGCGCTGCCGACGTTGTGTTTCGACCGTGCGCGCACGCATGCGAAAAAACTCATGGAGCGCCCCGCCGTCGAACGCGGCATGCTCGCGGGACTGCCGGTGCCGATCAAGGACCTCAACGAGGTCGCGGGCGTGCTGACCACTCACGGATCGCCGATCTTCAAGGATAATGTCCCCACCAAATCCGACGTGCTGGTGGACATGCTCGAAGACAACGGCGCGGTGGTCTACGCCAAGTCCAACACGCCGGAGTTCGGCGCCGGCGGCAACACCTTCAACGAGGTGTTCGGCGCCACACGCAACCCGTGGGACCTCACCCGCTCCGCCGCCGGCTCCTCGGGCGGCGCCGCGGCGGCGCTCGCCAGCGGGACGGCGTGGCTGGCGCACGGCTCCGACATGGGCGGCTCGCTGCGTAATCCTGCAAGCTTCTGCGGCATCGTCGGCATGCGGCCGAGTTTCGGCCGCGTCGCCCACACTCCGAGATTCAAAGTCGATGCCACGCTCGGCGTGCAAGGACCGATGGCGCGCAACGTCGAGGACGTGGCGCTGCTGCTCGACGCCATGAGCGGCGAGCACCCAGCCGATCCCACTTCGCTGCCGGTGCTGCCGACCTCGTTCCTCGCCGCGGCGCGCTCGGGACGAAAGCCGAAGCGCGTCGCCTATTCGCGCGATCTCGGCATCATGCCGGTCGATCCCGAAGTGGCCGCCGTCACCCGCAAGGCGGCGGAGCGCTTCGCGGAAGCCGGCGTCATCGTCGAGGAAGCCCATCCCGACCTGAGCGAGACCCATGAATGCTTCCATGTGCTGCGCGCGTTCGAGTTCGCCATGGGCATGTCGCCGCTGTTGCGCGAAAAGCGCGATCTGCTGAAGCCGGAAGTGATCTGGAATATCGAGCAGGGCCTCAAGCTGAGCGTTGAGGATATCGCCCGCGCCGAAGCGCAGCGCGTCGCCCTGGCGCAGCGGACGCTCGCTTTCTTCGAGACCTACGACCTGCTGCTATGCCCCGCCACTATTGTCGCGCCGTTCCCGGTCGAGCAACGCTACGTCGCCGAGTGCGACGGCAAGAAATTCGACAACTATGTCGAGTGGCTCGGCATCGCCTACGCGATCACGTTGGCGTGCTGTCCCGCGCTATCGCTGCCGTGCGGCTTCACCGCGAGCGGCCTGCCGGTCGGATTGCAGATGGTGGCCCGTCCGCGCAACGAAGCCGGTTTGCTTGCTGGCGCGCGCGTGCTGGAAGACATCCTCGGCGTCCGCGGTTCGACCCCGATCGACCCACGCTAAAATCCGCCCTCCCTCCATCACCGAACTTCCGCGCCGCCTGCTGCATTGCAACAGGCGGCGTTTTCGAATGCCGCTGGCGCCCGCAAAATCGCCGGGCTAGAGTTTTGAAACGATTCAAAACAGCCGCCACCAGATGCGGCGGATTCGAGGGAGAACGCGTTGCATGGCCGGCAAACTCAAGATTCACGTCGATCCGGACAAGTGCCAGGGCCATAGCCGCTGCAAATCGCTGGCGCCCGAACTGTTCGAACTCGACGAATACGGCAACGCCCACGAAATCGGCGACGGCACCGTTCCCGATGGCCTGGAGGACAAGGCCTGGCTTGCCAAATCCAATTGTCCTGAATTGGCCATCGACATCACCGAGGATTGAGCCCGACCGATTGAACCGCTGGATCGCCACGACGCCATAAGTCCGTTGCCTTGACGCGAACCGATTGAGCCAGGATGCCATCCATGAACAAGCCCATCCCCGTCACCGACTGGGTCTCCGACTTCGATCACACCGACCCGCGCTGGACCGAAGACCCCTACCCGATCTGGGACGAATTGCGCGCCGAATGCCCGGTGGTTCACACCAACCGCTTTCTCGGCGTCTACATGCCGACCACCTACGAGGCAGTGAAGGCGATCGCCTACGACACCGAGCATTTCTCGTCACGGCGCATCATCGTCCGCAACTCGCGGCCGCCGATCACGCAGACCGCGCCGCCCATCACCTCCGATCCGCCCGAGCACAAGCCGGCCAAGCAACTGCTGCTACCGCCGTTCACACCGGACGCGATGAAAAAGCTCGAGCCGCGCGTCCGCGCGATCTGCAACGAGTTGATCGACCAGTTCATCAATGAGCCCAGCATCGACGCCGCCGCGCGCTATACCAAGCACATTCCAGTGCGCGCCATCGCCCACATGCTCGGCATTCCCGAGCAGGACGGCGACCTCTTCATCAAGTGGATCCATGAGATCCTCGAACTCGGCATCACCGACGAAGCGACCCTGATGCGCGCCATCGAGGAGATGTCGCACTACTTCATGGGCCATATTCAGGCACGCAAATCGAACCCGACCGACGACCTGATCTCGACGTTGATGAAGGCGCGCGGACCGGATGGTCAGCCCCTGTCGGATATGCACGTGCTGGGCTCGCTGCGGCTGTTGCTGATCGCGGGCATCGATACCACCTGGAGCGGGATCGGCGCTTCGCTGTGGCACCTCGCCAAGACCCCGGCGGATCGCGACCGGCTGATCGCTGAACCAGGCTTGATGCCGACGGCGATCGAGGAATTCCTGCGCGCCTATTCGCCGGTGACCATGGCGCGCGAGGTGATCAAGGAAACCACCATCAGCGGCTGCCCGATCAAGCCGGATAACATGGTGCTGCTGTCGTTCCCGGCCGCCAACCGTGATCCCGCGATGTTCCCCGATGCCGACAAGGTGCTGATCGACCGCAAGGAGAACCGCCACGCCGCGTTCGGCCTCGGCATTCATCGCTGCGTCGGCTCCAATCTGGCACGCATGGAAATGACGGTGGCTCTCGAGGAATGGCTGAAACGCATTCCCGACTTCCGGCTCGATCCCGCCGGCAAGGTAACGTGGTCGGAGGGAACCGTTCGCGGGCCACGGCAGTTGCCGTTGTTGTTGGGAGCAGCGCGTTAAATCAACCGCTGTCAAAAAACGGGGGCCCGATGTGACAGAGCAAAGCGCAAATCCAACATCGGCCTCGTCCTTCGACGTTATCGACGTCGAGCAGCGGCTAAAGTCGATCTTCATCGGCTCGATCGGCAATCTGGTCGAGTGGTACGACTTCTACGCCTATACCGCCTTCGCACTGTATTTCGCGCCGGCGTTCTTCCCGCACAGCGATCCCGTCGTCCAGCAGCTCAACGCAGCAGTCTTGTTCGCCGCCACCTTCCTAATGCGGCCGCTCGGCGGCTGGCTGTTCGGTTACCTCGCCGACCGCTACGGCCGGCGTTTGTCGCTGACCTTGTCCGTGGTCTGCATGTGTTTCGGCTCGCTGGTGATCGCGGCGACGCCGACCTATGCCACCATCGGCATCTTCGCCCCGATCATGCTGGCGGTCGCGCGCATCATCGAAGGGCTCAGTCTCGGCGGCGAATACGGCGCCAGCGCAACGTACCTCAGCGAGATCGCCGATCCGAACCATCGCGGCTTCTATTCCAGCTTCCAATACGTGACGCTGATCGGCGGCCAGCTCACCGCCATCATCGTGCTGCTGCTATTACAGAAAGTATTTCTCACTCAGGAAGAGCTTTATGCCTGGGGCTGGCGCATTCCTTTTATCATTGGCGCGATGCTGGCGATCTTCGCCGCCGTGATGCGGCGGGACATGCACGAAACCGAAGCCTTCGAGTCGGCAAAAAAGGCCGCGAAGCCCGCCGGCTCGCTCCGCGCGCTGTTCAAATATCCGAAGGAAGTGCTGCTTGTCGTCGGCCTCACGGCGGGCGGCACCGCCGCGTTCTATACCTTCACCACCTACATGCAGACCTTCGTAAAGCTATCCGTGGGCCTCTCCGCCGACCAGACCACTTACGTGATCTTCGGCTCGCTGCTGTTCGCAACGTTGCTACAGCCGATCTATGGCGCGCTGTCGGACCGGATCGGCCGTAAGCCGTTGCTGATCTTCTTCGGACTCGGCGGCACACTCGCGACAGTGCCCATTCTGATGACACTCCACTCAACAAAATCCCCGTTCGTCGCATTCCTCCTGATCTGCGCCGCGTGGCTGTTCGTTGCGGGCTATACCTCGATCAACGCCGTGGTGAAGGCCGAACTGTTTCCTACGAACATCCGCGCGCTCGGCGTCGGCCTGCCCTACGCGGTGACGGTGTCGCTGTTCGGTGGTACCGCACCCGCCGTCGCGCTGTGGTTCAAGACGCTCGGGCACGAGACATGGTTCTACTACTATCTCTCGGGGATCATCTGCATTTCGCTGATCATCTATGCAACGATGCGCGACACCAAGCACGACTCCGCCATGCATCGTCACGAGTGATGCACCGGCCAAAGCATCCCACGCCACCTTCTCCGCCTCTCGTCGCGCCCGCGGATATCTGATAAAATCGTGGCAAGAACGATTTTCGGAGAGAGATATTGCGCACCGAGCGGTTTCAATTTTCAGGCGCAGACGGGCAGCAGCTTGCCGCGACGCTGGACCTTCCCAACACGCCGCCGGTCGCCTATGCGCTGTTTGCCCATTGCTTCACCTGCGGCATGAACGTACTGGCGGCGAAGCGCATCGCCTCTGCGCTCGCAGCTCACGGCATCGCGGTGCTGCGGTTCGACTTCACCGGCATCGGCGCCAGCGAGGGCGAATTCGCCAATACCACGTTTTCGTCCAATGTCGCCGATCTGGTGCGCGCCGCCGACCACTTGCGCGAAACCAGGATGGCGCCGGCGATCCTGATCGGCCATTCGCTCGGCGGCGCCGCCGTGTTGGCGGCCGCCGAACACGTTCCCGAAGCGAAGGCCATCGTCACCATTGCCGCACCGTCCGATCCGTTCCATGTCACGCACATGTTCAAGGATCGTATCGAAGATATTCACCGCGACGGCGACGTCGAGGTGCAACTCGCCGGACGCCCGTTCCGCATCAAGCGCGAATTTATCGACGATGTCGCCGAGCAGAATCTGACGGCGCGGATCGGCAAGCTGCGCAAGGCCCTGTTGATCCTGCATTCGCCGACCGACAACACCGTCGGCATCGACAATGCGACACATATCTTCGTCGCCGCCAAGCATCCCAAGAGTTTCATCTCGCTGACCGGTGCGGATCATTTGCTTAACCAGAAGCGCGATGCCGAGTACGTTGCCCATGTCGTCGCAGCATGGGTCGAACGCTATCTTGATCCCGTCGCCGCGGAGCAGCCGGCCGATGCCGAGTCGCGGCGCGTCGTGGTGCAGGAAACCCGCGACGGAAAACTTCAGCAACAGATCACGGTCGGGCCGCACCGCATGCTGGCGGACGAACCCGCCTCTGTCGGCGGCGCGGACACCGGCCCCAACCCTTATGAATTCCTGCTGAGCGGGCTAGGCGCCTGCACCTCGATGACGATGCGGATGTACGCCGATCGCAAGGCGCTGCCGCTAGAGCGCGTCACCGTCACGCTCTCCCATCGCAAGATTCACGCAAAGGACTGCGCGGACTGCGAAACCAAGGTCGGGATGCTCGACCATATCGAGCGCGTCATCGCCATCGAAGGCGATCTCGACGCCGAACAACGCCAAAAGCTGATGGAAATTGCCGATAAGTGCCCGGTGCATCGGACGCTGACGTCGGAAATTCACATCACAACGTACGCCGCCGATTCAGGAAAGTAAGCTATGGCCCCCGTCTCCCGCATCGATCCGAAAACGCTGTTCACGCCCGACGAGTGGCGGCAACTGACCAGCCGCAACTCATGGCGCGGTGGCTTACTGGTAATCCACGCCTGGGGCACCATCGCCGCATCGATTGCGTTGGTGACGATCTGGCCGAACCCGCTAACATGGTTGGTCGCGATGATGATCGTCGGCACGCGGCAACTCGGCCTCGCCATCCTGATGCACGAAGCGGCGCACGGTGGCCTACATTCGAACAAAGCGATCAATGAGTGGATCGGGCAATGGCTGTGCGCGGTGCCGGTCGGCTCCGACCTTGCGAGCTACCGCTCTTACCATTTGCAGCACCACCGCTTCACGCAACAGCCGGAAGACCCGGATTTGTCACTCTCCGCGCCGTTTCCGATCACCAAGGAGAGCTTTACCCGCAAGGCGATCCGCGATCTCACCGGCCAGACCTTCGTAAAGCAACGGCTGCCGTTGTTTCTCTCGCTGTTCAAGCGCGGAGCGGCCGGCGACACCGTTTCACATGAGAGCTTTCTCTCTAGCGGCACGGACAAAATGCTGCGCTTCCTGATCGCCAATGCGATCCTGTTCGTGGTGTTCTGGCTGTGCGGCGCGGGGGTGTGGTTCTTCGGCGTCTGGCTATTCGCGATGGCGACCTGGTTGCCGCTGGTGACGCGCATCCGCAACATCGCCGAACATGCCTGCACCAGCACCGGCTCCGATCCGTTCAGCCACGCCCGCACCACACGCGCCAATGTCGTCGAGCGCGCGCTGATCGCGCCTTATTGGGTGAACTATCACGCCGAGCATCACCTGTTCATGTATCTGCCGTGCTACCGGCTGCCGCTGGCGCATCGGCTGTTACAGGAAAAAGGATTGATCGACAGAGTGACGGTGAGCGACGGCTATCTCGACGTGCTGCGACTCGCGACCTCGAGATAGCGTTTTCGAGCGAAGTGGGCTCCGGTTCGCGTGAAGAAAACACGTCATGCGTCAAACTAGAACATGATGGATTGAGGTCGAATCAACATCGTCGTCATGGCCGGGCTTGTCCCGGCCATCCACGTCTTTCGATCTGCAATGTTTTTAAGGACGTGGATGCCCGGCATAGAGCCGGGCATGACGGATCAGATTCTATGCATCGCGATCTAAAAGGAGGCTACCGCCTCTTCATTGCGTCGAATGATGCTTACGCCTTCGCGAGCGCGCGCACCTGCAACGGGCCGCGCAGGCCGAACGCGGTGCCGACCACAATGCCGGTCACGGCGACGAACGAGGCCAATGCCAGCGTCGACACGCCGGTCAGGCCCTGTCCAACGGTGCAGCCGAGCGCCATCGCGCCACCCGCCCCCATCAGGATCGCGCCGCTGATCGAGCGGATCATGTGGGTCGGCGAGGTATAGCCTTCCCACTTGAAGCGATTGGTCAAGAGCGCGGTGATGAAGCTGCCCGCCAGCACGCCGCCGACCAGCGCGATACCGAAGTTGAGTGTCAGGCCGGTCGAAAGCATGACGTACTGCACTGACTCCGCGATCGGCGCGACGTAAGTGATCGATGTCAGCGGCGCCGGGTTGAAGTCGTCGGCGCCGAGGAAACCGGTTGCGAACCAGCCACCCGCCACCAGCAAACCGATCACCACGCCGGCAGCGATCTGGCCGCCCGACTTGCGGAATGCGGGATGCGAGAATGCGAACAGCGCGAGGCCGCCGCCCACCACCAGCAGCGCCAGAACGCGCGCGGTCGTCGCGTCGAGACCGAGCGTCGCCAACAAAGACGGCAGCGAGACGACATCCGGCGCACTTTGCGTCGCCTGCAAGACAGCGAGCCGCGCCGGCGCGATCAAACCCTTCAAGGTCATCTGCGCGGCGATGCCCAGCGTCACGATAACGACGAAGGAGCGCAGGTTGCCGCGCCCGAGCAGCACCAGCGCGCGCGAGGCGCAGCCGTTCGACAGCACCATGCCGTAGCCAAACAGCAGACCGCCGAAAAACATCAGCGGCGCGGAGAAACTCGCTTGCAGATAGATCGACTTGTCGAGATCGACATAGTGGCCGAGCACGAGAAGCTGCGAGGCCAGCACCGCGACGCTAATCGCCAGCGCGTAAGTGCGCACCAGCCGACCATCGCCCTCGCCCCACCAGCCGCGCAGGCTGCTCAAGAGGCAGAAACCGCTGAGCAGGCCGACGGCGCCGAAGACAAGACCGATCAGGAGGCCGGAGTAAACGACGATATTGGGACCGAATGACACGGGCTGTTTCCTCACACCAGCGGAGAACAAAATACCCCGCCGCGATGGGCCGCAGTGAAAAATCCTGCCTTGCTATATATCGCGCGCCCAATTCCCGTCCACGGCCCGGAAAATATAAGAAGGAAGCCACCGCTGGTCGCCGGCAGGAGAGAAAAACTCTCTCTCTGGTCACCGATCCGAGCAACTTCCTGCCCCGCCCGAAAGCAGAAAATCCTGCTATCCGGCGACTCCACGGGCGCACTGGAGCTTGCCCGCGTACCCCGTCGGCATGCCCGGGCATAGCCGTTCGAAGAACGGCGTCGCTTTGCTCGCCTATGTCCCGGGCATCCACGTCTTTCTTGCTAACATCACATTAAGTGAGGACGTGGATGGCCGGAATAAATCCGGCCATGACCCCCGTGGCGTTTCCGTCAAAACATAAAAACGCTGTAGCGAAGGAATGGATTGCTTCGCTACGCTCGCAATGACGCTGCTCAATTGGCGTCAGTCAGGTCGGCCGCGCGCTCATGGTCAGGAGATCGTAGCGAGCGACCGGTTCGTCGTTCTGGTTCACCACCTCGACGTCCCAGCGTACCTCGCCGTATTCCGGCCGCCGTGCCGGCGACTTCTGCTTCACCGTCAACCGCACGCGAATGACGTCATCGGGTGAGACAGGTTTGAGGAAGCGCAGATTGTCGAGACCGTAGTTGGCGAGCAGCGGTCCCGGCGCCGGATCGACGAACAGACCCGCGGCGAACGACAGGATTAGATAGCCGTGCGCCACGCGACCGGGGAAGAACGGATTGGCCTTCGCCGCCGCCTCGTCCATGTGCGCATAGAACGTGTCACCGGTGAAATGCGCGAAGTGCTCGATGTCGTCGAGCGTGATCGGCCGGCTCGCGGTCTCGATCATGTCGCCGACGCGCAGTTCGTTGAAGTTGCGCTTGAACGGATGCACCTCGGCGCGCGGTGCCGGCGCGCCCTTCATCCATGTGCCGGTGATGGCCGACAGGCGCGCGGGTGAGGCCTGCACCGCCGTGCGCTGCATGTAGTGATAGACCGCGCGCAGACCGCCGAGTTCTTCGCCGCCGCCCGCACGGCCAGGACCGCCGTGCAGCAACGACGGCATCGGCGAACCGTGGCCGGTGGATTCCTTGGCGCAATCGCGATCAACGATCAGCACACGGCCGTGGAACGGCGCGATGCCGAGCAGCACCGCTTCCGCCACGCTGTCGTCGTAGGTGAACACCGACGCGACAAGACTGCCCTCGCCGCGCTGAATGAGTTCGATGGCCTGATCGAGCGTGTCATAAGCGATCACGGTCGCGACCGGCCCGAAGGCTTCAGTGTCATGCACGCGTCGTGCGGTTTTCGGATCGGTCGCGCGCAGCAGCACCGGGCTAATGAACGCGCCGGCCTGCACGTCGACGCCGCTCGCCTCGCAGCGATCGGGATCGCCGAACATGATTTCGGCTTCTCCTTTTAATTTAGCGATCTGCCCGCGTACCGAATCCCGTTGCGCGCGGCTCACCAGCGGCCCCATCACCTTGTCCTCGGTACGCGGATCGCCGAGTTTCACCGCGCCCAACGCGGTTTTCAGCGCGGCGATCACCGCCGCCTCCTGCGCGCGTGGCACCAGCACGCGGCGGATCGCGGTGCACTTCTGCCCGGTCTTCACTGTCATCTCGCGAACCACCTCGCGCACGAACAGATCGAACTCCGGTTGCGACGGATCGACGTCCGGGCCGAGCAACGATGCATTCAGCGAGTCACGCTCCGCTACAAAACGGATCGAATGTTTGGCGATGTTCGGATGGTTGCGCAGCTTTTCCGAGGTCTCGATCGAGCCGGTGAAAGCAATCAGATCCTGCCCGCCGAGATGATCGAGCAGATCGCCGGTCGGGCCGCAGATCAGTTGCAGGCTGCCCGGCGGCAGCGCGCCGGACTCGTGCATCAACCGCACCAGGGCCTCGGTGACATAGGCGGTTGCCGTCGCCGGCTTGGCGATCACCGGGACGCCGGCGAGAAACGCCGGCGCGAATTTCTCCAGCAGACCCCAGCACGGAAAGTTGAACGCATTGATATGCACCGCGACGCCATGCAGTGGCGTCAGGATATGCTGGCCGACGAACGTGCCACCTTTCGACAGCCCCTCAACCTCGCCTTCGACGATAAAACGCGTTGCGGGCAACTCGCGCCGACCGCGCGAAGCGTAAGCAGAGAGTGTGCCGAGCCCACCCTCGATATCGACGGCATTGTCACGGCGGCTCGCGCCGGTGTCGCCCGCGAGCTTGTAGAGTTGCTCCTTGCGCTCGGACACATAAGCCGCAATCGCCTTCAGGCGATCGGCGCGCTGATGAAACGTCAGACCGCGCAGCGCGGGACCGCCGACGTCGCGCGCGTGCTTCACCATGGCCGCGAAATCGAGCCCGGCGCTGGACGCGCGCGCCACCGTCTTGCCGTCCACCGCGCTCGGGATATCGACGAAGCCGCTCGGCGCCTCGACCCAACGATCCAGCGCAAGATTCTGCAACGTGATAGTCATCATTTCCTCCCCGTCTCCCGTGTCGATCGGCCGTTGACAGCGCGGCCGGTTGGGCTAATAATTAACTGACCGATCGTTTAATTCAATAGGCATTATCTGATGCCTTGCGAACGGCGAAGCCTCGTTTCAACATCAGGGGCGCCGGGCGGTCGAGGGAGAAACGTCGTGAACCACGTCCTGACCGATTGCGGGAGAACGCTGCCCGCGCCGCGCCACATCGGGAGGACATCTTGAGCACCACGACGACGCTTTCACCGGACGACCTCGCGCGCGCCTGCGCCGATGCGATGTGGAAAGAGGACAACGCCTCGCGCGGCTTGGGCATGGAAATCGTCAAGATCGGTGCCGGCCACGCGGTGCTGGCAATGACCGTGAAGCCCGAGATGGTCAACGGCCATGGCATCGCTCATGGCGGCTTCATCTTCACGCTGGCGGATTCCGCCTTCGCTTTCGCCTGCAATTCCTACAACGAGCGCACCGTGGCGGCGCACGGCAACATCTCCTTCATCCGCCCCGGCAAGCTGGGCGATCGGTTGGTGGCCGACGCCCGCGAGATTTCAAAATCCGGCCGCTCCGGCATTTACGACATTCGCGTCACCGCCAACGGAGACACGGTGATTGCCGAACTGCGCGGCTACTCGCGCACCATCGGCGGCACCATGGTCGACGCGGCGGCGCCGGATAAAGTTTCTTCCCGCGACTAGATCAAGATCAGGACGAGAGCCATGGCCACCAGCGAGACTCTTTCGACAACCACCGACGGCCTTGTGCTCGATTCCGCCGAACGCGCCTCGCGCGACGAGATCATGGCGTTGCAGACCAAGCGCCTCGCCTGGTCGCTGAAACACGCCTACGACAACGTTGCGCATTACAAGAAGGCTTTCGATGCCAAGGGCGTGCATCCGTCCGACTTCAAGCAACTGTCGGACCTCGCCAAGTTTCCGTTCACGGTGAAGACGGATCTGCGCGACAATTACCCCTTCAACATGTTTGCCGTGCCGCGCGAGCAACTGGTGCGCGTGCATGCCTCCTCCGGCACCACCGGCAAGCCGATCGTGGTCGGCTACACCGCCGCCGACATCGACGTGTGGGCCGACGTGATGGCGCGCTCGATCCGCGCCGCCGGCGGCCGCAACGGCATGATCCTGCACAATGCCTATGGCTACGGCCTGTTCACCGGCGGCCTCGGCGCGCACTACGGCGGTGAGCGGCTCGGCTGCACCGTGGTGCCAATTTCCGGCGGCATGACCGAGCGGCAGGTGCAACTGATCAACGATTTCAAGCCGGACATCATCATGGTAACGCCGAGCTACATGCTGGCGATCCTCGACGAGTTCGGCCGCCAGGGTCTCGATCCGCGCAAGTGCTCGCTGAAGTTCGGCATCTTCGGCGCCGAGCCGTGGACCAACGCGATGCGCAGCGAGATCGAGCACGCCTTCGACATGAACGCCACCGATATCTACGGCCTGTCGGAAGTGATCGGCCCCGGCGTCGCGCAGGAGTGCGTGGAGACCAAAGATGGTCTGCACGTCTGGGAAGATCACTTCTATCCGGAGATCATCGATCCCGAAACCGGCGCGGTGCTGTCTGACGGCGAGAAGGGCGAACTGGTGTTCACCTCGCTCACCAAGCAAGCCTTCCCCATCGTGCGCTATCGCACCCGCGACCTCACACGGCTGCTGCCCGGCACGGCGCGCCCCGGCATGCGGCGCATGGAGAAGGTTACCGGCCGCTCCGACGATATGATCATCCTGCGCGGCGTCAACGTATTCCCGACACAGATCGAGGAAGCACTGCTCGCCACCGACTGGTGCGGCGGCCACTTCCAGATCGAACTGACGCGCGAGGGCCGCATGGATGAGATGACGGTGCTGGCGGAAGCGCGACCGGAAAGCTGGGACGGCCAGGGTCTCGTCGTCCACGCCGAGAAGATCGTCGCGCACATCAAGAACACCATTGGCGTGTCCAGCCGGGTCACCATCGTCGCGCCGGACACGCTGGTGCGTTCGCAAGGCAAGGCCAAGCGCGTCTACGACAAACGGCCTAAGGAATAGCCAACAGACGCTATCGAGGAAATTTAGGAAGCAAACTTCACCGAACGGACGGAGAGACTGCCATGCCACTCCACCCCTCACGCCGTGATATGCTGAAAACCTCGCTGGGCGTCGCCGCGGCCACCGCCCTTCCTTCCCTCACGTTGATGGAGCGAGCCATGGCCCAAGCCGGTGCAACGCCCTCCTCCGCCGCCGAAATCGTGCAGGCGATCCGCGACAAGAAGATCACCGCGGTCAGCGTCGTCCAGGCGGCCATCGACCGCGCGGAGAAGTTGAAAGACCTCAACACGCTGATCTATCTCAACAAGGACGCGGCGTTTGCCGCCGCACGCGACGTCGATGCCGGCAAGATCACCGGGCCGCTCGCCGGCCTGCCGATCGTCGTCAAGGACAACATCAACACCAAGGACATGCCGACCACCGGCGGCACGCCGGCACTGCAAAACGCAAGGCCGAAGAACAACGCGCCCTCGCTGCAAAAGCTGCTCGATGCCGGCGCCATCATCATCGGCAAAGCCAACATGCACGAACTGGCGTTCGGCATCACCAGCACCAACCTGTCTTCTTTCGCGGGACCGGTGAAAAATCCCTACGACACGACGCGGATTCCGGGCGGCTCCTCCGGCGGCACGGCCGCTGCGGTGGCGGCCGGCATCGTCACCTGCGGGCTCGGCACCGACACCGGCGGCTCGACCCGCGTGCCGTCCGCGCTCACCGGCATCGTCGGCCTGCGTCCCTCGGTCGGCAACGGCGGCGCGCGGCGGCGTTACAACGACGACCATGCCGTAGTGCCGATCAGTCATACCCGCGACACGGTCGGCCCGATGGGCAGGAGCGTCGCCGATGTCGCGCTACTCGATTCCATCATTACCGGGACGGTGATGGCGTCCGCCATCGATCTGCGCGGTAAGCGTTTCGGAGTGCCGCCGTCGATGTGGAGCGGGCTCGACAACGGCTTGAAGGACGTGGTCGATGCCGCACGCAAGAAATTGACCGACGCTGGCGCCGAACTGATCGAGAAAGACACCGACGGCCTCGCCGACCTCAACGCCAAGCTGTCATTCCCGATCGCGCTGCATGAGCCGATCGAAGATATTCCCGCGTACCTGAACGCATCCGGCATCGAAGGCATCACATTGGCGGATATCGCCGCGAAGATCGCGAGCCCAGATGTGAAAGGCGCATTCGGCGCGATCACGGCGGACGCTTTCGGCAAGGCCTATCCCGACGCCATCGGCACGCTGCGGCCGCAGTTGCAAAAACTCTACGAGAATTACTTCCGCGACAACAATCTCGATGCGATCCTGTTTCCCACCACCATCGCGCCGGCGCCTCCGATCGACACCGCGAAAGGATCGGGCGAGATGACCATCAATGGCGGCAAGCCGGTGCCGACCTTCGATACCATGATCCGCAACACCGATCCCGGCAGCAACGCCGGCATTCCGGGCCTGTCGTTGTTCGCCGGCATGACGGCAGGCGGACTGCCAGTCGGGTTGGAAATCGACGGCCCCATCGGCAGCGACACCACGCTGCTCGGCCTTGGCCTGTCGATGGAGAAACTGTTCGGTCACGCACCGCCGCCGAAGGTGTGAGAGCCGCGCAACCATTTAACAGTTTCGTCATGGCCGGGCTTGTCCCGGCCATCCACGCCTCAAGTGCCTTTCGACAGAACAAACGTGGATGGCCGGGACAGGCCCGGCCATGACGGATGAGCTTGATGATTCACATCTGATCGTAATCGACCACGACCTTCGCCGATGTCGGATGCGCCTGGCAGGTGAGGATGAAACCAGCCTCCAACTCCCACGGCTCCAGCGAGTAGTTCAATTCCATCGGTGCGTCGCCTTCGACCAGCTTGGCGCGGCAGGTCGAGCAC
Source organism: Xanthobacteraceae bacterium (assembly GCA_051954235.1). Lineage (GTDB taxonomy): Bacteria > Pseudomonadota > Alphaproteobacteria > Rhizobiales > Xanthobacteraceae > 62-47. The sequence goes on from JBQCHY010000106.1 coordinate 15,499, forward strand.
ATGCCGCCCTTGCAGGCAAACGGCAGATCCATGCCGGCACGCAACGCGGCGTCGAGGATGGCCTCGCCTTCCGCCACCGGCACGTCGCGGCGTTTGCCGTCGATGATCAACGAAGCGACGGCTTTCGGCGGTGTGCCTTCGACCACCACCGGCTTCGGCCGCGCCTTGCCGCCAAACTCCGAGACAAAACGCTCGACGTGAACGCGCTCGTCAGCGATCCCGATCTCGCGGCATGTCGCCTCGACCTCTTCGCTCATGCCGGTCGGTCCGCAGATGAAGACGTGATCGACACTCGCGGCCGGCACCAGCGAGCGCAACAGCACCTTCACCTTGGCGGCGTCGAGGCGGCCGTGCAGGATCGGAATGTCCTGCTCCTCCTGCGAGATGACATGGAATACAGAAAGCCGCTCCATGAAGCGGTCCTTCAATTCCTCCAGCGCCTCGCGGAAGATGATGCCATCGGTGGAGCGGTTGCCATAGAACAGAAAGAAGCGGCTGTGCGGCTCGCGCGCCAGCACGCCGCGAATGATCGACAGGATCGGCGTGATGCCGGAGCCGGCGGCAAATCCGACATGGATGCGCGCATCATCCGGCGTGAAGGCAACGCCAAAGCGGCCTGTCGGCGTCATCACGTCGAGCGCATCGCCGACGTTAAGTTCATCGGCAGCCCAGCTTGAAAACGCCCCGCCCTCGACCTTCTTCACCGCGATCCGCAATTCCCCATCTTCTGGACCGGAGCAGATCGAATAGGAGCGCCGCACCTCCTCGCCGTCCATCGTGGTGCGCAACGTGAGATATTGGCCCGGCGCGAAGGCGTAGTCGTCCGCCAGTTCTTTCGGAATCGCGAAGGTCAGCGAAATCGCATCATTCGCCTCGCGGCGAAGGTCGTTGACGGAAAGACGGTGAAAACGGGGCGTAGCCATACGTGTGCTCACTTTAATCTTCGTTTCCTCGTCATTGCGAGCGAAGCGAAGCAATCCAGAAGCCGTGAAACAAGAACTGGATTGCTTCGTCGCTTACGCTCCTCGCAATGACGTCAATGACACTTCACGACGTCAGTGACACTTGAAGTAATCGAACGGCTCGCGGCAACTCTTGCAGCGCCAGAGCGCCTTGCAAGAGGTCGAACCGAATTCGGACAGCGTCTCGGTATCGGTGGAGCCGCATTGCGGGCACGCCACTTGCTCGACGCCGAACAGCGCGCGACGGCCGCTGCCCGCCTGCGGCGGCGCGATGCCGTAGTCCCTCAGCTTGCGGCGGCCGTCATCGCTCATCCAATCGGTGGTCCAGGCCGGCGACAGCACCGTGCGCACTGTCGGCTTGCGTAAACCAGCGCGCTCCAGCGCGACTTCGATTTCCACCGCGATCATGTTCATCGCCGGGCAACCGGAATAGGTCGGCGTGATAGCGACTTCGATCTCACCGTCATGCACGGACACGTCGCGCAACACGCCGAGATCGGCGATGGTCAGCACCGGAATTTCCGGATCGACCACCTGCGCGGCGGCGTCCCATGCGCGCTGACGCAATCCCATATCGCGGGTCACGTGGTTCACCATGTCGCTCCGGGAAAGGTACGCTGCATCGATTGCAATTCGCTGAGCAGATGGCCGAGGTGTTCGGTGTGGTGGCCGATGCGGCCGCCTTTCTGCATCCAGTCGTTCGCGGGCCGCGCCAGCGTGGCTTCGCCAAGCACACCGGATACGATCTTGAGCCATTGCGGGCGCAACGCTTCCGGGTCGACCGCGATGCCGGCGTCGATCAGGCCGCGTTCGCTGTCGTCGACCGTGAACATTTCGCCGGTAAACGCCCAGAGATCGTCGATCGCGGTCTGCGCGCGGCGATGGCTTTCCTCGGTGCCGTCGCCGAGCCGCACCATCCACTCCGACGAATGCCGCAGGTGATAGGCGCTTTCCTTTTCCGACTTCGCGGCAATCGCCGCCAGCGTCGCGTCGCGCGAGGTCATCATCGCCCGCCAGTAGAGATCGGCGAAGGCGGAATAGAAAAACTGCCGCACCATGGTGCGGGCGAAATCGCCGTTCTGCTGCTCGACCAGCAGCAGGTTACGATACTGCCGTACGTCGCGCAGATAGGCGAACGTGTCTTCGGTGTTATCCCTGCCTTCGACCTTGGCGGCATAAGCGTAAAGCTCGCGCGCCTGCCCGAGCAGGTCGAGGCCCATATTGGCGAGCGCCATATCCTCTTCCAGCATCGGCGCGTGGCCGCACCATTCCGAAAGGCGATGGCCGAGGATCAGCGCATCATCGGCGCGGCGCAACGCATAAAGCACCAGCGGCGTTTCGGAAACTTGAATTGAGGCTGCGGTCATAGGACAACCCTGCTCTGGCAAATTCGTCTGACGTCGTCATGCCTGGGCTTGTCCCGGGCATCCACGTCTTGCTGAGATTCGAAAAGGCGTGGATGGCCGGGACATACGTGAGCGGAGCGACGCTGTTCTTCGAACGGCTACGCCCGGCCACGATGAATCTACATATGCCCGACTTCTTCCGGCACATCGTAAAACGTCGGATGCCGGTAGATCTTGGATTCCGCCGGCTCGAACATCATGCCCTTCTCGGCCGGGTCCGATGCGGTGATCGCGCTGGACGGCACGATCCAGATCGAAAGTCCCTCGCCGCGCCGCGTATAGATGTCGCGCGCGGCCTGCAACGCCAGCGTGGCGTCGGCGGCGTGCAGCGAGCCGACGTGCTTATGCGCGAGGCCGTTGCGGCTGCGGATGAAAACTTCCCAGAGCGGCGTGTTCGGTGTCGCCATCGAAATCTCCTGACACATGGAAACCAATTTCGTCATTGCGAGCGAAGCGAAGCAATCCAGTCTTACTTTGCAGCTCCTGGATTGCTTCGTCGCTCCGCTCCTCGCAATGACAGCTTTAACTACTCGGCCGCCTGAACCATCGATCGACGCGCGCGCTTCTCGGCATAGGCAGCCGCTGCCTCGCGCACCCACGCGCCTTCGTCGTGCGCCTTGCGCCGCGCGGCGAGCCGGTCGCGATTGCACGGGCCGTTGCCGGCCAGCACCTGCTTGAATTCGGTCCAGTCGATTTCACTGTAACGCCAATGCCCGTCCGCATCCTGCGTCATGCCCGGATCGGGAATGGTGAGGCCGAGGAATTGCGCCTGCGGCACCGTCGCGTCGACGAACTTCTGTCGTAGTTCGTCGTTGGAGAAGCGCTTGATCTTCCACTTGGTCGAGGTGTCGCTGTGCTGGCTTGCCTGATCCGGCGGGCCGAACATCATCAGCACCGGCCACCACCAGCGATCCAGCGCGCTTTGCGCCATCGCCTTCTGCTCGGCCGTGCCACGCGACAACGTCAGCATGATCTCGAAACCCTGCCGCTGATGGAACGACTCTTCCTTGCAGACGCGGATCATCGCGCGCGCGTAAGGCCCATACGAACAGCGGCACAGCGGAATCTGATTCATGATCGCCGCGCCGTCCACCAGCCAGCCGATGGCGCCGATGTCGGCCCAGGTCAGCGTCGGGTAATTGAAGATCGAGGAATACTTGGCTTTGCCCGACAGCATCGCATCGACCAGTTCCTCGCGCGAGGTGCCGAGCGTTTCCGCCGCCGCATAAAGATAAAGGCCATGGCCACACTCGTCCTGCACCTTGGCGAGCAGCGCCGCCTTGCGCCGCAGGCTCGGCGCGCGGGTGATCCAATTGCCTTCCGGCAACATGCCGACGATTTCGGAGTGAGCGTGCTGGGAAATCTGCCGCGTCAGCGTCTTGCGGTAAGCGGCGGGCATCCAGTCGTTCGGCTCGATGCGATCGTCCACATCGATGCGCGCCTGAAACGTGGCCGCGAGTGTTGCGTCCTCAACGAAACGATCTTCACCGTCCGACGTATTGAGCGCCTGCGTATACATGGGCCGCCTCCCTATGTGTTGCGATCCAATATATAACAAAAATAATTCTAAGCAACAATTTTTTGTAACATATTAGCGTCGGTCGTCGAACCGCAATCCAAGTTCCGCGCTGGCGGGCGGCAGCGCCCCCGCCGCGCTTACGCCGTTGCGGTCAAGCCATTGTTCGGAGGCCGGAATCAGCCGGCGATAGAGATCGGCGCAAAGCTGGCGCGCAGGCGTCCCCGGCCAATCCGCCGGCAACAGGCTTCCCGGCAGCAGCGGATCGCGCAGCACCACGCGGCGGTAATGATGGATCAAAAGAATGCGCGCGGTGAAGGCATCGGCATCGGACAATGTCTCGTCGCGCTGAAGCCAGTCGCGCAGCGGCGCGAAGGTTTTCATGAAGCGCTGATAGGCGTCGGCTGTGAGATGCAGCGGCCAGCTTTCGCTGAGCAACCGCCGGCCGCTATCGTCCTCGGCGGAGACTTCCAGCCGGATCGCGCCCGCCGCTTCCACCGGCACCCGCACGCCCGAGGGCGCGACCCACACACCGCTCAGCGGACTGCCGAAGCCGGCCGCGCGCAACGCCTCGCGCGCGGTGTCGTGCTTGCCGCCATTGCCGAGTAGCAGCAGTTCGAAGCGTCCGGTCCAATCGGACGGCTGCGGATTGTAGACGTGACGCACCGCCGTATCGAACGTTTCGCGGCCTTTGTCCGCCAGCCAATAGAAGCTGTTGCGCCCCACCCGTTCGCGCTCGAACCAGCCATCGGATGTGAGGCGCGACATCGCGGTACGCACCACCCCGCCCTCAGTGTCGAGCATGGCGAAGAAGGCGAGCAGCGTGCCGAGCCCCACCGAACCGCCGCGCGGCACGATGGCGTCGCCGAACAACGTGACGACGATGGAGCCGGTGCGCGAGGGTTCGCGCTTCAACTGGTCGAGAATGCGGGCAAGCGGTTGGGGCATCGAATCCCGGCATAGCGTGTTTCGCCGGTGCAGACCACCGCTGCTCGCAACACCGCACGCCCTGCGCCGATCAACGGCATCGCCGGATAATAATTGACCAATTGGACGGTCAATGCGAAATTGCCCGGCGAGCCGCCCGGCCAAAGAGGCGGCAAGCGCCAGCACCCCTGCCGGCACGACGTCAAGGATATCGGACTTAATGGCTCGCACCCGGGCAACCGACTACGACCAGAAGCGCCTGGGTATCCTCAGCCAGTCCGCACGGCTGTTCGCGCAACACGGATTCACCGGCACCTCGATCACCATGATCGCGGAAGCCTGCGGCGTGTCCAAGGCGTTGATGTATCACTACTACAATTCCAAGGACGACGTGCTGTTCGACGTGCTTGCGGATCATCTCAAGCATCTCGTGGCGATGGTGGAAGCGGCAGCCGCAACCGAGAGCGACGGCCGCCGGCGTCTTGTCGCGATCTGCACCGCCCTGCTCGACGCCTATCGCGGCGCTGATGCCGAACATCAGGTGCAGATTTCCAGCCTGAAGCTGCTGCCGCGCGCGCAGCAGGACGTGCTGAAAGAACTCGAGCGCCGACTGGTGACGATTTTCTCCGAAGCCATCGCCGCGTCGCTTCCCTCGGCCGCCAAACAACCCGACACGCTCAAGCCGCTGACGATGTCGCTGTTCGGCATGTTGAACTGGCACTATCTGTGGTTTCGCGACGGCAAGGGCATGACGCGCGAAGCTTATGCGTTGATGGCGGCGAACCTCGTTCTCGCCGGCGCCGAAGACGCGATCCGCGCGGCGGGCGCGCCTGCTGCGTCATCGAAAGCCTCTACGCCTGTGAAATCCGCGGTTGCGAAAAAGAAAACCGAGAAGGCGCGCTATTAGTACTGCGACTCCGCTCGTCATGGCCGGGCTCGTCCCGGCCATCCACGTCTTTCTTCTATTCGACCGCGAAGACGTGGATGGCCGGAATAAATCCGGCCATGACGAGTTGAGTCTCAACGCCCAGTTTTGCGACGCTTCTTTCGTGGCAACTTCAGGACGACCGCGTCACGCAAATCTCAACTCATCGTTCGTTAATCTGTGACGCAACACCAAAAGCAAATGCCCGGAGCAAGTCCGGGCATCGCACGTGATCAACGATTGAAAGCGCGGCGACTTACCGGTTCGGATCCGGATACACCAGGCTGCGCCAGCCGTTGCGGTCGAACGGCTTCCACGCGCCTTCCGCCTGCGACAAGCGATCGGCCACCGCGTAGACAACCGCCGGATGAAAACCCATGCCGCAATGGCTGCTCTCAACTTCGATGTTTTCGGTGAGCGCCGATGTCTTTTCCATGCAGCCTTGCCAGGCGCAGATGCCATCGGTGCGGCTGTAGATCGCGGTGGTCGGCATCGGCGGCGCTTCCGACAGCGGACCGCCGAAATGCTCGCTCGCCTCTTCCGCGCGCTGGCCGCTCGCCAGTTCATAGACGCGCCATGCGTTGGTGGATTTCGGATCACCCGCGAACGGACTACCGAGCGTAATCACCGAACGCACGCGATCCGGCATCATCTTGGCGAGTTGGCGCGAATAAAGTCCGCCGAGACTCCAGCCGATCAGGCTGACCTTGCGGCCGTGGGTATCGTTGATGCGCTTGACCAGATCGACGACGGAATCCTGCACGCCGGGCCTCAGGCCATAGTTGCGCCCGAGCCCCCAGCCGTGAACGGAATAGCCGCGCCCGGCAAGAAAGCCGCGCAGCGGCCGAGTCGAAGCATCGCTCGCCATCAGTCCCGGCAACACCAGTACCGGATGACCATCGCCGCGCGGGGCGAGACTGAGCAGCGGCAATGCACCGAGGAACGCGCCGAGTTCGGAGAGCGCTCGTCCTTCCAACAGGACAAGCAGCTTGGAGGGAGGGGCTAACGATTGAGCAGCAGCAGCCATCGAGTATCCTTTCCCGCCCGACGCGCGTTGCATCGAGCAACAGATCAGTTGAGCAAATTACGTTTCGCTAAAGCCAGAACCTCGTTCCGATTCGTCGACACAATACCGTCACAAATGAAGCTATGAGCCGATTCCAATGAATTCAAGCAGCCTTTAGTCGCTAGGAACCCGGGTGTTACCCTCCGGCAACACTCGCTGGAGGGTTAATTTCAGCCGGATTCGTCACGGCAATCGCAGCAGAACCTCGATGGTGTGAAGCACCAGTCCGACAAGGCCGCCGATCAAGGTGCCGTTGAAACGAATGTATTGAAGGTCCTTACCGACATTGGTTTCGATCAAGGTGATGAGTTGCGCCATATCCCATCCCTTCACCTGATCGGCGATGAAAGTCGAAACGCCGCTTTTCTGATCGGCGATGAAACTGCGCAGCACGACGACGATGCCCTGATTGATCTCGCCGCGCATTTCACCATCGGCTGCGAGCGCCTTGCCGGCCTCGACGAAGACGTTGGCGAGATGGTGTTGCAGCACGCTGGATTCGCCGGACGCGCTTTTCTCGATGAAGGCCTTCGCTTGCGACCACACGCTCTGCGCCAATCCACCGAGTTCGGGCCGCGCCAGCAGACCGCGCTTCAATTGATCGAGATGCGCGGCATAGGCCGGATCGCTCGCCGCCTTGTCGACGAAGGCCAGCACCATGCGATCGAACTCGCCGCGGAACGGGTGATGCGGATCGGCGCGCACTTCGTCGAAGAAGGCGGACGCCGACGCAAGAATGCGTTTCACCAGAAACGCATCGGCGCGATAGAAGGTCAGCAGCGACGGCAGTTCCTCGCGCAGTTTGGCGCGAAATGCCGTCATCGTCTCCGGCTGGCTGAGCGCGCCGTGAATGGCGACGAGAAGATCGTCAAGAAGCGCCTTGTGTCGTCCTTCCGCGACGAAGGTGCGCAACGTATTGGTGGCGAGCGGCACCAGATCGATCGATTGCAACTGCGCCATCACGCGGCGCGAAACGTATTGCGTGAGCCCGGAGGTTTCAGTCGCGTCGAACGCTTCCGGCAACAGGCGTAGCACGAAGCGCGCGAGATCGGTGCTGCGCTTGCGGTCGCTCATCCAATCGGCGATGAAGGAGGCAAAGTCGATCTGGCGCAGCTTGGCTTCCACCGGCGCCGCATCGAGAAAATTGGTTTCGATGAACTCGCCGAGCTTGTCGGCGATCCGCGCCTGATTGTTCTGGATGATCGCCGTGTGCGGGATCGGCAGCCCGAGGGGCCGGCGAAACAGCGCCACCACCGCGTACCAGTCCGCGAGCCCACCTACTGTCGCGGCTTCGGCAAACGCGGCGACGAAGCCGAATGCCGGATGATAGGGCAACAGCAGCTTCGCGGTGATGAACACCGCAAGGCATCCCACCAGCACCAGCGTCGCCAGAAACTTGATGCGCTTCAATTCGGCGGCGCGCCCATCGTCGCCAGCAGTCGACGTCAAGGCAAACTGAGCGTCACGCGTCATCATGATCCTGCGGCGTTCGAATAACCCTGCTCACTATAACCGATGAAGTCGGCAAATGCCCGCCGCGCGCTTCATGAAAGTCGCGCTCAAACAAAAAGAAGGCCCGCGATGCGGGCCTTCCAGTTGAAGATCGTCAACGGGGAGGAACGTTGGCGATCGGTCGAAACGTGAGAGATCAGGCAGCCTTGTTGTAGGACGCCGCGACCTTCGCGAAGTTCTCCTGGGCCGACTTCGCACCTTCGGTCACCAGCTTGCCGACGTACTCGCTGGTCGACTTGGCGCGAGCAACGAGGGTCTCGCCGTGGGCGCGAGCCAGGTCCGACTGGATCTGGAAGGCTTCGGTGATCGACTTGGCCGAGGCCAGCTTGTCGATGCCGTTGAAGAACGCCTGGGCGTCCTGGTAGATCGCCTGCTGGATGCTGCGGCTGATCTTGGCGGCTTCGCTGACCGAGTTGTTGGCGGCGGCTTCGATCGCGGCAGTCACCTTCTCCGAACCATTGTGCAGGTCGGTGGCGCGATCCTTGGCGGTGCCGGCGGCGCGCTTGACGAAGTCACGAGCGGCTTCCGGAACTTCCACGTTCTGGAGGTTCTTGAAGGCATCGGAAATCGGAGCAAAAGCTGCTTGCACGCTGTTCAGCACGGAATTGGTTTCGTTCGACATGTCAATCTCCATCCTCAGGTTTGAGCTATGGGCTCGGCCCGTCCGGTGTGGCCCGGGGTGAGAGTGTTATGACACATCCTTTTGTGCGTCGCAACATCAATGTTGCGACGCGACATCACGAACGCGTGATCATTTGTGCGACGCGGGATATTCAAGATAAATCGCAATGATAACAATTGCTTATTTGATTGTAATTATCTGCTCAAAGGGATCAGGTAGAGTGCGCCGCCGTCATTGCCGGGCGTTTCCGTCGCACGCTGGAAAGCGACGGGTCGCTTCGTCATTGTGAGGAGCGCAGCGACGAAGCAAGCCAGACCGCTTCTGCGGATGGATTCTGGGTGGCTTCGTCGGCAGTGACGGAAAAT
>JBQCHY010000107.1:0-3309 GCA_051954235.1 Xanthobacteraceae bacterium
GGGGACGACGGTTTTCGTGTTGGAGATCCGCCCACAAAAGAATTGCCGATCGATTTGAGACGACCTTCGAGGTCCGGTCAATGACCTCGCAGGTCAAATCACGCCGGCGGGATGATCTTGCCGGGATTGAAGATGTTCTGCGGATCGAGCGCCTGCTTCAGCGCGCGCATGGCGTCGAGCGCCTCGGGGCCGAGTTCGCTCACGAGGTATTTCTGCTTGCCCTGGCCGATGCCGTGCTCGCCGGTGCAGGTGCCATCCATCGATTGCGCCCGCTCCACCAGCCGATGCATGAAATCGTCGGCCCGCGCCATTTCGTCGGGATCGTTGACGTCGCACAACAACGAGCAGTGGAAATTGCCGTCGCCGACATGGCCGACGATGGGCGACAGCAGGTTGAGGCGGATCAGGTCGGCCTCGGTCTCGGTGACGCAATCGGCCAACCGCGAGATCGGCACGCAGACGTCGGTGGCGACAACGCCGGCGCCGGGGCGCAGGCCGCGCACCGCCCAATAAGCGTCGTGCCGCGCCTGCCACAGCCGCGTGCGATCCTCCGGCCGCGTGGTCCATTCGAACGAGCCGCCATGGCACTCCCGCGCGATCTCGCCGAAGCGGCGGGTCTGCTCCGCAACCTCGACCTCGCTGCCATGGAATTCCAGCAGCAGCAGCGGCGTTTCCGGAAGGGTCAGTTTCGAATAGGCGTTGACCGCCCGCACCTGCGCGGCGTTGAGCAGTTCAATGCGCGCCAGCGGAATCCCGGTCTGGATCGCGAGAATGGTCGCCTGACAGGCGCCCTCGACGGTTTCGAACGAGCACGAGGCGGCGGCGATAGTTTCCGGAATGCCGCGCAGCTTGATGGTGAGTTCGGAGATGATGCCGAGCGTACCTTCCGCGCCGACGAACAGATGCGTGAGATCGTAGCCGGCGGAGGATTTCTTCGCGCGCGTGCCTGTGGTGATGATCTCGCCGTCGCCGCGCACCACCTTCAGCGCCAGCACGTTGTCGCGCATCGTGCCGTAGCGCACCGCGTTGGTGCCGGAGGCGCGCGTCGCGGTCATGCCGCCGATCGAGGCATCGGCGCCGGGATCGATCGGGAAGAACACGCCCTGATCGCGCAGGTTCTCGTTCAGCGTCTTGCGGGTGATGCCGGGCTGGATCACGCAATCGAGGTCCTCGACGTGGACCGCGAGCACCTTGTTCATGTCGCGCAGGTCGATGCACACGCCGCCGGCCGGCGCATTGACCTGCCCTTCCAGCGAAGTGCCGGTGCCGAACGCGATCACCGGCACACTGTTGGCGGCGCAAATCCGCACCACGTCCTGAATGTCGGCAGTCTCCTGCGCCATCACCACCGCATCCGGCGGCTGCGATTTCAGCCACGTCATCGTGTGGGCGTGCTGCTCGCGCACCGCCTGCGAGGTCACCAGCCGGTTGCCGAACCGCGCCGCGAGTTTCTCCAGCGCGTTCGCCAGCGCCTTGGGGTCGGCATGGGGCAGATCGAACGGATTGTGGATATTCATTGTGTTTTCCTCCCGGTCTTCCCGGCGACGCGACCGTTGCAAAGGATGTATAACGGGTCAAGCAATCGCACAAATCCATAGTCGGACTGCCGACTATGCCATCCTGAAACGGAGCCTTGTCGTCATGAATGCTTCCGGATTGCCGCTCCAGCACGTCCCGTTCCTGGCGCCGGTGATGCAGATCGAACCGGCCTGGATCGACTACAACGGCCACCTCAACATGGCCTACTACCACGTGCTGTTCGATCGCGGCATCGATGCGCTCTGGGCTCAACTCGGGATCGGCCCGCAATATCTCAAGGCGCGCGGCGGCTCGACCTTCACGGCGGAATGCCATGTGCGCTACCTGCGCGAGGTGCATCTCGACGATCCGGTGCAGGTTTCGATCCTGCTGGTGGCGGCGGACGAAAAGCGCCTGCACACCTTTCAGGAATTGCGCCACGCCACCGAAGGCTGGCTCTCGGCAACCTCGGAGAACATGTCGGTCCATGTCGACATGGCGGCGCGCAAGACCGCGCCGTTTCCGCCCGATATTCGCGCTAACATCGCGGCGGTGGTGAAGGCGCATGACGCCTGCCCGCGCCCGGAAGGGCTCGGGCGCAGGATCGGAATGCCGGCGAAATAGCGGGTTCCATTTCGCGAGACGTGGAAAACAGCGCCGATATCGACCTCGGGAACGGGAAAACCTGTCATCCGCCCCACGGAAGTCCTATATCCGCGGCAATCCTGCTATTGAGCCTCCCCTTCGCCGGCCCACGGTGGCAACGTGGGTGGGAAATTGATTCGCATGACCGAGCCGAACAAATTGCCGCGCGATCCCCTGCCCGACCATCAGCCGATGGCCGGCGGCATCGCGGCGCGCGCCCGCGCCACTGCTGCGCCGCCCTATCTCGCCGGACTCAATCCCGAGCAGCGCGAGGCGGTGGAGACGCTGGACGGCCCGGTGCTGGTATTGGCCGGCGCGGGCACCGGCAAGACGCGGGTGCTGACGTCGCGGATCGCGCACATCCTCTCCACCGGCCGCGCCCGGCCGCACGAAATCCTGTCGGTGACCTTCACCAACAAGGCCGCGCGCGAGATGAAGCACCGGCTCGGCCAGATGCTCGGCCACGCCGTCGAGGGCATGCCGTGGCTCGGCACCTTCCACTCGATCGGCGGCCGCATCCTGCGCGTCCATGCCGAACTGGTGCAGTTGAAATCCAATTTCACCGTGCTCGACGTCGACGATCAGGTGCGATTGCTGAAACAATTGCTGCAAGCCGACGGCATCGACGACAAGCGCTGGCCTGCGCGGATGCTGGCCGGCCTGATCGACGGCTGGAAGAATCGCGGCCTGACGCCGTCGCAGGTGCCCTCAGGCGAAGCGGCGGTGTTCGGCAACGGCCGCGGCGGCAAGCTCTACACCGCGTATCAGGAGCGGCTGAAGACGCTCAACGCCGCCGACTTCGGTGATCTGCTGCTGGAGAACATCCGGCTGTTCCGCGAAAATCCGGACGTGCTGCGCGGCTATCAGAACCGCTTCAAATATATTCTCGTCGACGAATATCAGGACACCAACGTCGCGCAATATCTCTGGCTGCGGCTGCTGGCGCAGACGTCGGCGAAGGGAAGCGACGCGGCGGTCACCTCTCCCCGTCGGGGAGAGGTCGACATGCGAAGCATGTCGGGTGAGGGGGAACAGACAGACGTAAGGTCCGTGGGGGGGGGGGGGGGGGGCGGCGCGCGCGCGAGGAGGGGACAAGAGAGGCGAGCGGGCAAATGCGGTGAAATTATATCTATATACAAAAAAGAT
>JBQCHY010000108.1:0-32563 GCA_051954235.1 Xanthobacteraceae bacterium
AGCGCCAGCGCGAAGCCGCCGCCCGCCGCCGAACCTTGAATGAGCGAGATGATCGGCTGCGGACACCGTCGCATCAGCATCACGATGTCGGCGATGCGCCGCTGCGAATCCAGCGCCTCGGTCACGCCCGGCGGCTCCTGCTGCCCGGCGCGGCGCGCCATCGCTTCCTTGAGGTCGAGCCCGGCGCAAAATGCCTTGCCGGCGCCCTTGAGCAGCACCACGCGGGTGTCGCGATCGCGCTGGAGCCTGCCGAAATAGTCGTTGAGCGCATCGATCAACGTCGGATCGAGTGCGTTGAGGCTGTCGGGACGATTCAACGTGACGCGGTCGAGCCCGTCGTCATGTTCGATCAAGAGCGGCTGCGTCATGCGAACACTCCCTTTTTCTCGTCATTGCGAGAAGCGAAGCGACGAAGCAATCCAGTTCTTGCTTGTGGCTTTCTGGATTGCTTCGCTTCGCTCGCAATGACGGCGACGACGATACTCGATTACCGTGGCGCCATGCGGATGGCGCCGTCGAGGCGGATGGTTTCGCCGTTGAGCATCGCGTTCTCGACGATGTGCACCGCCAGCGCACCGTATTCGTCGGCCGCGCCGAGCCGCGCCGGATGCGGCACCTGCGCGCCGAGGCTCTTGCGGGCTTCCTCGTTGAGGCCCATCAGCAGCGGCGTCAGGAACAGGCCGGGCGCAATGGTATTAACGCGGATCTTGTGCTGCGCGAGGTCGCGCGCCGCCGGCAAGGTCAGGCCGACCACGCCGCCCTTCGAAGCCGAATAGGCGATCTGGCCGATCTGGCCTTCATAGGCCGCGACCGACGCGGTGTTGATGATGACGCCGCGCTCCTCGCCGTCCGGCGGCGTCGGCACCAGTCGGCCGGCGAACAGCCGCAGCACGTTGAAGGTGCCGATCAGGTTGACATTGATGATGCGCGCGAAGCGTTCGAGCGGATAGATCGAGCCGTCCTTGCTGACGATGCGCATCGAGCCACCGATGCCGGCGCAGTTCACCAGCACGCGGGCGACGCCGTGGGCGGCTTCCGCCTTCTCGATACCGGCCTGGATCTGCTCCTCGCTGGTGACGTCGGCATTGATCGCGACGCCCTTCACCTCGGCCGCGACCTTCTCGGCGTTGTCCTTGTTCTGGTCGATCACCGACACCTTGGCGCCCTTGGCCGCCATGGCGCGCGCGGTGGCGGCGCCCAGTCCCGAACCGCCGCCGGTGATGAGAACAGCAACGTCTTTCAACTGCATCTGAGATCCTCTCTGTTGGGAAATCCAATCAACGTTCGATCAAGTCCGCGGCACGCGGCGTCCGTCCTCATGCCGTTTGTTGCGCCGGATCGAGGATGCCGCCAAGCAGCATCGTCTCGATATGCGCGACGTAATCGCGGCACACCTCGTCGGTCACCGGCCCGACGCCGACCGCGCGCGACAACGCCTGGCGTCCGAAGAACAGATGATCGCAGGCACCGATCAGGCTGGTGTAGAACAGCACCGGATCGACCTGGCGGAACTCGCCAGCCGCGACGCCCTCCGCCAGCAGGCGGCGATGGAAATCCAGCAGCGGCGCGACAAAGAACTTGGCGACTTCGTCGGCGGCCTCCGCGCTGCTTTCATGCAGCAACAGGTGGATCAGCCGGTTCATATACGGAAAGCGGTAATACGCCTTCATGATGCCGGCGATGTGCAGCTTGAGCTTCGCCGTCGGCGCGATCGGCTGCGCCAGCAGGTATTCGAGATTGGCCGTCTCGGTGGCGGCGTCGCGCGCGAGCAGCGCCAGCAGCAGGCCATCCTTGTTGCCGAAGTGATATTTCACCAGCGCCGCATTGACCCCGGACTGCTGCGCGATGTCGCTGAGCGATACGTCGGTCGAGTGGCGCGCGATCATCAACTCGCTGGCCGCGACCAGCAGTTTCTCCGCAGTGGCGTTCCCTGCCGACGAGCGAGGATGGGAAGCGGTATTTGAATGCAGCGTCATTACTCCAGATAAGCCCATGCAACGGCTCGGCTCAAGAGTTAATTGATTGATTGACTAAATCCTGCACCGCCCGTTAAATCCCGGCCACATCCTTCAACCGCCGTTCAGGAGATTGCCATGGCCGAAGCCTATATCGTTGCCGCCGCACGGACCGCCGGAGGCCGCAAGGGAGGTCGCCTCGCCGGCTGGCATCCTGCCGATCTCGCCGCGCAGGTGCTGAACTCGCTGGTGGAGCGCACCGGCGTCGACCCCGCGCAGATCGAGGACGTGATCATGGGCTGCGTCGGCCAGGCCGGCGAGCAGGCGGTGAACATCGGCCGCAACGCGGTGCTGGCCTCGAAGCTGCCGGAGAGCGTGCCGGCGACTTCGATCGACCGCCAGTGCGGCTCGTCGCAGCAGGCGCTGCATTTCGCCGCGCAGGCGGTGATGGCCGGCAGCATGGATATCGTGATCGCCGCCGGCGTCGAGAGCATGACGCGGGTGCCGATGGGCACGCCGAGCATTCTTGCCGCCAAGGCCGGGCTGGGCACCTACAAGAGCCCGAACATGGAAACGCGCTATCCGAACATCCAGTTCAGCCAGTTCACCGGCGCCGAAATGCTGGCGCAGAAGTACAATCTCTCGAAGGACGAACTCGACGCGTTCTCTTACAACAGCCATCAGAAGGCGATCGCGGCGACACAGGCCGGCAAATTCAAGGACGAGATCGTCCCGTTGCAGATCACCCGCGCCGACGGCTCGACCGACATCCATCACATCGACGAAGGCATCCGCTTCGACGCCACGCTCGACGGCATCAAGGGCGTCAAGCTGATCAACGAGAACGGCGGCCGCCTCACCGCCGCCAGCGCCAGCCAGATCTGCGACGGCGCTTCCGGCGTCATGATCGTCAACGAGAAGGGCCTGAAGGCGCTCGGCCTCCAGCCGATGGCCCGCGTCCATCACATGACCATGGTGGCGAGCGATCCGGTGATCATGCTGGAAACGCCGCTGCCGGCGACGGAGCGCGCGCTTCAGAAGTCCGGCATGAAGATCGACGACATCGACCTGTTCGAAGTCAACGAAGCCTTCGCCTCGGTGCCGGCGGCGTGGCTGAAGACCACCGGCGCCGATCCGTCGCGCCTCAACGTCAACGGCGGCGCCATCGCGCTCGGCCATCCGCTCGGAGGCTCAGGCACCAAGCTGATGACCACGCTGCTCTACGCGCTGAAGCAGAACAACAAGCGCTACGGCTTGCAGACCATGTGCGAAGGCGGCGGCATGGCCAACGTCACCATCGTGGAGCGGCTGTAACTTCCTACTTCCCTCTCCCCTCGCGGGAGAGGGTGCCTGAGCGAAGCGAAGGCGGGTGAGGGGGCGCCTTCACCAAGTAACGACCCCTCACCCGGCTCAATCTCGCTGCGCTCGATTTAGCCACCCTCTCCCGCAAGGGGAGAGGGTGAAGGCGGCTACCCCACTCCGCCGACAACACAATCAGGAAACGCCCAGGGAGTCCGATGACCCACCCGTCGCATTACGCCAAGACCCAGCCCGACAAGATCGCCTATCAGATGGCCGGCACCGGCAAGGCCGTCACCTATCGCGAACTCGACGAACTCTCCAATCAGGGCGCGCACCTGTTCCGTTCGTTGGGTCTCAAGGCCGGCGATCACATCGCCTTCCTGCTGGAAAATCGTCTAGCGTTCATGGAGATCTGCTGGGCGGCGCAGCGCGCAGGGCTCTACTACACCGCGATCAGCCGCTACCTGAAGCAGGACGAGATCGACTACATCGTCAAGGATTGCGGCGCGAAAGTCGTGATCACCTCGCCGCAATGCGCGGCACAGATCGCCGGCCTTGTCAGCGACGCGCCCGGCGCTCCCATATTCTACATGCTCGATGAGCCGTTGCCGGGTTTCCGGTCGTGGGTCAAGGAATCCGAAGAAACTCAGCCGAAAACGCCGATCGCGGATGAAGTCGCGGGCTACGACATGCTGTATTCGTCCGGCACCACCGGACGGCCGAAGGGCATCAAACGAGCCCACGAATACGGCCCGATCGACGTGCCGAACCCGTTCCTGAAATTCCTTTGCGCCAACATGTGCGGCATGGGACAGGACAGCATCTATCTGTCGCCGGCGCCGCTCTATCACGCGGCACCGCTACGCTTCAACATGATGGCGATCACGCTCGGCGGCACCTCGATCATCATGGAGCATTTCGACGCCGAGGAATTCCTCAAACTGGTCGAGAAGTACAAGATCACGCAATCGCAACTGGTGCCGACGATGTTCGTGCGGATGCTGAAGCTGCCCGACGAGGTGCGCGCGAAGTACGACGTCTCGACGCTGAAGGGTGCGATCCATGCAGCCGCCCCCTGCCCGGTCGAGGTCAAGGCCAGGATGATCGAGTGGTGGGGCCCGATCCTGATCGAGTACTACGCCGGCTCTGAGGGCAACGGCGTCACCGTGTCGGATTCGAAGCAGTGGCTCAGCCATCGCGGCACCGTCGGTAAGGCGGTGGTGGGCTCGCTGAAGATCCTCGACGAAGACGGCAATGAGGTGCCGGTCGGTCAGATCGGCCAGGTGTACTTCGCCGACGCGCCGGCGTTCACCTATCACAACGATCCGGAGAAGACGCAGCGCGCCTTCAACGACAAGGGCTGGTCGACGCTCGGCGACGTCGGATACGTCGACGACGAAGGCTTCCTCTATCTCACCGACCGCAAGTCCTACATGATCATTTCCGGCGGCGTGAACATCTATCCGCAGGAAACCGAGGACGTGCTGATCACCCACCCCGCCGTGGCCGACGTCGCGGTATTCGGCGTGCCGAACGAGGAGATGGGCGAGGAAGTGAAGGCTGTGGTGCAGCCGCACGACATGGCGAAGGCGAACAAGGCGCTCGAGGCCGAATTGATCGCCTATTGCCGCGAACGACTCTCGGCGATCAAGTGCCCGAAGAGCATCGACTTCGCCGCCGAACTACCGCGCACGCCCACCGGCAAACTGGTGAAGCGCCACCTGCGCGAGAAGTATTGGCCGAAGAAGGGGTGAGCCGTTCCGCCGTTGGAAACGGCATTGAGTCGAGTCATGGCCGGACTTGTTCCGGCCATCCACGTCTTGGCTGCATAAAGGAAAAAAGAAAGACGTGGATACCCGCGACAAGCGCGGGCATGACGCCTCGTTTCATCTGAACTCACCACGACAAAAAGCCCGCCTCCACGGCGGGCTTTCCTTTTACGCAACGCCACTCGACGCAACACCCCTTACGCCAGCGGTACGCCGTAATAATCGTTCACCGCGCGCGTTCGTCCGGGGTCGCCCCAGTTCCAGTCCTTGTCGCTGGCGTATTTCGGCGCGCCCTGAATTTGGTCTTCGGTGATCATGGTCTGGTAGCCGCCAAGCTCCTTGTTGTATTTCAGCGACTGCCACGGCAGCGGATAGTGATCGTTGCCTAATCCCATGAAGCCGCCGAAACCCAACACCGCGTAGGACACCTTGCCGCTCGGCTTGTCGATCATCACGCGCTCGATGGAACCGATCTTCTCACCACTGGCGCCATAGACATTGGTTCCCTCGACCTTGTCGCTGCCGATCAGGTTGCCTTGTTCCTTCGCTTCGATACCCATTAGACTTCTCCATTGTTGTGGGGAATTAACGGAGGGCACCGCTGGGCGTTCCTGCGTAGAGATGCCGCGCCGTTCGAATGGATCCGATATGCCGCCAAACACGTTTCTGCCCGACCTTCCGCTGCCCGCCGGCATTCGCTCGCGCTTCGTCGAGAACATCAACGGCCTCGCCATGCATGTGCTGGAAGCCGGATATGAAACCGGCGCGCGGCCCTGCGTGGTGCTGCTGCACGGCTTTCCGGAACTCGCCTATAGCTGGCGCAAGGTGATGCCGGCGCTAGCGGCCGCCGGTTATCACGTCATCGCGCCGGATCAGCGCGGCTACGGCCGGACCACCGGCTGGCGCGCCGATTACGACGCCGACCTGCATCCGTTCCGGCTGATGAACCTGGTGCGGGACGCGCTCGGCGTGGTGTTCGCGTTTGGTCATCGCAGCGTGGAGGCCGTGGTGGGTCACGACTTCGGCGCTATCGTCGCGCCGTGGTGCGCGCTGGCGCGGCCGGACGTGTTTCGTTCGGTGGTGATCATGAGCGCGCCGTTCGCCGGGCCGCCGACCATTCCGTTCGACACCGTGAACCATCCCCCGCGCACGACGGATGACCCGGTGCATCTCGATCTCGCCGCGCTGCCGCGTCCGCGCAAGCACTATCAATGGTACTACGCGACACGCGAAGCCAACGCCGACATGCACGGCGCACCGCAAGGGCTGCAAGATTTCCTGCGCGCCTATTATCACCACAAGAGCGCCGACTGGACCGCCAACGCGCCGCATCCGCTGCAAGGCTGGACCGCGACCGAACTGGCGAAGCTGCCGACCTATTCCGTGATGGATCGCGACAAGACCATGGCGCAGACGGTTGCCGAGGAAATGCCGAGCGCGGCCGAGATCGCCGCCAACCGCTGGCTGCCGGATGACGAACTCCGCATCTACAGCAGCGAATATGCCCGCACCGGATTCCAGGGCGGCCTGCAATGGTATCGCTGCGGCACCGAAGGCGTGAACACGCCGGATCTCGAAGTGTTCTCCGGTCGCCGCATCGAGGTGCCGGCGTGCTTCATCGCCGGCAAACAGGACTGGGGCATCTATCAGCGCCCCGGCGCCATCGAGGCGATGCGAGAGAACGCCTGCGCCGACCTGCGCGGCTGTCACCTGATCGAGGGTGCCGGCCATTGGGTACAGCAGGAGCGCCCCGACGAGGTCAATCGGCTGCTATTGCAATTCCTGCAAGACGCGCGGACGGGCCGTTGAGGCGCGAACCTCATGTCATCGCATCGTGATGGCGACGCCGTGTCCGCGGCTTGACGCCGGCGCGGCGCACGCCTCATGCTCCGCGCCGAGCTTTCGCCGTCAGTCGGATAAACCGCGCAGCCTTGTTTGATCGTCATGTCTGAATCCGGGCTGCTTCCCAGATTAGCCGCCGCCGCATCGGTGGTTGGGCATCTCGCCTTGGTTGTCGCGATCCTGCTATATGCCGGCGTGCGCCCGTTCGAAATCGAAAGCCCCAGGGCCATCGCCGTCGATCTGGTCACGCCGGACGAGATCAAACCGCCGGAGCAGCCTCCCACGCCGCCGGAGCCGAACGTCAAACTGCCCGACCTGAAACCATCGGTGGTAACGCCGCAACAATCCGAACCGCAAGCCTCAACGCCACCGCAACAACAAGCCGCGCCGCAGCCGCAGCAACAGACCGCGCCGGAACAACGCGCCGATGCGCCGCAAGCCGCACAGCAGCAACAAGTGCAACCGAAGCAGCAGCCGCAGTCTCCCCCAACGCCGGCATTTACGCGGCCGGAGCCCGACCTCACCCTCAAATACGGCGTAACACTCGGCTTGCCCGATGCCGCCGGCAAAAGCGACTTCGACGCGATCGCGGCCGACAGTGCCAAGCTGGCTTCGACCGACATCGCGGCCTTTCGCCAGCATCTGAAAACCTGCTCGGCAATGCCGGACACCGTGACGACATCCGACGACGTCTGGATCAAGCTGCGCGCCGTCTTCACCCACGATGGTCGCCTCGCCGTGCAACCCGTGCTGATCGAAGGCAAAGCCTCGCCGAAAGCCATCGCGCTGGCGCATGGCGCGATTGCCGCGCTGCAAATGTGCCAGCCTTATTCCATGCTGCCCGCCGACAAATACAACGAGTGGAAAGTGCTCGACCTGGAATTCTCGCCGAAGGATTTCACGGCACGGTAACGGCGGCGCGCGGCGCAACCGCGACATGCCGTCACGTTCTTGCATGTGGCGCGGGAACTGGCATCATCGCACCACCATCATCAAGCACGGGAGAAAATCTTGGCCGCATCGCAATGGAGCTTCAAGTCCGCCGCCGACATGTCCGCAGCCCTCGCCGCGAAGAAGGTCTCCGCCGTCGAACTGGCGCAAGACACCATTGCGCGCATCCAAAAGCACGACGGCAAGATCAACGCGGTCTGCGTCCGCGATTTCGAACGCGGACTTGAAGCCGCGCGGGCCGCCGACGCGGCGCTGTCGCGCGGCGAAAAGAAACCGCTGATCGGCATTCCGATGACGGTCAAGGAGTCTTTCAACGTCGCCGGACTGGCGACGACATGGGGCTATCCGCAGCACAAGGACTTCAAGGCGACGGAAGACGCGTTGCCGATCACGCGCGTGAAAAATGCCGGCGGTGTGATTCTCGCCAAGACCAACGTGCCGATCTCGCTCGGCGACTGGCAGAGCTACAACGAGGTCTATGGCGTCACCAACAACCCCTACGATCTCGGCCGCACGCCGGGCGGCTCGTCCGGTGGCTCGTCGGCGGCGCTGGCGGCCGGCTATGGCGCGCTGTCGCTCGGCTCCGATATCGGCGGCTCGCTGCGCGTGCCGGCGTTTCACTGCGGCGTCTACGCGCACAAACCGACCTACGATCTTTGCGCGCTGCGCGGCCACGTCGGGCCGCCCAATCCGCCATTGCCGTTCACGCGCGATCTGTCGGTGATCGGGCCGATGGCCCGCAGCGCCGCCGATCTCGCCACCCTGCTCGATGTGATGGCCGGCCCCGATCCGATCGACGCCGGCGTCGCCTATCGGCTGTCGCTGCCGGCGCCGCGCCATCCCGACTTCAAGGGATTCCGCGTGCTGGTGCTCGACACTCATCCGCTGCTGCCGACCAGCGCCTCGATCAAGGACGCCATCGACAAGCTGGCGGACAATCTCGAGAAGCTCGGCGTCAGCATCACACGCGAGACACCGTTGTTGCCCGATCTCGCCGCCTCGTCGCGGCTTTATATGCGGCTGCTGATGTCGTTCCTTGCGGGCGCGTTCCCGCCGGAAACCTATGCCGCCGCGCAAATCGCTGCCGCGAAACTGGCGCCAAGCGACATGAGTCTCGCTGCCGAGCGGCTGCGCGGCATCACGCTCAGCCATCGCGACTGGGTGATGGCCGATGGTGGCCGCACCCGGCTGCGCGCGCAATGGCGCGATCTGTTCAAGAAGTTCGACGCGGTGATCTGTCCGATCATGCCGATCCCGGCTTTTCCGCACGATCATCTGCCGGATCAGGAGCAGCGCCGCATCACGATCGACGGCAAACTCCATCCCTACGTCGATCAACTGGTATGGCCCGGCATCGCCACGCTGCCCGGTCTGCCGGCGACGGCGTTGCCGCTCGACCTCGACAAGGACGGCCTGCCGCTCGGCGCGCAGATCGTCGGGCCTTGGCTGGAGGATCACACGCCGATCCGCCTCGCCTCGCTGATCGAGCGCGAATTCGGCGGCTTCACACCGCCGCCGATGTTCAAGGATTGAGATGAAACAGGCATGGTTCGGTCGCCGCCGAACCATGCCTCTGCCTCGCGCGGCTATTATCACTGCATCAGGACATCATACCTCAGGCAGCGCACGATCTATCCGGGAGCGACAGGCATGAGCACCGACATCGAACGACTGACGCAACTCAATCGCGATTACATCAGTTCGGTGCAGAACGGCGACGTGAAACGTTTTGACGAGATTCTCGCGCCGGAATTCTATTGCTCCAATCCCGACAAAACGCTGATCGACCGCGCCGGCTTTCTCGCACAGACAGCGCGGCCTGTAACGATCCGCGATCTCGAAGCCCATGACGTGCTGATCCGCGTGATGGGCGACTTCGCCATCATCCACGCGCAAACCCGCTACACGACGGCTGACGGCACCGCCGCCTCCGGTCGCTATACCGATTGCTGGGCCCGGCAGAACGGCCAATGGCTCGCGGTGTCGGCGCACGTCTCGCGGTGAGGCGGCTGTAATCTCGCGCGACTACGGTTTCCGTCCGTCATGGCCGGGCTTGTCCCGGCCATCCACGTCCTAGTCTCAACTCCAGAAGAAAGGCGTGGATGCCCGGGACAAGCCCGGGCATGACGAAAAACATATTCTCACGTCATTGCGAGCGAATCGAATCAATCCAGTCTTTCTTCTCCCTCTCCCGCTTGCGGGGGAGGGTTGGGGTGGGGGCTCTGGATTGCTTCGGAGCTCACGCTTCTCGCAATGACGTGGCGCCGCGAACGCATCGCAGCGCCAGCACTACGCATCAAACATGATGACGCTGCGCACGGTCTTGCCGGCCTTCATGTTGGCAAAACCTTCGTTGATCTCCGACAGCTTCAGCTTGGCGGAAATCCAGTCGTCGAGGTGCAGCTTGCCGCGCATGTAGAATTCGACGAGGCGCGGCATGTCGACGCGGAAATGGTTGGACCCCATCGACGAGCCCTGAATCCTGCGCTCGCGCAGGAAATCGAAGCCGTGCAATTCGATCTTCTGGCCGAACGGCACCATGCCGACGATGGTGGCGGTGCCGCCCTGCGCCAGCATGGCGAAGGCCTGCTCGGCGGTGTCCTTGCGGCCGAGCATCTCGAAGGCATGATTGACGCCGCCGCCGGTCAATTCCTTGACCTGCTGCACCACGTCGCCGTTGCGCGGATCGACGATGTCGGTCGCGCCGAGTTTCGTCGCGAGTTGCAGCTTCGCCGGGTTGTTGTCGATAGCGATGATGCGGCCCGCGCCGGCGATCGCCGCGCCGTTGATGCCGGCCATGCCGACGCCGCCGCAACCGATCACCGCGACGGTCTCGCCCGCCGTCACCTTCGCCGTGTTCACCACCGCGCCATAGCCGGTGATGACGCCGCAGCCGATCAGTGCCGCGAGTTCGAGCGGCATGTCCTTGCGGATTTTGACGATGGCGTTTTCGTGCACCAGCATCTGCTCGGCGAACGACGACAGGTTGAGAAACTGGTTGAGCTTCTCGGAACGAGCCCACGACAAGCGGTTGGACTGCCCCGGCAGCATCTTCACCGTGGTGTCGGTGCACAGCACCGGCCGCCCGGTCGAGCAATAGTCGCAGGTGCCGCAGAACACCGAAAGGCAGGTGACGACATGATCGCCGGGCTTCACGTAGGTCACGTCGGAGCCGACCTGTTCGACCACGCCGGCGGATTCATGGCCCAGCACCACCGGCAGCGGATGCGGATACAGTCCCTCCATGAAGTGCAGATCGGAATGGCAAAGGCCTGCGACGATGGTGCGGATCAGCACCTCGCGCGGCCCCGGCTTCTGGATGCTGATCTCCTCGATCTGCAACGGCTTGTTCACTTCATAGAGAACGGCGGCCTTCATCGAGCACTCCCCGATTGTTGATTTGATTGTTGTATCGACGCGACGGCTCAGGCGGCGGTCAGAAGCTCGCCCGCCTCCGCCATACCCAGCGCATCATCGCCGAGCAGATGCTCGACAATCTTGCGTTCAGCACCTGTCGTCATGAGCTTGAACGGATCGTTCGGCGTCAGCCGATGGTCGATCACCGCACGCGCCAGCAGCACGCGCCGCGCATCGCCGCGCGCCGTGTGGATGCGCGCGCCTTCCCACGTCATCGCCACCGCGCTCGCCACCTGATAGAGCGTCGAGGTGGCGCGGCGCGCGTCCGCTTCGTTCTCGGAATGCTGCGCCACTTCGCGGGCGAAAGCGATCGCCTTGTCGGTGAGGCCATGCAGCTTGTCACGCCACGCCTGCGGCACGCCCGCGCTGTCGTCGAGCCGTGCATGCAGGTCGGCGCCGAGCGCGGATTCCGCGCCGTGGCGAGCAACCGCGCGGGTCAGCGCATCGAGCGCGACGATGTTGCCGGTGCCTTCCCAGATCGAGCCGAGATGGGCGTCGCGCAACAGCCGCGGCGTAACGAATTCCTCGATGTAGCCGACGCCGCCGCGCATCTCCATGGCGTCGCCGCACACCTTGCGCGCATCGCGGGTGGCGCGGAATTTCAACGTCGGCGTCAGGATGCGCAGCAGCGCCGCCGCATCCTGGCTGCCGCCTTCGGCACGGTCGAGCGCATCCGCCGTGATGAAGCTCATCGACAGCCCCTGCTCCACCGCGAGCATGATCTTCATCAATTGTCGGCGCGCCAGCGGCAGATCGGAAATCCGCTGCCCGAACACGATGCGGCCGCGCGCCACCGCCATCGCGTCATGCCAGGCGCGCCGCATCAGCGCGGTGGACTTGACGCCGTTCGACAGCCGCGACGAGTTCACCATCTCGGCCATCTGCACGAAGCCACGATCGAGCCGCCCGACCGAGTAGGCAATCGCGCCTTCCAGCTTGATCTCGCCTGACGCCATCGAGCGGGTGCCGAGTTTGTCCTTCAGCCGTACGATCCGATAGTTGTTC
Source organism: Xanthobacteraceae bacterium (assembly GCA_051954235.1). Classification (GTDB taxonomy): domain Bacteria; phylum Pseudomonadota; class Alphaproteobacteria; order Rhizobiales; family Xanthobacteraceae; genus 62-47. Next base: position 12,242 of record JBQCHY010000108.1, read on the forward strand.
TGCGCGCCGTTATCGAGGAAGCGCGGCATCAGGAACAGGCCGACACCGCGCGTGCCCGGCCCTGCGCCCTCCGGCCGCGCCAGCAGCATCACCACCTTGGCGTCGGCATTGGAGCAGAACCACTTGTCGCCGTAGAGCCGCCAGTGATCGCCCTCCTGCACCGCACGCGAGGTGAGGCTGCCGACATCGGAGCCGCCTTCCTTCTCGGTCATGAACTGGCCGCCCTGGGTCAGCTTGCTCATGTCGGTCTGCGTCAGGCCGTCGAGATACTTCGCCTTCAGCGCCTCATCGCCGAAGCGCGACAACAATTTCGCCGCGCCGTCGGTGACATTGATCGGGCAGCCCATGCCGAATTCGCACTGGTTGAAGAGAAACGTGAACGCATGCTTCGCCGTCACCGGATAAGTCTCGGCCCAGCCGAGAATGCCCTTGCGATGCGACATTGCGTGAATGCCGAATTCACCGAACGCCGCGTTCTCCAGCTCGCGATAGGCCGGATGATATTCGATCGACTGCACGTCGCGGCCGAACTTGTCGCGTGGATGCAGCACCGGGCCGTGACGGTCCGCAATGCGACCGCATTCGTCGAGCCGGCCGCCGACCAGCCCGCCGAGCCGGTCGAGATGCGGCGCGATGTGCTTGAACAGCTTTTCGGAGAGATGAATCTGCAACAGGTCCGCGAGCGAGGGATCGGTGCGATAGAAATTGGTGCCGGTGGTGTCGGGCGCGATCAGGTCGGATGAGACGGGCGTTTGAATATGAGTTTGAAAATTCATGGCGACCTCCGGCAACGAGCACTTTTGCAGGCGATCATGCGCCTGTTAGACTGGCGAATAAAGCCCCGCCGATGCAGGCGGCCATGCACGAGCCGAACGAAAATCCGAGCGATTTTCCGCATCGCGAAACAATCCTTTGCAGCCTGAACGGTGAGCCATGACAACAACCACGCGATCCATCGACACCGGCACCAACGAACTGCTCTGCGAGGTGCGTGATCGCGTCGCGATCATCACGCTGAACCGGCCCGAGGCGCGCAATGCGTTGTCGGATCATCTGACGCCGGCGCTGCGCACGATGATCCGCGTGTGCGGCGAGGATTCGTCCGTCGGCACGCTGCTGATCACCGGCGCAGGCACCGCGTTCTGCTCCGGCGGCGACATCAAGGGCATGGGCGCCAACACCAACCCGGCGAAAGCGGCGATGTCGTCCGACGAACGGATCGCTGACTTGCAGGAACGGCAACGGCTGCTCACCGGCGCACTGGTCGCGGTGCGCAAGCCGACCATCGCGGCGCTGCCGGGCGCGGCCGCCGGCGCGGGCCTCGCCATTGCGATGGCCTGCGACATCCGTATCGCGTCGGAGTCCGCGTTTCTCACCACCGGTTACATTCGCGTGGCGCTGAGCGGCGACTACGGAATCGCGTGGCTGCTGACGCGGCTGGTTGGCACGTCGCGCGCGCGAGAACTGATGTTCACTGGCGAGAAGGTTGAGGCCCGCCGCGCAGAAGCCATCGGCCTCGTCAACCGCGTGGTGCCGGATGCGCGTTTGCGCGACGAAGCCTTTACGCTGGCGAAATCGTTGGCGGAAGGGCCGGCGGTCGCATTGCGCTACATGAAGGACAATCTCGACGAGGCGCTGGCGTTCGACTTCGCCACCGCGCGCGATCACGAAGCGGTGCGGCTGATCAAGGCGGCCGGAACGGCGGATCACCGCGAAGCGGTCGCGGCTTTCATCGAGAAGCGCAAGCCGGTGTTCGGGAAGGGCTAGACCGATTGCGTTTTAACGGAAGCACCTCAATCCGTCATGCCCGGGCATAGCCGTTCGAAGAACGGCGTCGCGTCCGTTCGCCTTTGTCTCGGGCATCCACGTCTTGAAGTCTTGGCAAGGACAAGAACGTAGATGGCCGGGACGAGCCCGGCCATGACGAGTTGCTGATTCCATCTGAACGAAACCCGCTTCAATTCACCGCCACCGCCATCTCGTGCCCATGCGCGCGCCAACCGGCGCATGGCGCTTCCGCCGTGGCATCGAGCGACTTCTCGAAGCGCACCAGACGCCAATCGCTCGGCAGCGCGGCGAAGGTGTAGCCGGCCTTGCGCGCCAGCGCCTGCATCGCGTCGTTGGAGCGCAGCGTGTCGCCGAAGATCGTCGATGCACCCAGCGCCATCGCGCGGCATTGCAGGTTCGACAGCAGCACCGTGCCGATACCCTGCCCCTGCAAGTGGTCGTCGATCGACAGCCCAAATTCGAAACGCGACGCCACGGGATCGAACGCGTAGCGCGCTTCGCCGATGACGGTATCGATGCCGTCGGATTTCACCGTCGCCAAAATCGCAAAGGCGTTGCCGCCGCTATGCAGGGTCTTTTCCAATTCGCGCGGCGGCAATTCGCCTACCGCCGCGAGAAAGCGGTTGTAGCGCGAGGTCACCGACAGACCGTGGAAATAGTCCTGCAAGGCGACCGCATCGTCCGGTTCGACGAACCGGAGAGTCATCGAACGGCCGTCGCGCAGCCGGACGATATCGATGTGCTGCGAAAGATCGCCGGGCCCCAGCAGCACGCCAACGCGACGCAAGGTGTGATGCAAGGCATTCGCCATGACGCTCTCCCGCGCATCGGTGAAACAATCAGAGGCCGGCGCCCCGAAGTCGGCAGCGCCGGCACGTTCTCGCTGCGTGATCAAGCCCGCCAGAACGGCTTTTCGGCCTCCGCCAGCATCTCGCTCCACGAAATTCCGACGTCGTGGAGATCGCGCTCGGTCCAGTGTGACAGTTCGCGCCGCTGGACCTGCCGGGTTCGCCAGGTATGCAGCGTCTCACCGAGGTGGGCGAGGAAGCCTTCCTCATGATGATTTGTCATTTCAGAGTTGCGATGAGTGGACATTTTCCATCTCCAAATCTAGCTTCTGGATGGAAAATATCTGCCTGATCCGGCGAGCTGACAAACGACATGTTGTCCAACCATGCATGATATAAATTCATGAATAAAAGCCCCGCAACACTCCTCCGGCTACCTTCCCTGAACGGCCTGCGGGCGTTCGAGGCGGCGGCGCGGCATCTCTCGTTCACCACGGCGGCCGCCGAGCTGAACGTGACGCAAACCGCGGTGAGCCATCAGATCCGGCGGCTGGAGCAGGAACTCGGGATCAAGCTGTTTGTCCGGCGGAATCGGACCATCGCGCTCACCGCCGAGGCGCAGGAGTACCTTCCGCGCATCCGCGCCGCCTTCAACGACCTGCGGCTGGCCACCGCGCGGCTGCGGCAGAAGGACAACGACCGGGTGCTGACGGTGAGCACGCTGGCCTCGCTCGCCGCCAAATGGCTGTTGCCGCGCCTCGTCGCATTCCAGGAGGCGCACCCCGCCATCGATGTCCGCATCACCACGTCCGTCGACCTGGTGGATTTCACCAGCGGCGACGTCGACGCCGCGATCCGCTACGGCCGCGGCAACTGGCCGGGCCTGCGCGCCGACTGGCTGATGGCGGACCGGATGTTTCCGGTGTGCAGCCCCGCACTGTTGCAGGGCGAGCGGCCGCTGCGGCGGCCGGAAGACCTGCGCGATCATGTGCTGCTGCACACCAGCGGCGCCTCGCGCGACGACTGGCGGCTGTGGCTGACCGCCGCCGGCCTGCCCGCCGATCTGTCCAGCCATGGCGGACTGACGTTCGACCTGAATTTCGTCACCGTGCAGGCCGCGATCGACGGCCACGGCGTCGCCATCGGCCGCACCGCCTACGTGCGCGACGACATCGCCAAGGGCCGCCTCGTGGTGCCGTTCGATATTACGCTGCCGGTCGAAGCCGGCTTCTATCTGGTGTCGCCGGAGGATCGCGCCGACACCCCGAAGCTCGCGACGTTCCGGCAATGGCTGCTGGACGCGATCCGCACCGCCGACGCAGGCAGCGGGATTTGACACCGCCGAATACCGCTCCCGACTGAAAATGCAGCCCGGCGCGCATTCCGGCTGGCGCGTTCGCAACGCTGTGCCATATTGTCGCAGATGTGATCGTCCCCGCGATCCGCCGGGACGCGCAAAAGCAATGGGGAGCGCGCCATGTCGCAATCGAATCCGGGCCAGCCGGCACTGATCGGGTCCCGCATCGGCGCCATCCTGCGCGCGACCAGCGGCAATTTCCTCGAGCAGTTCGACTTCTTCCTGTTCGGCTTCTACGCCAGCGCCATCGCCAAGGCCTTCTTCCCCGCGCAGAACGAAACGGCGGCGCTGCTCAACACTTTCGGCGTGTTCTGGCTCGGCGCCTTGATGCGGCCGGTCGGCGCCGTCGTGCTCGGCGCCTATATCGACCGCATCGGCCGCCGCAAGGGCCTGATCGTGACGCTGGCGATCATGGCGGCGGGAACGGTGACCATCGCGTTTTGTCCGAGCTATGCGACCATCGGCGTCGCGGCGCCGGTCATCGTGCTGATCGGCCGCCTGTTGCAAGGCTTCTCCGCCGGCGTCGAACTCGGCGGCGTGTCGGTTTACCTCGCGGAGATTTCGACGCCCGGCAATCGCGGTTTCTACACCTCGTTCCAGTCGGCGAGCCAGCAGGTCGCGATCTTTGTCGCCGCCATCCTCGGCTTCATCCTGAGCGAGATGATGCCGGCGGACGTGGTGGCGGCTTGGGGCTGGCGCATTCCGTTCTTCATCGGCTGCCTGATCATTCCGTTCCTGTTCTTCCTGCGGCGCACGCTGGAGGAAACGCCGGAATTCCTGGCGATGAAGAAGCATCCGACGGCCAGCGAAGTATTCGCGTCGGCGCTTGCCAACTGGCGCATCGTCGTGCTCGGCATGATGATCGCCGTATTGACCACAACGACGTTCTACTTCGTCACCGTCTACACGCCGACTTTCGGCAAGTCGGTGCTGAAGCTGTCGACGCAGGACGCGCTGCTGGTGACGCTGCTGGTGGTGGTGACCAACTTCATCTGGAATCCGGTCGGCGGCGCGGTGTCGGATCGCGTCGGCCGCAAGCCGGTGCTGATCACCATCGCCGTGCTGTCGCTCTTCACCGCCTATCCGGCGCTGCACTGGCTGGTCGCCGCGCCGACCTTCGGCAAGATGCTGGCGGTGGAAATGATGTTCTCGTTCTACTTCGGCGTCTACAGCGGCACCATGCTCGGCTGCCTGGTCGAGATCGTGCCGAAGCACGTGCGCACCACCTGTTTCTCGATGGCATTCGCGCTGGCGGCGGGCCTGTTCGGCACCTTCACGCCGTTCGCGGCAACGTGGCTGATCCAGCGCACCGGCGACAAGGCATCGCCTGCCTATTGGCTGATGTGCGCGGCGGCGCTCGGCATCTTCGCCGCGGCGACGGTCTATCGCGGCGGCCGCGCGATGGAGACGCGGGAAGCCGTCGCAACGTAACGCGGAGTCAATGCCGCATCACGCGCGCGAAAATCCATCCCGTGGTGAGGCCCATGGCGCCACCGACAATTTTGACGCTGACGTCGAATAACCGGCCGTGTCGGGACGGCTCCAGCAACTGAAACGCCTCGAGCAGGATCGCCGCGCCGATGACCACCAGCGACGCCAGCACGATGTGACGCGGATAGGCGGCGGCGAACAGCGTGCCGACCACCGCGAATGCCACCAGCCGTTCGAGTTGCGGCGAGGCGCCGGTCTCCGGCCTGACCCAAATCGGCCCCACGGTGACGAACGCGATGTAGCCGAGGCACGTCCACGCCATGATGCGCGTGAGGCGGCGAACGGCGCGGCTTTGCAAATCCATGACCTGATCAATCCGGGAGATAAACGACGTGGGGGCGTTGATGCCGCGCCTGTTATGACGGTGCTCGCCGGCTTTGCAACCGGGCGTTCCTCACTTCCGCGTCATCCACGCCATGCAATGCCGCATCGTTAACCACGATGCGCGTGGTTAACGATGCGAAGCGACGAACTTGAACCGCATCGCGCCGGATTTCGGTCGCGCATCATTCGCAACCGGGCTACGATCAACGTAATCCCATACCTTCGGAGCCGACTGTCCTGCCATGCCGATCGATCCCATTGCCCTGTCGCGCGAACTGATCGCGTTCAACACCGTCAACCCGCCCGGCCAGGAACTGGCCTGCATCCAGCACCTCGAACGGATTCTTTCCGCCGCCGGATTGGAAACATCGATCCAGACCTTTGCGCCGGATCGCGCCAACCTGATCGCGCGCATAAAGGGCAACGGCAGCAAGCTGCCGCTGTGCTTCACCGGTCACGTCGACACCGTGCCGCTCGGCAACGCGCCGTGGAGCGTCGATCCGTTCGCCGGCGAGATCATCGACGGCAAGCTCTATGGCCGTGGCAGCACCGACATGAAGTGCGGCGTCGCGGCCTTCGTCGCGGCCGTCTGCAACACCGCCGATCGACTCAAAGGCAACGGCGGCGTGATGTTGGCGATCACCGCCGGCGAGGAGATCGGCTGCGAAGGCGCGTTCGAAATGGCCAAGGCCGGTAGTCTCGGCAAGGCCGGCGCGCTGGTGGTGGCGGAGCCGACTTCGAACGTCGCGGTGGTCGGCCACAAGGGCGCACTGTGGCTCAAGCTGATCACCAAGGGCGTCACCGCGCACGGCTCGATGCCGCATCTCGGCGTCAATGCCGCCTACAAGGCGGCGCGCGTCATCGCGTTGCTGGAGAAATTCGAATTCAATGTCGCGCCGCATCCGCATCTCGGCCCGCCGACGCTCAACGTCGGCACCGTGTATGCCGGGCTCAACACCAATTCGGTGCCGGACCGCGCTGAGATCGGCCTCGATATCCGCAGCATCCCGGCGCTGCCGCATAATCGCATCAAGGAACAGCTCGCCGCCGAACTCGGCGACGATGTCGAGATCGAAACCATCGTCGACGTCGGCGCGGTGTGGAGCGAACCGACGACACCATGGATCAAGCATGTGGTGAAGAGCGCCGAGGATGCGCTCGGTGAAAGCTTCGGCGCGGCGCCGCGCACCGCGCCCTATTTCACCGACGCCTCGGTGCTGACGCCCGCGCTCGGCAATCCGCCGACCATTATTCTTGGGCCGGGCGAAGCCGGCAAGGCGCACCAGACCGACGAATATTGCGCGGTCGATCTCATTCACAAGGCCACCGACATCTACGCCAAGCTGGCAGCGGACTGGGTGCGGTAGAGCATATCTGCTGATGACGGAGTCGCTCCGAGCGAAACATCACCTCTCCCCGCCGGGAGAGGTCGGAGCCGCAGGCTCCGGGTGAGGGGGTTCTTCACCATTGAAGCTGCAACCCCTCACCCCAACCCTCTCCCTATAGCCCGTCGAAGACGGGCGTAAACGCCCTTATGGGGAGAGGGAGCGCGCATCGTTTCACGACAAGTATTCCCGCCAATAACTGAAACGCTCTAATAGCCGCGCGCCACGTCCACCACGTTTTGCAGCGGCTCTCCCGCCTCTAAGCGCGCGATCTGATCGGCGACATAGGCCGAGATCGCGTCGGCATCGGTGTCGGCGGCGTTGTGCGGCGTGATGACGACGCGCGGGTGCGTCCATAACGGACTATCCGCTGGCAATGGTTCGGTCTCGAACACGTCGAGCGTCGCCGCAAGCAATGTGCCGTCGTCGAGGCACGACAGAATATCGGCTTCGACCTGCAAGCCGCCGCGCCCGGCATTGATCAGCACCGGTCCGCCGAGTGGCGAATTGCGCGCCAGTTTTTCGAACAGCTTTCGATCGAGGATGTGCCGCGTCTCCGGCGTCAGCGGCAGCAGGCACACCAGAATGTGGGTCTTCGCCAGAAACGGCACGAGGCCGTCGCGGCCGCTGAAGCATTCGACGCCGTCGATCTGCTTGGCGCTGTTGCTCCAGCCGACCACGCGAAAGCCGATGCGGCGCAGCACCTCGGCCGCGTCGCGGCCCAAGGTGCCGAGCCCCATGATGCCGACGGTCACCGCGCCGGCGGCCCACTGCGCGCCCGGGCGCCACAACTTGCGCGACTGATCGTCGCGCAAGCGAAGCTGCTGACGGTGATGCATCAGCACATGCAACACGACATACTCCGTCATGCGGCCGGTGAGATCGTCCACGGCGACGCGCACGATCGGCACCTTCGGCAAGCTCGGGTCTGCCAGCAACGCATCGACGCCGGCGCCGAGATTGAAAATGGCGCGCAGATTGCGGAACGCGGCCAGCACACCCCGTTGCGGTTTCCACACCGCGGCATATTGCACGTCATCCGGATCGGCGATCTGTTCCGGCAACAGCACCACCTTGCGGCCATTCCCGACAGCATTGAAACGTTCGACCCAGCGCTGCGGCGACCAATTGTCGGCGCCGCCCTGAATCGACAAAACGAGAGTGCCCTTGCTCATGCGCGCGCTATTTCCGGTTTGAGGATTTGAGAATGCTTCGGGAACCGAGGCATGCGGCGGCGGATTGCGTCATCGCACCCAAATGCAAAACTAGCTCTTGCAAATAAGCTACCGCAAGCCGACGCTGTTATGGCACGATGGTTGCCCGCACCCGCATATCGGGCGCGACACATCGATAATCGCACGCCGTCGCACCCGCTGCGGCGGAGCAAGGACCCGCAAATCGTGATCAAGGCTTCCGATATTCTCATTGCCAGACGCGCCGACACCAAGGCGCGCGCCGATTTTCCGACCTGGCGGATGATGGCCAAGCTCAACGCCATCAGTTCGCTGTCGAGCGAAGCACAGGCGTTTCTGGCGGACTACGAGAAGCGGCTCAAGGAAACCAGCGAGGCCGAGGCAACCGAAGCCACGATTCAAGCGATCTATCGCAGCTATTATGCCGAAATGGGCGGCGCTGGCGTCGCCCCTGACGCCAGCATCGCCCACCCCAAAGCCCATCTCAAGGGCGCGCCACCCGACGCCCCGGCAACCGCCACCAGCCCGCGCACCGCGGCTGAAACGCCGCCCGACAATGTCATTGCATTGCAGCAAGCGCGGCGCGCGCAGCAAGCCAAGCCGGCAAAAGCCGCGCCGGCACAAAAGCCTCGCCTGCCGGTGGCGCTGATCTTCATCTGCCTCATCGTCATCACCGTCGGGCTGCGCTACCTGCTCTAAACCGGTCGATCCGGACAACCCGCCACCGCCGCGCCAGGCGGCGCCGGGCGCTGCCGCATTTCGACTTCACATTTCCCGCGCCCGGGCGGACCATGGTTCGCATCGCGCATTTCAAAAAGCGACAAGACACCACAAGGACACGACGACAATGGGCTGGTCGAACACTCCCCTTCCCGCCATGCAGATCGAGGCCCACTTCGGCGACCGGCTGATCCCGGTGTTTCGCGAGCGCCCGCGCAGCGTCTGGGAGATGGTCGCGGCCGCCGGACGGCGGAACCCCGACGGCGAAGCCATCGTGTTCGGCGACGAGCGGCTAACCTGGCGCGAGACGGTGCGGCGCTCCTCGGCGATTGCCGGCGGCCTGAAGGATCTCGGCCTCGAACCCGGCGACCGGCTCGCGGTGCTGGTCGGCAACCGCACCGAATTCGTGTTGACGCTCTACGCTGCGGCTCAACTCGGCCTGATCTCGGTGCTGCTCTCGAACCGGCTGCAAAAGCCGGAAGTCGCCTACATGCTGACCGACTGCGGCGCCAAAGCCATCATCTACGACACGACACTCGCCGACCGTCTGCCGGATGCCGGCGACGTGCCCGACCTGCGCCATCGCATCGCGGTGGGTGATGGAGCCGCTTCGCCCTCGCTCGCGCAACTTGCGCAGGGCGCCCCGCTCGCCGTCGCTGCGCCGGTGGCCGAGGACGACACCGCGATGATCATGTACACCTCCGGCACTACCGGGCGACCGAAGGGCGCGATGCTGTCGCACGGCAACATCATCCATTCGTCGATGATCTACGAAGCCTGCATGGAGCTTTCGCCTGCCGATCGTTCGATCGCGGCGGTGCCGCTTGGCCATGTCACCGGCGTCATCGCCAACGTCATGTCGATGGCGCGCTGCGCCGGCGCGCTGATCATCGTCGCCGAATTCAAGGCCGCCGAATATCTGCGGATCGCCGCGCGCGAGCGCGCAACCCAGACCATCATGGTGCCGGCGATGTATAACCTCTGTTTGCTGCAAGCCGATTTCGACAGCTACGATCTGTCGTCGTGGCGGATCGGCGGCTTCGGCGGCGCGCCGATGCCGATCTCCACCATCGAGAAACTGGCGCGGAAAATTCCCGGCCTGAAACTGATCAACGCTTATGGCGCGACAGAGACCACATCGCCCTCGACGATCATGCCGCCAGCCTTCACCACCACGCAGATCGACAGCGTCGGCCTGCCCTGCCCCGGCGCCACCATCGTGGCGATGGACGACGCGGGGCGCGAAGTAGCGCGCGGCGACGTCGGCGAATTGTGGATTCACGGCGGCTCGGTCATCAAAGGCTACTGGAACAAGCCGGAGGCGACCGCCGAGAGTTTCACCGGCGGCTTCTGGCATTCCGGCGATCTCGGCTCGGTCGATGCCGATGGCTTCGTGCGCGTGTTCGATCGCAAGAAGGACATGATCAATCGCGGCGGCCACAAGATCTATTCGGCCGAAGTGGAATCGGTTCTCGCCGGTCACGACGACATCTTGGAGAGCGCCATCATCGCCAAGCCCTGCCCGGTGCTGGGCGAGCGCGTTCACGCCGTCGTCGTCACCCGCAACCCCGCGATCGACGTCGCGGCGTTGCGCGCCTGGTGCGCGGCGCGGCTGTCCGACTACAAGGTCCCGGAAACCGTCACGGTCAGCACCGACCCGCTGCCACGCAACGCCAACGGCAAGGTGCTGAAGAAGCAATTGCGCGAGGTGCTGTTGCGGGAGATTGCGTAAGGGTGCGCAACACCCCCACAACGTCATGGCCGGAATAAATCCGGCCATGACGGACACACCAACGTCATTGCAATGACGGGACCGTTTTCTCGTCTTCACTTCACCCGCTTCACCGGTGCCGACAACCTGTCGGTGCGGGCGCGTTCGGTGAGGTCGACCACGGTGGCCATCGGCGCGATCAGTTCGTAGACGTAGCTGACATCGGTGAAGTAGCGCTTGGCGCTGCCGCCCAGCGCTTCCGGCGCGACGCGGTCGAGCAGGATCGTGCCGAACTCGCTATCGGAGCGGCGGGTGGCGGCGCTGGTGTTGAATTCCTCCCAGCGGAAATGGAAGATCGCGTCACGCGGATCGCCCTCCACCGTCCATTGCGCGACGACGTGCGGATGCTTGCCGACCAGCGACAATCCCTCGTCGGTGTGCGACGCCAGTTCGAAGAACAGCAGCGACAGGCTTTGCGCGGCGCGGGCGCTGACGGAAATATCCGGCCCGTTCACGGCGATGCGGTCGGCGTTGGGTATAGCGCGCGCTTCGAACAACCCCTTGAGCGGTACGCCCTGCCAACGGCTTTCGCTGAGCAGCGACACCACGTTCGACATCGCGTGAATGCGCCCGATCAGCAAATCGCGCGCGGCGTCGATATCGGCGCCGTGCCGCATGGTGCGGGTGACGATCGACTGGATTACCGCGAGAATGTTTTTGACGCGGTGATTGAGTTCGTCGATCACCGCCGTCAGCCGATGCTCGAATCCGATTCGCATGCGAATTTCGCGGCTCATCCGCACGTTGTTGTAGGCGATGTAGCCGAACAGCCCGCAGATGATCGCGGTAAGCGCGAAGCCGATCGCCGCCACTACCGCGGCCAGTTCGAGCGCGCGCTGCTCGACATTGGTTTTGGCGTAGTAAGCCAGTTGCCAGTCGCGGCCGCCGAAGGTCACCGTGCGGACCACCGGCGGCGGCACTGGGCTGCCGTCCTCGTTGGTGCGCACTTGCGGCCGCGCGACGACGCGATCATTCGCATCGACGATCAATTCGCTGGCGCTGCCGGCCGTGCTGCGCAGCGCAACGGAGAACAGCGACATCTCGTCGTTGGTCAACATCAGCGGCGCAAGTTCGTAGGAGAACGTGATGAAGCCGATCGGCTGTCCGGTATTTTCCTGCAACACCGGCGTCGCCAGCACCACGCCGACCGGACCGTTCGGCCGCAACAGCGGCAGCGGCGCGGACGCCGCCGGCTGCTTCTTCTCCAGCGCCTGTTTCAGCATTGCGTTCAGCACCGGCTGATCGTCGAGCGCACGCCCCGGGAAGCTCTCTGTCTCGCCGTTGCGCGGTTCGACATCCATCAGCACGTCGAGCGGTCCGTTGAGCGCAGCGGGATCGAGCGGCTTGTCATTGAAACCGCGAATGTTCGGCTTCGGGAAGCCCGCGCTTTGCAGTTCGGCTTGCGCCTGCGCCAATTCGCCCGGCTGCAACCGCGCGATCCAGCCCGCCACCATGAAATCGGTCTTGAAGGCATAGATCGAGGTGCGCAGCGGCTTCAGCATATTGGCCTTGGTCACCGTCGGCGAGTGAAACAGGCCGGAGGACACCCGCGCCAGCAGTTCGCGCTCGGTCAGGCGATCCTGCACAAGACTCGCACTGACATCGATGGCACGCGACAGCGCGATGCGATTGACGGTGAGTTCCTGGTCGTGGGCACGGTACGCGGCGAGGCCAGACAGCAGCATCCCCAGCAGCGCGATGAACCCGATAATGAACCCCAGTCTGACCACGCGCTTACTCGAAAATGAGGTCGGTCAAAATCCGTCCGTCGCAATATCTGTTCATCGTGATATCCGGCTCGGAGCCGGCCCCTCGCCGATCAAGCCCGCCGGCGCGATGCCGGCCGCGGCCGAGCCAAGTTGGAATGATGACAACCTGACGACGCGCCAATGGTTCCCGCCCCGCCGCAAAGGCGGAGCGGTCGGACGCGAGCGATCAGAACTTCTCGACCTTGCCGTCGGAAATGATCTCGATCTCGGTCGGCGTCTCCTTCAGCGGCGCCGACAGCGCCCGCCACGTCTTCATGTGCGGCGCGCGGCCGTGGGCGTTGAGATCCTCGCGCGTGGCCCAGCGCTCGACCACAACGAACAGGTTAGGGTCATGGATGCTGACGTGGTTCTCGTAGGAGATGCAGCCCTTTTCCTGCCGGGTGGCGGCGACGCAGTCCTTGGCGCCGGCGATAAAGGCGTCGCGGCCTTCCGGCTTCACGCGCGTGGTGGCGATGACGTAGATCATGTGAGCGCTCCTTAACGAACGTCGACCTTGGCCGGGGTGATGATCTCGATCTTGGCCGGCGCGCTCAGGCACTTGACGGCGATGCGGCCGAATGCCCGCATATGATCGCTCTTGCCGTGCGGTCCCATCGCCTCGACGCTTTCCCACTGTTCGACGAACACCATCCGGGTGGGATCGGTGACGCTCTCGTGCATGTCGTAGGCGATGTTACCGGGCTCCTGACGGGTGGCGGCGATGCAAGCCTTGGCGCCCTCGATCAGTTCGGCGCGCATTTCAGGCTTCACGGTCAACGTGGCAACGACATAGATCACGGCATTCTCCCAAGCGTTTGGTTCCTCGAAATAACATTAGAGCATGATCGCAATCGAGGGGAACGGGTTTTCAGCGGACAGGCGCGACGATCGGACCGGGCTGTCAACATCGAACCGGATCATGCCATTGAGCGGAATTTCTTGAGTGTGGACCGTCAGTTCGGAACGGCGCCGCCAATTTGACCTTGAATCCGCCGCGATGCTGCGCCATATCAGCGCCACGACCCCTTAGAATCATATCATCGGGTCCCAGCGAGCCGCGTGTTCTGAGCCGGTTAACGGCTTTTGGCTTGCCCCTTCATCCAACCAGAACCGACGCCCCAAGCACGCGGGTGTCTCAAGCCTCAACCGAGGCACCCGCTCCTGACGTTGAAACGTCAGGCGTTCGTTTTTTGATGGAAAGATCTCGTTTGACCTCCTTTCAGGACTTCGGCCTCGCCGATCCGATTTCGCGCGCTCTGGTGGAAGAAAATTACCAGACGCCCACGCCGATCCAGGCACAAACCATTCCTCTCGCTCTCTCAGGCCGCGACGTCGTCGGCATCGCCCAGACCGGCACCGGCAAGACCGCCGCTTTCGCGCTGCCGATCCTGCATCGCCTGATCGAGAACCGCGTCCGTCCGCAGCCGAAAACCTGCCGCGTGCTGGTGCTGAGCCCGACCCGCGAGCTGTCCGGACAGATCCTCGACAGCTTCAACGCCTATGGCCGCCATATCCGCCTGAGTTCAGCGCTGGCCATCGGCGGCGTTCCGATGGGCCGCCAGGTCCGCGCCCTGATGCAGGGCGTCGAGGTGCTGGTCGCCACCCCCGGCCGCCTGCTCGATCTGGTGCAGAGCAACGCCCTCAAGCTCGGGCAGGTCGAGTTCCTGGTGCTCGACGAAGCCGACCGCATGCTCGACATGGGCTTCATCAACGACATCCGGAAGATCGTCGCCAAGCTGCCGATCAAGCGGCAGACGCTGTTCTTCTCGGCCACCATGCCGAAGGACATCGCCGAACTCGCCGAGCACATGCTGCGCGATCCGGCGCGGGTCGCGGTGACGCCGGTGTCCTCCACCGTGGAACGCATCGCGCAGCGGGTGATCCAGCTCGATCATTCGGCAAAACCCGCCGCGCTGGCGCAGATCCTCAAGGACGAGCCGGTCAACCGCGCGCTGGTGTTCACCCGCACCAAGCACGGCGCCGACAAGGTCGTGAAAACCCTCGCCAAGGCCGGCATCACCGCCGACGCCATTCACGGCAACAAGTCGCAGAACTATCGCGAGCGCGTGCTGGCAGCGTTCCGCACCGGTGAAATCCGCACTTTGGTCGCCACCGACATCGCGGCGCGCGGCATCGACGTCGACGGCGTCAGCCATGTCGTCAATTTCGACCTGCCGAATATCCCGGAAACCTATGTCCACCGCATCGGCCGCACCGCGCGCGCCGGCGCCGACGGCGTTGCGATCTCGCTTTGCGCCGGCGAGGAAATGGCGTATCTCCGCGACATCGAAAAACTGATCCGTGTCGCCTTGCCCAAAGAAGATCGACGCACGCCCGGCCATCGCGAGTCCGGTCCGTCCGCACCGCAATCGCGCGGAGGCCGGCCAGGACCGCACGCGGCCGCGCATCGTGGCGCCGCCGATGGCGCGCCGAACGGCAAACGCCCGCGTCGCCGCCGTCGGCCGGGTGGCGGCGCGCCGCAGCAGCCTGGCGGGCGGCACGAACCCACGCGGGCAGCTTCCAGCGGCAAGTCATCGGGCGGCAAATCCGAAGGCATTCAGGGCGTCGCGTTCCTGAGCCGCAAGAGCCGTCCGCACCAACCCAAACGCAACCAAGGCCCACAGCGATAACAGCCTCTCGACCTGGAGAAACCCATGGCTAAAGAAGAGCTGATCCAGTTCGAAGGACTGGTGACCGAAATCCTCCCCGATGCCCGCTACCGCGTCCAACTCGACGCGGGGCACGAGATCGTCGCCTACACCGCCGGCAAGATGAAGAAGAACCGCATCAAGACGCTGGCGGGCGATCGCGTCACCATCGAGATGTCGCCCTACGACCTCGAGAAAGGCCGGCTGATCTTCCGCCACAAGGACGAGCGCCCGGCCGGCGGACCGCCGCGCAGCGGCCCCCCGCGCGGCCAGTTCCGCCGCCGGTAACTTCGCGCGAGCGGCGAAAAACATTGAAAAAACAGGAGCATCGCGCCCCTGTTGCGACAACCCGAACGACGGCCATCCGGCGCGCCGCAAAAAACGTGCGTGCCCGGATTGTTTTGGCTCCGCCTTTCGAATAATATACCCTGATCGATTTTCGGCCGGACGACACTCGCTAACTACCGGTACAGCCGGTTTAGACGCTGACGACCCTTCCAAAAATTCGATGCCACCAGCCCATGAAAGTGGGCTTCGACTATATTTTTTTGAGAAGGGACTATCCCATGAGCATGGGAACCGTAAAGTGGTTTAACGCAACCAAGGGCTATGGCTTCATTCAGCCCGACGACGGCGGCAACGATGTGTTCGTTCACATCAGCGCTGTCGAGCGCGCCGGCCTCGGCACGCTGCGTGAAGGCCAGAAGATCAGCTACGAGATCGTCGCTGACCGCCGCTCCGGCAAATCGTCCGCGGACAATCTGCGGGCTGCTGGCTAAGACGCATCGTTCGCGAACGCCCTGCGCGTTCGCGTCGAGCGATATTCCAGTTTACAAGGCAGAAAAGGCCGCGCCGATGCGCGGCCTTTTCATTTTTGCAACGACCTCGAGCGATCAACTAGTTGGACATGCCGTTTGGCCGTTATACGGCACGCAAGCATAAGTCGTCGTGTTGCGCGGGCGCGTAAAAGTACTTTCCTGAAGTAACCAACTGGCGGCATCAGGCAAGATCGACGGCGCGTACATGTAACTCGCCTCGCTCAAGATGAAATACTGATTGGGCAGTACCTTGCCCGTGATCGGGTCCTTCCCGATGAGATTGGACGGGATATCCACCGGCGAGCCGATTGCCCTTGCCGTGCCCGCGCTGTTCGCTTTGCTCCATTGCGCCCGCGCCGCGCCGGTGTTCGGGTCGATATACACTTCGGTAATCGCCGCCCTCAGCGGTCCGCCTGAAGCGGGATTTTGCGTGGTCGCGTAGGGCGCCAACATCGCATCCGCGACCAAGAAGAAATTATTGAGATCAGTATCCGTCACCCCCAACCGATCGGGGCTCTGCGACGTGAGATCGGACAGGGTTCGTGCGACCAGCGTCACCCTACGGTCGATCGCGATTACCGCCGTCACGCCGACGGTGCCGAACACCGTCACCAGCATCAGCGGAAGAATCATCGCGAACTCGACTGCCGCCAGTCCTCCGATATTCCCGGAGAACGCCGCGAGTTGACGCTTCAATTCACGCAGGGATTTCATCGCGAGATGGATCATCGCCAATTACTTCGGCTCGACACGGAACGCCACCGTCGACGCCAGCAGATATTTTCCGTTGGCACTGCCCGGATCGATGTTGGCGATGCTGAAACCCAGTTGAGTCACGAACAGCGGCCATTGGTAGAAAGCACTGACCACCACGGTGTCCAGGGGTTGCGGGTTCTGGTAGCTAAAGCTATCGACGAACGTGCCGTTCGATAGCGGATTCAAAATCGTGATGGCCTGTCCGGGCTTGAAGGTGCTGACATTGACGCGCAGTCCACTGCACTGCAACAGAAGCGAAACCTGACCGCACAGATCTTGGGTGAAGTCCTGCTGGCTCATGTTGGTATCCGCGGCCTGATGCGTGAACATCTTTCGCGCACTTTGCTGCAGCCCGTTATCAAGCACAGTGCCGGCAAGGAATGTCAGGACGATCTCGAAGATCGCGAACAGCAGGCCGAAGAACATCGGTGCGATGAAGGCGAATTCGACGGCCGCCGACGCGCTCCGATCGCGCCGCCACCGACCCAGCGTACCACGCAGCCCGGTATGTGATATTTCGGACGACGACATCGGTACGTCTCCCTGACCGGCAGGATTTATCTACCGTCAGGTTCTATCCGAAACTCATTGTTGAAATGTTTCGACGGGTCCGAACAAAACGCCCCGCGATCTTAACCGCGCGTTAACCGTCGATCATCCGGCCTTCAGTTCGCCTTGCCGGTGGTGCCGCCGCCCGCGACCTCTTTGCTCAGCGAGCCGGCCTGCTCCATGGCGGATTTGAAATACTTCTCGCTGTCGCCAAGCGTGACGCGCCGCTCGCAAACCGGCATACAACTATAGGACTCGCGCTCGGCACCGCGATAGATAGTGACGACCTTGTCGGCCGGCCCCCCGACAAGGATTGTACGATCGACCAGAACGTCTCCGGTGCGATCAAGGGCGATGACGTTGGTCGCGCCATAGCCCTTGCCGGTCACGACGATCATGCCGCCGGACTGCAATGTCACGTCCGCGATCAGGGGATTTCCGACCACCAGGGTGGCAACGCGCCCGGGCAGTTTGACCAGCTTGGCCTGATCGACATTGACCGCGATGGTGTCACCGTCGGCATTCGCCGTTGTCAGCCCCACAAACAGCATCAGCATTGCGGCGATCAAGCCAAACATCGGCAATCGCTTCGCGGACTCCAGACATCGACAAATCATACGATCACCCCGGCACAATCGCGGGCTGCGCACGCCATAAGCAGGGTTCAGCACCGGATATGGCAAATATGCCGTTAATTGATGAATGAACTGCAAACGCGGTAAAACGCGGATCCGTGCCTCATCGTTTGCTAACGTCATTGCGAGAAGCGCCAGCGACGAAGCAATCCAGTCCTTGCTTTATGGCCTATGGCTTGCTTCGCTTCGCTCGCAATGACGGGTTGCCGCAATCACGCCTCACCGTCAGGGCCCTTGTCGCTTGCGGTGTCCGAACCGGCGAATCGATTTGTCGAATTTTATGCAATGTCTTTAAGTCGAAGTTTACCGTCTGTAGGAAACCCCCGATAGATGCGGGTTTCTGCGGTTGAATTAACTGGCCTGAAATTTTCTCCGCATACCGTCCCGGCCATGGTCACGGTGCTGAGAACGCCGTTTCCACCAGATACAGAGTTCGCAGCCACGTGCACACAGGGAGTTTCCTATGAAGAATCTGATCAAGCGTTTTGCCAACGACGAATCCGGCGCAACCGCCATCGAATACAGCCTGATTGCCGCTCTCATCGGCGTCGTGCTCATCGCCGGCGCGACGACCCTGGGTACGTCGATCAACGAGAAATTTGCCTACATTGCCGGCAAGATTAGCGGCGCTGGCAACTAAGCGATACCGACGTGACCAACGAAAGGCCCCGGCATGCCGGGGCCTTTTTGCCTTAGGCCGTTGCTGCTTCAACGTTAACAAACATCCGATCGCCAAACCAAATGACGAATCCGCTGCAAGCCGATGCCGGACACGGGAACTCCCGATCGAGTTGTCTGCGACGAGACACGGCGATCGGGACCGTCTGCATGGCGCTCGCGCTGGCGTCGGTGGTTCTTCTGATGCGTGCCGTCAGCCTTTTGTGAAACTGCGCGCGCATTTCGCGATTGTTTATTGTTCGTGGGCTAACTTTCTGCATCACGAACGCGCGATACGGGCCGCATCATGATCCTCGACCTGCTCCGGCTTCTGCTGTTTCCCTTGCTGATGGCGTTCGCTGCTTCCAGCGACCTCCTCACCATGACGATCTCAAATCGCGTCTCGCTGCTGTTGATCGCGGGCTTTTTCGTCCTCGCCATCGCATCCGGCATGGGATTGACCGAGATCGGCTTGCATATCGCGGCCGGCGCCGCCGTGCTGACGATATCGTTCACCTGCTTTGCCATGGGCTGGATCGGCGGTGGTGACGCCAAGGTGGCAGCCGCCTCCTCGCTGTGGTTCGGGTTCGGGTTCCTGCTGCCCTATCTGCTCATTGCCTCGGTATTCGGCGGGATCCTGACATTGCTGCTGCTCCAGTTCCGCCAATGGCCGCTTCCGGCCACGCTGTATAGTCAGTCGTGGCTGACGCGCCTGCACAGCAATGACAGCGGGATTCCTTATGGCATTGCGCTCGCGCTTGCCGCTCTGCTGGTCTATCCGGAGACCGACTGGATCGGGGCAGTCGATCTGGCGCGCTTTGCGCTTCACTGAGCGCGCAACAGCAATAAAGGTCTCATTAACGCGCTTTAGATACGCCTCATTAACCATGCTTTGACGAATAAATGTTCAACTCCCGGTTAAAGGCGGCGCGAGCGCCGCAGTGCAACTGGGAAAGTGAAGCGTATGAACACCGCACGCATCGTCGTCCTCGCCGTCGCTGTCGGTGCCGGCGGTCTCGCCGCCTATCTCGCGAGCGGGTCCGACAAGAAGCCGCAACCCGCCCAGACCGCGCAGCTTCCGACCGTGGACGTTCTGGTTGCGAAGTCGGAGATTCAGCTGGGACAGGCGGTGACCGCGAACGACGTTGCGTGGCAGGCATGGCCAGCGAGCGCCGCCAGCAGCAGTTTCATTCGCCGTGACCAGCGCCCCAACGCCACCACGGAGCTGGCGGGATCGATCGCCCGCTCGCCTTTCATCGCTGGAGAGCCCATTCGCGAACCCAAGCTGGTCAGCGCGAAAGGATCTGGCTTCATGGCCGCGATCCTGCCGACCGGCATGCGGGCGATCTCGACCGAGATTTCGCCCGAGACGGGCGCCGGCGGCTTCATTCTCCCCAATGACCGCGTCGACGTGATCCTCTCAAGACGGGAAAAAAACGCGGACCATCCCTCTGATTCCGTCAATTCCGAGACCATTCTCAGCAATGTGCGGGTTCTCGCGATCGATCAGACCATCGAGGAGAAAAACGGACAGAAGGTCGTCGTCGGCAAGACCGCAACGCTCGAACTGAAACCGGACCAGGCGGAGTCGCTGGCGCGGTCGCGCCAGATGGGAACGCTGTCGCTGGCGCTGCGCAGCCTTGCCGATGCCAATGCTCCGGAAAGCAGCGCCGACGACCAGAGGCGCGACAGCA
>JBQCHY010000109.1:0-57886 GCA_051954235.1 Xanthobacteraceae bacterium
CACGTCCCGCAGCGATGACGTCCACAACTCCAGCACCGTTTCGATCGACGCCCACGGCGTCCATGATTGATGTCGAATCATGGTGATGCATCGAGTCAGAACTCGCTAATGCGCGCAATACAAATTACGACTGTAATGCTAGGCCCCACCGGATTCGGGGGGACCTAGCGATGACGGCGACACCGAAACAAAGCAGGCCGGCAAGAGCATCCAATCGATCACATCGGCGACGCACGGCCGCTCGCCACCCAGTTCTGCACGTCGTGGCGCCGGGGCTCGAGGTCGCACAGGCCGTCCCGCGGAAGGGCGAGGCGATCACGGCGTTCCTGCGGCGCACCGGCTGGGCCGCCAGGGATCCGCAGTACGGCTGGCAATTCCAAAAGCGGTTGCCAACGATCCTCGAGGTCAACGGCGAGGCAATTCTTCGGAAGGACTGGCGCCGTACCAAAATTGCCGCGAACGACAAAGTCAGGTTTGTGTCGTTTCCGCGCGGCAGTGGGAAGCAGGGCAAACAGGTCCTGGGCCTTGTCGCTCTGATCGCCGTGTCCGCGTTCGCCGGATGGGCTGGGCCGGCGCTGGCTTCCACCATATTTCCGGGGGCAGGGGCGTGGGTTGGTGGCGCCCTTACCATGGGTATCGGCTTGGGCGGAGCGCTTCTTATCAACTCCCTTCAGCAGGTCACTTTCTCAGACGAGGACTTCTACAATGTCGGCAAGCAACTTGATCGTGGCATCCGATTGCACACATCTCATCTCGGATGCGCTCATCTGGGATGAAAAAAGCCAGGAGATTCTCGCGCTCTGTCCAAAGGTAGTTTTGCTACCTCATCTTCATTGCGCAGCGACAGCGACAGCGAGAGCTTCGACGTTCATTGGATTTCAGATATTGGCGCTGGCATTGTCGACGTCGACCGCCGGCAACTACGATGAATTTAAGGCCGGTGTCGTCGACCTTATGCGGGGGGGGCGATGAAAATCAGAATGCTCACGGTATTGATGGCGCATTTGAGCTGTCGGTCGCAGGTTTCTCGGAAAGCGCTGGTCCGAACGGCTTTCGCGTAACAACGATCGAAATTCCGCCCGGCGCCGACAAAGACACGGTTCAACCTTGGACCATCGTCGAAATGCCGCGTGGCTTTAATCCGAGCCCCTGCAAATCGCGGGCCGACGAAGAAGAGATTCGCGCTGCAATAGGGCGCGCGCCTCGGTCACTCGACGGTCATGCGATCGCAGCATTACAGACGCAGCGCAAGATCGCCGCCCGCGAGGCCGCATCTGGCCTGAATCCGTGCTGGGTCGGCGGTTTCGCTCAGCTCACGACGGTCGACGCCGACGGGGTGCACTCCCGCGTCATTCACCGATGGCCAGACCAGATCGGGCAGAAAGTGGCAGCGTGACACCCCAACCGTCCGCCATATGCGGGCTTTTCTTGCGAGAAAACTCAAATGCCATGCAAAATTAGCATGGTTAATGGGCTGACGAGGCTGGCATGTAGTAGTGTTCCTCCATCTCGCCCCTACCGGTTGTCGACCTGCCCACGGCGCCCGGGGTCACTTATGCGTGGTCTGCGCTTGTAACGACTTCGAACAATGAATATTGGTTCTGCAGACGGCAAATGCCTATAAAACCAAGGTTCCATGTCAGCGTATCCGTCCATAAAACCCCCCGAATCCTTAGCGGAAGCTCTTACCCCGATCGCCTCGCTTTCTGAGGAGGAATTTGCGCGTCTCGCCGATGCAGTCTCGGGGGCTCGTTCATTCTCGCTTTCTAAAGAGCAAATTGAAGACTTGAAGAAGCATATCACAGGGATCGCGGTCGTTTTGCCGTTTACCTTGGGATTCCTAGCATACCTGTATTCGCAAGTTTCCGCGGTTGTGGAGGACGGTCAGGAATCCCAAGATCACGTGGTTGCTCAACTGGTCGAAGATCTCAGCCGTGATGCTGATTGGGACGAGGGTATCAAAGAGACGATGTTGTCTCGCCTCGCTATCCTGCTCTCCAAAAAAGAAACTCATCAGCGGTTCAAGAAAATTCAGCGCTTGCAGAACGGTTTCATTCCAAACGCTGTCGGATTTTCGTCGTTTGTTGATCTGAGACCAGATTTTAACGAAGGAAGCCCGGAAGATATTCAGGGATTGCTCAGCATAATCCAGTTCCGGGTTTCAACTGATTCCGACAATCCTATTTTAAAGCGCTTGGTTTTTCAGATGGACGAAGAAAGTTTAGCTGAACTAAAGAAAACTGTCGATCGCGCTTATGAGAAGCTCGTGGTCCTCAATGCTGATCCAGCGTTTTCATCTCGTCTAATCAAGATATAGCTCATGTCATTCGTTGCAACTGATATCCGAGGCTTGCCGCTTGTGAACGCGCGGCTGAATCGGCTTGGTTTACGCGACTTACGACTCGACGAATTTGAGACGTCGCCGGTCGATGAGATTTATCGTGCGCTCACGACAAAGCGCGTTGAGTCTTGGCGACGCCCGAAGCTGCTTCCCAATAGTGATCAATTGGCGTTGGAGTTTTCTGTTGATGCGGATTTCTTTCGGCATCTCATATATAGAGTGCTGAGGTCGAAAGAGAGCGAACTAACGGAGCAATTCGAGCAAGAACCGTCGCACGGGCAGCTCGGCTTGCCTGTGACGGGGGACTTTTCTCCCAGCAAGAAACTGACAGATATCTGGATCGCGAGTCTCCTGGCGCTCGGCAAGGAAGCGGATAGGATGACCACTGTCCCGTCCGAATTCGAAGTCGCGCAGGAGTTCTCACATACTCTTTCATCCCTGTTTGGCATGATAGGTCAGCAGTTAAGATACAAAAAATCCGCAGATATGGCGGTAACTAGACATACGAGATTTCTTCCGTCTTACCAGATCCAAATTTGCGATGCGTTTCTGATCGTTCCCGATCAAGCCGCAACATTTTTGGATGTTCTTCGTACTGAAATCCATCAAGGAATTTTTACGGGCTGTCAGATCAGCGGAGCATGGGGGAAAGTTACCGCAGTACGAGGAGGCGATTTGCATCTCGCTCTGGAGCCTCCGAGTTTCGTTCCTGCCGGAGATTTTGAAGAGTCAGAAGAAATTGAATAGTGGCTGCTCGATTTAGCTATATCCACTTATCTGATTTTCACTTCTGCGCTCAGCCACAGCGCAGAAATGCTCTCTCGCTTATTCAACGGAACGTCCGTGGTTTGATCGACACCACTGCATCTATCCGTTCTCTCAAGGGCGGGATAAGGGAATTCGGCTTATTATCTCTGGCTAAACCTGCGAGCTACGTCCCAGCGATTGCATCCGGCGTTGCTCAATTTTGCTTCCAACGTTCGCGCGTCATAGACGGAATAGTCATATCAGGTGATCTCGCCACAACGGGAATGACGGCAGATATCGCTGTCGCGCGAGAGTTTGTCGATGAGACTGCCGTTGATGGATTTGTGTCCGGTGCTGCGAGGCCGACGCTGCAAGCGGCAGCGCGTCCTGTCTACGTGATACCAGGCAATCATGATCGGTATACAAATAACTTTGCACAGACCAATTCACGAACGTTCGATTTCAATTTTGGACAGTACCTTCGCAATTACGACGGGTACGTAGGGCACTGGGTGAGAAGGAAGAGAGGGTTATATATCGGGTTTGTCTTTGCAGATTTTACGTTGCGCGCTCGATCCGATGCAGAGAGTCGATGGCATGCGTTCGGACAGGGGCGAGTATACGAAGATGTTTTGAAGAGCCTCCTCGAACGTACCTTTAGCCTGAAGGCGAAATACCCGGGAATTGCGCTGAATTGGCTTGTACACTTCGCGCCCTTTGACTGCGGTAGCAAATTTCTTGAGTTAATCGACTGGAGCAATATCGCCTCGGCCGGACGCGAGGCTGGAGTAGTAACAACGCTGTGCGGCCATACGCATCAAGCCCTTAAATTGCAAGACGGCAACCATATCGTCTTCTGTGCAGGATCTGCGGGATGCGTTGACAGCGAATCGAACAGCAGGGTTCACATTCTTCATTATGAGTTAGATACCACCTGCTCAGTTCGACGAGAAAATTATCGGTGGAACGCGAAGCGCGCAGAGTTTGACCGTCTGCCCGACGATTAAAAAGAAGGATGAATAGTTTTATCAGTAATTTAAAATGGATGAGGTCGGTCTGATCTCGGTATGCTGCGTAATATCGTATTCGGTTCTAGCGTGTGGCGGACATTCAATGGGGAATCCTTGGGACATCCCATATGCAAAGAAGTTTAAGTTCGGCAATTCAGACGGAGAAGTCATCTTCCTCGCGGTTGGAAAAGCTCTATCCAAATGGGAAGGGCTGATAGCCGATCTAACCTCGGTATTCGCTGTCCTCACGGCTCCGGATGAACCTTGGAATTACAATCCGGCCGTTCGGGCCTTCGGCACCGTTCAGGGGGCTACTGCAAAATCGGAGATGGTTCAACAGGCCGCCGAGGCGCTATTTCATAATTTCGAAAGGCAACTCTACGTTGACTGTGGTGAGATTCGGGACGAACTCAAAGGCTTGCTCAAGGAATATAATGGATGGTCTGGGCGAAGAAATGACATTGCCCATGGTTACGTCACAGAGCATAGGCTTCCGAACTATGCAGACGACGGTGACGGTGAACTTATAACGACATTTTTGCTGTTGCCGTCTCATAGTGCTTCGCGAAAGTGGCCAATGGACTGGGAGCCGGCATATCAATATTTAGCTGAAGAGATCGAAAAATTCGGCGAAGCATTTGATGGGTTGGCAAATCGGATTCGGGCTTTCAGCGAAAAGCTCGAAAGTTGGAAAATTGAAACGATACGAGCTAATCCTCTTTGAGCTTCGAAGTAGCTACCAGTTGGCTTTCATTTGCTGAGACACTGGCTGTCCCATCATTGGTCCCTTCTTCGATCCGGCGTGACTGACGCCGACGGCGCAATCGAAAGAGAATGTACGCTATCGCTCCTGCCACACCGGAACCGGCTAAAGTGAAAATAATGAGCTGCTGGTTTCTCCGGGCCCGCTGCATATCCTCGATAATAGCAAGAAACATTTGCGGCGTTGGCTCGATTTGATGGCGATCCTCGGGCCTAGGCAAAATTCGTCGTATCAGCTTGATATTCTCAATGGTGTCTTGTTCATCGGCAAGGCGGACCCTGATGATGAACCCTAACTCCAGCCCAGCCTGAAATTGCTCGAACTTCCCATTTGTGATTCCAGACAACGTTGCTGTGGCAGTCCTCGTTCCGCTCGGTGCGATGGTCCCCATTGAGGCTAGGCTCAGAATGGATCTTAGCTGATCGATGCTTTGCTCATCGTTTGAAAAATACAGAGTGCCCGCGTCGAATGAGTGTTCCGCCTCGATATCGAGTGGGATGATGTTGGTGTTCGAACGATTGATGATGGAAACCTTCACAGAAAGGTCGCTCAATCCCGCTGGGCGTAATTGCACATCAACGGCTGGCCGTTTTTCCATCACCTCACGTTGGTCTCTGATTGCATTCAGATCATAGGAGCGTTTTGTGTAATAGGCGCTCCCGCCCGATAGAATGATGGCCATGGTCGATACTGCCGCGGCATAGTGGGCGAGCGTTATTTGACGCCAGTTCACTTGCTTCTTGCCTTCAGCCCGATCTCGACCAGACGGCGGATGGCCTCCGGGCGGCTCATCTCCTCACCCTGGAATTTGATCCAGTCATCGATCGCGGTGATCTGCGGCTTATGCATGCGCACAATCTGAGCTTCTCCGGAGCCCGTCGTTTTAGGCCGGCCGATTCTGGGTTTTGATTTCTTGGAATCACGAATTGACTTTGCCATACTTATTGATATCATAAAATCGGCCCAGCGGAAAGGTGGAAGCTTCCGCGCCGGGCCTAACTTCGAGCAAGGATGACTCCCTGTGCCTAAAGCTGGATGTGAATCTATCCGAGTCGTGCCCGAACCGCCCTCTATTGAAAGCTGCAATCGCACCTTGGACTATGAGGGATGGGCTGTTACGGACCGCGCCGACGAAATCTATACGGCTGGTCAGATCGAGAATTTTCAAACTGTCTTCGCATTTCGCAACCTGATAGCCTTCGAGATCGAGCGGCTTATAAATATTCTCGACGCGCTAGATGGCGATCACGATCTGGAGTCGAATTATTGGGGGATGCACAACGATCCGCGGCTAGAGGACGCGGAGGGTGACGTCGCTGACGACGAACCATCGCTCGGCAGCCTTGAAGACTTCGACCAGGCTTGTTGGGCCATCGACAGCCGCGACAACTTTTTCATCGATGCAGAACTTGACGAGAGCGATGGCCGTATTGCGGACCGATCTGGTCTACGAAGCTATCGCTGAGTCGATGGAGATCGCCGCTTGAGATCGTTGGCATCAAATTTCACACGGCCCGGGGCGAGAGCTTCGGGCCATTCTTATTCTGGGACTGCACCCGACTCTTGGTATTGATCAATTAGTTTATGGATGTCGGGAAGCTCGAAATCCCAATATCCCATATTATTCAATGCAGAGCGAACGCCGGCCCAGTCTATCGTCGTTGGCATAGTTGCGACTTTTCCGCGCCCGTAGTCGTAGCATGCCGAAGCGTAAGCGTACAAAATCGCGGTATCCACGATTAGATCTTGAATTGTAGATTCACCGGTTACTTCACTCTGCTGCAATATTTTGGTTCGTAGGCTTCGCAATCGTGCTTGTAAAATTTGAACCTTCCCAACGAGGCGAGTTACCACGCTTACGTCAATTTCGTCGGCAAACTCGATAAACTCTGAAAATACCTGAATCGAACTCGTCGGTAGGGGAGGGAGCTCGGGTGCTGATACGTCGTGATGATGGAGCAATCCCTCATCGCATTTGCCCTCTAAAGGGCTGAGCGCATCTGCGCAGGATTCCGCGTAGTCTGAGATTTCACTGAGTGCTAGCGGAAGCACGCTTCGAATTGCGTCCCGTTTCTTGCATCGTCGGAAAGCTTCGAGTTCTCTTCCATTCTTTAAGGTGCGAGTTGTATTCCAGACGGCGACTAGGGCAGCCGCTATAGCGATGAGGCTACCAATTAGGGTCTGCCAAGGTTTGATAGCTTCCAAGAAATTCTGAAAGAGCAGCATTTCATAGCCCGGTTGGTTTGCTGAAACTGCAGTCTTGCAGATAAACGGTCCCTGTGCAGAATGGCTGCGGGCCCGAGCCGATTGCTAAGGCGTCTCGGACCCGCGGGGAGCCACTCGCTATCCCTCGAAGCCCGGGCCGTCACCCGGGCTTTTCGATTCGGAGCGAGGATTGGACGGTGCCACAGCAGATCGCTTAAGCGAAGTGTGAGTAACTCCTATCCCGGCTATCCACAGCCTATGTTAGTAGCGGGGATCGCGGGGAAAACGCGTCCGGAGCCTTGACAACGGCTCTACTCGGAGTTCGCCGGGGCGGGGAGAATTCCCAGTGCATCAGATAACTGGCTGCCAATCTGGTTCGAGGCGCGCCGTACTGGATCCGCAGCCAGGTGCGCGTAGCGTGCCGTCGTGGCCGGATTCTTGTGCCCCAGCAGCTTGCCAATGATTGGAAGCCCCATGCCGCTGCCGGCGCCGATGCTGGCGTGGGTGTGCCTCAGGTCGTGTAGGCGGACACCCTCAAGCCCGGCATGGTGGCGGATAAGGTCCCACGGCCGCTTGAGATCAGCGCGCCGGCGTTCCTCTCCATTGGGACTGGGATCGCCGGGAATGACGTATTTGCCGAGAGGGTCCAATCGCTGGAGGATGGCAAGGGCAGGCGCGTTGAGCACCACGGGCTTTTTGCCCGTCTTTGAGTCGGGCAGGAATAACATGCCGCGTTCTAGGTCGACCTGAGACCATTCCAGTTCGAGAATCTCGCCAAGGCGGCAGCCCGTAAAGAGCAACAGGTAGATGGCCGCGGCGACGTAGACGTCGAGTACGGTCTTTTGGTTCTGGGGCTTGC
Source organism: Xanthobacteraceae bacterium (assembly GCA_051954235.1). Lineage (GTDB taxonomy): Bacteria > Pseudomonadota > Alphaproteobacteria > Rhizobiales > Xanthobacteraceae > 62-47. The sequence goes on from JBQCHY010000109.1 coordinate 7,926, forward strand.
GCCGATGTTTTGACGGATTGTCCGCCGGCTTCTCGGGCCAAGGCAGCCCTTCGGTAACGGCCTGTTTCATCGTCGCCCCGAGCCGCGCAAGATCGTCATTGGTCAGGAAATATTCCTTCGGCTGCTCACGGAATTTTTCCAGCCTACGGGTCGGATTGAAATTCTCGGGAACCAGCCCGTTCTTGTCGGCGAAGGTGTAAACGCCCGATAGGGCTGCGATCGCTCGATTGGCGGCGACCGGGGCGCGCGCCCCAATCTCGCGGTGGACGGCCGCAACGTCAGCATGAGTGACTGCTGCGATCTTCTTCGCTCTGATCTCCGGTGTCAGCAGATTGCGGAGATAGTTCTTGTAAAGGACCACCGTACGAGGCTTCTTCAGCGGCTCGGCATATTCGGTCAGGTACCGCTCAATGACCTGGCCAAGTGTTGGCGCCTTGCGCTTCTCCTTGATGTCGCCTTGGGGATCGGCGCCGTCGGCGACCTGACCGCGTTGTCGATCGGCGCGTTTCCGCGCTTCCGACAATCCGACGGAGGGATATTCGCCCAGCCTGATCCGGCGGCGCGTGCCACCGTCTCTGGGCCGGTAGCGGAAGGCCCAGGTCGCTTTGCCGCTGGCGAACACCCGAAGGCATAGCCCGCGGCACAGCTCGTCCCAAAGCTCCACAAAGCCTTCGGCGGGCGGTTTGAGATTCTGAAGCCGGATTGCAGTTAGTTTTTCGACCGCCATGCTGGACCCCCGACCCGAAGTACTTTTTGACTGCGAAGGCGATTTTGGGTCCAAATTGGGTCCACAAAAGCCGCAACGTCGTGAAATCGAGTGAAATCTTATGATGCGATTTGCACCTGATATACAAGGGTTTTTGGTGATTCTGGAGTCTTGTGAAATCTCCTGAATTGTATCTTTTTCAGTTTTGGGTACTGCAGGTCGTTGGTTCGAATCCAGCTGCCCCGACCATTTGAAAATCCAGCAATAGAATCAATGAGCTGCGACGTGCAGAAATGTTGCAGGTCGCAACGGCTGTTGCGGGGCGCGGATGACGCAATCGGCCGGTATCGATCAGTCGCGTTTCCGGAGGTCAGAACCGGAGGCGCGCCGCTGCGTCAAGTGCTGAAACAATTGCACAAGCTATCGGGATTTGAACGATACGAAAAAGCCTGCGGAGTTTGACGAAGGCGGGCGCGGCAATCGTCGCGCCCTTGTCGTTTAGTCGTCGCCTTCCACGTCATCGGTGATCATTGGGAGTGCCTTACCCCAAAGCCAGAAGCCGCTGGCGACAATGGAGGCGGCAATCAGAATTCTCATGGAGTCGACCGGAGGGAACATAAACATGCACTGGACCTCCCTGCATTGGTCCCCCTCGTTATTGGGAAGTACGTTAGGCCGTAAATTTGGCGAGCGTGTTGCAGCGGCTCAAATTGGTTTTTGAATCGCGCGCTTGTGATCGAGGCACGGGTCGACGTTACGCGACGTTCATGTAGTGGCTGCCTTCATTCATGACGGGTTGAAGGACTTCAAAATGAAAGCACTTCTCATCCTTGAATTCGTATCGTCCGGAGGGCTTTAGCTCCGCAGATACACCTAACTTGCTGATCGGAAATCCGTACCGTTTGCGACAGGCCGCCAACAATTTGACCGCCTGCACATGCGACAGCCAATTTTTTCTCTTTCCGCCATGAAGTGAATAATGTGCAATATCAAAAACTTCGAGGAAGGGCGACATGATGAGATGGCGCGAAGCGGATTCCGGGCCGCCCTTCAGGTTAAGTATGCCTTTCGCAAGATAGGAAGTTGCCCCTTGTAGATCGGGGTGCTCCTTGTTGCTTTGATAGATGTCGCGTGATCCTTCGATTAACGCCGTCACTTCCGGATTTTTGTAGTTTGCTTTGACATTCTGGACGACGTGCTTCTCGACTAGTTGTCGTGCCTGATCGATGGCGGTGCGTTTCACCGACGTCACATGAACAACGGCTATGTCCGCTTCATGCGCGAGATTGTCGATAAGCGCCCGCGAAAAGCTGCTGATGGGTTTCCCGACAATTTGTACATGCATCGTGTTCTTCCTTTATCAATTGACTTGGAAAATCGCTCGTATCTTTCTGAAAACCGATAGCGGTTGGTCCATACAGTCGATGGATGCAGTATGTCTTCGTCTCGGTGACCGCCTGATCATATTGAATTGTTTGTCCGAGTAACCTGCGGGTCGCCAATTCCCCGATCGGCAAAAAAGCGTCGGCGCCTGAGACTTGCATTCCGGAGGAATGCCGCCGGAAGATCTTGCAGGTTCAATCACCGGACCACAGCTTCAATCATGAGGCGAGGTTTTTGCAAGGCGGGCTTGAACAACACGTTATATCGCGTTTCATGGCGGGACTGGCGGCTTGTGAAAATCGTCAAAATGTGACTTTTACGGCCTCGGATGTGCCTGCCGGTGGTTTGCACCTGGCGGCATCAACGAACATCACGACATTTCAATCGGACCCGGAAGCCCGCGCTTCCGCATGGCGCGTGGGAATATGATCCGGCTCGATAACATCAGCAAGCAGAATGGCCACCAGCTCCTGTTCGTGGAGGCCTCCGTGGCGCTCCAGCGCGGCGAGAAAGTCGGCCTGGTTGGCCCCAACGGCGCCGGCAAGACCACGTTGTTCCGCATGATCACCGGGCAGGACTTGCCGGACGAGGGGCAAGTGGCGGTCGATCGCGGCGTCACCATTGGCTACTTCAGCCAGGACGTCGGCGAGATGGCCGGGCGCAGCGCCGTCGCCGAGGTGATGGACGGCGCCGGGCCGGTCAGCGAGGTCGCGGTCGAGTTGAAGGAACTGGAGACGGCGATGGCCGATCCGGACCGCGCCGACGAGATGGACGAGATCATCGCGCGCTACGGCGAGGTGCAGGCGCGTTTCGAGGAACTCGACGGCTACGCGCTCGACGGCCGCGCCCGCGAGGTGCTCGCCGGTCTCGGCTTCAGTCAGGAGATGATGGAGGGCGACGTCGGCAAGCTGTCGGGCGGCTGGAAGATGCGCGTCGCGCTGGCGCGCATTCTCTTGATGCGGCCCGACGCGATGATTCTCGACGAACCGTCGAACCATCTCGATCTCGAAAGCCTGATCTGGCTCGAGCAATTCCTGAAAGGTTATGACGGCCTGTTGCTGATGACGTCGCACGACCGCGCCTTCATGAACCGCATCGTCGGCAAGATCGTCGAGATCGACGGCGGATCGCTCTCGACCTATTCGGGCGATTACGAATTCTACGAGCAGCAGCGCGCGCTCAACGAAAAGCAGCAGCAGGCGCAGTTCGAGCGGCAGCAGGCGATGCTCGCCAAGGAGATCAAGTTCATCGAACGCTTCAAGGCGCGCGCCTCGCACGCCGCGCAGGTGCAGAGCCGTGTGAAGAAGCTCGACAAGATCGAACGGGTCGAGCCGCCGCGCCGACGCCAGACCGTTCTGTTCGATTTTCCGGCCGCGCCGCGTTCTGGCGAGGACGTCGTCAGCCTGAAGCGTGTGCACAAGGGGTATGGCAGCCGCAGCATCTATCAGGATCTGGATTTCGCGGTGCGCCGTCGGGAACGCTGGTGCGTGATGGGCATCAACGGCGCCGGCAAGTCGACGCTGCTGAAGCTGGTGGCAGGCGCAACGGAGCCGGACGCCGGCACGGTGGCGGTCGGCGGCAGCGTCAAGATGGGCTACTTCGCGCAGCACGCGATGGATCTGCTCGACGGCGAACGCACGGTGTTCCAGTCATTGGAGGGCGCGTTTCCGCAAGCCGGGCAGGGCTCGTTGCGCGCGCTTGCCGGATGCTTCGGCTTTTCCGGCGATGACGTGGAGAAGCGATGCCGCGTGCTGTCGGGTGGCGAGAAGGCGCGGCTGGTGATGGCGCTGATGCTGTTCGATCCGCCGAATTTTCTCGTGCTTGACGAGCCGACGAACCATCTCGACATGGCGACTAAGGAAATGCTGATCGCCGCGCTCGCGGATTACGAAGGCACCATGCTGTTCGTGTCGCATGACCGGCATTTCCTCGCCGCGCTTTCCAACCGCGTGCTGGAATTGACGCCGGATGGCATCCATCAATACGGCGGCGGTTATACCGAATACGTCGCCCGCACCGGCATGGAAGCGCCGGGGCTGCGCAGTTAAAGCAGATTTCGTTCAGATAGAATCAATAACGCGTCATGGCCGGGCTCGTCCCGGCCATCCACGTCTTTGACCTCGCGAGAATTTCAGCATGTGGACGCCCGGACCAAGTCTGGGCGTGACGAGGGTCGGTTTCGTTACGCCGCGTCCGCGCGCTTGGCTGGCGCAGCGGGCGCTTGCGACGGTGCATTCGCGGTTGCGGCCGGCTTGGGCCGCGGCTTGTCCTGCTGCTTCGACCAGGAAATGTAATAAGCCACGATCGTCATGATTGCGATGCCGGCCGCACTGACGACGACTTGCGCCAGGAACGAGCCCGAACTCATGATCAGCGTGAAGTGCGCGACGAACGACAGGAATACGCCGACGCAGAACACCGCCAGCGATTGCTGGCCGCACTTCACCACCGGTTCGAAAATCTTCCATTCCAGGCCAGGCCATTCCTTCGGCACAAAGCGCGTCACAAGGAACGCAATGATGACGAAATGCAGCACGCGATAAGGCGCAAGATAGGTTTTATCGTTGGGGTTGAAGGCGTCGTACAGCCACGACGGGAACAGCGCGCCGAAATCCGGGAAGCGTCCGGCCATGGTCATGATCAGCGCGAAGATCAGATAGGCGCCTCCGAGATAGAGCAGGATCGGCGAACGGATCACCGATCGCGACTCCGTTGCGCCGCCAAGCGCGAACCATGCGCCGAACATGAACAGCACTTGCCAGGTAAACGGATTGAAGTACCATTCGCCCGCCGGATAGCCGCGCAGGTTCCAGCCATAGTGCCGAGCCGCGAAGTACAGGCACAGCGAGGCGAGCATAGTGAGATCGGGCTTGCGCAGCATCATCCACAGCACCGGCGGGAAGAACGCCATCAGCACGATGTAGAGCGGCAGCACGTCGAGGTTGAGCGGCTTGAAGGACAGCAGCAGACCGTGGATCAGCGTCTGGATCGGATTTTCGATCAGGCCGGCGACGTTGAACTCGTTGATGATCTCGACGTCGTTATAGCGCTGCGCGACGTAGCCGATCGCGGCGATATAGATCACGAACAGCACGACGTGGGCGACGTAGAGTTGCCACACCCGCTTGAACAGCCGCGTGGCGCCGACCACGAAACCGCGATCCAGCATCATCTTGGCATAGACGAACGAGGCGGTGTAGCCGGAGATGAAGACGAACAGGTCGGCGGCGTCGCTGAACCCGTAATTCCGCGTCGTGATCCAGTTCACCACATTGTTAGGGATGTGGTCGAGGAAGATCGCCCAGTTGGCGATGCCGCGAAACAGGTCGAGCCGCAGATCGCGGCCTTTGGGAGGCAAGGTTGCGTGGATGTCCATGGGCGCCGTCGGTCAGGTCTGGAATGGAGCAAAAGACGTAAAGTTGCCGGCAGGTAGTATGTTGTCGAGATTGTCACAAGGCAGCGGACGGACTATAGCATCAGCCATGCGCGGATTGCGGTCACACACGGATCGTGGTGTTCGGCCTGCGATCCGGCGCGCGAGGGGCGACACAAGCTCGTACCGCTCTCTCTTCGGTTGTCGTCGAAACGCGAATCAGCAGGCCACGCCACGTCATGACCGCACGTATTTTTAAACCCGCCAAGAACGCGATGCAATCCGGCTTTGCCAAGAGCAAGGAATGGCAGCTCGATTACGAGCCCGAGCAGCCGCGCATGGTCGAGCCGCTGATGGGATGGACCAGTTCGGGCGACATGAAGCAGCAACTGACCTTGCGGTTTGCCACCAAGGACGAGGCCGTCGCGTATTGCGAGCGCAAGGGCATCGCCTATCAGGTGATCGAGCCGCAGGAGCGGGCGCGCCGGCAGGCCGCCTACGCCGACAATTTTGCGTTCCGCCGCACCGATCCCTGGACCCACTGATCCGTCTCGGTCGAAGGATCGAATTTGATTGAACCGGGCGGCTTGTCCGCCGGCTGGACGGTCGTGTCGCGATCCTGCGCGACGTATCGGTCGCAGGTGACACTTTACCCGGCGGTAACATGGTTCACTCCGTCGCGCGCGGCGAGTGCGCCGGCCGATGCGGCGTTTCCCCGCCAGACCCAAAAGTACCGGTTGCGCGAGGTGGCGCGGCAATGACAACATGGCGCCGGTCATTATCCAAGGTCATTCACTCCTAAAGGCCGTTCACTCGTAACCCTCTGGACGTCATGCCGCTTCATTCCAATATTGCAACGAATTCTCCGGATTTCACCCAGAACGCCGACGCGATGCGCGCGCTGGTGACGGAGTTGAAGGACAAGCTCAACGAGGTCTCGGGCGGCGGCGGCAAGGTGTCGCGCCAGCGCCATACCTCGCGCGGCAAGATGTTCGTCCGCGACCGTGTCGATCTGTTGATCGATCCCGGCACCGCGTTTCTCGAACTGTCGCCGCTGGCGGCCAACGGGCTTTACGGCGGCGACGTGCATTCGGCCAGCGTCGTCACCGGCGTCGGTCGCATCTCGGGGCGCGAATGCGTGATCGTCGCCAACGACGCCACCGTCAAGGGCGGCACCTATTACCCGATGACGGTGAAGAAGCATCTGCGCGCGCAGGACATCGCGCGGCAGAACAATCTGCCCTGCGTCTACATGGTGGACTCCGGCGGCGCGTTCCTGCCGTTGCAGGACGAGGTCTTTCCCGACGAGCGCCACTTCGGTCGCATCTTCTACAATCAGGCCAATCTCTCGGCGCAGGGCGTCGCCCAGATCGCCATCGTGATGGGCTCCTGCACCGCCGGCGGCGCTTACGTGCCGGCGATGTCGGACGAGAGCATCATCGTGCGTAATCAGGGCACCATCTTCCTCGGCGGCCCGCCGCTGGTGAAGGCTGCCACCGGCGAGGTGGTGACGGCGGAAGAACTCGGCGGCGCCGACGTGCATTCGCGCCAGTCCGGCGTCACCGACCACTATGCGCAGAACGACCGCCACGCCATCGGCATCGCGCGCAAGATCGTCAGCACGCTGAAGCAGTCGCCGCGTCATGTCTCCGGATGGCAGACGCCGCGCGAGCCGCTTTACGCGCCGCAGGAAATCTACGGCGTGGTGCCGGCCGACAATCGCAAGCCGTTCGATGTGCGCGACATCATCGCGCGGATCGTCGATGGCTCCGAATTCGACGAGTTCAAGAAGCTCTATGGGCAAACGCTGATTTGCGGCTTCGCGCATATCTGGGGCTATCCGGTCGGCATCGTCGCCAACAACGGCATTCTGTTCAGCGAAAGTTCGCTGAAGGGCGCGCACTTCATCGAACTGTGCAGCCAGCGCAATATTCCGCTGGTGTTTTTGCAGAACATCACCGGCTTCATGGTCGGCAAGAAATACGAGGCGGGCGGCATCGCGCGTGACGGCGCCAAGCTGGTGACGGCGGTGGCGACGACTTCGGTGCCGAAGTTCACCGTGGTGATCGGCGGCTCCTACGGCGCGGGCAATTACGGCATGTGCGGCCGTGCCTATTCGCCGCGCTTCCTGTGGATGTGGCCGAACGCGCGCATCTCGGTGATGGGCGGCGAGCAGGCGGCGATGGTGCTGAGCACGGTTCGCCGCGAAGGCATCGAGGCCAAGGGCGGAACGTGGTCGACTGATGAGGAGCGCGAATTCCAGGCGCCGATCCGTGCGCAGTATGAAAAGCAGGGCAGTCCCTATTACGCCACGGCGCGGCTGTGGGACGACGGCGTGATCGATCCCGCCGATACGCGTCTGGTTCTGGGTCTCGGTCTGTCGGCGGCGGCGAACGCGCCGATCGAGCCAACCCGCTTCGGTATTTTCAGGATGTAATGATGGCAGGCTCCGCACACTACCGGCGTTTCCGGACGCTCTTGATTGCCAATCGCGGCGAGATCGCCTGCCGCGTCATTCGCACCGCCAAAGCAATGGGCCTGCGCACCGTCGCGGTTTATTCCGAAGCGGATGCCGACGCGGTCCATGTCGCGATGGCGGACGATGCCGTGTTGCTCGGCCCGGCGCGGGCGCGCGACAGCTACCTGAACATCGAACGCGTGCTGGCGGCGGCGAAGCAGACCGGCGCGGAAGCGATCCATCCCGGTTATGGCTTTCTTTCGGAGAACGCCGAATTCGCGCAGGCTTGCGCCGACGCCAACTTGGTATTCGTCGGCCCGACCGCCGCGATGATGACCGCGATGGGCTCGAAGTCCGGCTCCAAGCTGCTGATGGAAAAAGCCGGCGTGCCGCTGGTGCCCGGCTATCACGGCGAGGCGCAGGACGACGCGACCCTGGCGGCGGCGGCCGAGAAGGCCGGCTATCCGGTGCTGGTAAAGGCATCGGCCGGGGGCGGCGGGCGCGGCATGCGCGTGGTGCGCGAGGCGTCCGAGATGAAGGCGGCGCTGGAGAGCGCGCGGCGCGAGGCCAAGGCGGCGTTCGGCGACGACCGCATGCTGGTCGAGAAGTACGTCCAGAACCCGCGCCACATCGAAGTGCAGATCGTCGGCGACAGCCACGGCAATCTGCTGTCGCTGTTCGAGCGCGAGTGCACCTTGCAGCGCCGCCATCAGAAAGTGATCGAGGAAGCGCCGTCGCCGACGCTCAATGCCGCGCAGCGCGAGAAGGTCTGCGAGGCCGGGCGCAAGGCAGCCGGCGCGGTGAACTACGTCGGCGCCGGCACCATCGAGTTTGTCTCCGACGGCAAGGAGGTGTTCTTCATCGAAATGAACACGCGCTTGCAGGTCGAGCATCCGGTGACCGAACTGATCAGCGGCGTCGATCTGGTCGAGTGGCAGTTGCGCGTAGCGTTCGGCGAAAAGCTGCCGATGGCGCAGGACCAACTCAAGCTCAATGGCCACGCCATCGAGGCGCGGGTCTACGCGGAAAATCCCGACAAGAATTTCATGCCGTCGGTCGGCCGCATCAAGACGTGGCGGACGCCCGAGGAAGTCGGCGGCCTGCGGATCGACGCCGGCTATCGGCAGGGCAGCAATGTATCGCCACATTACGATGCGATGCTTGCCAAGGTGATCGCCTGGGCGCCGACGCGTGACGTCGCCATCGACCGGCTCAATCGCGGGTTGGAAGAGACCGACGTGCGCGGTGTCGTCACCAACATTCCGTTCCTGTCGGCACTGATCACCCATCCCGATGTCCGCAAGAACAAGATCGATACCGGCTTCATCGAGCGGCACCTGAAGGATCTGACACCGAAGCCGCCCGCACCGGGAGCGCTTGAACTGGCGGCGGCGGTCGCGGCCATCCTGACTCACGAACGGCAGGAGATGCGCGCCGACGTGCAATCGCCATGGCAGACCGACGGCTGGATGCCGGTCGGCCAGCGCCATCGCGTGTTTACCTTCAAGCAAGGACCGGGCGCCGAACTGACTATCGCCCGCCGTTATGGCGGCGGTTCGTCGGCTTTGGAGATCGACGGCCACCAAATCGATTTCGCTTTCAACGCCGAGGGTGACAGCGCATTCGCGGTATCGCTCGACGGCGCGCGCAGCCATGCGGTGGCGGTGCTCGACGGACGCGATGTCTATGTGCGCACGCGCAACGGACGTTTCGAGTTCACATGGACCGATCCGTTCAGCGGCGGTGATGACGAGCACGTCGGCGAGGACCGCATCGTCGCGCCGTTGCCCGGCACCGTGGTGGCGCTGCTGGCGAAGGAAGGCGAGACGCTGGAGAAGGGCGCGCCGATCCTGACCCTCGAAGTGATGAAGATGGAGCAGACCTTGCGGGCGCCGTTTGCCGGTGTGGTGAAGCACATCAACTGCAAGGTCGGCGACATCGTGCAGGAAGGCGTCGAACTCGCCGAGATCGAGCCGACGGAGACATAAGCCGCAATGAGCGATCGGGTTCAGATCGTCGAGATGGGGCCGCGCGACGGCCTGCAAAACGAGAAAACTTCGGTGAGCGTCGAAGCGCGCATCGCCTTCGTCGAGGCGCTGGTGGCGGCAGGGCTCAGCACCTGCGAAGTCGGCGCGTTCGTGTCGCCGAAGGCCATCCCGCAAATGGTCGGCTCCGATCAGGTGCTGCGCGCAGTGAACCATCTCGACGGCGAATTTCACGTTCTGGTGCCGAACGAGAAAGGCTACGAGGCCGCCATTGCCGCCGGTGCGAAAGTCGTCTCGGTGTTTGCCTCCGCCTCGGAAGGGTTTTCACGCGCCAATATCAACTGCTCGATTGCGGAATCGATCGAACGCTTCAAGCCCGTGCTGGCGCGCGCGCAAGCCGATGGCATCAAGGTACGCGGTTACGTCTCTTGCGTGCTCGGTTGTCCGTTCGACGGCGAGGTGAGGCTCGCCGCCGTCGCCGACGTGGCGAAGACATTGTGGGATCTTGGCTGCTATGAGATCTCGCTCGGCGATACCATCGGCGTCGGCACGCCGGCGAAAGCGCGGGCGATGCTGCGCGCGGTCGGCGGCGATGTGCCCATGCCGAAGTTGGCGATGCATTTCCACGACACTTACGGGCAGGCGCTCGCCAATCTCTATGCCGGCATGGAGGAGGGCGTGTTGGTGATCGATTCCGCGGCAGGCGGTCTCGGCGGCTGTCCTTACGCGCCCGGCGCGACCGGCAACGTCGCGACAGAGGACGTTGTCTACATGCTGGGGGGCATGGGCGTTCCAACCGGCGTCGACATGGACAAGCTACTTGCCGCGACCAATCAGATAAGCACGTTGCTGGGGCGTCCGCCGGTTAGCCGTGTGGCATCGGCGCTCAACGCCAAACGGGCCAAGGCCACGAAGGCGTGAACGACCTCCCGGCGTAACAATCCTGATTTCGCTGCGTAGCTTCTGTTGCGGTCCGCTTCATGCGGCGTTTCAACAGGAGGATATTGTCATGATCTCGCGCATCCGCTTTGTGTCTGCCGTTTCTGCGTCCGTCATCGCATTCGGCCTGACGCTCAGCCCTGCCTTGGCGCAAGACAAGATGAGCAAGGACAGCGGCATGAAGTCCACGACGATGTCCAAAGACAAGATGTCAAAAGACAGCATGTCCAAGGACAAGATGTCGAAGGACGGCATGAAGCACGACAAGATGATGAAAAAGGACGAGATGAAGAAATAACTGCACGAGATTGATCGCGATGCCGCAATTCGCGGGCGGCATCGCATCCGGTCTCCGCGATTACTTCTTCTTGCCGCGCGCCTTGCGTGCGGCATAGCGCGCGTCGCGGGCCGCCTTACGCTCCGCCTCGAGTTCGGCTTCGCGCGCGGCAGCTTCTGCCTTCTCACGCTCGAGCTGTTCAGCAGCGAGCCGCGCGGCTTCGGCCGCACGAGCGGCTTCCTCAGCCTTGGCGACCTCGCGTAGCCGCTTGGCCTCGGCGCGTTCGGCGGCCTGCGCGGCGCGCTCGGCCTGACGCTGCTTGACGGCCGGATCGTCAGGTCCGGGCTGCGCGCGGAACTTGTTCAAAATGTCCTTCTTGGCTTGCTGTGCCGCCTTCTGACGGTCGGCAAAGCCGGGCTCCTTGAATCGACTCATCGATAACCTTTGGCATAGGGCAGAGAGAGGATGGCGCGTGGACCGGCCATCCCTGAAACGGGGAATTTTGGTTGCCTCTCTCTACGCGAGAGACAGCGTTCAGGTCCACTACCTCGTGCTGATTTTGTTCCATAACAGCAACGAGGGGACCCATGCGATGAGCCCCCTCGAACTTTGTTTAAATGCGACGGATGCCGGCGTCAGGCGACCCGGTGCAGCACGCAGATCTTGTTGCCGTCGGGATCGCGCAGATAGGCCAGGTAGAGCTTCACCTGGTCGTTGCCGCGCACGCCCGGCGGATCCTCGCAGGTAGTGCCGCCGTTTGCGATGCCCATGGCGTGCCAGGCATCGGCTTCCTCGGTCGATTGCGCCAGGAAACCAATGGTGCCGCCGTTGGCAACGGTCGCCGGTTTGCCGTCGATCGGCTTGGAGACCGCGAAGGTGCCGGTCTTGGTGCGGTAGAAAATCCGATGCCCGTCGACCACGGCCGGCCGGACACCCAGCGTGCCGAGCAACTTGTCATAAAACGCCTTGGCCCGATCCAGGTCGTTTGTGCCGATCATGACGTGGGAAAACATCGCGTATCTCTCCGAAATGGCTTGTTGATGGTTGCAGGCGAGGAAAACCATTCAACAGGGAACTGCGGAATTGTCGAGGGTGATTTCAAACGGCGGTTCGAATTGCCACAAGCGGGCGATAAGGTCCTTCGAGTCTATTTGTCCGGATTTGACGTCAGCGCGGGCTTTTTGCTAACGGCGATGCTAAGAAGTGGAACGATGGTCCCATAGCTCAACTGGATAGAGTAGCGGATTTCTACTCCGCGGGTTGCAGGTTCGAATCCTGCTGGGATCGCCATCCTTCTATCCGCGTCCTTTGTTTTCAATAATTTGGGGCTCATTTTGGCTCACCGGGTTAGCGGGTGAGCCAATGCCTGTTCCTGTAATGAGCTTCGCAGCGGCTTCCGCCATGCGCTTCCGGTTCGCGGCTTTGGTGTAGACTTGAGCCTGAGAAATTGAGGTCCAACCGAACCACGCCATAAGCTGATGGTCGGTCGCACCTTGTTCTGCGAAGTACGTCGCAGCGGCTTTTCGCAGACCGTGCGAGGTGCAGCGTTTAGGCATCTTGGCGTCGTCGCAGGCGTCCCTAAACCAGTTGCCGAAACCCGCAGCGGTAAAGGGCTTATTGAACGAGGTTAGAAGGTAAGTCAGATGGTCGCTCGCAGGCATGGCATCGATGGCCTGTTGTAGCGACGGCGTCACATGCACGTTGAATATAACGCCAGTCTTTTGCCGCCCCATCGTCATCATGCCGTTGCGAACGTGCTGGCGTCCCATCCGGACGATATCGCAACGTGACTGACCGGCCTGTAACAGCAACTCATAAGCAAGGCGCTCCCGCGTCCCAACCTTATGGTGCGCCTCAAACTGCTGGCATTCCTCGCTTGTCCAAGTGTGATGACCAGTTGATTTAACATCAACCAGCTTCACGCTCGCCAGCGCATCAACCTTGATGAAGTTGAGGCTTAGGCAATGATCCATAAAGCCGCGCATGGCTTTGCGGAAATTCAGTTGAGCAGAGGGCTTTTTCTTATTGATGATATTTTGCAGCGCCGTTTGCGTCATCAACGCCACGCGTTTGTCGCCATGATCCTTGCGGAAACTCTCAAGGATGGCGCGGCGCATTTTCTGCGAACTTTCCGCGAGTCCATCCTTGAAGGCGCTCGACTGATAGTAGCTCACCAGCGCGGCATTCACGGTCCCCGGTTTGGTTCTGTTCGCGCCGATCTCGATTTTCGGACTCTCGCCAGCTTTGGCGAGGTCATAGGCACGCATGAATTCGTCGGAACCGGGATGGCCGCGCAGTCGGACCTTCTTCGCTCCCGGAACCCGAAAGTAAAAAACCGCCTTTCCATGGCGGTTGATGTACCCATGCACGTTCGGGGGGAGCTTCCACTTCATTGGACTGAATCCCATTCGTTAACGTCAGAATGGGAGGCAATTTCGGCCGGTTGTCCTATGAAAACAACGATTTTTCCGTCCCGGTCGATCTCGACACGCTGCACAGAAAGGCCAGCGCTCACCGTGGCTTTGAGAGCCTTGGTGACATCGCTTTGCCGAAATGCCTGTGCGCCGCGCGACACTGGAATCGTAACCGCCTGAAAATGGAGTCAAAATTGTTCATGCCGCAATATAGCGCTGGCGATAAGGATTGACGGCTAAAAGTGATATCGGGCGGAAAATTCGTCGAACTGACCATATAGGGCGATTCAATTTGTCGCAGGCGGACCGAACGGGACCAGAGGGGGAATAGGAAATAATTGACAGGCTAGGATTGGAGGCCTTGAAATCGCCGCAATTCGTCGTGTAACATAATTGCGCAACAAATGATCTAGGCGAATTTATCTTTCGCGGATCGTTTCACACAACACAGAGAGACAAAGAACCGACTCGGCAATTCCGCCGTGGTCGCGTCACCTCTGGATTGTGTTTTGAACTTTAGCGACCGCGTCAGAAACTTCTTTAAGCCCGAAACCAAGTCCGGCATTTCCAGCCCGGACGATTGGCTTATCGAGGCGTTCGGCGCGACCCCGTCCGCCGCTGGCATTGCCGTCAGTCCCGCGACCGCGATCAAATGCGCGCCAGTCCGCGCCGCAGTCGGTGCCGTGGCCGAAACCTTGGGCGTCATGCCGCTGCATACCCTTCAACGGGCAGGCGACGGCAAAGAGCGCGCGACCAATCACCCCACTTATAAATTGCTGCATGACGCCGCGAACCCTTGGACCTCGGCAGCGCAATTCCGCGAGCGGGTGACCGCCGACGCCATGTTGAGCCACGGCGGATTCGCGCAGATCGTCCGCAACAGCGAGGGCAAGCCACTTGAGCTTCACCGGTTAGACCCGGCGACGGTCACCGTCGATTATTCATCCGGCGAACCGGAATACGAAGTCCAAGAGCAGGGCAGGAAGCGCAAGGTTCGCCGCGAAGACATTCTGCATATTCCCAGCCCGTCATTGTCGGGCAGGGGACTGGTTCACGATGGCCGCGACGTGATCGGCCTTTCGCTCGTTCTCGAACGTCATGCGTCCAAGCTGTTCGCCAATGGCGCGCGTCCGTCTGGCGTGTTGTCCCTCAAGAGCAACGCGACACCCGACGCGTTGTTGAAAGCTAAGACGGCGTGGGTTGCTGCCCATAGCGGCGACAAAGCTGGCGGAACGGCAGTCATCCCCGGCGATGCCGAATGGTCGGCGCTGACGATGACTAGCGTCGATAGTCAGTTCCTTGAGCTTCGCAAATTCGCAATCGAGGAAATCGCGCGGCTGTTCCGAGTCCCGCCTCATATTCTCTATGAGCTTGGTCGCGCGACGTGGAGCAATTCCGAACAGATGCGCCAAGACTTTCTCGATTTTTCTCTCATGCGCTGGATCACCGCATGGGAGGGCGAGATTCGTTTGAAGCTGTTCGCTGAGAATGAGCGCGACACCTACCACGCCGAATTTTTGACAGACGCATTTGTCCGCGCCGACATCGTCAAGCGCACCGAAGCCTATACGAAGGCAGTCGGCGGACCTTGGCTGACAGCTAACGAGGTTCGCTCAATTGAAAATCGTCCGGCCATCGTCGGCGGTGAAAAGCTGTTACCTCCCGCGAATGCAAACGCAACCGGAGTCGTCGCGCCATGACTCCCGTGAAGCTGTTCTTTGGCGATAGTGAACGCGAGTTTGCGCTTAATGCGCCGCAGATCACAGAGCTTGAACGATCATGCGGCGCGACCATCGGCACAATATGCGCGCGGGTTTTCGCGAAGCACTTCAGCGCTACCGATATCAGCGAAACAATCCGGCTTGGACTGATCGCAACGGGTGAGCATCCGAAGCGCGCCGCTGAGCTAATCGGCTTGTACGTCACCGGCCGACCATTCTCCGAAACCCTTCCGATTGCCACGACCATTCTCGAATCCGTCTGGTTTGGCGAACCGCACGAAAAGGCGACGAAATGAGCAAGCGCAAACCAGCCATCAAGATCGGCTCGACGGTTCGCCTCAACGGAGGCGGTCCCGTCATGACCGTGGAACGCGGAGGCAAAGAGCCGAAAGGCCGTCTCGTTTTTCAATGCGTGTGGATCGTCGACGGCGTTGCGCGCCGCGACGTTTTCTATGCCGATACTTTGGAGCTTCACTAGTGACTGATCGTCTTGAGATCAAAGCAACACTTTCCGTTGACGCGGAAGGAACGATCACCGGTAACGCTTGGCCTTTCGCTACAGCGGATGCGGTTGGCGATATCATCCAAAAGGGTGCGATTAACATTCCCGTCACCGATTTGCCGATGCTGCTTAAGCATCGGCCGGGTGACCTAATTGGAACCTGGATCGAGACAAAGCAAACCGACGATGGCCTGATCGTCACCGGCAAATTGCATATGGATCAACCGCGCGCGCGTTCCGTCCGCGCGATGATTCAAGGTGAACTAATTTCCGGTTTGTCGATCGGCTTTCGCACCCGCGAGGCCAAACAGCGCGGCCGTAACCGCATTATCACCGCGCTCGACCTTCTGGAAATTAGTGTCGTGGAAAATCCATCGCACCCGCGCGCCCGTATCGCGAGCGCCAAGAGTTTCGACACAGCAAGTTTTGACGCCGTCGCTGTGGCGATTAACGCGCATACGGCGGCGCAAACCATCCGTAACTTTAGAAAGTGAACCTCTCTATGAAGCCTGCTTTTGATATCGAGTTGAAAGACACTGACGACAACGTCGACCCGGCGCTGATCGTCACCAAGGCGCTTTCGGAATTTCAGAACAGCGTTGACGCCAAGCTGACAGGCGCGGCGAACGACAACCAGAAACTTGCCGACCGTCTCGACAAGCTGGAAGCCAAGGCGGCGCGCCCCGGCGTCGGCGGCGCGAACGACAATGAACCGGACCTTGAGCGCAAGGCGTTCGACTCGTTCGCCCGTCGCGGCGTTGAGCGTATGGATGACATGGAGCGGAAGGCGCTTACCGTCGCGGTTGACGCTGCGGGCGGGTATCTCGCCCCTGACCAGTTCGGTAACGAGCTTATCAAGCTACTGCGGCAATATTCTCCGATCCGCCAGTATGCCAAGGTTGTCACCATCGGCGGCGATACCGTGAAGTACCCGCGCCGCACTGGTAGCACCGCCGCAACATGGGTTGGTGAAACCGACGACCGTACCAGTAGCCAAATGGCGTTCGAGCAGATCGCTTTGACGCCGTTCGAACTGGCGACTTATACGGACGTTTCGAACCAGTTGCTTGAGGATAACGCCTACAATCTCGAAGGCGAACTTTTGGCGGACTTCGCGGAATCGTTCGGCATCACCGAAGGACTCGCCTTTGTGAAGGGTAGCGGCACCGGGCAACCTAAGGGCCTGATGAATGCAACGGGCATCGCTGAGGTGAAGACCGGCGTTGCTGCGGATTTTCCGGCGTCCAATCCTGCCGACGTGCTGATCGGCATGTTTCATGCGCTGCCGGGTGTTCACGCGCAGAACGGCGTTTGGCTTATGAACCGTACCACGCTCGGCAAGGTTCGCCAGTGGAAGGACGGGCAGGGCCGTTATCTGGTGATCGATCCGATTTCCGAAGGCGCTGCCACGACGCTGCTCGGTCGTCCGATCGTCGAAGCCGTCGATATGGATGATATCGGTGCGGACAAGTTTCCGATCATGTTTGGCGACCTCCAGGGTTATCGGATCGTTGACCGTGTCGGGCTCGCTGTTCTCCGTGATCCGTACTCGCTGGCGACTAAGGGGCAGATGCGTTTCCACGCTCGTAAGCGTGTCGGCGCCGACATCACACACCCTGACCGTTTTGTGAAACTCAAGGTCGCGGTGTAACCAGATGCGAGCGCTCGCAGACTCAACACTCCAATTGAGTGTCGGCGATGGTGTTTGTAAGTCCATCATGCATGGTGACGTTGTCACCTTGCGCGCCGATTTGCGGGCGCTCGCAGCCATTGCGAGCAAGTACCATGACCTTGCCGACCTCTATCGTCGGATTGCTGCTTTCGATTACACTACTACTGTTGATTTGATCCGTGCGACCAGCACCGACCCGGACAGCCTCTTGCTGCCATCCGCCCCGGATTGGGTGAGCCATCGCGCACTGGACGAATTCTTCACCCTCTACACACCGCAACTTCTGACGTTCATAGAACGCATTGCTGGCGCGGATGACGCCAACAGCGCCGAACCAGCCGACCCAATCACCCTGACCGAACTTGTAGAGCGTCTGTTCAAGATCGGCGCTGGATGGCTGGAATGGTCACCTGACGAAGTCTGGAACGCCACACCGGCTGAAATCCTGATCGCCCGTGATGGCTTGCTTGAAAAGCTGAAAGCCATCCACGGCAGCGCCGACAAGGAAGACAACCAGAAAACAATCGACCTGACCAAGCGCCGCCTATCCGCCGACGACAAGGCGCGGCTCAATAAGATAGGGAGCTTGGGCTAATGCCGATGCGTCCCCCTCGCATTTGTGTTTGTGGTCGCAAGGTCGCGGCTGGCGTTCGGTGCATCTGCCAGCAAGAGCGCCGCGCCGCCTATGACAAGCGCCGACCGAACGCTCAATTGCGAGGCTATGACTGGGAATTCCAGACCGCAGCAAAGGCTTATCTCGCGGAGCCGGGAAACAACCGTTGCCGCTGCGGCGCTCCCGCAACGCTGGTTGCCCATATTCAGTCAATCCGCAGATCACCACACCTTCGCATGGTCCGCAGCAATTGGCGGCCAAGTTGCAGGCGCTGTAATGCCCTCGATGCAGCCCAAGACAAGAGGGCAGCGCAATGACGCATGAAGCCCGCGAAACATATCCAGACCTGCCATGCGATCACATCGGCATGAAGGCGCTGTGGTGTACGGTCCTAGAGCACACCATCAACGAGGCAACGAAGCCGATCCCAGCTTCCGCCAGCACTCAACAGCGGATCGACATTCTATCAGCGCGCCGAATGATCATGGATCAATCGCGCGACTTCGCGATCATCTGCGGCTTTGCCGGTTATGAGGCTGATCGCGTTCACGCCATGGTCGCGCCACGTATCGAGGCGGTGCAACAACAAGATCGCGGGCGACCAGTGAAGCCGCAGCATCAACACAATGGGCGCGGTCGGAACGGCAAGCGCTATGAGTTCGATGGCCGCGAACAGACGCTAAGCGAATGGGCGAACGAAGCGGGCTTAAGCGTCGATACCGTTCGCTGGCGTATTCAAAGCGGAATGTCGCTTGGTGACGCGCTGACAACGCCGATCAATGAACAGCGAACCCGAAAGCGAAGCGATGACACCGGGGGTAGCGACAAACTTTTCGAAAACGCGGCCTGACCAGAGCCTCCCCTCGACGCAAGAGATTCAAAATATAGGTTTTTCAATGCTGACACTTTCCGACGCCAAAGCCCATTTGAACGTCACTTTCGACGCCGACGACTCCCTCATTGAGGCCAAGTTAGACGCCGCAAAGGCGTGGGTTGAGGCATATACCGGCGAGGAAATCACCGACAGCACCGCAGCGCCAGTTAATCAAGCCGTGCTGATGCTGACGGCGCACCTGTACCAGAACCGTGAAGCGGCGATCATCGGCATGACCGCCGACACGCTCCCGCTCGGCTTCCTCACATTGTTGGACCCCTTTAGGGCTTGGTGCTTCTGATGGCTGAGCCAAGTCTTTCCCTGCAAAAGCTGGTTCGCAGTCGCCTTATCGCGAACGCCGAAGCAATGACGCTGATCGGTAGTCCCGGCAATATCGTTGATACTGGCGTCCGGCCTGAGCACGACCTGACCGTGATCCTTGGCGATGCACAGACCGTTTATCGCGGCGTGATCGCCCGGACATTCCTTAACGTGCATGTGTTCGTCAAAGAGCAGGGCATGACGTTGGCGAAAGAGATCACCGGCGCAATCGTCGCAGCGGTCCCGCATGATGCACAGATTGAACATTGCTATCTTGATGTAGATGGCTTCGTGGTTTCCGATCTTTCGATTGATGACACCCGCTTTATGCATGACGGCACCTTTTCCCATGCCGTGGTGAATGTCGCGGCGATCATGAGGGCCGGGTGATGCGCGCGGGCTCTATGGACAGATTCATCACCATTGAAACCCCGACCGTCACCCGTGACGACTACGGCAGCGCCGTCACGACATGGTCAACGCTAGTTTCGTTGCGGGCTCAATTGGTCAATCGATCGATCGATAACCGGGAGGGGCAGCAAACCACCACCGACAACACCGCAACCTTTCGAACGTACTTCTATCCCGGCGTGACGCTGGATCACCGCGTCATGTTTGAAGGGCAGGCGTTCAAGATCACGTCTATGCGCGAATTAGGACGCCGCGCCGGTATGGACCTGACATGCGAAAGGATTGGCAAATGATCACCGCTGATCGGCTTCGCGAATTGCTTGCGTATGACCCGGAAACAGGCGTCTTTCGCTGGCGTGTTGATCGGGCTGGGAAAGCGCGCGCTGGCACCATTGCAGGCGTTAAAGGCCATAGCGGAACCAACATTCGCATTGATAGCGAAAACCACCGCGCGACCCGGCTGGCGTTTCTTTACATGACCGGCGAGCTACCCAAGGGGAGGCTTATTCAACTCGATAATGACCGGTTTAACATCGCGTGGGGGAACCTACACCATGCGCCACCGAGGGCAGCATGACGCGCGGCGTGAAACCAGCCATTCGCCCGACCGATAGCCGCGACGTGGTGAAGATCGGCAACCCGCCGTCATGGCTCGGCAAAGAGGCCAAGCGGGAATGGCGACGCATTGCGCCAATTCTGGATGCGCGGAACGTCATTACGCAAGGCGACCTTGCGACCGTGGAATCGTACTGCATTGCCATCGATACCATGCGGACAGCGCACCGGATTTTGACCCGCGACGGGCTGATAACGAAGGACGGAAAGAAGCATCCAGCCATCAACACCATGAACCAGTCGCAGCTTATCGCGCTGCGGACTGCGGCAGAGCTTGGCCTGACACCCGTTAGCCGGTCCCGGCCTGCTATCCGCGATAACGGTAACGAAGATGACGACGAAAATCCCCTCAACATTTCCTAGCTGGATATATGACGGCAGCGAAATCCCGGACCCGCTCGGCTTTGGCGAGCGCGCGGTTAGGTTTCTTCGCGCCTTGAAGCATCCGAAAAGCCGGTTGCCGAAAAAGGCGTTCCAGCTTGATCCGTGGCAGGAACGGATTGTTCGGCGCATTTACGGCCCGCGTGACGATGCTGGAATGCGGATCGTCAATACCGTGGTGATCTTGGTGCCACGCGGAAATCGCAAAACCTCTTTGTCGGCGGCGCTGGCGTTGCTTCACACCATCGGCCCCGAACGTGAACCGGGCGGCGAGGCGATCTTTGCGGCGTCTGACCGTAAGCAAGCCGGTATTGCCTTCAAGGAAGCCCGTGGCATCGTCCACGCGGACCCGAAGCATTTTCCGCCGACCGTTGTTAAGGTCTATGACCCGCACAACTCGGCAAAGAAGATCGAATATGTACGCGAGTCGACAGAGCTTGAAATCGTTTCCTCCGATGCGCCAGCGCAGGAAGGCCGAACGCCCGTTTTCGTGCTGGCAGACGAAATCCACGTTTGGCGTGGTACTGATCTTTGGAAAGTTCTGACAAACGGACTCGATAAGACCGACAACAGCCTTTTGATTGTCGCGACCACGGCGGGCAGGGGTCAGGACAACATCGCTCATGAGGTTATTGACCGGGCGCGGAAGATCGCGCGCGGTGAAGTGATCGACCCGACTTGGCTTCCGGTACTCTTTGAATCTGATCCCGAATGCGATTGGACCGATGAGGAAGCATGGCAGCACGTCAATCCCGGTAGCATCCACGGCTATCCCTCGATTGCCGGTTTTCGTCGGCATGTTGCCCGCGCCAAGGATAGTCCGACCGAACGCGACAGCTTGAAGCAATACAAGCTGAATGTCTGGTTGGATCATTCGACCAGTCCCTTTGTCGATATGGCAACCTATGACAAGGGCAGCGAACCAATCGACTATGACGCCTTCAATGGTGCTCCGTGCTGGATTGGCGTCGATATGGCGACGACGACCGACCTTTGCGCCGTGGTCGCGTGTTTCAGGACCGGCGACGTTTTCACCGTGCTCCCTCATTTCTTTTGTCCGGAAGCCGATATCAGGAAGCGCGGCGACCATGATGGCGTCAACTACGTCCAATGGCGCGACGAGGGACACCTGACCGCGACACCGGGCAATGTGATCGACCATGCTGCCGTCGCGGCTTATATTGACGGCCTATGCCAGCGTTTCGACGTTCGCGAGATCGGTTTCGATCCGGCTTATGCCCAAGCTGTCATTGCGCTGTTGAACGAGAAACACGCCGACAAAATCCTGACGATACAACAGGGCTGGGTGACGCAATCCCCGGCGCTCAACATTCTAGAGCGCGCCATTGTCGGCGGAAACTTTAAGCACGGCGGGCACCCCGTCTTGCGCTGGAATTTCGCGAATATCGCGATCCAGATTGTGGACGCGTCGGGCAATCGGAAGATGCACAAGGGCAAGTCCACCGACCGCATAGACGGCGCTGCGGCGTCTTGGATGGCCGTTAGTCGCGCTGCGGCTGGCGAGAGCTTCGCGAACTTCCTTGATGACCCGGCGATCACCGCCGACATGCTGGTTTGGTGACGCATGGCCGACGACAACAAAGACTTGCAAGCCTATCTGGAAAGCCTGCCCGATAAGCTGACCGATCATCTGGCAGACGTGATCCGCGACCAAGCGGAAGACCTGAGCGCCGCGCAGCGGGCAGCGTTGAAGTCTCTTGAAGCGGCACCGGCCGATAGTGGCGACCTAGAGGCATCATGCGTTGCCGTTCCTGGTCGCAGTCCACTTGAGTACATCGTCCAGGCCGGCGGTGACCTAACGACGAGGGAAATCCGTGAAGGTTCCGGCGTCGAATACGACTATGCGCTCGGATTCGTTTACGGCACGAGCAAGCAACCGGCCCGAGACTTCTTCTGGTCCGAATACCGAAAACGTCGTGACGAGATTCGATCCGCGATCGATGAAGCTGCCATAGAGGTATTGAACAATGACTGATCCATGCGCCCGTTCCGTCACTTGGGGCGGCGAATCCTACACCCTGACATTGAATCACCCGTGGGTGCGGAACGTCCTTTCCTATCGCGGCATTCATGGCCCGAACGGTTCCAGCGTCGGCGCTGTGCTCAATCGCTTTGAAACCGGCAGCTATTCCCTCGATGACGTTGAGCAGGTGCTAACGCTCGGCCTGATCGGCGCTGGTAAGTCCCGCGCTGAGGCCGCGAAGCTGATCGCGGATCACGTTAGCACCGCGCCGATTGCCGAAAACGCGGGCGCTGCCGCTGGCATTTTAGTTGCCTTGTTCATGGGCGAGAATAAGGAAGCTGCATAATGGCGACACCGGCGTTAAACATTCCGATTCGTGTCACGGGTGACGACGACTTCAAACGTAAAATGAACGAAACTAGTTCGCTTGTGGCGCATACCACGCGAACGGTCGCGGCGTCAGTTATCAAGATGAATGCCAGTTGGCTGGCATCGCAGGGCGCGGCTGGCGCTGCGGCGTTGGCGTTCGGTCGCGTTCTCGGATTCCTGGGGCCAATTGCGCTTGGCGTGACAGCGGTTGTAGACGCCTTCAAGTTAATGGCCTATGCGACCGAGTTGGCAAAGAAACGCATTGAGGAATTTAACGCCGTCGCTGACAAGGCGAACAAGTCGGGTTTCAGCACCGAATTTTTTCAACGGATCACGAAGTCAGGCGGGGAAGCCCGCGACAAGATCAACGAGCTTACGGAGGCGCTGAAACGCTTCAATAACGCCAGCGCGCCAAAGCTGGGCGGTAGCGATATTCAGCGCCGCATCGATGAGCTTCGCGAGGCTGGCAATCTTTCCGGCAATGGTGGCGTCGGCGCGCTGACATTGGCGAACAACGCGGAAGAACGATTCCGCGCTATGGTGCAGCTTATCAACCAGATGATGAATGCTGGCGAACGGCTGGCGGCGCTGGACCTTGCGAACCGGGCTTTCGGTCCGCAGATCACGGAAGCGTTGCGAGCGGATGCCGGATACCTCGACGACATGCTGAAGCGCGCCGATGCCATGAGCAAGGCGAAGATTATCAGCGAGGACGATCTAGGCCGCGCCATCGAATTGAAAGAGCGCATGGAGGCAGCGGAAAAGGTTCTCGCTGAAAAGTGGAAACCTATTCAGGACGACCTCGCCAAACTCGGCATGAACTATCATGCGTCATGGGTCGGCATCACTGAGACGTTGGCGGAAGCGGTTGGTTATGCGACGCAACTCTATTCGGCGCTGAAACAGGTACCGGATTGGTTCGCGAACAGGATCGGCAATGCCGATATCTGGAAATCGATGACCGATGCCACGGCGGCGATGGGGCTCAACTCCGATCCGGCATCGATGGGTATTTCGCCTATCGGCTCGGTTTCTCAGGAGGAGGCAACGGCGAAACTTCGCAGCGCGCTACAGAACCGTGCCAACGTCTCTCGCAGTATGCGGGAGGCGTCGGACGTTCAGTCTGCGGTTCGCGGCGACACGTCGAAGAATCCAGATGTCAAGAAGCCGGCCAGCGAGGCCGCAGATGCATTCGACCGGGCGAGTGAGTCTCTAACGAAGCATACGGCCCGCATGCAGGCCGACGCGCAAGCGGTCGGGCTCGGCAGCGGCGCATTGGAGGAATTGCGCGCCAAGGCGCAACTGATGGCAGCGGCTCAACAGGCGGGCATTCCGATCACCGACGCCATGCGCGCCAAGATCGATGCTCTTGCGGCGTCGGCGCGGTCGGCGGGCGAGGCGCTGGCGAAAGCTAAGATCGATTCATCCATCCAGTTCGAGAGCCGAACGGCATTGCTGGCGCCGGAGGATGCAGCCATCGCGGAGCGCTTGAAGCCGCTGTTCGGAAATGACGTGCCGGCCGCGCTGGCGTCGTCGCAGGCCGCAGCGATGCGATTCAACGGCGCGCTGAAACAGGTTTCGACCAGCATTTCGGGCGGGCTAGAGTCCGGTCTACTCGACATCGTGAGTGGGACGAAATCCGTTGGTGAGGCGTTCTCCGACATGGGGCAACTAGTCATTCGCGAGATTGAAAGAATGATTATCAAGTTGCTCGTGGTTGGCCCATTGATGAAGGCCATTTCCGGCATTGGCGGCGGGTTGCTCGGCGGCGCGACAGGCGGGCTTGGTGGCGGACTGCTAAGCGGGCTCTTGGGCTTCGCAGACGGCGGACAGGTGCGAGGGCCGGGCGGTCCCCGTGATGACCGCATTCCGATCATGGCGAGCAATGGCGAGTTCGTCATCCGCGCCGACGCTACTGCTCGGCACTTACCCCTGTTGCACGCGATCAACCAGAACAAGATTCCGAGGTTCGCGGACGGCGGACTTGTCTCGGCTTATGGCGCGGGCGGAACGTCACCCATTGCCAGCAATGACAATCGGACCAGCTTCGCACCGACCATCAACGTGAAGGTTGAGGGTGGATCGAAGGGACCGCTGGCCGACGAGGCGCTGGCGAAACAGATCGGCGCGCAAGTAGAGGCGTCAATGCGAACCATGATGGCCAAAGAGCTACGGACACAGATGCGACCGGGCGGGATACTTGGGAAGCGGTAGCAGAAAGACCCGCTGAATCTGTTTCCCGGCGCTATATTCACTCGTTGAGGCCAATAACGGCCTAACAGGGACTATTTAGAAAAGAGAGAACCCCCAGCACGCCAATGCTAGGGGTTCGAAATAGGAGAAGCGGATGCGCCCGCCTCATGACGACTATAGCACTATCATCGCTCTTTGCGATGAGAATCTTGATGAACGGCCCCGGCATGATCAACCGTACATCGATGCGGTTATCGCTGAGCTAGACGACATCGATCTTTCAGACATACCGGATGACCCGGCACCCGTCGCGGTTCAAACGAAATCCAGCGAGTCCCTTTCTGACGACGATCTAAGCGCCGTTGCCGACCTTGAGCGGCGACAGCTTCCAGATTGGGCAGGGCTCTTTCGTCGGGTGAAGGATGAAAAGGCTGCGAAGCGGAAAACGCTGCTCTTGCCGCAGCGTCGGCAGAAAACAGCCGCGAGGGTCCGCAAGCACCGCGAGAATCCGAAATCCGTCTTGCGGCTGCACCTGACGACCTTGTTCGCTGCGACCTCGACAGCGAACGGCGACAAATTCTTATGGACGTTGATCGGACGCGAGAAAGAGATCGTCCGATTTTGGGTTGTGCAGTCCGATGCTCGGCGGAAATTTGGTGCCAAGGCATCGTTGTCAAAGATCGCGGATCACTACCGCCTGCATGTCGGTCGGCCGATGAATAAGAATGAAGCGCACCGACTGAGCCGGATCGTCGCCAAACTTGAAGGCCCGAACGGCGTCTGGCACCGCCTCAAATAATCAAAACAGCCCCGAACAGCCCCGAACGGTTTTAATGCCAGCCCCGAACGGTTTTGGGCCAAATCGTTCGGGGCTGTTCGGGGCTGAAAATTAAAGAAATCGCTGTGGCACAGGCATTTTTTGAATTTCGACCGGACGAAATCCATGTAACGCTTTTGCTATATATAAGATTATAGAATCTTAGACTCTTAGATAGTGAGCTTCCGTAAGGAAGCTCCTCGCGCGTTACACGGGATAGGATCGCTACATCGCCGGGCTTTGCCCGGCTCCGGCGATCATGGCGCGGCTTCGCCGCGCGCTCTTTATGAATCCCTTCCGGGAGTAGTGAGACCTTCCGGGTGAAGCTGATCCTCCCGGCCCGACGCCGGCTTTGCCGGCATACGGCCCCAAGAGCATGACTTAGTTTTACGCTCCGCGACGCCGGCCCCAGGTTCATTAGTGACAAATCCCGGCCAAGGATTCACAGCGCAGGTCCGTGGCGAATCTAAACGTCGTCGCCGCTGTGTGACACCGGGCAGGGCGACGGACTCACTGGTGGGGCTTCTATGAGGCACCTTGGTCGAACGGCGTCGGGTTAACTGATCGCGGGTTAGAAGGTCATCGACCATCGGTAGGGCCGTGAACGATGTACCCCATGGCCTGATCCTTCACCGGCTTTGGGCTAAAACTCTTACTGTTGTGCCAAAAGCATTCCATTCGGTTGCGTGACGCCTGATACCAAGCAGTCCCTCCACCGCGTTTCTTCACAATCTCTTCCAGAAACGATTTGCCCTGAGAGCCATTGAAATCGCTAATAAGAAATATGTTTGGTTCTGCACCCGAAATTGATGTGTTAGCTGCGATCACGTCTTCAGCAACTTGTTTTCTCATTCCTTCATCAAGGGTCATAACAATTCCGGCAGCGCTGGTGATAGGAGCGAGAGGCCCAAGCGCTTTGCCGGCCGTCTTTAGTCCAATAGCTACCCCGATCCCCACAATAGTTTTGACAATCTGGTCAACCATTTCTTGGCTCCCAATCGGTTCGCAGTATGTGAGCAATATCGATTTTGAAAGGCCCACATCTTACCCGACAAACGCGCTAATCCTAGAAGGGGCGACGTTATGTGGCATCGTGTCCGTTAGCCATCAAATGGATGGTGGGGGCCGCGATTCAGTCAACGTTGACTTACAAAAAATGCAGTAAAAACAAACGCTTGACCTTGATTCGCGAATGTGAGAATCCGAATCCATTGCCACACCAATGGAGACTCCGATGACCTATCTTTCCGATGCCGACCACGCTGCCACGGTCGAAGCGCTGTTCCTCGCCCGTAACCTGCTCAACGTTGAGCCGTCACCCTTCACTGGCGAGATTACGCGCGACGAAATCACCTACGACCTCTGCATCCGCTGTGACGTGTGGCCTGAGAGTTCGCGGGACTAATTGTTGCTCGAATGACACAGGACGCGACGGCCTTCAAAAAAGACCGTCGATCCTACGACCGAACGCTATGTTGAGACAGCTACTGTTACTCAACATAGGGAACATAACTAATGTTACTCAACAAGACCGAGTACCGATTGCGGGCGTTAATGGCCTATCATCGGTCCGGCGTCGCAGAACTTCCGACGCATGTTCATTTCGTTGAAATGAACGGGCTCAATTACGTCTGGTTAGACGACCAAGTGAATATGAATGTCCTCGCGTTTTATCGAGTCACAAATAGGGGCGCGCTAAAACGCATGTGGCGATGGCCGCACCCGCGCAAGATGGTTCACGATGACGATGCCATGGCGATCGGTTGGGGCAGGCGGCTTAAAATGCAGGAGGCCGCATAATGGCGAAGTCTCCGACGTGGATCGAGTTCGATCATGAGTTCAAGGGCCAGACGTACCGCTGCCGCTATTCAGTCGCCGGCAGCGTTTTTACGGCTGAGCTTCCGAATGGCCGGCGAAAATCGACTGGCACTAGTGCGGTGCCAGACCTGACGATGGCGCGGCAACTGGTTAGTGAGCTATTGCGAATGCCGGGCTGAGCATTCGACCAAAGAGGGCGCTGTCGCCAGCGCCCTCTTTTTGTTGCCTATTCATCGAAGAAATCGAGGTTCATTGCGAGCATCCCGTCGCTAAGAATTTCAAGGTGCATAAGACCGGCGCGTTGTAGGACTTTCCAAATCTGACTGCTACCGCGCATAAAAATTAGCTCAAGATAACACAAGCGACGGATCATTATCGCGCAGTCATCTTGAGACAAATTTCCCGGCCATGCGCCCTCTCGAAATATACGATGTATAAACAGATCGCGTTTTCCCTTAAGCCAACGCAGATACTGCAAATCCGTTTCTTGAATGTTGTGACGTGACAGGATCGAAATCAAACTGCCTAGGGTTGAGCCCTGTAGGGTATCCAATTTTTTAGCGAACCGATCCCAGTTTGATGCATCTTCGCCAAGGATGGATTTTACCTTCACCCGGTCGCACATACTCATGCACCATATAATGGAGTCTTCCATTCTGTTGACGTGAACGAACGTCGATCCAAGATGGTAGCAATATTGGTAACGGGCCGATTGCTGGTTATCCAAGGTAGAAATGAATTCGCGAAACTGCTTAGGGGTAGGGACCGCGCGCTTCATGTTTTTACTTTCATCACCTAAAACTAGCCGCGACCCATAACACGAAGAACGCCAGCACCGCGAAGGCGAAAAGGCCGCGCTGCACTACATGCGGTTTGTTATCGCGCTCGTTCGCAAGATCGCGATTGTCTTGTCCACGCCAGCCCATGCCGGTGTTGCCTTAAGCCAGTGGAGAATCTTGAGCTACGTCGGATTCTAAATCTAGCTCCAAATAGATTCGACGGCACAAGTCCACAAAGGTTGAACCATAGATAGTGATTGAAGAAACGTCGTCTCTAAGTTGGCCGATGTTAAATTTCCATACCGCAAGGGTTAGCTCTTTATTTCCTTCAACGTAGCGTCGCAATTTGAGTTGATGGTCTCCGGCCTTAGTGTGCGCTATTTCTAGAAGCCCGTGAGCGAGCCAATGCCTTTTCTCTGTATAGCGTGGAAGTTGCTCTAACAGCGGAAGTAATTCATTCGCGTAGGCATTCAGCTTGCCTTGGCTATCCGCCATAATTTTCGTGGCGCTTATCCGTTTCTCCAAGGCATACCGAAACCGATTGTCGACGCGGACCGTGAGATCGGCGAGCAAAAACTCGCACTGAGCGTAGCTCGTTAAGTATCGCCCTCGAAGGTATGTAACTTCCTCCGCTAGATTCTGAATCCATTCGGGCGGCAACTGATAGAGTGAAAATGTTTCATCCATAGGTGTACCGCTCACATAGCATTAGTTAAACGTGCTTCGCACCGCGCACGTATCCCGCTGAAACTTTCGCTTCTAGCTCGTGCTGCAAAAATTCGTTCGCCAAGATCAACGCTCGCACGGCGCTGCGAACGTCGCCACCACAAGCGGCGATTGCCTGATCGGTCGCGGCCTCAAGGCGCTCGGCTTCAAGCTGGGCTTCATCCTCCGGTTTTTGATCGGGCAGGGCGGACATTGGCGCAGTTCCTCGTTGACTGTGCTAGGTTCATGTTCCTATTTTGTTCTCATGGAGTCAATCCCGCCCAAGCGTCGTTTTCCCCCGCCGTGGACAGTCGTTCGCGACGGCCCCGACGCCTATGTGGTGCAGGACGCAAACGGCGTTCGGCTGGCGTCGGTCTATTGCCGGGATGACCTTCACCGGATGCAATGGGCCGACTATCACCGGCACCTGACATCGGACGAAGCGCGGCGCATTGCCAAGGGCATCGCGCGCCTTCCTGAATTTCTGATCCACCATCCGGGTTTCTATTGGCGAGGTGGAGGTGACCACCGTTGGAAACGGTCGCACCCGTATCACGTCGCCTTGCCGGATATGTACGTCCGCGAGAATTGGGACGGCATCAACGCGATTTGCGGCTTGAACGATATCCCATTCGATCCGACCGGCGAACGCATGAGACGGGGCGGCGTGCTCTACACCGTCTATGAGTTCGCCCTACAGCTTCACGCCATCCAGTTCTGGGACCGGTTTGACGGGCGCTGGTTGCGGCACGGCGAATTTATGTACCCCGACAAGCCATCCGATTTACCGAAGCTGAAAGAGCCGCGCGAACCGAACAGGTTTGGTCGATCACGTCGCGAGCGGTGAGCCATCGCCTGAAAATGTCGTTATCGACCAAAGGCGCTCTTTAGGTAGGTGAGCCAGCTTAAACGATTGATCCGTTGCGGATTGTCCGTTCTGCTGGGATCGCCAACTACAGTATTGTCAGAATGTAAACAAACATTCCCTTGTTCGGGTCTGATGGGACCACCCCGAGGGGCTGCAGATCGCCGTTCCCGTCCACGTATGTCGTTTCCGTGACCACGCCAAGGCGTAGAATCTTGGCGAGGTATAAATTTATGTTCTCGATTGTACCTGAATAGGTGAGCCGACAGCCGGGCATTGCAATCCGTAATATCTCCGCGGTTGTGCTTCGGGGTTTGATGCGCCCGATCTTAAGGTCGTTGTCATCGTAGACCGGGCTGGATCTCATGAATATATCGCTGGCCGTGTGGTCGGCAATTCCACCTTTCTCGAGACGTTCCCATGTGAACTTCATGAGCCCCTTGCCGTTTGAGGCGTAGGATGGGTCGATCGCATAGTCCTCGAAACCGAGATAATCCGTTTCGCCGTCGCCCCAAATATTGATCTTCCGGCCGAAGCCGAGTGGATTGATGGGGGTTGCCTTATGCTCCCCAGATTCAAGTCTCGGGCACCGCTTATGATCGTGCGCCGCTCCATTGATTGTTCGAGAAACAAGTTGGCTGAATTTTCGCGCAGGAGCACTCTCGAGGTCGCGCATCTGCTTATCGAGCGCCTTGACAGTCCCGATTCCCACGATGTTATCCGCCACTGACTGCCAAGTCTGACGAAGTGGGGGAGACTGCGCTTCTTTGAAGGCCACAACCGCTGCCGCGGTGCGAGGGCCATAAATTCCGTCGATCTTAAGAAAGACCTTGCTGAGTTGATTGAGCGCGATCTGAATACATTTGACGTGGTCCCCCGTTGAGCCCGGAGCAATATGATCAGAGTTGTTTTTAGCGCATCGTTCGAGTCGATCGTTCGGTGGGACGGTAAAAAGTTTTGATGACAATATTCCCATAGTAAGTTTGCTCCTCGGCTAGGTGGGAGCCTCAGACGTGGGCTGCGAACTCAATCCCGCAACCACAAGCGGATGGCCGCCAGCTTTGCGAAGGCGATCTGCAACAGAGTGCGTCACGGTACGATTTCCGTTGAAAGTGTTTTTCGATCGCGCAACTCACATTGGTGTGCGATGCTGCTGCCTCCGTTCAAAAAAATGATGCAGTGATAGATATCGCGGTACGGATACCGCTTGCTATCGCCATCCACGAGGGTCTTTGCCAAGGCCGTTGCGTGGCGGGACGTTGATGGCCCGCCGAGGGCGCTCCAGCTATGGCAGCCCTCGCAAATAAATTCCGCACCGCCCGCGCCGTTTGGTTCCGAACCATATAGCCTCTGTTCGCGACAAAGCGGGAGGTGTGTCGGCGTGGCGGTTTCCGTTATGCTTCGGCGTGGCCATCGGAATGCAGCGGACAGGGACCTTGCCGAACAAAATCGGTGATGTTTGCAACGGGAACGGGCGTGATCGCGCCATCGGTCCGTCATCCTTTTCGCGAATGTTGGAATCGGCGGCGGTTCGCCGTCTTAAGGAGAATGCCATGATCGGTCTGGTCCGCGTCGTCAGTGTTGCGTGCGTGCTCGCGTTCGGCATGGTCGCCGCGCATGCCGCCGACAAGGCGTACAAGCGCGACGATCTGGCGGACGCCGCGATCAAGCTGCAAGAGCAGATCAAGACCGAGGCAGGCAGCGTCGCCAAGCCGGCCACGCAACTGCGCACCGATGCCGACGTCGCGATCCGGAAAGGCAATCTCCGCGAAAGCCTGCAAATTCTCGGGCAGCTCGCGGCCGTCGCCCCCGAGGACGGCGGCAACTGGCTGCGGCTGGCGAAAACCATCCTTCAGGTCCGCCCGATCACCAACAGCGAGCAGACCCTGTTGCGCGAGCGCGCCTCGACCGCGTCCTATCTGGCCTACCAGCGCGCCGGCAATGCCGGCGAGGAGGCCGATGCGCTGGCGGTACTCGGCCGCACCTTCGCGGATCGCAAGCTGTGGCGCCCGGCGCTCGACACCATGCGGCTGTCGCTGGACCTGCGCGAGGTCGCAGATGTCCGTGGCGCTTATGAAAAGCTCCGCGACGATCACGGCTTCCGGTTGCTCGACTACAGCGTGGATTCAGATTCCGCTTCGCCCCGCGTCTGCTTCCAGTTCTCGGAAGACCTCGCCAAGCGCACTGACTTCGCGCCGTATCTCGCGCTGGCCGGTAACGATGCGCCGGCCATTTCATCCGAGGACAAGCAGCTTTGCGTCGATGGGCTGAAGCACGGCGAGCGTTACAACGTCAATCTGCGCGCCGGTTTGCCGTCCACGGTGCGGGAGACGCTGCCGAAGTCGGCGGAGTTCAACGTCTATGTCCGCGATCGCAAGCCGTTCGTGCGCTTCACCGGCCGTGCCTATGTGCTGCCGCGCACCGGCCAGCGCGGCATTCCGGTGGTCAGCGTCAACACCCAGAACGTGGCAGTCAACGTTTTCCGGATCGGCGACCGCAACCTGATCAACACCGTGATCGGCAGCGATTTCCAGCGCGCCTTGAGCCGCTATGAACTGTCGACGCTGGGCGAGGAGCGCGGCGTCAAGGTGTGGAGCGGCGATCTTGCGACCGCCTCGACCCTGAATGCCGACGTCACCACAGCGTTTCCGGTCGATCAGGCGCTGGGCGACCTGCAACCCGGCGTCTATGTGATGACCGCCGCACCGAAGGGGCCGCAAGCCAGCGACGAGGATTCCGGTTCGCTGGCGACCCAGTGGTTCATCGTTTCCGACCTCGGGTTGACGGCGTTCTCCGGCAACGACGGCATTCATGTGTTCGTCAATTCGCTGGCGTCCACCGATCCGATGGCCAATGCCGAGGTGCGGCTGCTCGCCCGCAACAACGAAATCCTCGCCACCCGCAAGACCGACGCCGCCGGCCATGTGCTGTTCGAGGCAGGGCTCGCGCGCGGCGAGGGCGGGCTGTCGCCGGCGTTGCTTACCGTCACCGGAGAGAAAACGGACTATGCCTTCCTCAGCCTGAAGACCACCGCCTTCGATCTGTCGGATCGCGGTGTCAGCGGCCGTCCGGTGCCGGCGGGCGCGGATGCTTTCGTCTACGCCGAACGCGGCGTCTATCGTTCCGGCGAGACGGTCTATCTCACCGCGCTGTTGCGCGACGGGCAGGGCAAGGCGATGACCGGCGGGCCGCTGACCCTGGTGGTGGAGCGCCCGGACGGCGTCGAATATCGCCGTGCGTCGCTGCCGGATCAGGGCGCGGGCGGACGCAGTCTGTCGCTGCCGCTGAATTCGGCGGTGCCGACCGGCACCTGGCGGGTGCGCGCCTTCACCGATCCCAAGGCTTCGTCGGTCGGCGAGACCACCTTCATGGTCGAAGACTATGTGCCGGATCGGATCGAATTCGATTTGACCAGCGATGCCAAGCAGATCACGACGGAAGCTCCGGTGATGCTCAAGGTCGACGGCCACTTCCTCTACGGCGCGCCGGCGTCCGGCCTGCAACTCGAGGGCGACATGCTGGTCGCGCCTGCCGCCGTGCGTCCGGGCTATGCCGGCTATCAGTTCGGCGTGCCGGACGAGGAGACCGCGAATAACGAGCGCACCCCAATCGAGGGTCTGCCCGAGGCGGACGCCAACGGCGTCGCCACCTTCCCGGTGAGCCTTGCGAAAGCACCGGCGTCGGCCCGTCCGCAGGAAGCGCAGATTTTCATCCGCATGGCGGAAGCCGGCGGCCGCGCGGTCGAGCGCAAGCTGGTTCTGCCGGTGGCGCCGCCCGCCGCGATGATCGGCGTCAAGCCGCTGTTCTCCGGCAACAGCGTTGCCGAGGGTGAGAACGCCAACTTCGATGTCGCGTTCGTCGCGCCGGACGGCACCGCGCTGGCGCGCAGCGGCTTGCGCTACGAATTGCTCAAGATCGAATCCCGTTACCAGTGGTACCGCCAGAGCGGCTCGTGGGAATACGAGCCGGTGAAATCGACCAAGCGCGTCGCCGATGGCGATATCAGCATTGCCGCCGATAAGCCGGCGCGGCTGCAACTATCGCCGCGGCCGGGCCGCTATCGGCTGGACGTCAAGTCCGCCGATTCCGCCGATGGGCCGCTGACGTCGGTGACCTTCGACGTCGGCTGGTATTCGGACGGCAGCGCCGACACGCCGGACCTCTTGGAAACCTCCATCGACAAGCCGCAATACGCATCCGGCGACACCATGACGGTGTCGGTCAATGCCCGCACCGCCGGCAAGCTCACCGTCAACGTGCTGGGCGACCGGCTGCTGACGACGCAAACCCTCGACGTCAAGGAAGGCACCTCGCAGGTGCGCATTCCTATCGGCTCGGACTGGGGCACCGGCGCGTATGTCGTTGCCACCTTGCGCCGGCCGTTGGATGCCGCCGCACAGCGCATGCCCGGCCGCGCCATCGGCCTGAAGTGGTTCGGTATCGACAAGGATGCGCGCACGCTCAAGGTCGAACTGTCGCCGCCCGCGCTGGTGCGGCCCAGCACGACGATGGTGCTGCCGGTGAAGATCGGCGGGCTCAGCCCCGGCGAGGACGCCAAGATCGTGGTCGCCGCCGTCGATGTCGGCATTCTCAATCTCACCAACTACAAACCGCCCGCGCCCGACGATTATTATCTCGGCCAGCGCCGTCTCTCGGCGGAAATCCGCGACCTCTACGGCCAGTTGATCGACGGCATGCAGGGCACCCGCGGCCAGATCCGCTCCGGCGGTGACGCCGCCGGGGCGCAGATGCAGGGCTCGCCTCCGACGCAGAAGCCGCTGGCGCTCTATTCCGGCATCGTCACTGTCGGGCCGGACGGCACCGTGAATATCCCGTTCGATCTTCCGGAATTCGCCGGCACCGCGCGGGTGATGGCGGTGGCATGGACCGCGACCAAGCTCGGACGCGCGACGACCGACGTGACCGTGCGCGATCCGGTGGTGTTGACCGCGACCTTGCCGCGCTTCCTGCTCTCGGGCGACCGTGGCAGCATGAACTTCGAACTCGATAACGTCGAAGGCGCTCCGGGTGACTACAGCATCAACGTCAGCGCCTCCGGTCCCATCAAGGTGCCCGGCAACGCGACCACGACCGTCAACCTCAAGGCCAAGCAGCGTTCGTCGATGGCGCTGGCGCTCGATGCTAACGGCACCGGCACCGCGCAGATCGATGTCGCGATCAAGGGGCCGAACGGCATGACCCTGGCGCGGCATTACGCGCTTGACGTCAAGGCGGCGACGCAGATTCTGGCGCGTCGCTCAGTGCGGACCTTGGCGAAGGGCGAAAGCCTGACGCTGACCAAGGACATGTTCTCCGACCTCGTCGCCGGCACCGGCGGCGTGTCGTTGTCGGTGAGCCAGTCCACCGCGCTCGACGCCGCGACCATCCTCAAGGCGCTCGATCGTTATCCGTTCGGCTGCTCCGAGCAGATCACCAGCCGCGCCATGCCGCTGCTTTACGTCAACGATCTGGCGGCGGGCGCGCATCTGGCGATGGACACCGCCGTCGATCAGCGCATCAAGGACGCCATCGATCGGCTGCTGTCGCGGCAGGGCTCGAACGGTTCGGTCGGCCTGTGGTCGTCGGGCGGCGACGATGCCTGGCTCGACGCCTACGTCACCGACTTCCTCAGCCGCGCCCGCGAGAAGGGCTTTGCCGTGCCGGACATTGCGTTCCGCTCGGCGCTCGATCGCGTCCGCAACTCGGTGGTCAACGCCAATGAGCCGGAGAAGGACGGCGGCCGCGATCTCGCTTACGGCCTCTATGTGCTGGCGAAGAACGGCACCGCGCCGGTCGGAGATCTGCGTTATCTCGCCGACACCAAGCTGAACAATCTCGCAACGCCGATCGCCAAGGCCCAACTCGCCGCAGCTTTGGCATTGGTCGGAGATCGCGGCCGCGCCGAACGCGTCTATGCGTCGGCGGTCGAGAGCCTGAACCCGAAACCGGTGCTGGAGTTCGGTCGTACCGACTATGGTTCGGCCCTGCGTGACGCTGCGGCACTGGTGTCGCTCGCCAGCGAAGGCAACGCGCCGCGCGCGACGCTGACGCAGGCGGTGCAACGGGTCGAAGCCGCGCGCGGTCTGACGCCCTTTACCTCGACGCAGGAGAATGCGTGGCTGGTGCTGGCGTCGCGAGCGCTGGCCAAGGATGTGGGCAACATCTCGCTCGACATCGACGGCTCGCCGGTGAAAACCGTGGTCTATCGCAGCTACAAGGGCGCCGATATCGACAGCAAGCCGATCAAGATCACCAATCTCGGCGACGTGCCGATGCAGGCGGTGGTCTCGGTCACCGGCGCGCCGGTGACGCCGGAGCCGGCCGCGTCCAACGGCTTCAAGATCGAACGCAACTACTTCGCGCTCGACGGCACGCCGGCGGACCCGGCGCAGGCGAAGCAGAACCAGCGTTTCGCGGTGGTGCTGAAGATCACCGAAGCCAAGCCGGAATACGGCCACATCATGGTGGTGGACTATCTCCCGGCTGGCTTCGAGATCGACAATCCGCATCTGGTGTCGTCGGGCGATACCGGTACGCTGGACTGGATCGAGGACGGCGAGGAACCGGAGCACACCGAGTTCCGCGACGATCGCTTCAGCGCCTCGATCGATCGCGCCAGCAACGACAAGTCGGTGTTCACCGTCGCCTATGTCGTGCGCGCGGTGTCGCCGGGCAAATACGTGCTGCCGCAGGCTTACGTCGAGGACATGTACAATCCCTCGCGCTATGGTCGCACCGGCACGGGAGCGATCGAGGTGAAGGCCGCGAAATGACGGTGTCTGAAAGCACCACCTCTCCATCGTCATCCCCGGGCGTGTCCCGGGGATCCACGTCTTCTGTGACGGACGTGCAGCAGGACGTGGATGGCCGGGACAAGCCCGGCCATGACGGGGTGAAGCGGAGACGTCGCGCACTCCGATATTTTGCCGTCACAATCACCGTGACCATTGCCTTATGTGCGGTGGCCCTCGCATCGTGGGTGGCGTCGCTCGGACCGTTGCCGTTCAAGGAAGCGCGTGAAGTCTCGACTACGGTGGTGGATCGCAACGGCAAGCTGTTGCGTGCCTTCGCGATGGCGGATGGCCGCTGGCGATTGCCGGTCGATGCCAAGGCCGACGTCGATCCGGGTTACTTGACGCTGCTGCTGGCCTATGAGGATCAACGCTTCTACGCGCATGGCGGCGTCGATCCGTGGGCGTTGGGCCGCGCCGCGTTTCAACTCGTGACGCGCGGCCACATCGTCTCCGGCGGCTCGACCATCACCATGCAACTGGCGCGGCTGATGGAGCCGCGGCAGCGCCGCTCGCTCTATGCCAAGCTGCATCAGATCGTGCGTGCCATCGAGATCGAGCGAAAACTCAGCAAGGACGAGATCCTCAATCTCTACCTGACGCTGGCGCCGTTCGGCGGCAATCTGGAAGGTGTGCGTGCCGCATCGATCGCCTATTTCGGCAAGGAGCCGAAGCGGCTGTCGCTGGCGGAAGAAGCGCTGTTGGTGGCGCTGCCGCAATCGCCGGAAACGCGCCGCATCGACCGCCACCCGAAAGCGGGGCAGGCAGCGCGCGACCGCGTGCTCGACCGCATGATCGAGGAAGGCAAGGTCTCGGCGGAGGACGCCGCGCAGGCCAAGGCGGTGCCGGTGCCGCGCTTCCGCCATCCGATGCCGCTGCTGGCGCCGCATTCCGCCGAACGCGCGATGGCGACGGTGAAAGACGCGCCGCTGATCCATTTGACGCTCGACGCGGGGCTTCAGCGCAATCTCGAAACACTGGCGCATGATCGCGCGGCTGCGCTCGGTCCCGATATTTCGGTTGCTATTGTCGCCGTCGACAATGCCAGCGGCGACGTACTCGCCCGCGTCGGCTCGCCGGATTACTTCGACACGCGCCGCGCCGGGCAGGTGGATATGACCCGCGCGGTGCGCTCGCCCGGCTCGACGCTGAAGCCGTTCATCTACGGCATGGCGTTCGAGGACGGCGTCGTCCATCCGGAAAGCCTGATCGACGACCGGCCGATCCGCTTCGGTGCTTACGCGCCTGAAAACTTCGACATGACCTTTCAGGGTACGGTGTCGGTACGTCACGCCTTGCAGATGTCGCTGAACGTGCCGGCGGTGGCGTTGCTCGACCGCGTCGGCGCCAGCCGTATGACGTCGCGGCTGCGGCAGGCCGGCGGCCATCTCACATTGCCGGAAGGCGAGGTGCCGGGGCTGGCGATGGGGCTCGGCGGCGTCGGCGTCACCTTGCAGGACCTTGTCCAACTCTACAGCGGCTTCCCGCGCCTCGGCAGCACCGTGCCGTTGCAGGAAATCCGGCAGGCCGGCGACAAGCCGCCGGAGCCGCTGCGGCTGATGGACCGCGTCGCGGCATGGCAGGTCGGCAACGTGCTGATGGGAACGCCGCCGCCGGACAACGCGGTGCGCAACCGGATCGCCTTCAAGACCGGCACCAGCTACGGCTACCGCGACGCCTGGTCGATCGGCTTCGATGGCCGCATGACGATCGGTGTTTGGGTCGGGCGGCCGGATGGCGCGCCGGTGCCCGGTCTGGTCGGGCGCAGCGCCGCTGCGCCGATCCTGTTCGACGTTTTCGCCCGTTCCGGCAAGTTGCCGCAGCCGCTGGCGAAAGCTCCGCATGGAACCCTGATCGCCAGCAACGCGAAATTGCCTTTGCCGCTGCGCCGGTTCCGGCAGGCCGGCGATCTGGTCGATCTGAGCCGAATCCGGCCGCTGCATATCCAGTTTCCGCTCGATGGCTCGCGGATCGATGCGATGGCGGGCGGCAAAAGTGAACCCAATGCGCTCCCGGTCAAGGTCGCAGGCGGCGTGCTGCCGATGACTATGCTGGTGAACGGCGTCGCCGTCGGCGACTTCGACAGCCGGCGGCAGCGGCTGATCGAGCCGCCGGGGCCGGGTTTTGTCCGCCTCACGGTGATGGACGCCACTGGCGCGGCGGACACAGTCGTCGTCAGAATTCAATAACGCCCGGCTAACCGGTTGTCGCTTCGTCGGTTTCATCGTATGCGGAACCGATGATCGAGAATGCCTACCAGCCCAGATTTGGTGCGCCGCGTGAACCCAACAACCGGGTCAATCCGGGTCGGGGGCTCGTGAGCGTCGTCAACTTCGTCACCGTCAGCGATTTGCGCGCCGTTCTCTTTCTGCTGGTCTGCGGCTTCCTGATGTTTCTGCCGGGATTCTTCAACATCCCGCCGATCGATCGCGACGAAGCACGCTTTGCACAGGCCACCAAACAGATGGTGGAGACCGGCGATTTCGTCGACATCCGTTTTCAGGACGAGGTTCGCTACAAGAAGCCGGTCGGCATCTACTGGTTACAGGCGGCCGCGGTGGAGACAGCCTCGTCGCTCGGTGTGCCGCGCGCGCAGGTGCGCATCTGGCTCTATCGCGTGCCGTCGTTGGTGGGCGCCATCGGCGCGGTGCTGCTGACCTATTGGGCGGCGCTCGCCTTCGTGACGCGGCGCAGCGCGGTGCTGGCGAGCCTGTTGTTATGCAGTTCGGTGCTGCTCGGCGTCGAGGCGCGGCTGGCGAAAACCGACGCGATGCTGTTGCTCACCGTTGTGGCGGCGATGGGCGCCCTGGCGCGGGTCTATCTGTCGTGGCAACGCGGCGAGGACCCGGACCGGCCGCCGTGGGCGTGGCCGGTGATTTTTTGGACGGCGATTGCCGGCGG
Source organism: Xanthobacteraceae bacterium (assembly GCA_051954235.1). Lineage (GTDB taxonomy): Bacteria > Pseudomonadota > Alphaproteobacteria > Rhizobiales > Xanthobacteraceae > 62-47. The sequence continues at coordinate 47,793 of JBQCHY010000109.1, forward strand.
CGTGCTGCTCAAGGGGCCGCTGATCCTGATGTTCGTGGCGCTCACCGTGGGTACGCTCGCCATCATGGACCGCTCCGCCAACTGGCTGTGGCGGCTGCGGCCGTTGTGGGGCCTGTTGTGGCTCCTCGTGCTGGTGCTGCCGTGGTTCGTGGCGATCTTCTGGCGCGCCGGCGATGCGTTCTTCGCCGACTCCGTCGGCGGCGACATGCTGAGCAAGCTCGCCAACGCGCAGGAATCCCACGGCGCGCCGCCGCTGACCTATTTCGTGCTGTTCTGGATCACGTTCTGGCCCGGCGCGCCGCTGGCGGGCATGGCGGCGCCTGCGATCTGGCGTGCGCGCCGCGAGCCCGGCGTGCAGTTCCTGCTGGCGTGGCTGATCCCGTCGTGGATCGTGTTCGAACTCGTCATCACCAAGCTGCCGCATTACGTGCTGCCGCTTTATCCCGCCATCGCGATCCTGATCGCGGGCGCGCTGGAGCGCCGCATCCTGTCGCGCTCGTGGGTGATCCGCGGCGCGGCGTGGTGGTTCGCCGTTCCCGCCATCACCTCGGTGATCGCAGTGGTCGCGGCGATCAACTTCACGCGCCAGCCCGTGTTCTTCGCCTGGCCGTTCGTGGCGGTGTCGCTGATCTTCGGGTTGTTCGCGTGGTGGCTCTATGACGACTATCGCGCCGAACGTTCGTTGCTCAATGCGGTGGCGTCGTCGCTGTTTCTCGGGATGGCGTTCTATGGCGTCATCGTGCCGGCGCTGGCACCGCTGTTTCCCAGCGTCGAGATCGCCCGTGCGTTGCGCAACGTCGTCTGCGTCGGGCCGAAAGCCGCAGCCGCCGGCTATCACGAGCCGAGCCTGGTCTTCATGACCGGAACGTCGACACGGCTCACGGACGGTTCGGGCGCGGCCGACTTCCTGCTGCAAGGCAGTTGCCGCTTCGCGCTCGTGGAACAGCGTTCGGAACGCGCTTTCGCGCAGCGCGCCGAGGCCATCGGCCTGCGCTATAACGTGGCGACGCGCATCGACGGCTACAACTACTCGCAAGGCAAGCAGGTTTCGATCGCGGTGTTCCGCTCCGAAGGCACGCAGTGAGATGACCGCGCCCGCCGGCCTTGAGACGACATCGTCCTACCCGGTGCGGCTTATCGCAACGCTCGGCCAGACATGGCGGCGGTTGACGCGGACGCCGTCGCATTCGCGCCGCGCGGAAGCCGCGCGCCGTTCCTCGCGTCACGCGCTGGCAATCACCGCGCTGATCGCCGTGGCGATCGTCGCATTGATGTTCGCGCTCGACGCACAGGTGATCCAACTGATGCCGCCGCGCGGCACCAAGAGCCTGTGGCCGGTGCGTATCATCTCCGACTTCGGCAAGTCGGAGTACGTTTTGTGGACGCTGTTTGCGGTATTGGTGATTACGGCGTTGACGCTGCCGCGCCTGCGTGGCCGGACGCGCGCCATCCTGATCGGGTGGGGAGATCGTCTGCTGTTCTTGTTCATTGCCGTCGCGGTGCCGGTGCTGGTCGGCGATGTCCTCAAGGGGATCATCGGGCGCGGGCGGCCGTTCGTCGGCGGCCATGCCAATCCGTTCAACTATTCGCATTTCGCCTGGACCGAAACCTACGCGAGCTTTCCCTCGGGCCACGCCATGACCTCTGCGGCGCTGGCTTTCGCCGTGGCATCGTTATGGCCACGGCTGCGCTGGTGGATGGCGGGTTACGTGGTCGTGATCCTCGCGACGCGGCTGGTGTTGCTGGCGCATCACCCGAGCGACGTGGTGGCGGGCGTGCTGGTAGGCATCGTCGGCGCCATGGCCGTGCGGCACTGGTTCGCGGCGCGCCGTCTGGTGTTCACCATTGCCGCCGACGGGACGGTTTTGGCGCTGCCGGGACCCGCGGCTGGCGACCTCAAAAAGGTTGCCCGCTCGGCGTTTGCGCCATATGAAGCGCCATCCGCGAGACGCCTCTGACCCGGCCTGCGGCGGATCGCTAATCAACCCAAATTCCGTGAGTGGTTCCGTGCCGCCGTCCGATACGCCCCCTGTCGAGGTTTCGATTGTCGTTCCCGTTCGCAACGAGGCCGACAACATCGCGCCGCTGGTGACCGAAATCACCGCCGCGCTGGGTGACCGCTGGCCGTATGAGATCATTTACGTCAATGACGGGTCGACCGACGCCACGGCGGATCGCTTGGCCGCCCTGATGCAACAACGGCGCAACCTGCGGCATATCCGCCATGCGGAGTCTCGCGGACAATCCGCCGCCGTGCGAACGGGGGCGCGGGCCGCGCGCGGCGCCATCGTCGCAACCCTGGATGGCGACGGTCAGAACAATCCGGCCTTCCTGCCGGACCTGATCCTGGCGCTGGAGCATGGCGGCGCGAGCGTCGGCCTCGCCGCCGGACAGCGGGTCGGGCGCAAGGACACAGGTTTCAAGAAACTGCAATCGCGTATCGCCAACGGCGTGCGCAACGGCATTCTGCGCGACGGCACCCGCGACACCGGTTGCGGCCTCAAGGCGATCCGGCGCGACATCTTCCTGGCGCTGCCGTATTTCGACGGGCTGCATCGTTTCCTTCCGGCGCTGGTGCGCCGGGAAGGCCATAACATCGCCTATATCGATGTGATCGATCGTCCGCGCCATTCCGGCGTGTCCAATTACGGCTTCTTCGACCGGCTCTGGATCGGAATCATGGATCTCGCGGGCGTGTGGTGGCTGATCCGCCGCAAGAAGCCGAATCCGGTTGCAACCGAGGTGCTTCGGCATGATTGAACTGATCCATTCGATCAGCAGCTATCTGCACGACGTCTTCATCATCAAATTCGACGGCTGGGTCATTCTCGGCTTTGTCGCGCAGGCGTTCTTCACCATGCGCTTCGTGGTGCAGTGGATCGCGTCCGAGCGCGCGCGGCAGAGCGTCATTCCCATCGCGTTCTGGTTCTTCTCGATCGGCGGCGGCGTGCTGTTGTTGGTCTACGCGCTGTATCGCCGCGATCCGGTGTTCATCGCGGGGCAGGGACTTGGCCTGATCGTCTACGTCCGCAACCTGTATTTCATCCTGCTCAACGGGAAGCAGGCTTCGCAGCCGTAAACGCGTTGGGTGCCTTCGTCATTGCGAGCGAAGCAATCCAGAAGGCCATGAAGCTAGAACTGGATTGCTTCGTCGCTCACGCTCCTCGCAATGACGTTTCCAATTTCAGTCGCATCAATTCGCCGACGGGTGCGCTGTCGGATTGGATGACGGCAACAACTCGGTCGCCGCTTCGGTGCTTTCGGCGGGAGCACCGGCCGCATCGAGCACCGGATAGGCGACCGAGCAGATGTGCGAGTGAATCCGTTTGAGATCGCGCAGCACGTCGAGGTGCAGCGAGGTCGTTTCGATGGATTCAGGCCGCCCCTCGCGCAGCCGCTCAAGATGGCGTTCGGTCGCCGCCAGTTCGAAGCTGCGAAGCGTTGCTTTTTCCGCCAACAGCTTCCGTGCCTCGTTGACGTCGCCCGACATGAACACGCCGAAGGCGATGCGCAGCGATTCCATGGTCCGCCGGTGAAACTCCGATAGTTCGGCGGCGCCTTCCGGCGAGAACTGGAAGCGGTGCTTGATCTTCTTGGTGGCGAGTTCGCACAGGTTCTTGTCGACGATGTCGCCGATGTGCTCGAGGTTGATGGCGAACGAGATGATCTCCATTGCCCGTTGCCCCTCGCGCTCGTCGAGACTGCCGCGTGTCAGCTTGGTGACGTAGAGCTTGATCGCTTCATCAAGACGATCGACGCCGTTGTCCATCCGCGACACGTTGTCGACGAGGCCGCGATCATTGGTCATGATCGCCGCCATCACCTGCCGCAGCATGGTTTCGACGATATCGCCCATGTGCAGCGTTTCGCGCGCGGCGTCGGTCAGCGCCAGCGATGGCGTGGCCAGCGCGCTTTCGTCGAGATAGCGCGGCTGCGCCGGATCGAGGGTCTGCACCCGCGCCGGGAACAGCCACGTCATCAGCGCGGCGACGCCGTCGAGCACGCCGATGAAGATGAGGGCGGTCGCGACGTTGAACGCGATGTGGAACAGCGCTGTCATCTTGGCGAGGTCGGGCTGCCACGCCTGGAAGGCGTCGGCCAACGGATGCAGGAACGGCGCGACCAGCACGATGCCGATCAGACGGTTGAGCAGGTTGCCGACCGGCAGCCGATAGCTCGCCGGATTGTCGCGGCGCGCGCCTTCGAACACTGGATTGATGGCGCTGCCGAGATTGGCGCCGAGCACCAGCGCGAGCGAGGCGAACGGCGTGACGAAGTGCGCATAAGCCAGCGACATGATCAGCAGCACGGTGGCGACGCTGGAATGCACCGCCCACGTCACGGCGGCGCCGATCAGGATGCACAGCACCGGATCGCCGGTGATCGCGGTCATGAAGACGCGCACTGCGGGCGCATTCTCCGCCGGCTCCAGCGTGCCGAGCAGGATATGCAGCGCCAGTAGCATCAGGCCGAGCCCGATGGAGACGCGGCCGAGATCCTTGATGCGCGAGCGCGCGCCGCTGCGGAACGCGACGAGGCCGATGATGAACAGCGCCGGCGCGGCAGCGGAAATGTTGAATGACAATACCTGCACGATCAGCGTGGTGCCGATGTTGGCGCCGAGCATGATGGCAAGCGCCGGCATCAAGCCGACGATGCCTTCGGCGGTGAAGGAACTGACGATCAGCGCGGTGGCGGTACTGCTTTGCAGGAGCGCGGTGAGGCCGAGGCCGGCGGCGAGCGCGGAGACGCGGTTGCCGAGCGCGCGCGAAAGCCATAATCGCAGATCGGAGCCGAACGCCCGCAGGATGCCGCTATGGACCATATGCAGGCCCCACAGCAGCAGCGCGACGCCGCCCATCAGGTCAAGCAGAACGATCGATCCCAACGGTCTCGTCCATCAATCCGAGTCAAGCGGTTAAGGTATTGCTTAACTGCGCAGGATCAATGGTTTTGTGCGTCGGACGGAACTAGCCGGCTTCGGTTTCTACTTTCGCCGTGTCCCGGGCGCGATGCAGCGTGTAACGCTGCTTCGCAGAACCGGGACCGTCTCAGATACCGTGGTTGAAACGGCCCCGGCTCTGCGGAGCGGCATTCCATGCCGCACCGCGTCCGGGGCACAGAACAACTTTCAATAGCCGCTATCAGCGCGCTGCGTTGAAGGCTTCGAACCCGCGCGCGAGATCGGCCTTGAGATCCTCGGTGTTCTCGAGGCCGATATGCAGCCGCAGCGTCGGGCCGCTGGGCGCCCATTTGGTGGCCGTGCGATATGACGTGCAGTCGAACGGGATGACGAGGCTTTCGAAGCCGCCCCACGAATAGCCCATGCCGAACAGTTGCACGGCATCGAGCAGGGCATCCACGGCCTTTTGCGGCGCGGGTGTCAGCACGATGCTGAACAGGCCGGATGCACCGGTGAAGTCGCGCTTCCAGATGACGTGGCCGGGTGAGGTTTCCAGCCCCGGATGCAGCACATCGGTCACTTCGGGGCGTGCCGCCAGCCAGCGCGCCATCTCGAGCCCCGCGCGCTGATGGTGCGCCAGCCGCACCGCGAGCGTGCGCAGGCCGCGCAAGGCGAGGAACACGTCGTCGGGTCCGGCGCAGACGCCGAGCTGACGAATCGAATCGGCCACCAGCGGCCACGCATTCTCGTTCGCCGAAATGGTGCCGAACATGATGTCGGAGTGGCCGCCGATATATTTGGTCGCGGCCTGGATACTGATGTCGACGCCTTGCTCCAGCGAGCGATGATACAGCGGCGTTGCCCATGTGTTGTCGTCGAGCACGATGATGTCGCGGGCGTGGGCGGCCTTGGCGATGGCCGGGATGTCCGGCATCTCAAAGGTCTGTGAGCCCGGCGCTTCCACCAGCACCGCGCGGGTGTTGGGTTTGAAGTGCGCGCTGATGCCGTCGCCGATCAGTGGGTCGAAATAGCCGGTTTCGATGCCGTAGCGCTTCAGCATGCCGTCGCAGAACAGCCGCGTCGGGCGATAGGCGTTGTCGCACACCAGAAGGTGATCGCCGGTCTTCAAAACTGCGAGCAGCGCCGTGGTAATTGCCGAGACGCCGGATGGCGTCAGGCCGACGCCGGCACATTGCGGTCCTTCCAGCGCTTGCAGCGCCTCGCGTAGCGCCTTGGTGGTGGGCGTGCCGTGGCGGCCGTACTGGAATTCGCCGCGATGCGCGTGCAAGTCGTCGGCGGTCGGGTACAGCACGGTGGAGCCGCGCACCACCGGCGGATTGACGAAGCCTTTTTGCGCCGCGGTGTCGCGCCCCGATGTGACGAGCGCGGTTTCGATGCGCGATGGGTGCGCGGAAGCGGAATTGTTCGGATGTGTCATTCGCAGCCCTGTTCGACGGCTTTGGCCTGTTGCCGCAGCCGGCACGCTGTCGCGCCGGGCGCGACGTCGGGCTGTGGTGATCTTAATAACAGGACACATGAGATTGCCGTCAACCCCTTGACCCGGCTCACGAGTCGTTCTGTGATGCGGCGCGGCGAGATATTCGGGCCGCGCCGTTCGATTGGCGGCGTTGCGTGGGCATCTTTGTCGATTCCCGATACCGCGGGCCATTCGAGCGAAGAACGAATTGGCCCGATCCTGTCGGTTTGATTTGCGCGAACCCAAATGCTGGTGTCTGCGGTGCCGGCGTCCGCGATGTTCCTTGAAGGGGGTTGCCATGAAACGTGTCTATGTTGTCGCCGGTGCTGTTGTCGCCACGGCGCTCGGCGTGCAGACGGCCGCCGCGCAAACGCTCAAGACGGTCAAGGAGCGCGGCTCGTTGTCGTGCGGCGTCAGTCAAGGCCTGCCGGGATTCTCCACCCCCGACGACAAGGGCAACTGGACGGGGCTCGATGTCGATGTCTGCCGGGCGATCGCAGCCGCCGTGCTGAACGACCCGACCAAGGTGAAGTTCGTGCCGCTGTCGGCGAAGGATCGGTTTACCGCGCTGCAATCCGGCGAGATCGATGTCCTGTCGCGCAATACCACATGGACGCTGTCGCGCGATACCTCGCTCGGCGTCAATTTCACCGGCGTAACCTATTATGACGGGCAGGGCTTCCTGATCCGCAAGTCGCTCAAGGTCAACTCGGCGCTGGAATTGAACGGCGCCTCGATCTGCGTGCAGACCGGCACCACCAACGAACAAAACGTCAGCGACTACTTCAACGGCAATAACATGAAGTATGAACTGATCGCGTTCGGGACCGCCGACGAAACCGTCAAAGCCTATGAGAGCGGTCGCTGCGACGTCTTCACCTCCGACATTTCGCAGCTTTACTCCATTCGTCTGAAGCTGTCGGCGCCGGGCGATCATGCGGTGCTGCCCGAAGTCATTTCGAAGGAACCGCTCGGGCCGCTGGTGCGGCACGGCGACGACCAGTGGTTCGACATCGTCAAATGGACGCTGTTCGCGATGATCAATGCCGAAGAACTCGGCGTCACCCAGAAGAACGTCGACGAAATGGCCAAGTCGTCGAAGCCGGATCTGAAGCGGATGTTCGGCACCGATGGCAATCTCGGTGAGCAACTCGGCCTGACCAAGGATTGGGTGGCCCGGATCGTCAAGGCGGTCGGCAATTACGGCGAGTCGTTCGATCGCAACGTCGGCGCCGGCTCGAACCTCGGCATCTCGCGCGGCCTCAACCAGCTCTGGAACAAGGGCGGCATTCAGTACGCGCCGCCGATCCGCTAGCCGCGCGTCGCGTCCGATGGCCTCGGAAGCCCGCCAGGCGCCCCTCCAGTTCGGTATCAGGCTGCGCCGCATTTTGTGCGGTCGGGCTGGCTGGACGGGCCTTGTCCTGCAAATCGTTTTCGCCGCGCTGATCGTTTGGCTCGGATACGAAATCTTCGCCAACGCGAAAACGAACTTGCAAAACCAGAGGGTCGCGTCCGGATTCGGTTTCCTGTCGCAGACGGCGGGCTTCGGCGTCAGTCAAAGCCTGATCCCCTACAGCGAGTCCGACACTTACGCGCGGGTGTTTTTTGTCGGCCTCGTCAACACGCTGGTGGTGGCGGCGGTCGGCATCGTGTTCGCGACCTTGATTGGTTTCGCCGTCGGCATCGGCCGGTTATCGCGGAATTGGCTGGTGGCGCGCATCAGTGGCGGATACGTCGAACTGATCCGCAACCTGCCGCTGCTGTTTCAGATCCTGTTCTGGTATCTCGCGGTGCTCGGCGCGTTGCCGGGGCCGCGCCAGAGCATCTCGGTGTTCGGCGAGGTTTTCATCAGCAATCGCGGGCTGGTGATTCCGCGACCGATCCCGCATGACAGCCTCACGATCTTCCTCGCCGCCATCGCCGTGGCGGTGGTGGCTGCATTGGTGCTGCGCGGCTATGCGCGGCGCAGGTTGTTCCGCGAGGGCCAACTGATGACGATCTGGCCCTATGTGCTGGCGCTTTTGATCGGGCTGCCGCTACTTGCGGTGCTGGCGTTCGGCACGCCGTTTTCGATCGAAGTGCCGCAATTGAAGGGCTTCAACTTCGCCGGCGGTCTGCGCGTGGTGCCGGAATTCGTGGCGCTGACGCTGGCGCTCTCCACCTACACCGCGGCTTTCATCGCCGAGAACGTCCGCGCCGGCATTCAGTCGGTGCCGCGTGGCCAGATGGAGGCGGGGGAATCGCTCGGGCTGTCGCACGGCGCGACGTTGCGGCTGATCGTGGTGCCGCAGGCGATGCGCGTCATCCTGCCGCCGCTCACCAACCAGTATCTCAACCTCACCAAGAACTCGTCGCTGGCAGTCGCCATCGGCTATCCCGACCTCTTCTCGGTGTTTGCCGGCACGACGCTGAGTCAGACCGGGCAGGCGATCGAGATCATCGCCATCACCATGGGCGTCTATCTGCTGATTTCGGTCGTGACTAGTGTGGCGATGGGTCTCTATGGACGCCGCGTCAATCGGAGCCTGAGCCGATGAGCGAGCAGGCGATCTCCTTCGTGCGAAGCGAGCTGGCGCCGGAGCGTCAAGCGCCGGTGCGAACCACAGGCCTCGTTGGCTTCCTTCGCACGCGGCTGTTCAACACGCCGGGCAATGCTGTGCTCACCGTACTCGGCATTGCGTTGCTGGTCGTGTTGATCGTGCCGACGGTGCGCTTCCTGCTGATCGACGCGGTATGGACGGGAAGCGACCGCAACGCCTGTCTTGCGCAGAACGCGGGCCATGCGCTCGGCGCCTGCTGGCCGTTCGTGCAGGCCAAGTTCACGCAGTTCATTTACGGCTTCTATCCCGAGCCGGAACGCTGGCGCGTCAACCTGACGTTCCTGCTGGCGGCGCTGTTGCTGTTGCCGCTGTTGATTCCCAGGCTGCCGGCCAAGGCCTTCAACGCCACGCTGTTCTTCCTCGCGTTTCCGTTCGTGGCGTTCTTCCTGTTGTATGGCGGCGGCCTCAAAGGGTTCGCCGTCGAATGGATGACGCACTTTGTCTCGACATTCATCGTCGGCGTCGGCGATGCCGGGGCGCGGATGGCCGAGTTCGGCCTGTCGTCGCAATCGGGGTTCGGGCCGCTGCTGAAACTGATCGGCGACGGCATCGTCTGGTTCAGCACCGGATTGCTGTATCTGTGTTTCCCGCTGTTCTGGCTGCGCGACCTGATCGTCGCGTCCGACCAACCGCTATGGGCGGATTTCGCGGCCACCGCCGTCATCGTGTCGGTCGTGCTGTTCCTGCTGGGCGGCGGGCCGCGTAACGGCTGGCGTGTTCTGGCTCTGAGCCTTGCGATGTTCGCTGGGCTTGGGCTCGTCATCGGCGCGATGGGGCTCGACCATGGCGGCCTGCCGGTGGTCGACACGCGGCTGTGGGGCGGCCTGCTGGTGACGCTGGTGGTGTCGGTCACCGGCATCGTGGCGTCGATGCCGGTCGGCATCGCGCTGGCGCTCGGCCGCCGCTCGACCATTCCACTGATCCGGCTGTTCTCGGTCGGTTTCATCGAGTTCTGGCGCGGCGTGCCGCTGATCACGGTGCTGTTCTTTGCGACCTACATGCTGCCACTGTTCCTGCCCCCGAGCTGGCGGTTCGACCCCATGGCGCGCGTGCTGGTCGGCGAGGTGCTGTTCGCAGGCGCCGACCGCGGGCGCTACCACCTTCAGCCCGTCCT
>JBQCHY010000110.1:0-29023 GCA_051954235.1 Xanthobacteraceae bacterium
GAACCTCGAGTTCTTCTCGATCAAGGTGCCGGACGGGCCGCTGACCTCGCGCTTGCAGCACCTCAAGGAAGGCGACCAGATCATCGTCAGCCGCAAGGCGACCGGAACGCTGGTGATCGACAACCTGCACAGCGGCCGCAACCTCTATCTGATCGGCACCGGCACCGGCCTCGCGCCGTTCCTGAGCGTCATCAAGGACCCCGAGACCTATGAGCGTTTCGAGAAGGTGGTGCTGCTGCACGGCTGCCGTCATGTGAAAGAGCTCGCCTATGGCGAGATGATCACCGAGACGCTGCCGAAGCACGATTTCCTCGGCGAATACATCAGCAATCAGTTGATCTACTATCCGACCGTGACGCGCGACCCGTTCCGCAATCGCGGCCGCATCACCGATCTGATCACGTCGGGCAAGCTGTTCGGCGATATCAACCTGCCGGAGCTCGATGCCGAGCATGATCGCGTGATGATGTGCGGCAGCCCCGCGCTGCTGGTCGACACCCGCGCGCTGCTGATCGAGCGCGGCTTCGTCGAAGGCAATCACGGCGAACCGGGACACTTCGTTGTCGAGAAGGCGTTCGCCGAACGTTGAGATTTCGGTTGTTCGGTATACGGCGCCTGGGCCGACGAATCTTCTGCGGTAAACAAAAATTGAAAGCTCCGTCTCTCATGAGACGGAGCTTTTTGTTTACGTTGACCTCAGTTCTTCGTCTTCAGGCCGCCTTGAAATGCGGTGAGGATGTCGCTGCCTTTCTTGCCGCGTTTATCCAACCCCTTGGCCCATTCCTGGCTGACGCCGGCGAGTTTCTCTGCAAGTTGCTTGTGATCGGCGTCGGACAATTTCACGAAGGTCACGCCGCCGGCTTTCAGCTTATCGATATCGGCGGCCTCGCGCTCGTCGGCGATTTTGCAGCCGTGTTGGGTCGCCCAGTCGCCGGCTTCATCCATCGCCTTTTTGACGTCCGCCGGCAGCGCATTCCACTTGTTGACGCTGATCATGTAGGTGACGATGAAGGAGCCGAAATTCTCGCCGATCGTCGCGTACTTGACCAGCTTGGTCAGATCGTAGGGCGGGATGCTCGAGTGCGGGAACAACATGCCGTCAACGGTGCCGCGTGCCACCGCCTCGCGCACTTCAGGCGTCGGAATCTGCACAGGCGTTGCGCCGACCGCGCGCACGGCTAGTTCCTTGGCGCCGCCGGATGTGCGGATCTTCTTGCCCTTCGCAGCGTCGAGCGAGCTGATGTTGTCCTTGGCCATGTAGAGTTGGTAGGGCGGCAGCACCAGCACGAACAAGGCACGCATTCCGTTCGGCGCGAACTCGATCTTATCGAGCGCGCCGCCGGGCTTCGCGATATTCCAGAACGCCATCGTTCCCTGGCAGGACGTGGAGAACGCTTCCGGCAGTTCGGCCACTGCCGCAAGCGGCAGCTTGTCGCCGACGAACGACGGCGCGACATAGCCGATATCGACGACGCCGCTCTGGGTCAGCGACAGCAGGTCCTTCGCTTTGCCGAGTTGCTCGGCGGGGAAATACTGGAAGCTGACCTTGCCGCCGGTCAATTCCTTCATCTTTTCCATCCACGGCTTGGTCTGGTTCTCGGCGATGTAATGCCCGGTCGGAAAGGAATCGGCCACGCGCAGCGCGGTTTGCGCCATCGTGGCTCCGCTCCACAGCATGGCGACGGTCAATGCGGCGGTGGATGCTGTGAAGCGCGACAATTGCTTTCCGATCATGTTTTTCCTCTCTGGCTGGGCTTCTTGAAGGCGGTGGCGATCAACGCTGCATCGTCGACGGCAGCCACAGTATGATCGATGGAAACACCGTGAGCAAAAAGATCACGATGAGGTGGGCGATGACATGCGGCATCACGCCACGGAAAATCTCGGCAAGCGGCCGCCGCGTGTAGCGTGCGACGACGAACACGTTGAGCCCCATCGGCGGCGTGACCATGCCGACTTCCGCCGTGACGATGACGATGACGCCGAACCATACCGGATCGAAACCCAGCGCCACCACCACCGGCAGCACCACCGGCACAGTGAGGATCAGGATGGCGATCTGATCCATGAAGAAGCCGAGCACGATGTAGCCGAACAGGATCAGCGCCATGATGATCCAGCGTGAGGTGTTGAGGTCGCCGACGAAGCGTACCAGGTCCTGCGTGGTCTGCGTCAGTGTGAAGAAATAGCCGAAGATCTGCGCGCCGAGGATGATCATGACGATCATGCAGCTCGTGCGCGTCGCGTCGATCAGCGCGATCCGCAGCGTCGGGATTGTGAGCTTGCCTTCCCACAGCGCCAGCAGCATCGCGCCGAATGCGCCGATGCCCGATGCTTCGGTCGGTGTGGCAACGCCGAGATAGATCGAGCCGGTGACGGCCGCGAACAGGATCAGCAGCGGGCCGACGACTTTCAGCGCACGGATTTTCTCCATCATGGTGTAGAAGCGCCCGGCCGGCGCGCGATTGGGATCCTGCCACACCAGGAATGCCACTGTCAGGATGATTGTGAAGGTGACGAGAATGCCGGGAATGACGCCGCCGATCAGCAGGTCGCCGATGCTGACGTCGGCGATGATGCCATAGAGGATGAGCGCGATAGAGGGCGGAATCAGCATCGCCAGCGTGCCGGAAATCGCCACCACGCCGGTCGCGAGTTTCGGTTCGTAGCCTTGCTTGAGCATCGCCGGCACGGTAGTCGAAGCCAACGTTGCGGCCGCCGCGGTGCTGGACCCCGAGATGGCGCCGAAGCCTGCGCCGGCGATCGCGGTCGCCATCGCGAGGCCGCCGCGCAACCGCCCGACCCAGGCCGAGGCGGCGGTGAACAGGTCGTCCGCGACACCCGAGAGGATGACGAATTCCGCCATCAGGATGAACATCGGAATGGTGATGATCTCGTAGGAGTTGGCGACGGAGAACGCCGTGGTCTTGAGAATGCCAAGCACCATCGTCAACCCGCCGATCATGTAGAGACCGACGGCGCCGGCGATCGCCATTGCAAAGGCAACCGGTGTGCCGAGCATCAGCAGCACGGCGAGAACCAGACATCCGATCAAGGTGATCATGCCGATGTCTCCCTGGCCGAGAGTTCGGTTTCGGGTGGCGGCGGAAGTTCGACCAGCGTGTGTCCGGCAATCGCAGAGGCAAGATGGCCGAGGGTACGATAGGCGGCCCGCAGCATGAGCGACAGCGAGCCGATGACGACGAAGAAGTAAGCCGGCCAAGTCGGCCATTGGATCACCGTCGGCGTCACCTCGCTGTTGGCGAAGGCCGTGGCCATCCGCTCCCACCCTTCCCAGGCAATCATTGCGACGAGCACGGCGGTGAGCGCGTAGCCGATGGTCTCGCCGGCATGGCGCAGCCGCACCGGCATGTGCGGTTGCAGCAGGTCGATGGCGATATGGCCGTGATGGTGCAACGTATCGCCGAGCGCGAGGAAGAAGACCGCGACCATCAGGTAGAGTGAAATGAGATCGTAGGACCATGCCAGCGGCGCGGCGAAGACATAGCGCATGGTCACGTCGAGGATGACGGTGATCATCACCGCGAACATCGCAATGGCTGCAAGGGTCGAAAGCCCCCATTCAATCGCCGACAACAGCCTGGAGAGCCGCGGTAACGCGCCCATTCGTATCCCCCTCAAGGCTCCCGATGTGTTCGGCAGCTTCTTCTTGTCGCGCCATTTAGTCGGAAGATTTCGCCTCGCGCTACGGTCTTGCGCTCGGCTGTGGATTGGGCGTGAGGAAGAGTGCCGCAGTGGCGGCGAGGTGTGCTTGCAGCTACCGAGATAGCGCGTGATCAACAGTGAGTCTTTTTCTGTGTCGCGGAAACAGAAGGAGCGTTGTGGCTTTGTTCCGAGGCGTTGTTCTCACGCCAGTCGCGCGTCGATGTTCGTGTAGAGAACGTGTTTGTCGCTGCGAACAGCAATTGCGCCGGAAGTGCTTCGAACTTTTTCCCGCCAGCAACCGCCGTTCCCGCGCTTTTCCGCCGGCTTGTTATTTCCCGCTCTTTGCTTTGGAAAAGCCCCCGCGGTAATCGGCGGCCATTGCGAACTATAAAGAGCCATCGCCGGTCATTGGCGCACCCGACACGATTCGAACGTGTGACCTTTGCCTTCGGAGGGCAACGCTCTATCCAGCTGAGCTACGGGTGCGTGAGGCGTTGTTTAGCCGATCGGACAGGGGCGGGCAACGGGGGCGGCAGGGTTTCGGCGGCCGAAGGGGTGCCCTCGGACGCCGTTTCGAACTGAAATGGCTTGTTTTGCTCGGCTAAAACCGCGTTCTGAGTGTCGGACGTGGAGTGTCCCGGCCGTCAGTCGACCGTTTGCACCACCGCCGAGATGTCGCGGGCGTTGCTGGAGCGCACCGGTTGCGCCAGCTTGGCGATCATCTCGTCGTATTCCGGCAGCGTGGTCAGCGTCCCCTTGGGGCGCAAGTGAACCACCTTGTAGCCGTTCGCCTTGAGCTGCGCGAGCAGCCCCGGCACCGCCGCCGCGGACCATTTGTGCAGATCGTGCATCAGGATGATGCCCTTCTGCTTCTTCTTGAGCTGCGTCATGATCGACGTGACGAGCTGGTCGGGGTTCTTGACCTTGAAGTCCTGCGAATCGATATCGATCGAGAATGCCGCGATGTTGCGCTGGGCGAGATAGGCCTTCAACTCGGGGGTCTGCCGCAGTTGCGGGTAGCGGAAGAACGGCGCGACCGGGCTGCCGGCCATCATCGACACCGCGCTGATGCCCTTCTCGATTTCGTCCTTGGCTTCCTGGAACGACTTGTGCGCGAGGTTCTTGTGCGACCAGGTATGCGTGCCGACCGTGTGGCCCGCCGCGATCACCTGCTTCAGCACGCTCGGGTGCCACATCGCGTGTTCGCCGATGTTGAAGAATGTCGCTTGCAGGCACTCGGCCTTCAGCGCCGCCAGCACCATCGGCGTCGTCACCGGCCAGGGACCGTCGTCGAAGGTCAGCACCACTTCGCCGGGTTGCAGGAAGTCGTAGTCGCGATACTGCGACATGCCGAAGCCGGGGCCGCCGGTGGTGTCGATCTGCACCGTGCGCGAAACGCCCATGGCGCCCGGAATGTTGCAGGCCGGCTTGGCGGCGGCGAGATTCTTCTCGGCAGCGGGTGGAGTCGGCGCGGCTTCCGCTGCTGCGACCTGCGGGGCAGGTTCGGCGGCTGCGGTCTGGCGCTCGACGCCGGGCTTCGGCCAGCGCTTGTCGATGGAGCCGGTGGTCAGTTCCGGCTTCGCGTTTGAGGCCGTCTCGACGGCGGTTGAGCCGAGGTAATGTTTAGCCGTGACCGCGATGACGCTGACGGTTGCCACGGTCGCAACAGCGGCCGCGACGACGAGAACCGGAAACTGACGCATGGTAACTCCACTGCACAGGGTAGGGCGTCCTGCTGAGTCAAGACGTCCTTGGGCAACCATCCAGTGAAATAGTTAATCGAGCGTATGTTCGGGCCGGTGTCGGAAAAATTTTACCTTGAATCTCAACCATTCGCGGCGTCGACCCGCACAACCATACCTATTGCCGCGCCATCTCGGCATCGCCGACGCCGTCGCCGTTGAGGTCCTGGTCGTCGTACATCGTCACCTCGACCCGCAACAGCTTGCCGGAAAATTTGAACGGCGCGGCGTAGTGGGACACCGGACTGCCGCGATCGCGGCCGATGTCGAGGCCGGACCACGAGATCAGGTTGTGAAAGCCGAGTTGGGTCTGCATCGCGCCGGCCGGCCCGTCATCGATCGTCAGGCGATATTCGGAAACGCCCGTTCGCGAGCCGAGCGCCGGCGGCGTGGTGCGCCGCAGCCGTTCGACATGGATGCCGAGCCGATGCGTCCCCGGCGTGATCTCGCGCTCCGAGGTCACGATGTGATGATGGCCGCCGATGTTGAGGTCATGCACCAGCCGCCGCGCCTTTATATAAAGGCTGTAGCCGGAAGTGGCGTCGCCATGAGCGATCAGCACGCCTTCGGCGTCGGGATCGTCGATCTCGACATGCGCCTCGATGCTGTAGCTGCGGCTGCGCACGTCCGGTGCGACGTCGGTGGGGACGTGGCCCATGCCGGCGTGAAACACGAAGTTCTTCCGCGGTCCGTGAAAGCGCGCGGCGTTCTCGGCGAAGCGCGGGCCGAAGCGATCGTCGAGCGGTAGCACGTTGTGCGCTTCTGCCTCGCGCCACCACAGCTTGATGAGTTCGGCGAGGCGCTCGGGCTCCTTCGCGGCGAGATCGTCGACCTCGGAGAAGTCGCGGTCGAGATGAAACAGCTCCCACTTGTCGTTATCGAACGGCGTACCGGGCGGATGATAGGCCACCGCCTTCCAGCCGTCGTGCCACAGCCCGCGATGGCCGAACATCTCGAAGTATTGCGGTTTGGCACGCGACGGCGTTGATGCATTTGCGATGCTGCGGGCGAAGCTCTCACCTTCCAGCGGCATCTGCGCGACGCCGTCGATCGCATCCGGCATGGCAAGCCCGATCAAGTCCAGCAACGTCGGCGTCAGGTCGCTGGCGTGAACGAATTGATGCCGCAGTTCGCCGGCCGCGGGAATTTTCTTCGGCCAATTCAGCACGAACGGATCACGGATGCCGCCGCCGTGGGTGTTCTGCTTGTAGCGGCGCAGCGGCGTGTTCGACGCCATCGCCCAGCCGTGCGGAAAGTTGGTGTGGGTATCGGGGCCGCCGATGTCGTCGATGCGTTGCAGCTTCTCCGGCATCGGCTCGGGGCGGAAGTTATATGGCCCCATGGCGTTGATGAAGCCGAGCGGGCCGCCTTCCTGGCTGGCGCCGTTGTCGGACATCACGATGATCAGAGTGTTGTCGCGCACGCCGGTTTTGTCGAGAAACGCGATCAGTCGCGCCAGATGCCGGTCGGCATGGTCGAGCATGCCGGCGAAGGCCGATTGCAATCGGGTGAACACGCGCTGTTCATCCGGCGTATGCGCGTCCCACGCTTTGACGCCGTCGTTGCGCGGCGGCATTTTCGTTTCGGGCGGCACGATACCCATCGCCTTCTGCCGTGCCATGCGCTGCTCGCGCTCGACGTCCCAGCCGTGGGCGAACATTGCATCGTAGCTTTTGATAATATCGGCCGGCGCCTGATGCGGCGCGTGGCACGCGCCGAAGGCGAGCCATGTCAGCCACGGCAGATCGGGCCGGTCCGCCATGTGATCGGCGATAAAGCGGACCGATTGATCGACCAGATCGGATGTCAGGTGATAGCCGTCGGCGTAAGTGCCGGGCGGATCGATATGCGTGTTGTCGGCGACAAGTTCCGGCGCGTATTGATCGGTCTCGGCATCGAGGAAGCCGTAGAAGCGATCGAAGCCGCGCCCTAGCGGCCAGCCGTCGAACGGGCCGGTGGCTCCGCTCTCCGTCAGCGGCGTGACGTGCCATTTGCCGACCATGTAATTGCGATAGGCGTGCGCCTTCAGCATTTCGGCCAGCGTGCCGGCCTCGCGCGCGATCTTGCCGCGATAACCCGGATAACCGCTGTCGAAATTGGCGAGGCAGCCGACGCCGACCGAATGATGGTTGCGTCCGGTGAGCAGCGCCGCGCGCGTGGTCGAGCACATCGCGGTGGTGTGGAAGCCCGTATAGCGCAAACCTTGCGCGGCAAGCGCATCGATGGTCGGCGTCTTGATCGGCGAGCCGTAGCAGCCGAAGTCGGAGAAGCCGACATCGTCGAACAGCACCACCAGAATGTTGGGTGCGCCTTGCGGCGGCGGTGCCGGCGATGGCCACCATGGCTTGGAGTCCGCGATGGTCTTGCCGATGGTGCCGCCGAAAGCGGTCTTGTTCTGTGCTGACATGTGCTTGCTCCCCGTGCCGACAGGTCTGTGCAGCGTTTTCGCTTGGTTGATGCCGTGTCGGCGTCCGCTATGATCGACGCCAGCATAACAAAGGTCAATCAGGGAGAGACGACATGGGACGGCTTGACGGCAAGGTGGCGGTGATCACGGGCGCCACCAGCGGCATCGGCTGGCGCACCGCGGAAATTTTCGTGGCGGAAGGCGCGAAGGTTGTCGCGGCCGGGCGTCGCGCGGCGGAGGGAGAGGCGCTAGCGAAGAAGCTGGGGCCGAACTGCCAGTTCAAGCAAACCGACGTGACCGACGAAACGCAGATGAAGGCGCTGATTTCGCACGCGGTGGACAAGTTCGGCCGCATCGATTGCCTGTTCAACAACGCCGGCGGGCCGGCGCAGACCGGCGGCATCGAGGGGCTCGATGTCGCGCAGTTCGATGCCGCGTTGGCTACATTGGTGCGCAGCGTGATGCTCGGCATGAAGCACGCCGCGCCGCATATGCGCCGGCAGGGCTCGGGCTCCATCATCAATAACGGCAGCATCGCCGGGCATCTCGCCGGTTATTCGTCATCGCTGGTCTATGGCGCGGCCAAGGCGGCGGTGATTCATTTCACCAAATGCGTGGCGATGGAGTTGGGCGAGGCCGGTATTCGCGTCAACAGCATCTCGCCGGGCGCGATCGCCACCGGCATTCTCGCCAAGGCCATGGGTCTTGAGTCCGGCGCGGCCGACAACAAGGCCGACGTGCTGGAGGGGCTGTTCAAGTCGGCGCAGCCGATTCCGCGCGCAGGCATTCCCGATGACATCGCGCATGCGGCGGCGTTCCTGGCGAGCGACGAGTCATCCTTCATCAATGGCGCCGATCTGGTGATCGACGGCGGCGTCATCGGCGGCCGCAACTGGACGCAGCAGCAACAGGGCTATGTCGGCCTACGCAAACTGCTGGGAGAGGGTGCGTGAAAGACTGTTTGAAAAGTGGTCGGACCACCTCTCGGTCGTTCCCCAGACGCAGCGCAGCGTGAAACGGTGCGCTGCTGAGCAGGGGTCTTTGTTGCAACGATCCCGGTTCTGTGCAGCGTCACTTCGTGCCGCAGCGCGCCCGGGACACCCCGAAAGTGAGCTTTTCAAACAGGCTTTAAGATCATCGTCATTGCGAGTACAGCGAAGCAATCCGGTCTTTCTTTGTGTGACGCCTGGAGTACCTCGTCGCTTTGCTCCTCGTGATGACGGCCACTCCCGTCCCATCGTCATCCAGCTAAATCGCATTGAAGCTGTAATGGGACGAGCGTAGCCTGCCGTTATCCGTTCCCGCTGTGCCGGAGGATCGTGCATGTCGACCATGACTGGAATGATGCCGGATGGGCGTGGCGTGTGGCAGTTGAGTCTTGCCGCCGTGGTCGGGCTTGCGTGCGCGGCGGTCATCGCCAAGTCGCTGCCGACCACGATGGATGCCGTCTCCAACGTGCTCGCGCCATTGTGCACCGTCAGCGATGCCGGCGCATCGAGCCCGCTCGACAAGGTCGAAGTGATCGCGTCCCATGCTCTGCCGAATGTGCCGGGCAAGCGCGTCACCATCGTTCGCGTTTTCTACGGGCCGGGTGGATTCACGCCGGCGCATCGGCACGCCGGCACGGTGACCGCCTATGTGACGCAAGGCGCCATTCGCTCGCAGCTTGGCAGTGGGCCGGTCGAGGTGTTCAAGGTCGGGCAGTCGTTCTTCGAGCCGCCGGGCACCACGCATCTGGTGTCGGCAAACGCCAGCGCCACGGAGCCGGCGGAATTGATCGCGGTGTTCGTCGCCGACGAGGGCGCGGAACTGACGACGTTGTTGGAGTAGGTTAGAAGATTTCTTTATCCGTCATGCCGGGCCTTGTGTCGGGCATCCACGTTCTTTTCCGAGGTTTCGTAACGAAGGCGTGGATGGCCGGGACAAGCCCGGCCATGACCAGTCATTGCAATATGAGATCGCTCTAGCTCTCGATCGCAGCCTCGCGCGGACTGTAGACCGCGACGGGCAACGACACGCCGCGCAATTCGTGCTCGCCCAAATGATCCAGCGCGTGATCGAGATGCCGCGCCAACGCCTCGGTGATCAGGATGCTGCGGCCGAGTTTCTTTTGCAGCGCCTCGACGCGGCTGGCCTCGTTCACCGCCGGGCCGATCACGGTGAAATCGAGCCGATCCGGCGCGCCGATATTGCCGAAGAACACTTCGCCTTCATGGAGCGCGATGCCAGTGCGCAACGGATGCCAGCCGTCGATGGTGGCGAGTTGCGGCAGTGCGCCGGCATTGAGCGCGTCGAGGTCGCGGATGGCTTGTTGCGCGGCGGCCAGCGCCGTCCGCGCCGCCGCTTCGGCATTCCGCTGCGCGCCGATCGGAAACACCGCCAGCAGTCCGTCGCCCATGAATTTCAACACCTCGCCGCCATGCGCCAGCACTGCGCCGGCGAGTGTCTCGAAATAAGCGTTGAGCAGCACGATCATGTCGGCGCCGGACAGATGATCCGACAGCGTGGTGAAGCCGCGCAGGTCCGACACCCAGATCACGGCGCGGATCGCCTCGCCATTGCCGCGCTTGATCGAACCGCTCAGCACCTTGCGGCCCGCGACATCGCCGAGGTAGGCGTTGACGGCGTTTTCGGCGATACGCTGGGCGATATGTCGCTCGACATGCAGCGCGAACAGGTCGAGTACGTTCCTCACTTCCGGTCCCGCCGATTGCGGGAAGCCGTCGGGATGCTTCGTTGCCAGCGTCATGGCGTGGCGATAGCCGGTGCCGCTGCTGAACGGCAGCGCGACGTAGTCGGTGAGGCCGGCTTCGGCGAGCTCGGCCATCATTGGAAACTCGGCCCGTGCCTCGGGGCTCTGCGGATTGCGTCGCAACGGTTCGCCGGTGGTGAAGATGCGCGCCAGCGGGTTCAGCTTGAAGCTGTCGGTTTCCGAGGTCGACTGCAACACTTTCACTTCGTAGCAGGTGGCGTCCTCGCGCCGCCAGTTCCAAGCGAAGCCGAGCAATTGCGGATGCAGCGTGCCGATGTGCAGGCTGGCGCGGTCGAGTGGAATCCCGGCGGCGATCAGCCGCCACAGGAAGGACTCGAACAGCAGCAGCATTTCGGTTTCGCGCGCCGCGCCCTTGAGCAGCCACGTTGCAATATCGGCGAAGGAGTTGGTGTCGGGCGCGGAGGCCGCCCCGCGCGACGATTGCCGCACGACGGTTACTCCGTGTGGAAACTGGCGCGATGGAGAAGCGATGTCGGATGCCGCCGTCAACGATCAATCCCTCGGCCAATCGGCATCTCGCCCGAGCGCCAGCTTCGATGCCTTCGAAGGAAATCCCGTCCCGCGGCGGTCAATTCCACAGTGGCCTGCTCGCCTCGCGATTGCTTTCGCAAGGCGAATCCGCGGTCGATGGTGTCTTCCCACACTGTCAGGCGCGGGCAGGAGGTTCGCCAGACATCGATGACGTCGGCAATGCTGCGTGGCCCGCGCTCAAGCCATTCGAGCAGATCGAGGATCAGCGGATCGAGATCATCTCCGGCAGCCATGTAGCATCTCCCGCCTCATGTCGATTACACTGGGCGTAACAGCACGCGCAGGCCGTCCTTCGGTTTCGGAATCGGCCACATCTGCCACGACGCGACGTAACCGGGCTCGAGCGACACGTCGAGGTTCTGCACAAAGTGCCGCACGAAACATTTCGCCTGCATGTAGGCGAAATGCAGGCCAAGGCACATATGCGCGCCGCCCGAAAACGGAACCCAGGCGAAGCGGTGGCGGCCGCGCTGCGCCTCGTCGGTGAAGCGCAACGGATTGAAGGCATCCGGTTCGGGCCAGATCTCCGGCATGTGATGGGTGTAGAGCGGATTGACGCCGACCAGGGTGCCGGCGGGGATCGCAAACCCCATGAAGCTGAAGTCGCGCGTGGCCCTGCGCGGGATCGACGGCACCGGCGGTTTCATCCGCATCGCTTCCTTGAAGGCCATTTCCGCGAGTGGCATCGAATCGAGCTTGTCGAAGCTGATCGGTTCGTCGCGCTTGAGCCCGAGTGCATTCACCTCGTCGCGCAGTTTCTCTTGCCATTTCGGGTTGGCGGCGATGGCGCCGACGAAGGAGGTGAGCGACGAGGTCAGCGTGTCGTGTGCGGCCATGATGAGGAAGCTCATATGGTCGACGATATTCTGGGTTGAGAGTAGTGCGCCGTCGTCGTGGGTGGCGCGGCACAGTTGCGAGAACAGGTCGTCGCCCCCTTTCTCGCGGCGGATCGGGACTTGGCGTGAGAAATATTCGACGATCCGCGCGCGTCCCTTGACGCCGCGCGCCATCTGGGTGCCGGGCCATGGCGAGCGCACCGGAGATACCGAGGCGGCGATCATGTCGATGAAGGCGGTGGTCACCTCGTCGACCTCTGGGCCGATATCGGTGCCGAGGAACGAGGTGGCGGCGAGATCGAGCGTTAGTTGCTTCATCGCCGGATAGAACAGCATTGCGCCCGGCGGTTGCTGTCGCCAGCGCGCGACGCGCGCGGCGATGCCGGCATCGAGTTGCGCGAGGTAGGATTTCATCGGTCCGGACTTGAACGCCACCGACAGCGCGCGGCGATGCAGCCGGTGCTCCTCGAAATCGAGCAGCATCAACCCGCGCGGAAACAGCCGGCCGAGAATCGGCTCCCAGCCGTGGGTGGAAGAGAACAGCTTGGTCTGGTCGAACAGCACCAGTTCGTTGGCCTCGGGGCCGAGCAGGCTGAGGCTGGTTTCGCCCAGCACGCGGCTGCGATAGACCGGCCCGTAAGCGGCGGCCATCCGTTCCACCTCGCCCCTCGGGTCCGCCAGCACCGAAAAGGTGCGGCCGATGATCGGCCAGCCTTCGTCGCCGGGGATATGGGCCAGTGCCTGCCGTTTCGGTGGGTGTAGCGGCGCTGCCATTGCGGGCGCGGCCAAACCTTGCATCGACATCGCGTATCCTCCTCGATTCGGGAGAAGCTGAGGCTCCGCAAGGCAATTTGCAAGACCGGCCTGCAAGATCGGGCCGCCGTAGCTTAACGCACAGGAAACCGCGACGCGCCGTCGCAGCGCGTTCCCTTGCGCGGGTCGGCCTGCCATTCCCATCTGAAGCGGGTGCCGCGCCGACCGCGCGGCGACTGGAGGGCATGATGAGCTATTTGCGCACCGCGATCCTGCTGGCGGGTCTCACCGGCCTGTTCATGGGCGTGGGCTATCTGATCGGCGGCGCGGGCGGCGCGACGATCGCGCTGGTGATCGCGGCCGGCACCAACCTGTTCGCTTATTGGAATTCCGACCGCGCGGTGCTGTCGATGTACGGCGCCCACGAAGTCGACGCGCGTACCGCGCCGGACCTGCATCGCTTGGTTGCCGAGCTTGCGGCGAGCGCCGAGTTGCCGATGCCGCGCGTCTTCATCATGGATAACCCGCAGCCGAACGCCTTCGCTACCGGCCGCAACCCGGAGAACGCCGCCGTTGCGGTGACCACCGGCCTGGTGCAGTCGGTGAGCCGCGAGGAACTTGCCGGCGTGGTGGCGCACGAGCTTGCGCATATCAAGCATCACGACACGCTGTTGATGACCATCACCGCGACGATCGCCGGCGCGATCTCGATGCTGGCGCAGTTCGGCATGTTCTTCGGCGGCAGCCGCAACAACAACGGGCAGGGTGGTGGACTTGGCATCATCGGCTCGCTGGCGATGATGGTCCTCGCGCCGCTCGGCGCCATGCTGGTGCAGATGGCGATCAGCCGCACGCGTGAGTACGCTGCCGACGAGATGGGTGCGCGTATCTGCGGCCAGCCGATGTGGCTCGCCTCCGCGCTGTCGAAGATCGAGAATTTCGCGCATCAGATACCGAACGAGGAGGCGGAGCGTGCGCCCGCCACCGCGCACATGTTCATCATCAACCCGCTATCGGGGCACGGCATGGACAACCTCTTCGCCACCCACCCCTCGACGGCGAATCGCATCGCTGCCTTGCAGCAGCTTTCCACGCAGTTCGGCGGGGGCTACGCGGCGGCGCCACGGCCGGCATCGTCTGCAGCCCCGGGCGGCCCGTGGGGCCGCGGCGGTGCGCGTCGTGGCCCGTGGGGCTGATGCCAATTAAAGAAGTCGTCGAGCGGTTCGAAAGGTTCAACGCAAGACGGCGATTTTCGGTGCGGCCAATCGCCGTTGCCGCGCCGTCTTGTCTGACATCGCGAAATCGGTTTCGTGGAATTTTCGCAAAGGAGATTCCACGGAATGTTCAAATCGATTGCGATGTTCGCCGGTGCGGTGATGGTGCTCGGTGCCGCCACCGCTCACGCCGATGCCACCATTCCCACCACGGATATTGCCGGCGCCAAAGACAACGTGCTGCTGAAGCGCTACGATGGCTCGTTCATTGTCAGCTACGAACGCCTCGCTTTCACCGATTTCAAGGTGCCGCTGTCGAAGCTCGAAAAGGGTGGCGACGATCAGCGCGATCGCATGAACAATCAGGTCTACAAGCCGAAGCAGGAGCTTGAAGTCGAGGGCGCGCGCACTCGCATCGCTTATCTGTTGCCGGCCGAGCGTTCGCCGCTGGAAGTGTTGCGTAACTATCAGGACGTGGTGAAAGCCGGCGGGGGCGAGGTTCTCTTTACTTGCAAGGGTGAGGAGTGCGGTGGCGCGCCGGACCGCTCCAGTGATGGCGGCGGCGGCGACATGAGCTTGATGATGCACTTCTTCCACGCCGGGCAGTTGAAGGACAAGGATTTCTCCAACGGTAAGTGCGCGTTGACCTCCGGCCTCGACGATCAGCGATTCTTCTCGGCGAAAATTCCGCAAACCGGCGGTGATGCCTACGTCACGGTGCAGACCTTCCAGGTCAAGGACACACTGTACTGCAAGGCATTCAACGAACGCACCGTGGCATTGGTGCATGTCGTCGAGCCAAAGCCGCGCGAGCAGAAGATGGTTGTGGTGAAGGCCGACGAGATGGCGCGAAATATCGCTACGACTGGCCGCGTCGCGCTGTATGGCATCTTCTTCGACACCAACAAGGCCGATCTCAAGCCGGAGTCCAATCCGACGCTGACGGAGATCGCGGGGCTGTTGAAGGCCGATCCGAAACTTGCGGTGCTGATCGTCGGCCACACCGACAATCAGGGTGCCTACGATTACAATCTCGATTTGTCGCGCCGCCGTGCCGAAGCAGTGGTGAAAACATTGACCGCGAGCTTCCAAGCCGATCCGAAGCGGCTGCGTGCGGCCGGTGTCGGTATGCTTGCGCCAGCGGCGTCGAACGATGTCGAAGATGGTCGCGCCAAGAATCGCCGCGTCGAAGTCGTTAAGTTGAATTGATGCGCGGCGACGGAGCGTGAACTGCAATCGGTTCACGCTTTCGTCGACTCGACGCCATTTTGTTCCCGGATTTTTCGTCGTGCATGGGCCTGTCGCGATTGTGATCGCGCCGGAACAAAAAGTCCTGTTGTCGCTTGAATGCTCCGGTTGTTACAGAGGAGGACATTCATGAATCGTCGTTTGATTGGAACCGCCGTGCTTCTTGCCCTCGTCGCAATGCCGGTGATGGCGCAAGCGCAAGGCGTGCCGGGCGGCATTGAACAGGGCGCGCGCGAGGGTGAACGTGCGGCGGGTCCTCTTGGTGCCGTGGTTGGCGGGACCATCGGCGGTGTCGTTGGCGGCGTTGCAGGCATTCTCGGCGTCGATCAGCGTCCGCGTTTCCATCGCTATGTCGTGGAGCAGCATCGGCCGTCCTATCACTACAGGGAGGATGTGCGTGTCGGTGTGGTATTGCCCGAACACGGGGTCACTTATTACGAGGTGCCGCCGGAGTACGGGGCACGCGGTTACCGCTATACGGTTGTGAACGATCGTACCGTGCTAGTTGATCCGCGAACGCGACGCATCGTCGAGGTTGTGGAGTAAGTCATCATCGCCGGGAAGATAGTTGGGTGATCTTCCCGGCGTCCGCATGATCGGCATGTTTTCGCCACAGCGCATTGGCAAAATTGCGGCGATGAAACTTTTCAGCGCAAGTGACGTTACGTACGGATGACAAGCCCTGATATTTGGTACGTGGCATTCGGCCCCGACAAGACCCTGAAATCCGATGACCGGATTTCCGGCGTGATGCGTTCGACGCGAACCTTCAAGACCGAAGCGGATGCCAAGGCGTTCGCGCTTGAAATCGTGGCCAAGGGCTGGTCGGCGACCGCAGGAACGCTGAATCCTTACCAGCCGAAGCAGGTGATCGGCGCCTCGCAGATCGAGGACTGGGCCGCGCCACATTTGCGTTAGGGCTGAGCCCTGCCTTTCAGCGATGGGTTACATCGCGCCATTCAGGAATGGGTTGGTCTGGCGCTCGTGGCCGAAGGTGGAGCCCGGCCCGTGACCGCAGATGAACTGCACGTCGTCCCCTAGCGGCAATAATTTATCGGTGATGGACTGGATCAGCGTGGCGTGGCTGCCGCCGGGTAGGTCGGTACGGCCGACCGAGCCGTTGAACAGGACGTCGCCGACATGGGCGAACCGCATGTCGCGATTGAAGAACGCCACGCTGCCCGGCGAGTGGCCGGGGCAATGCAGGATTTCGAACGTCATCTCGCCGAGCGCGACTTTGTCGCCTTCGTTCAGCCAGCGGTCGGGCGTGAAGTTTCGTACGCCCGTCATCCCGAAATTGGCACCGCTCTCGACGACATGATCGAGCAGGAATTTGTCGTCGATATGCGGCCCGACGATCGGGACGTTGAGCAGATCGCGCAATTCCGCCGCGCCGCCGACGTGGTCGATATGGCCGTGGGTGAGCCAGATCTGCTCGACCGTCACCCCGATTTTCTTGATGGCGTCGGCAATGGCGGGAACGTCCCCGCCGGGATCGAATACCACCGCGCGCCGGGAGTTCTCGCACCACAGCAGCAGGCAATTCTGCTGGAATGGGGTGACGGGGATGATGGTGGCGCCAGCTTTGGGCTTGTTATCGTCGGAAGTGTTTGTCATGCCCTGCACAATGCTGATTTTTGCGACGCCGCCAAGGGGGCGTTGAGGAGGCGCCGCAAAATCGGAAGAAGTGTGAGGTTTATGTCAGTCCGGCCGACCTGGCCGTTGCGCGGGAAAGTTCAAGCCACCTTGCGCCGTGCATCAAGCGGTGGGCGCTGGCAGGCTGTCAGAGTGTCGAACGGCACCGGCTTGCCGATGCCGTAACCTTGGGCGCAGTCGACGCCGATATCACGAAGGGCCTCGAGGATTTCGTCGTTCTCGACGAATTCGGCGATGGTGAGGATGCCCATCAACTTGCCGATCCGGGCGATCATTTCGACCATGGCCCGATCGATCCGATCGGTCAGCATGTCCTTCACGAAGCCGCCGTCGATTTTCAGGTAATCGACCGGCAGGTGCTTGAGGTAGGCGAAGGACGACATGCCACTGCCGAAGTCGTCGAGCGCGAAGCGACAGCCCATCTGCTGCAACATGCTGATGAACTTGCGCGCGCTGGTCAGATTGGCGATGGCGCTGGTTTCGGTGATCTCGAAGCAGATCATGGCCGGGCGTATGTCGTGAATCCTGAACTGCTCCCGCACATAGTCCGCGAAGTCTTCGTCGCCGAACGAAGCGCCGGAGAGATTGATCGCGCAGATGGCGAGCGGCTCGGCGTTCGGGTCTGCTACTCGCTGCTTAATGGCCTCGAACGTCGAGCGGATCACCCAGCGGTCGATCAGCGGCATCAGGCCATAACGCTCCGCCGGCGGGATGAATTTGTCCGGCGTGACGATGTGGCCTTCTTCGTCTTGCAGACGCAACAGCATTTCGACATGCAGGCCGGGTTCGACTTCGTCGGAAAGCCCGAGGATCTGTTGCGCGTAGAGACGAAAACGATTCTGTTCGAGTGCGGTGTGGATGCGCAGCACCCAGTTCATTTCGCCGAAGCGCTCCTGCAATTCGGTGTCACCGGCGTGGTGGATCTGGATGCGGTTGCGGCCTTTTTCCTTGGCCATGTAACAGGCGATGTCGGCGGCGCGTAGCGTTTCTTCCAAGCTTGTGCCGGCCGTGGTGATCGGTACCATGCCGATGCTGACGGTGATGTTGAAGACGCGCCCATTCCACTCAAACTGCGCATCCTGCACCGATTGCCGCAGGCGTTCGGCAATCGTCGTGACCGTATCGATCTTGCAGTCCTCGATCAGGATGGCGAATTCGTCACCGCCCAAACGCGCCAGAATGTCGTCGTGCCGCAAGGGCGCTTGCAGGATGGCGGTGGCTTGCCGCAAAAGTTCGTCGCCGGCGGCATGGCCGCAGGTATCGTTGACGATCTTGAACTGATCGATGTCCAGCAGCATCAGGATATGTTGTGTGCCGGATTGTTCGAGCCGATCAAGTGCTGCCTCCAGTCGGTGTTCGAATTCGCGGCGGTTGGCCAAACCCGTCAGGGCGTCGTGCGTGGCTTGCCACGACAGGCGGCCGATCAAGGCATGCTCATCTGTCATGTCGTGGAAAACAAAGACCGCGCCGGCAGGTTTGCCGTCGATCGTCAGCGCGGAGGCGACCAGCGATACCGGAATACTAATTCCATCGCGGCGTACCAACAGTTTGACTTGCGTGCTGGGTTTGAGCCCGAAATCGGGTGAGGTCTGATCGATGAGGGCATCGTTGTCCGGCCCGTTCGACTGATCGACGATGCGGAACAGATCGGTCAGCGGCATTCCGGTTGCGTCAGAAATCTGCTGTCCGATCAAGAGTTCGGCCGCCATATTCATGTAGTCGAGTTTGCCGGCGGCATCGGTAGACATCACGGCGTCGCCGATGGAGGCAAGTGTGATCTGCGCGCGTTCCTTTTCCGCCTTCAAGGCCGATTCGAAACGTCGCCGCTGCATCACCAGCTTTCGGGTTTGCCAGAGCATCAGAGCGATCAGCAGCACCGCCGCGAAGATATTAACGATCGTGAGAATGTTCTTGATGGCCCGTGAGCCCTCGCCGAGGCTTTCGGAAAAGGCGACCGCAAGCGGCGTGATCTGCTGGTTGATGGCATCGATCCGCGCCTTGTAGGCTTCGACCGCATCCGGCGTCAGCGTTCCGCTGCCGATGTCGGTGTGGATCACTGCGGCGAGGTCGATGATCGTCTGTATCGCAGGATCGGTCGTTTTCCAGTGATTGATGGCGCGTTCGAGATAACTGACGTGCCGGAAATTCTGGTACAGCCAGATCAGACCGGAAATATCGTCGGGATGGTTGCCGCCGCGGAGGAAGCCGTCACGCGCCGCCGCCAGATCCGGCGGGTTTTTCTCGAGTGCGAAGCGCCCGTCACGATCGCCGATCGGGATGCCGACCGCATCCCGGTAGTGGCTATAGGCGAGCGCATCGCCCGTTTCAGCATAACGATTGAGGTAGTAAATGGCTTCCTTCTGGCCCTTGGACCAAAGCGCCTCGCCGGCGACATAGGCACGGACCGATGACAGCGTGTCGAGGCTGACGACCGCAAGCGATACCTGCGCAATAATCAATGCGGCGAATGGCCAGACAAGCCGCCATAGCCCGGAATTTGCCGAGGCGGGGCCGGATCTCATCGAACACCGGAAAAAATCAGTTGCAACATCATCGCCCCGCTCAAAATCGAGCAATAACTTGAAAGAACCAGAACCTAACGGGGCGGATTGGAATGTTGATTGCCGCGCCTCTCAAACAAGCAACTTTGCCGATGGCCACTTAATGCGAATTAAATTTCGCGACGGCAGAACCCGGGCCGCTGATTCTGGATGAATCCCCGGTAAACGATGCGATGAAATCAATAGAGATCTGGAGATCGCGCCATAAGGGATGGCACCCTCCAGCCGGAGCTGGGGGCGCTATCTGGCGTGCAGAACGTCCTTATCGCGCGATCTGCTTTTTCAACGTTTCTTCCACGACACGGTCGAATGAGGATTGCTTCGGCGGCGCCTTGGCCCGCTGATCGGCGACGAAGGCATCGCGCTTAGTGACCAGACTTGCCAGTTTGGCGTTGAGCGCGGCGCGGGTTTTCAATTTTTCGCCGAGCACGTCAAAGCGTTCCGCGGGCGGCAGCTTGCGCAGTGTCTCGGGCAACTCCTCGTCCTTGATGGTGTCGAGTTTGCGATGGCCCGTGCCCACGTCGCTGACCAGATCGCCCCCGCCGGTGATGGCTTCCGACGATGCAACCGAGCGCTTGTTGAGGTAGCTCGCCATGTCGGACGCGGCCGCGGGTGCTGCGGCAGCAACCTCGGACAATTGCCGGGCCTTCTCCTCGGTGCGTTTTTGCATCGCGCGCGGGCCGTAGGGGATCACGGTGCCGTTGATCTCGTTTTGCAGAATGATGATCTCGTCGTCGAACGGCGTCTCGATGACGACGACCTGGCCGCCGTCCTGTGGGATCGGGATGAAGCGGCCGTTGCCATGCTGCGCGATGTCGCGCCACACCCGTTCGGTGTCGCGGGCGTTGCCGGCCAGCACCGCGTTGACGACGATGTCCTTTTGCTTCGCGACGGCAAGCGTGGTCGGATATTTGGTGTCCTGGGCATAGTCCATGTGCGGCGGCGCGTCCCCCACCAGGAAGACGATCCGCCGTGCCTCGCTGCCCGGGGTCCATTTCAGTTTGTTGATGGTGACGTCGAGTGCTTCGTTGACGCTTTCCGGCCAGTCGCCGCCGCCGTGCGCCTTCACCGCCAGCAGGTTGACGTAGAGGTCCTGGATATCGGTGGTGAGGTCGTAGGTCCTGGTGACGTAGTCGTCGCCGATGTCGCGATAGGTGACGAGGCCCATGCGAATGTCCGCATCGGCATTGCCGTCGGCGATCGCGGTGGCGATCGACCAGATCTTGCGCTTGGCGCCTTCGATCAGGCCGCCCATCGAGCCGGTGGTGTCGAGCACGAAGGCGACTTCGATGGTGGGTTTGGCCGTGGCCGGGGACGCGATAGCGACGAGGGGCAGCGCCGCGATTGCCAGCGCAGCGGCGCGAACGGTGATTGTGAACGTCATTTTGCCTCCAGGACTCACTGCGACAGGCGCAGTTGCACGAACCCCCATGCCCAGAGCGGCGATTTCGGCGCACGGAACCACGTTCCGCGACGGGTCGGCCGGCCGGCCGCGCCGAAGTCGATCTCATGCTGCTGTGTGGTGATGAAATCTGTTAGGGTTCGAACATCATGGAATCGATTGCAATCAATCTCGTGCCGCCATCGGATGGCCGCCAGTCGCAAACGGCCTTGGCGGTGGCGCGCGGCACCGCGCGCTGGCTGGGATCGCTCGGCTTTTCCTGCATCAGCGAATTGCCGCTGCCGTCAGGACGCCGCGCCGATCTGGTAGCGCTCAACGGCCGCGGCGATCTCTGGATCATCGAGATCAAGTCGTCGGTGGAGGATCTGCGCGCCGACAACAAGTGGCATGAATACCGCGCGCATTGCGACCGGCTGTTCTTCGCCTTCCCGCATGATTTGCCGTGCGAGATTTTCCCGGCTGAGACTGGCCTCATCGTCGCCGACGCCTATGGCGCCCATCTGCATTGCGAAGCGCCGGAGCATCGCTTGCCGGCGCCGACGCGCAAGTTGATGACGGTGCGGTTCGGAATGGCCGCGGCGCAGCGGATCAACCGGCTGATCGATCCGCAGGGGTACGCTTTCGACGATCTGGCGTAAGGTCGCGCCTCAGCGCGGGGCGCGCTTGGCGAGGATGCGCTGCAAGGTGCGGCGATGCATGTTGAGCCGCCGCGCCGTCTCGGAGACGTTGCGATTGCAAAGCTCATAGATGCGCTGGATGTGTTCCCAGCGCACCCGGTCCGCCGACATCGGGTTGCTCGGCAGTTCCGACTTCTCCGTGCCGCTGGCAAGCAGCGCTGCCACCACATCATCGGCATCCGCTGGCTTCGACAGATAGTCGACGGCGCCCATCTTCACGGCGGTGACGGCGGTGGCGATATTGCCGTAGCCGGTCAGCACGATGGCGCGCGCGTCTGGCCGTTGGCGCTTCAGCGCCGCAACCACATCGAGGCCGTTGCCGTCGCCGAGCCGCAGGTCGACCACCGCGAAGGCCGGCGCGGACTTGCCGATGTGATTCAGTCCGTCCGACACGCTTTCGCACGAGGTGACGGTGAACCCGCGCGTTTCCATTGCGCGCGACAGCCGTTCCAGAAACGGCTTGTCGTCTTCCACGATCATCAGCGAGCGGTCGGTCTCAGCGGCAAGTTCGGCAATGGCGGTCACGGGGGTTTTCCTGATTGTCGATCTTCAGAATATGGGGTGCTGCCATGCAATTCCAAGGGCACATATCGTCGCGAGTGGAAGGCTGTGAGTTCCCTCCGAAGGAGAGGGCGGCCCTGGAAACGGCTGGAGCTAGTCCATATACCTGTGCGAACAACCGGATGGCCCTACTCGGTGTCGCTTGTCGTCTGCGAGGTCTCGAAACTGGCACGCGGCCATACGATCCGCACCACCGCTCCGTGCTCCGGAAAGGTCCGGTTGGAGAAAGTCACTTCGGCGTCGGAGCGTTCCAGGAAGGTCCGCGCGATGAAGATGCCGAGGCCGAGGCCGCGACGCTCGCGATGGGTCTGATCCATGCCGCGCCGGCGCGTGAGATAAGGTTCGCCGATTCGTTTCAGGAGGTCGGGCGCGATGCCGGGGCCATCGTCGGAAATGATGATCTCGACGATGTCGTTGTTCCAGCGGGCGTCGACTTCGACCGTGGTGCGGGCGAAATCGACCGCATTCTCGAGGATGTTGCCGACGCCGTAGAGGATCGCCGGGTTGCGCATGCTGGCCGGTTCCGCGCCGTCGGACGCAGCAATGTGAATCTTGATAGCGATGCCGAAGTCGCGATGCGGCGCGACCGATTCCTCGATCAGCGTCGAGAGCGGCATCCGGTCGAACGGCGCACCGGACGACGACAGTTGCGCGATCTTGGCAAGAATATCGCGGCAGCGTTGCGCCTGCTCGCGGAGGGTTTTGACGTCGCTCGCCAACGGACTGTCCTGCGGCGTGGTTTGTTCGAGTTCGCGAGAGATCAGGAAAATCGTCGACAGCGGCGTGCCGAGTTCGTGGGCGGCTGCGGCGGCAAGGCCGTCGAGCTGGGTGAGATGCTGTTCGCGCGTCAGCACCAGTTCGGTCGCAGCGAGCGCGTCGGTCAGCTTGCGCGCCTCTTCGGTGACTTGAAACGTGTAGAGACTGGTGACGCCGATCGCCAGCAGGATCGAGAGCCAGATGCCGGCCATGTAGACCGGTGGCAGCACCAGCGGTCCCTCGCTGTTCCATGGCAACGGCAGGTGGAAGAAGCCGAGCGCCGTGGCGCAGACCGCGGCGAAGACACCAAGCGCAATGGTAATCCGCGTCGGCAGCGCGGTCGCCGAAATCAGCACCGGGCCGAGAAACAGGAACGAGAACGGATTTTCCAGTCCGCCAGTTAGATAGAGCAAGCCGGCGAGTTCGGCGATGTTCAGGGCAAGCAGCGCCGCCGCGTAGCGTGGCGCCAATCGCTGCATCGGATTGACGGCGATCTGCAAGGCCAGCGTAACGATGGCCGAGGCCGCGATGATCGCAACGCAAGGGATGATCGGAACGTCGAAGTCGAGGCTTTGGACCACGAAGAAGATGGCCGCGAGTTGCCCGAGGGCCGCGAGCCAGCGCAACCTCAGGATGGTATCCAGACGGATATACCGTCGCGGGCGATCGAAATCGGGAAACGCGGTGTCGGTCATATGCTGATTCTACCGCATTGCCGGTCCGGGCGGGTATGGACCATCCGTCGCGGCGCTATATTTAGGTGTGGTGACAGAACCACATACGGCGAGAATCGAACCCGCTGGCGCCCGGTTCCTGGGGCATGATGGCCCCTCAGGAGATGGAATCCTCCGTTAACCGGCTTTGGGCAGAATGAAGTTGCCGATATGCGGGATTTAGCAAAATGGACGGATTGACGCTCCGCAGTGCACTGGTCACACTATTGCAACGCAAAATGCAATTCGGGGATTAGCTGATGGCAATTGGTGAATTTGGCGGTGCGCCGACCCTGCCGGTGCAGGGTGGCTCCGCGATGATGATGCCGATGTACTGGATGTATGAGATGGGCCAGGCCTCTCTCAATCCGGCGCGCGCAGTCACGGACGCCACCAAGATCCTGTTCGAGAATCCGCTCAATCCCTGGTCGCACACCACGTTCGGCAAGTCGATCTCGGCCGGTTGCGAATTGTTCGAGCGCATCACGCGCCGCTACGGCAAGCCGGAATGGGGTCTCGACTTCACCGAGGTCGAAGGCCATCGCGTGCCGGTCACGGTTCGTTCGGTCTGGGAAAAGCCGTTCTGCCGCCTGCTGCATTTCGAACGCGGAATTGTCGCGCCGCTGAGCAAGCCGCAGCCGCGCGTGCTGATCGTCGCGCCGATGTCGGGCCACTATGCGACGCTGTTGCGCGGTACGGTCGAAGCCTTCCTGCCGGGCCACGACGTCTACATCACCGACTGGGCCGATGCGCGCATGGTTCCGTTGTCGGCGGGACGGTTCGACCTGAACGACTACGTCGATCACCTCATTGAAATCCTGCACGTGCTGGGCGGTGACGTTCATGTCGTCGCGGTGTGCCAGCCGGCAGTACCCGTCGTGATGGCGGTGTCGGTGATGGAAGCCGACAAGGATCCCTATGTGCCGCTGTCGATGACCTTGATGGGCGGCCCGATCGATACGCGGCGCAATCCCACGGCGGTGAACAATCTCGCGCAGGAGCGCGGCATCGACTGGTTCCGCAGCAACGTCATCACCAAGGTGCCGTTCCCACATCCCGGCTTCATGCGCGACGTTTATCCCGGCTTCCTGCAATTGACCGGCTTCGTCAGCATGAACCTCGATCGCCATGTCGACGCGCATCGGCGGCTATTCGACAATCTGGTGAAGGGCGACGGCGACAAGGTCGAGAAGCATCGCGACTTCTACGACGAATACCTCGCAGTGATGGACCTGACCGCGGAATACTATCTGCAAACCGTCGACGAGGTTTTCGTCAAGCAGTCGCTGCCGAAGGGCGAGATGACTCATCGCGGCAAGCCGGTCGATCCGTCGAAGGTGCGGCGCGTCGCGCTGATGACCGTCGAAGGCGAGAACGACGATATCTCCGGTCTCGGCCAGACCGAAGCAACGCACGGACTGTGCAGTGCGATTCCGGCGAACCGTCGCGTGCACTACGTGCAGAAGGATGTCGGACACTACGGCGTGTTCAACGGCTCGCGTTTCCGCAAGGAGATCGTGCCGCGTATCTCCGCGTTCATGCAGGCCTCGGCGCAGCCGTCGTCGCATGTCGAACTGGCGATGGCTGCTGCGGAGTAATCAGCATTCACTCGAAGAGATCGCGATCGGGCAATCCTGCTTTTTTAGGTTGCCCGATCGTTGTATTTTAAGGATTGAATCGAGATTTCGTGTTCTGCGAAATAATGAATGTGGCATCGCGGCTTCAATGCCTCGATGCCCTCTATTTTAACTGAAATCCGGCACAGTTCCCTACAGGATATGGGGCGATTTCGCCGCCATGCCCCTGTATATTGGGCAAATGATTTGTTTTTGCGCGGACCGCTTTCCTTGGCGGCAGATATGGCAGAATCCCGGCGACTTCCTGAATGCCGGATCTGTAGACATGGCCTTTCGCGCCCTTCTTTATCGCCGTCCCTATGAACCATCGACCATCGCTATCAAGTTTGGATCGCAGATTTTCGCGATTCGACTGAGGCGACATCGTCGGGCGCGACGATACACGCTGCGGATTCATCCAAGCGATCGCGAAGCCATTCTTACAATGCCGCCACGCGGCACCATTGCCGATGCGAAAGACTTTGCGCAGCGTCATGGCGGCTGGATCGCCGCGCGATTGGGACGTCTGCCGAAAGCCGCGCCCTTTCAAGCTGGAGTCGTGGTTCCGTTGCGCGGTGTCGCGCATCGCATCGTCCATCGCGCCGGCAGTCGCGGCACGGTGTGGACCGAGACGCGCGACAGCGGTGAAAAAATTCTCTGCGTGGCCGGCGGTGCAGAATATGTCGATCGGCGCATCCACGATTTTCTCAAGCGCGAGGCGCGGCGCGATCTGCAAAAGGCTGCCGATCATTATGCAGCCGAGCTGGGCGTCAAGGTGAAGCGGCTGTCGATTCGCGATCAATCGAGCCGATGGGGCTCGTGCACATCGGCGGGATCGCTGTCGTTCTCGTGGCGCCTGATCCTCGCTCCGCCCTTCGTGCTGGACTATCTCGCCGCGCACGAGGTCGCGCATCTGGTGGAGATGAATCATTCGCCCCGGTTCTGGAAAGTGGTGGCGCGAATTTGCCCGAAGGTCGAGCAGGCCAAGACCTGGCTCGATGTTCACGGCAACGACCTGCACCGCTACGGCATCACCGACTGAGGGTCGTCGATCGAGGTTGCGCCGTCACCCTTCGAGGCTTGCGTCGTTCGTTGCTCGCACCTCGGAGTGTTACCGGAAGCGAGGCGTCATCGTTCGCGAAAGCGGACGATCCCGTACGTCGTGCGAGCGCATGGGACATTTGATTGCTATGGAATACTGGATGCTCCGCCTTCGCGGAGCATGACGTTTCCCGTGTTGCATATCCGCGCACAAGCGCATGTTCGGTTAGATGCGCACCGTGCTTGATCGCTGGTGCCTGCTAGCGCCGACTGCCGAACAGTCGCTCAACCAGCCAGCCATCCAATCCGCTTGCGGCTTCCGGACGCACCGAACCATGCGCCGGTCGCGGCGCGTTGCCGGAATTCACTGGAACCGGTGAAGGCGATGCAGGATATGGCTGTGTCGCAGGTCGTGGCGGCATCGCGGCAGGTGCAACACCATTGCTCATCCCACCGTTACTCACCGCGCCGCCGCTCGGCGCAACGGCGGGCATCATGCTGGCTTGTTGGCCCGGTGCGAAACTCGGAAACAAGCCGTTCGATTGCGCACCCGGCAATGCGGCGACCGGCACGCCCTTATGAGCCGCGCGCATGAAACGGGTCCAGACCTCCACCGGAAGTCCACCGCCAGTCGCTTTCTTGGTCGGCGAGTTGTCGTCGTTGCCGAGCCAGACGCCGGTGACGAGGTTGGCAGTGTAGCCGATGAACCAGGCGTCGCGGAAATCCTGGCTGGTCCCGGTTTTGCCTGCGGCGGTCCAGCCCGGAATTTCGGCCTTGCGCGCGGTGCCGCTGACCAATGTTTCGCGCATCATGGTGTTCATCATCGCCACATAGCGCGGATCGATCACCTGATCGCGCGGATCTGGCGGACGGCGGTACAGCACCTTGCCGTTCTCGGCGCGGATGCGATTGACGACGTGCGGAGAAATGCCGCGTCCGCCGTTTGCGAATGGCGCGTAAGCACCAGTCAGTTCCAGCAATGACACGCCGGAAGTGCCGAGCGCGATCGAGGCGTTGGCGTCGAGTTTCGAGGTGATGCCAAGCCGATGCGCGGTGCGCACCACGCTCTTGGCGCCGACCTCGAGACCAAGCCGCACCGCCACAGTATTGAGCGACATCGCCAGCGCCTGCGTCAGCGTCACCGCGCCAAAATATTCGTGGGTGTAGTTCTCCGGTCGCCAGCCTTTGACGTCGATCGGCGCGTCTTGCCGGATCGTCTCGGGCGTGAGGCCCGCTTCCACCGCTGTCAGATAGACGAACGGCTTGAATGCCGAGCCCGGTTGGCGTTTGGCGGTGACGGCGCGGTTGAATTGGCTGTCGGCGTAATTGCGGCCGCCGACCATGGCGCGGACTTCGCCGGTCGGCGTCATCGCCACCAGCGCGCCTTGCGAGACATTGAACTTGACGCTTTTGGCGGCGAGTTCGTCGATCACGGCGGCTTCCGCCACGCTCTGCAGTTTCGGATCGATCGAGGTTTCGACCACGATGTTCTGATCGATCTGGCCGATCAGGTCGTCGAGCACTTCGCCGATCCAGTCGGCGACGTAGTTGATGGTGCCGGCGCCGGGCGGCTTCACCGCGTAGGATGGATTGGCGATGGCTGCCTTGGCCTGCTGTTCTGTGATGAAGCCGGCATCGGCCATCGCGCCGAGCACGGTCTGCGCGCGCTTCTCCGCGCCTTCGGGATTGCGGTTCGGCGCCAGCCGCGACGGCGATTTGACGAGGCCAGCCAGCATCGCGGCTTCCGCCAAGGTCACCTTGCGGGCCGACTTGCCGAAATATTTTTGCGCGGCGGCGTCGACGCCATAGGCGCCGGAGCCGAAGTAGACGCGATTGAGATAGAGTTCGAGAATTTCGGCCTTGGTATGCTTGTGCTCAAGCCACAGCGCCAGTTCGGCTTCCTGCAACTTGCGTTGCATGGTGCGTTCCTGGGTCAGGAACAGGTTCTTCGCGAGTTGTTGCGTCAGCGTCGAGCCGCCTTGCGACACACCGCGATGCAGAAGGTTGGCAACCGCCGCGCGGGCGATGCCGAGTGGGTCGATGCCGTAGTGGCTGTAGAAGCGGCGGTCCTCGATGGCGATGAAAGCCTTCGGCAGATAGGCCGGCAGTTCCTTCAGCGCGACGCTGGCGCCGCCCATTTCGCCGCGGGTCGCCAGCACGCTGCCGTCGAGCCCGACGATCTGGATCGTCGGCGGTCGCTTGGGAATTTCCAGCGATTGGATCGGCGGCAGGTGCGCGCCGACCCAGATCACCACGCCGACGACGGCGATGACGCCCCAGAGTCCGAGCACCGCGCCCCAATAGGCGCCACGGTAGAGCTTGTGGCGCAGACTGCCGCGCGCGCCGCCTTTACGCGGCTTGCGCGAGTTGCCGCCTCCGCCTCCGCCACTCGTCTCGCGTTTGGCCGGTTTCTTCGATTTCGGCTTATCGTCGCCGGCGATGCTGATGCGGTCGGCGATATTCAGCCGCAGGCTCGCCAACGAGGCGCCGAGCCCGAACTGCGGTTCTTTCCGCTGACTGCTTTTCTTTCCCCGCAACGCCATACGCACACATACCCGCCCCACGTCAGTGCAAGGTAGCCGGCGGGGTTTAAAGGCGCGTTAAATGAAGGTTAATGCTAACGCGCGCGCATGATGCCAAATGTCTGTAAAACAAGGCTTTCATGAGGCCTTAACCCTACCGAGGCCGGCAAAAAGACAGCCGGCGCAACGTCGATGCGTTGCGCCGGCTGGTCTTGCTGAATCGATTCTGTGGTTTGATTTCGAATCGTCCGGTATCTCTCCGCCATTGCGAGGAGCGTTAGCGACGAAGCAATCCTGTATGTTTGGTTGGCCCGTTTTTGAGCAACGGGTCGGCAGCCGCAGCGCGTA
>JBQCHY010000111.1:0-20212 GCA_051954235.1 Xanthobacteraceae bacterium
GGCTCAACGACACAAGCAGCCGCGCGCTCGCCAGATACCGGTCATGACCAGGATTGCTTACGCGCTGCGGCTGCCGACCCGTTGCTCAAAAACGGGCCAACCAAACATACAGGATTGCTTCGCTTCGCTCGCAATGACGGATGAGAGATCGATGACTTAACTCATCAATCCTTCACCACGCGTACCGCGCCGAGTGCGGCGCTGGTGGCGTGGGCGGCGTAGGCTTTCAGCGCCATGGTGACGCGGCGGGTGCGCGGCGCGGGCTTCCACGCCTTGTCGCCCTTCGCTTCCATCGCGGCGCGACGCTTTTCGAGTTCGGCATCGCTCACCGCGAGATGCACCTTGCGGTTCGGAATATCGAACTCGATGGTGTCGCCTTCCGCGACCAGACC
This sequence comes from Xanthobacteraceae bacterium, assembly GCA_051954235.1. GTDB lineage: Bacteria > Pseudomonadota > Alphaproteobacteria > Rhizobiales > Xanthobacteraceae > 62-47. The sequence goes on from JBQCHY010000111.1 coordinate 393, forward strand.
GATGGCGCCGCCTTCCGCCGCTTCCGGCGAGACGTGACCGATCGAGAGGCCGGACGAGCCGCCGGAGAAACGGCCGTCGGTGATCAGCGCGCACTGCTTGCCGAGGCCCTTCGATTTCAGATAGCTGGTCGGATACAGCATCTCCTGCATGCCGGGGCCGCCGCGCGGGCCTTCGTAGCGGATCAGCACCACGTCGCCGGGCTTGATCTTGTTGGTGAGGATCGCCTCCACTGCCGCGTCCTGGCTCTCGAAAATGCGCGCGGGGCCGGAGAATTTCAGGATGCTGTCGTCGACGCCGGCGGTCTTCACGATGCAGCCGTCGCGCGCGATGTTGCCGAACAGCACGGCAAGGCCGCCGTCCTTCGAGAAGGCATGTTCGAGATCGCGGATGCAGCCCTTGCTGCGATCGGTGTCGAGTTCCTCGAAGCGACGTTCCTGACTGAACGCGACCTCGGTGCGCACGCCGCCGGGCGCGGCCATGTAAAAATTGCGCACGCTGTCGCTCTTGGTGCGCTTGATGTCCCAGCGCTCGAGCGCATCCTTCAGCGACTTGCTGTGCACCGACGGCAGGCTGGTGTCGATCAGTCCGGCGCGATCGAGTTCGCCCAAAATGCCCATGATGCCGCCGGCGCGATGCACATCCTCGAGATGCACGTCGGCCACCGCGGGCGCGACCTTGCACAGCACCGGCACGCGGCGCGACAGGCGATCGATGTCCGCCATCGTGAACGGCACTTCGCCTTCGTAAGCGGCGGCGAGCAGATGCAGCACGGTGTTGGTCGAGCCGCCCATCGAGATGTCGAGCGTCATCGCGTTCTCGAACGCCTTGAAGTTGGCGATGTTGCGCGGCAACGCGCTCTCGTCGTTCTGCTCATAGTAGCGGCGCGCCAGATCGACAATCAGGTGGCCGGCTTCGACGAACAGGCCCTTGCGGTCGGCGTGGGTGGCGAGCACCGAGCCGTTGCCCGGCAGCGCGAGGCCGAGCGCCTCGGTGAGGCAGTTCATCGAGTTGGCGGTGAACATGCCGGAGCACGAGCCGCAGGTCGGGCATGCCGAGCGTTCGATCACTTCGACGTCGGCATCGCTCACGGTGTCGTCGGCGGCGGCGACCATGGCGTCGATGAGATCGACCGACCTGATCTTGCCGTTGAGGTTCACCTTGCCGGATTCCATCGGTCCGCCGGAGACGAACACCACGGGAATGTTGAGGCGCAGCGCTGCCATCAGCATGCCGGGGGTGATCTTGTCGCAATTGGAGATGCACACCATGGCGTCGGCGCAATGCGCGTTGACCATGTATTCGACGCTGTCGGCGATGATCTCGCGCGAAGGCAGGCTGTAGAGCATGCCGTCGTGGCCCATGGCGATGCCGTCATCGACCGCGATGGTGTTGAACTCCTTGGCGACGCCGCCGGCCTTCTCGATCTCGCGCGCGACGAGCTGGCCGAGGTCCTTCAGGTGAACATGGCCCGGCACGAACTGGGTGAAGGAGTTCACCACCGCGATGATCGGCTTGCCGAAGTCCTCGTTCTTCATGCCGGTGGCCCGCCACAGCCCGCGCGCGCCGGCCATGTTGCGGCCATGGGTGGAGGTGCGGGAGCGATAGGCTGGCATGATGAAATCCTCGAACGACGGGTTTGGCGTGTTGGCAATAAAATTCCGCCGATGGCGGCGAGGCGACCATACTCTCGCCCGGCGGCGGGTCAAACCGGGCCTCGCGAAAAATCGCCGCGCATGGATGCCATGCGCCGTTTCCGTCATGCCCGGGCTTGTCCCGGGCATCCACGTTCTTACGAATGAGCGGCAACAAGGAAGGCGTGGATGGCCGGAACAAGCCCGGCCATGACGGAGGCGGAGGTCGGCAGAGATAAAAACTGACAGCCCCAAAAACAAAAACGGCGGCGCAGGGTGCGCCGCCGCTTTAAAACCATCCCTCCCGGCCCGCTTGGTGCGCGGGCCGTCAGGTCGCCGCGTGCCGGCGAATTCGCGTCAGTGGACGCTGACGGCCTGCAACTCGTTGTTCCAGGCGCTGGCGATCGCCGCCTCGCGGCTGTCGGTCAGCATCATCGGCGTGCCGTCGGCGGCGTGCAGCGCGAACAGCTTGGTGCCCGGCGCGAGTTCCGGCGCCTGCGGGAACAGCCCATGCACGTCCTCGGACTTGATCTCCTTGACGTAGGCGATGTGGCCGCCGCCCAGCGAGGCGAGCGCTTCCGGCGTCACGGCATTCGGGGTGAAAACGTTGTTCGGTTCGGTCATGGTCTCGACTCCTCTACAGTTACAAGCGGTCGAGTCCGCTCCTGGTTCGTATTATTCGTGCTCATTGATAGCGATTGTCTTAACGACCCGTTCAGGTTCCGGCCTGGATAGGTCGATCGACAACAGCCCGTTCTTCAGGTCCGCACCCAGCACCAGCATCCCCTCCGCCAGCACGAAAGTGCGCTGGAAGTGGCGCGCGGCGATGCCGCGATGGATGTATTGCCGGGTCTTGTCGTCCTGCTGGCGGCCGCGGATGACGAGTTGATTTTCCTCCATGGTTACATCGAGTTGGTCGCGGGTGAAGCCCGCCACCGCCAGCGTGATGCGCAGGCGTTCGGGTTGACCGTTGCTACGGTCGCACCGCTCGATGTTGTACGGAGGGTAGCCGTCGGCGCCTTTCACGACGCGGTCGAGCGCACGCTCGATCTCGTCGAATCCCAAAAGGAACGGACTAGACAACGATGGAACACGAGACATTGCAAAGTCCTCTCGAAGCGACTTTGAAGATTGGGCCCTTGCGGCGCCCGGTTGACCGATCGGCGATCTGCCCCTCGGTCACTCCACAATATGGGCATATTCGGGGGCCGTTCAAGCGGTCCGCGAATCGCCCCTAAGATGTTGTAAAGACTAGAGCATTTTCGATTCTGATGGAAACACCTGCCACGAAACGGTGCTCGCTCCCTCTCCCATTGGGAGAGGGTTGGGGTGAGGGGTTACAGCTTCAATAGCGATCGATCCCCCCTTCACCCGGAGCCTGCGGCTCCGACCTCTCCCCCGAAAGGGCGTTTACGCCCGTCTTCGACGGGCTATGGGGGAGAGGTGAAGCAGCGTCCGAGGCGATGCTGACAGATTCTAGAGTTCGATCCGCCCGCGGCCGTCTGCGCCGAAGACATGCAGCTTGTCGCGGGGAGCGACGGCGACGATCCGTTCGCCGATGGAGGGCGCAGCCTGGCCGGGAAGCCGGACGATAATCTCGCCCGGCGGCAGTTCCCCCGGTTTGGCGCTGACCGCGGCCGCCTCCTTGGCGCCATTGCGCGAGCCGTAGACGAAGGTTTCGGCGCCAACCCGCTCGATAGCCTCGACGGTCAGGTCGTAACGCACGCCGCCGTCCGGCGCGGTTCCGGTGGTCAGGGTCAGGTCCTCCGGGCGGACGCCGAGAATGCCGCCGGCATTGCCGGGAATCGCGACGCTCGCATCGCCCGGCTTGAACGGCGTCAGGTTCATCGGCGGCGCGCCGATGAAGGAGGCGACGAAGGTGGTGGCGGGCTTCTGGTAGATGTCGAGCGGGTTGCCGATCTGCTCCACTACGCCGCCGTTCATCACCACGAGAATGTCGGCCAGCGTCATCGCCTCGAGCTGGTCGTGGGTGACATAGATCGAGGTGGTGTTGAGCCGGCGTTGCAGCTTGCGGATTTCGACCCGCATCGCGATGCGCAGTTTGGCATCGAGGTTCGACAGCGGCTCGTCGAACAGAAACACTTTCGGCTGGCGCACGATGGCGCGGCCCATGGCGACGCGCTGGCGCTGGCCGCCGGAGAGTTGCTTCGGCTTGCGATCGAGCATCGGGCCGATCTCGAGGATCTGCGCGGCTTCGCGCACGCGCTTGTCGATCTCAGGCTTGGCCATGCCGCGATTGCGCAGGCCGTAAGCCATGTTGTTGTAGACGCTCATGTGCGGATAGAGCGCGTAGTTCTGAAACACCATCGCGATGTCGCGATCCGCCGGCTCGATCTGGTTGACGACGCGGCCGCCGATGTCGATCTCGCCGGAGGTGATGGTTTCAAGTCCGGCGACCATGCGCAGCAACGTGGACTTGCCGCAGCCGGAAGGGCCGACCAGCACGCAGAACTGTCCGTCGCCGACCTCGAAGTCGACGCCCTTGATGGCATCGACGCCACCGGGATAGGTCTTGCGGACGTTGCGGAGAACGACGTTAGCCATGTGAATTCACTTCTCCGTCTCCACCAGTCCGCGCACGAACAGTTTCTGCATCACGATCACCACCAGTACCGGCGGCAGCATCGCGAGAATTGAGGTCGCCATCACCACCGGCCATTCGGTGAGTGCATCCGAGGTGACGATCATCTTGCGGATGCCGACCTGGATCGTCTGCATGTCGTCGCGCGTGGTGATCAACAGCGGCCACAGATACTGATTCCAGCCGTAGATGAACAGGATCACGAACAGCGCCGCCATGTTGGTGCGCGACAGCGGCAGCAGCGTATCCTTGAAGAAGCGGAACGGACCGGCGCCGTCGATGCGCGAGGCTTCCATCAGTTCGTCCGGCACCGTCATGAAGAACTGCCGGAACAGCAGCGTCGCGGTGGCGGAGGCGATCAGCGGCAGCGCGAGGCCCGAGTAGCTGTCGAGCAGGTTGAGGTCGGCGGCGATCTTGTAGGTCGGATAGATGCGCACTTCGACCGGCAACATCAGGGTGATGAAGATGATCCAGAACACCGTCATGCGGAACGGAAAGCGGAAAAACACGATGGCGTAGGCGGACAGGATCGAGATGAAGATTTTGCCGAGCGCGATCGACAGCGCCATGATCAGCGAGTTGAGCAGCATCATGCCGACCGGCTCGCGCGTGGTGCCGGACGAGCCGACGAACAGCGTCTTATAGTAGGTCTCGATGAAGTGTCCGCCGGGCCACAGCGACATCTGGCCGTTGGCGATCACGGCGTTGTCCTGCGTCGAGGCAACAAAGGCGAGATAGACCGGAAACGCCACGATGGCGATGCCGATCCACAGGATCGCGTGCGCGACGTAACGCCGGAGGCCCTCGTTCTCGACCATCTAACGACGCGCTCCGCTTTTTCCTTCTCCCCTTGTGGGAGAAGGTGCCGCGCAACGCGCGGCGGATGAGGGGGCGTCCACGGACGATACGCTCCCCCCCTCACCCGGCCGCCTTCGGCGTCCACCCTCTCCCACAAGGGGAGAGGGAAGCGAGACGTAAGCCCGTTTGCAAACCCGTTGGCACCGCATCAGTACGTCACCTTGCGTTCGACGAAGCGGAACTGGATCGCGGTGAGCGCGATGACGATGCCCATCAGGATTACCGACTGCGCCGCCGAGGAGCCGAGGTTGCCGCCGAGCAGGCCGTCGGAATAGACCTTGTAGACCAGCGTTTCAGTGGCTTTCGCCGGGCCGCCGCGGGTCATGGTGTCGATGATGCCGAAAGTGTCGAAGAAGGCGTAGACGACATTGATGACGATCAGGAAGAAGATCGTCGGCGTCAGCAACGGGAAGGTGATGGTCCAGAACCGTCGCACCGGCCGCGCGCCGTCGATGGCGGCGGCTTCATGCACGCTTTTCGGAATGCTTTGCAGGCCGGCGAGGAAGAACAGGAAGTTGTAGGAAATCTGCTTCCATGCGGACGCGAGGATGATCAGCAGCGCTGCCTGATTGCCGTCGAGCAGCGGATTCCAGTCGACGCCCATCGCGCGCAAGCCATGCGCCAGAATGCCCAGCGATGGATTGAGCATGAAGATCCACAACACGCCGACCACCGGCGGCGCCACCGCATAGGGCCAAATCAACAGCGTGCGATAGACGCTGACGCCGCGCAGCGGCTTGTCGGCCATCACCGCCAGCAGCAATGCCAGCGACAGCGACGACAGCGCGATCGCGGCGGCGAACACGAAGGTGCGCACCACCGAGGCGAAGTAATCGGGATCCGCCAGCAGTTCCTTGTAGTTCTCGAGCCAGACGAACACGGTCGAGAGGCCGAACGCATCTTGCAGCAAAAACGACTGCCGCACCGCCTGTGCCGCCGGCCAGTAGAAGAACACCAGCACGACGATCATCTGCGGCGCGATCAACAGCCACGGCAACCAGCGGGAGGTGAAGACGGATTGCTTTTGCATCGGCTATCGCCCCGCGTCGTCGCTGCTCCCCTCCCCCCGCCCTTGCGGCGGGGAGGGGTCGGGGGTGGGGGGCGCCACACGAAGAGCGCCGATGATGGTTTCCATCACACCATCGATATTCCCAAACACATCGTTATTCCAGAATCGGAGAACGCGATATCCTTGCGCGTTGAGATAGCTCGTTCGTACAGAATCGTTCGCGTTGTCCGCATGCTGGCCGCCATCGATCTCGACAACGATTCGATTGCTGTGGCAGGCGAAGTCCGCGAAGTAAGGACCGATCGTCGCCTGCCGGCGAAAGTGTGCGGCGCAAGGCGGCAGATGGCGAAGGTGTTGCCACAGCTTACGTTCGGCGTCGGTGGGATTTTTTCGAAAGCTTCGCGCGCGTGGAACGCGGCGATCAATTGAGCGCGGCATGTGCGGCGTCCCCCCACCCCCGACCCCTCCCCGCCGCAAGGGCGGGGGGAGGGGAGCATGAGCGGCCTTTGCGAACGGCAATCGAAAAGCGTCCATGGCTCTCAGCGTCGAAGCCTACTTCGCCACGGTCCGTTCGAACTGGCGCAGCATGGTGTTGCCGCGTGAAACCGCCGCGTCGAGCGCTTCCTTCGCGGTCTTCTTTCCGGCCAGCGCCTGCTCGATTTCCTCGGCCCAGACATCGCGAAGCTGCACCATATTGCCGAGCCGCAGGCCGCGCGAGTTTTCGGTCGGCGGCTTGTTGGTCAGCTCCTTGAGCGGGGTTTCGAGGTAGGGGTGCTCCTTGTAGTAACCCTCGGCCTTGGCCTTCTCATATGCCGCCTTGGTGATCGGCAGATAGCCGGACGCCTTGTGGATGTAGACCTGGCGGTCGGTGTCGGAGAGGAAGGCGAGGAATTTCGCGACGCCCTTGTATTCGTCCGCCGATTTGCCGCCCATCACCCACAGCGAGGCGCCGCCGATGATCGAATTCTGCGGCGCGTCCTTGATGTCCGGGTAGTACGGCATCGGCGCGTTGGTCCAGTTGAACTTGGCCTGCGACTTGACGTTGCCGAAGAAGCCCGACGAGGTCAGAAAGATCGGACATTCGCCGGAGGTGAAGCGGCCCTCGCCGGCATTGGTGCGGCCGGAATAATCGTAGGTCTTGTCCTTCTGCAACTCGATCAGCTTCTCGAGGTGTTTCACCTGCAACGGGCCGTTAAATTCCAGCACGGTGTCGAAGCCGTCGAGGCCGTTGGCTTTCGTAGACAGCGGCACATTGTGCCAGGCCGACAACTGTTCGAGGTTGACCCAGGTCACCCAGGCGTTGGAGAAGCCGCAGGTGGCGTAGCCGGCCGCTTTTAGTTTCTTGGCGTCCTCGAACACCTCGGGCCAGGTCTTCGGAATCTCCGCGATGTTGGCTTTCTTCAGCGCGTCGAGATTGACCCACATCACCGTCGACGACGAGTTGAAGGGGAACGACAGCATCTCGCCCTTCGAGGTCGAGTAGTAGCCGGTGATCGCAGGGAGATAAGCGTTCGGATCGAAGGTCTCGCCGGTTTCCTTCATCAGTTGATAGACCGGCTTCACCGCGCCCTTGGCGGCCATCATGGTGGCGGTGCCGACTTCGAACACCTGCATGATGGCAGGCGCGTTGCCGGCGCGGAACGCGGCGATGCCGGCGTTCATGGTGTCGGCGTAGCCGCCCTTGTAGGTCGGCACCACCTTGTAGTCGCTCTGCGAGGTGTTGAAGTCGTTGGCGAGCTTGACGATAACATCGTTGTTGCCGCCGGTCATGGCGTGCCACCACTGGATTTCGGTCACCGCGAAAGCGGGGCTGGTCAGCGCCGAGGTCAAAGCCAGCGCGGCGGCGGCGGTTGCGGCGGCAAGTCGTCGAATCGGCATCGTGTTCCTCCAGGTTAAGCCGTCATCTTCGTTTCGCGCGATAACAGCGCCGGATGACGTGCGAGTGACCATCCCAGCGATCGGATGGTAAGGGGGAAGGTCGCCTCATGGAAAGCGAAAAACATCTTCCCCCGCAGAACTTATCCGATGTCGTGGCGGAAGCCGTCTCCCTCAAAGCCGGGCTCGAAATGGAGCACGCAGGATCAAACAATCTCGGCGTCGTCCTCGCGTAGGCGAGACCCAGAACCCCTGGCGCTCGCCATTTTGCACGATTTCGCCCTGATGGATTGAGCCGAACTGCTGCGGCGTATGGGTCCCCGCCTGCGCGGGGACGACAATTTTCAGGCTGCCATTCTGTGTGCAAAACGAATTTCCGGCCCAGCTCTCAGGATGACGCCGCGCCGAGCACGCGCTACCGCCGTCGTTCCTTGCCGCAGACCACGCCTTCCGCCACCAGATCCGCGATCTGTTGTTTGGAATAGCCGTATTCTTCCAACACGGTTTCGGTGTGCTGGCTGAATTTCGGCGGCACGTGGCGCAGGCTGGCCTTGGTGCGTTCGAAGCGGATCGGCGAGGCGACGCCCTTGTACCAATCCTTCTCGATGATATCGCCGCGATGCTTGACGTGCTCGCTGGTGAGCGCCTTGTCGATCGACTGCACCGGACCGGCGGGCAAGCCGGCCGCGAGCAGACGGCGGCACAGCGGCTCGCTGTCGTGATCCTTGAGGATATCGACCAGCTCGGCGCGTAACGCCTCGCGATTGGCGACGCGGTCGCGGTTGCGGGCGAAACGCGGGTCGGTGCCCAGTTCCGGCCGGCCGAGTTCGCGGCACAGCTTGCGGAAGGTGCCGTCGTTGCCGACACCCATGAAGATGTTGCCGTCGCGCGCCGGAAACACCGAGTAGGGCACGAGGTTCGGGTGCTCGTTGCCGGTCAGCGCCGGCGGCTTGCCGGTGAAGAAGAAGTTCGCCGTATGCGGATGCATGATGGCGAGGCCGGTCTCGAACAGCGTGGTTTCAAGGAACTGGCCCTTGCCCGATTTTTCGCGCTCGGCCAGCGCCATCAGGATGCCGACTGTCGCGTAGAGGCCGGTGGTGATGTCCACCAGCGCCACGCCGATCCGGGTCGGGCCGCTTTGCGGCGAACCGGTCGCCGCCATCATGCCGGTCATCGACTGGATGATGGCGTCGTAGCCGGGATGGCCGCCGTGCGGGCCGTCGGCGCCGAAGCCGGAGATGCGGCAATGGATCAGCCGCGGAAATTTTTCGCGCAGCAGATCCTTGCCGATGCCCCACTTGTCGAGCGTGCCGGGCTTGAAGTTCTCGATCAGCACGTCGGCGGTCTCGAGCATTTTCATCAGCACCGCACGGCCGCCTTCGGAGGCGAGGTCGAGGCCGATCGCGCGCTTGTTGCGGTTGGTGCCGATGAAATAGGCCGCGTCGTCCTCATGGAACGGAGGGCCCCAGTCGCGGGTCTCGTCGCCGGCTGGCGGCTCCACCTTGACGACCTCCGCGCCATGATCGGCGAGGATCTGCGTGCAATAAGGGCCGCCGAGCACGCGGGAGAGATCGACCACGCGCAGTCCGGCAATGGCTTCCTGACCGGGGAGGGAAGGCGTTTCAGTTGTCATGAGGCGTTTCTTGTGAGGCTTTCAAATAATGCAGGCGAACTAAAGCATAACAGGCGCTTCTTGGCGAATGCCCGACCGGAATGAGACTTCAGGTATTTTTCGAAGTCGAGGGCTTGATGCTTGTCCGGGAAAGCGCAGTACCAAGCCAGCTCCCACGGTCTAAATTTCGCGGTGTGCGTGGATTTTCCCGCGTTGTGGTCCGCCAGACGTTGCTTCAAGTCAGAGGTTGCACCGGAATATTCTTGGGCTGACGTGCTCCGACTGCGAATGATGTAGACATACCACATTGCACGCTTCGCCCTCGGCTGCGGAGTGCACAGGTTGATCGGGCGCAGATATTCGCATCAGTGGCTGAGAATGTCACATAGATGAGGATAGAACCCGTCGTCGCCTTTCGGGCTATGCCGCACACGCTTCGCCTGTGGCTAGACGCGGCTGCGCCACGCGTAGCCGCAGAGGTGTAAGTGGGAAATACTTTGAAGTTTTAGACCAAGGATGAAGCCCGTCGTCGCCCTTCGGGCTATGCCGGGCACGCTTCGCCTTCGGCTATGTGGCTGCGCCACGCGTAGCCGAAGGCGAAGCGTGGTGGAGCCAGGCGGGATCGAACCGCCGACCTCTTGCATGCCATGCAAGCGCTCTCCCAGCTGAGCTATGGCCCCTTAACCGTATCGCGCGCGCCTCGGATGATCTGGGTGATTCATCGTCCGGCGCGGCGGCGCAACCCTGACCACAGATCAGGGCCGATCTCAAGTCCCTTTTACAGGATCAACTCTCTTCGTCGTCGGAGACGTCGCCGATGATGTCGGTAACGTCCTCATCGCCTTCTTCCTCGTCGGCGATGAAGGTCGAATCGTCGTCGTCATCGCCATCGAGTGTGTCGTCGACCTCGATATCGTCTTCCGATTCCGGCGTCACGGCCTTGACCTTGCCGGTGTTTTCCTCGGCGTCGGCCTCCTCCAGCGAGACCATGTCCTCGCTCTCGGCCATTTCCGGCGCGTCCTCGTTGGCGTTGCGCGCTTCAGCGCGGCCACGCGGCGGAGCCACCGGAGCGATCGGTACGACTTCGCCGGTATAAGGCGAAATCACCGGATTCTTGTTCAGATCGTAGAACTTCTTACCCGTGGTCGGGCAAATGCGTTTGGTTCCGAGCTCGGATTTGGCCACGTGTCAATCCTGGGGATTTCTGAAAGCGGTGCATCACTTGGCTAGTTGTCACGGCGCTGTCAATAGCCTTGACACGAGCCTTGCGCGCACGATCCGGTTTTGCCCCGGCGGCGGCGTGACGCGGCGGGTCGGGTATGTTACCAGCCCGGCCGTGTAAAGGATTGCGATCGTGACCCATTCCAGCCAGCTCTCGCCACTCAAGGCCAGCCGAAGTTCGCCATTGTCCGGACGGATTCGGGTGCCCGGCGACAAGTCGATCTCGCACCGCGCCCTGATTCTGGGCGCGCTGGCGGTGGGGGAAACCCGCATCCAGGGGTTGCTGGAGAGCGAGGACGTGCTCAACACCGCCAAGGCGATGCGGGCGCTCGGCGCGCAGGTCGCGCGCGACAGCAGCGGGGTCTGGTCGGTCCATGGCGTCGGCGTGGCGGGATTCGCGCAGCCGAAGGCGCCGCTCGATTTCGGGAATTCCGGCACCGGTTGCCGGCTGGTGATGGGTGCGGTTGCAGGTTGCCCGATCTCGGCGACCTTCGACGGCGACGCCTCGCTGCGCTCGCGGCCGATGCGCCGGATCGTCGATCCGCTGGCCCTGATGGGGGCAAAGGTGACCGCACAGAGCGAGGGTGGCCGATTGCCGCTGACGCTTCAGGGCGCGCGCGATCCGCTGCCGATCGAGTACCGCTCGCCGGTGGCCTCGGCCCAGATCAAGTCGGCGGTGTTGCTCGCGGGCCTCGCCGCGCCGGGCGTCACCACGGTGATCGAGCCCGCCGCCAGCCGAGACCATACCGAATTGATGCTCAAGCACTTTGGCGCTGAGATCGTTTCGGTTCCCGAAGGCGTGGATGGGCGGAAAATTTCCCTGACCGGGCAGCCGGAATTGCACGGCGCGCCGGTGGCGGTGCCGGCCGATCCGTCGTCCGCGGCGTTTCCGATCGTGGCGGCGCTGATCGTGTCGGGGTCGGACGTGACCTTCGACGACGTGATGACCAATCCGCTGCGCACCGGCCTTTTCACCACGCTGCGCGAAATGGGCGCATCCATCGAGGAAATCCACGCGCGGGGCGACACCGGCGAGCCGATGGCGCAATTGCGGGTGCGGGCGTCAAAACTGCGCGGTGTCGAGGTGCCGCCGGCGCGCGCGCCGTCGATGATCGACGAATATCTGGTGCTGGCGGTGGCAGCGGCCTTCGCCGAGGGCACCACGGTCATGCGCGGCCTGCACGAACTGCGGGTCAAGGAATCCGACCGGCTGGAAGCCACCGCCGCGATGCTGCGGGTCAACGGCGTCAAGGTCGAGATCGAGGGCGACGACATGATCGTCGAGGGGCGTGGCCATGTGCCGGGCGGCGGCATGGTCGCCACCCACATGGATCACCGCATCGCGATGTCGGCGCTGGTAATGGGCTGCGCCTCCGACGCGCCGGTGAGCGTCGACGACACCGCCTTCATCGCCACGAGCTTCCCGGATTTCATCCCGATGATGCAGCGGCTGGGAGCGGATTTCGCATGATCATCGCCATTGACGGCCCGGCCGCCTCGGGCAAAGGCACCCTCGGCAAGCGGCTCGCCGCGCATTACCATTTCCGGCACCTCGATACCGGCGTGATCTACCGCGCCGTCGCCAAGGCGCTGCTCGACGCGCGCATCGACCTCGCCGATGAGGCCGCCGCCGTCGCCGCCGCGATGGAACTCGATCCGGAAAAATTCGGCGATCCGGTGCTGAAGACGCAGGCCGTGGGCGACGCCGCCTCGGTGGTGTCGGCCTACCCAAAGGTGCGCGAGGCGCTGGTGACGTTCCAGCGCCAGTTCGCGGCGGAACCGCCCGGTGCGGTGCTCGACGGCCGCGATATCGGCACCGTGATCTGCCCGGACGCCGATGTGAAGATCTTCGTGGTCGCGGCGCCCGAGATCCGGGCTCGCCGCCGCACGCTGGAGGCGAAAGCGCGCGGCGAGGCGGCCGACGAGGCGCTGGTGCTGGCCGACATCCTCAAGCGCGACGACCGTGACAAGAACCGCGCCGTAGCCCCGCTGAAACCTGCCCCGGATGCGCACTTGCTGGACAATTCGCATTTGGATATAGAGGGCGGCGTCCGGGCTGCCATCGCGATTGTCGAGGCTGTCCGAGCGGGCCGGCAGCGGGTTTGAACCCCTGCCGTTTTGGAGGATCGCCCCGCTCGGCCTTGCAACCGATGGCTCTAGGAATCGACGTGAGGATCGCGCTGGCGATCCTGTTCGGTCCACCTTAGATTTCCGGTGAAGCGACGCGCCTGCTTTCCCGCTTTTTGCGGGATCAAAGGCGTCATCAGAATTTGCATCGACACGTATCGATCGTGCAGGCACAGGCCGGCCCGTGATCGCTATTTCCCATCGCGGAGTGGCGGCGCGGACGTCAAAGGTAGCGGACCTTTGGCCCTTCACGCGCGATACGCCCTTCAACCCGAACGGCCGGCACATCCCGCACTGGAGAACAAATGGCTTCGACTGATACTTACAATCCGTCCCGCGACGATTTCGCTGCGATGCTCGACGAGTCCTTCGCCGGCGGCAATCTGCAGGAAAGCTCGGTCATCAAGGGCAAGGTTGTTGCGATCGAGAAGGACATGGCCGTCATCGACGTCGGCCTGAAGACCGAAGGCCGCGTGGCGCTGCGCGAATTCGCCGGCCCGGGCCGTGAGAATACCCTGAAGGTCGGCGACGAAGTCGAGGTGTTCCTCGACCGCATCGAGAACGCGCTCGGCGAAGCCGTGCTGTCGCGCGACAAGGCGCGCCGCGAGGAAAGCTGGGGCAAGCTCGAGAAGGCGTTCAACGCCAACGAGAAGGTGCACGGCGTCATCTTCAATCAGGTCAAGGGTGGCTTCACCGTCGATCTCGATGGCGCGGTAGCCTTCCTGCCGCGTTCGCAGGTGGACATCCGCCCGATCCGCGACGTTGGCCCGCTGATGAACAACACCCAGCCGTTCCAGATTCTCAAGATGGATCGCCGCCGCGGCAACATCGTCGTGTCGCGTCGCACGGTTCTCGAAGAGACCCGCGCCGAGCAGCGCCAGGAGCTGGTGCAGAACCTCGAAGAGGGTCAGGTGATCGACGGTGTCGTCAAGAACATCACCGATTACGGTGCGTTCGTTGACCTCGGCGGCATCGACGGCCTGCTGCACGTCACCGATATTGCGTGGCGTCGCGTCAACCATCCGACCGAGGTGCTCTCCATCGGCCAGACGGTGAAGGTCAAGATCATCAAGATCAACCACGAGACGCACCGCATCTCGCTCGGCATGAAGCAGTTGCTGGACGATCCGTGGCAGGGCATCGAGGCCAAGTATCCGCTCAATGCGCGCTTCACCGGCCGCGTCACCAACATCACCGACTACGGCGCGTTCGTCGAGCTGGAGCCGGGCATCGAAGGCCTGATCCACGTCTCGGAGATGTCGTGGACCAAGAAGAACATGCACCCCGGCAAGATCGTTTCGACCTCGCAGGAAGTCGAAGTGCAGGTGCTGGAAGTCGATTCCGTCAAGCGCCGGATTTCGCTGGGTCTCAAGCAGACCATGCGCAATCCGTGGGAAGTCTTCGTCGAGAAGTTCCCGGTTGGCTCCACCGTCGAAGGCGAAGTCAAGAACAAGACCGAGTTCGGTCTGTTCCTCGGCCTCGAAGGCGACGTGGACGGCATGGTGCATCTGTCCGACCTCGACTGGAAGCTGCCGGGCGAGCAGGTCATCGACAACTTCAAGAAGGGCGACATGGTCAAGGCCATCGTCCTTGATGTCGATGTCGAGAAGGAGCGTATCTCGCTGGGCATCAAGCAGCTCGAAGGCGACCCCTTCGCCGAGCCGGGCGATGTCAAGAAGGGCGCTGTCGTGACCTGCGAAGTGCTCGACGTCAAGGATGGCGGCATCGACGTGCAGATCGTCGGCACCGACTTCCAGACCTTCATCAAGCGCTCCGAACTGGCGCGCGATCGCAACGACCAGCGTTCTGAACGCTTCGCCGTCGGCGAGAAGGTCGATGCCCGCGTCATCCAGTTCGACAAGAAGGCCCGCAAGGTCCAGGTGTCGATCAAGGCGCTGGAAGTGGCGGAAGAGAAGGAAGCCATCGCGCAGTACGGCTCGTCCGATTCGGGCGCAACGCTGGGCGACATTCTCGGCACGGCGCTCAAGCAGCAGCGCGACGGCAAGTAAGTCGACAACAGTTGCGAGGCGGCTTTCGTCGCCTCGCGCAAGACATCGAGGCCCCGGTGCGAACCGGGGCCTTTTTGTTTTGCTTATTTTCCCTCTCCCCTTGTGGGAGAGGGTGGCGAAAATGAGCGAAGCGAATTTGAGGCGGGTGAGGGGTTGCAGCCTATCGAGAACCAAACCCCTCACCCGGTTTCTCACTGCGTTCGAAACCACCTCTCCCGCAAGGGGAGAGGGTGAAGACCCGCTTTCTTCAAATTGCCGCGCAATTGATGTATTGCAGTGACGACATCTCAATGCCGCTCGAAGCGTTTTCGAGCGAAGTGGATACCGGTTCGCGTACAGAAAACGCGTCAAAGCTAGAATCTGGAGCCCCGTTCCGTCGGAACGGAAGTGTCTCCAGACACAACCGCGCGGCTTGCACTGAAATCGTGCAGTCAACCGCTCAGGAGCCTGCCATGTCGCTCGATTCCGATGCGATCCTCGATCGCCGCCGCATTCGCCGCAAGCTGACGTTCTGGCGCGTCACCGCCGTTGCGGTCGCGGTCGCCGCCATCGTCGGCGTCGGACTGATGGCCGCGCCGTCGACGCGTTCGGCGCTGTCGCGCTCGGGATCGATCGCGCGGATCAATATCGAGGGCCTTATCCGCAGTGATCAGGCGCGCGTCGAGGCGCTGGAGCGGCTCGAGAAGTCCTCCGTCTCTGCCGTCATCGTGCATATCAATTCGCCGGGCGGAACCACGGCGGGCTCCGAGCAGCTTTACGATTCGCTGGTGCGGCTGAAGGCCAAGAAACCGCTGGTGGTGGTGGTCGAAGGCTTGGCGGCGTCGGGCGGCTATATTGCCGCGCTCGCGTCCGATCATATCGTGGCGCAGCAAAGTTCGCTGGTCGGCTCCATCGGCGTGTTGTTTCAATATCCGAATTTTACGGAGTTGCTGAAGACCGTCGGCGTGCAGGTGGAAACGGTCAAATCCTCGCCGTTGAAGGCCGCGCCGAGCGGCTATGAGCCCACCAGCCCCGAGGCGCGCGCGGCGCTCGACGCGCTGGTGAAGGATTCCTACGCATGGTTTCGCGATCTGGTACGCAACCGACGCGGCATGGATGCGGCGCAACTCGACAAGGTCGCGGATGGCCGCGTTTTCACCGGGCGTCAGGCGGTCGATCTCAAGCTGATCGATCAGCTTGGTGACGAGAAAACCGCGGTGGCGTGGCTGGTCGCGGAAAAGAAGGTGAAGCCCGATCTGCCGGTGCGCGACTACAAGCTGGCGCCGCGTTTCGGTGACCTCACATTCCTGCGCACCGCTGCATCGCTGACGTTGCACGCGCTCGGTCTTGAGGGCATGGCGCGCCGGCTCGAACAATCCAATGTCGCGCAGGCGGTAGATCGCCTCACCCTCGATGGTATGATCGCGCTGTGGCAACCCGCGACCTCGAATTGAAGGCGCTGCTGCATCTGCGTCGAATAGTCTGAATCGCGTTTCAGCGGGAATATCGCTGCCGATGCTGCATGCGCGATGCGGAAACTTGCTTGCGATCAGACGATTTGCGATGATCGGAGACGAATTAGCCGCTTGACAGTCCGCGACTTTTTCAAGGAAATGTCGCCTGCACGCCACGGGTCCCTATATCGATGATCAAATCCGAACTCGTTCAGCGCATCGCCGAGCACAATCCCCACCTGTATCAGCGCGATGTCGAGAACATCGTGAATGCCATTCTCGACGAGATCGTCGCTGCATTGGCAAGGGGCGATCGTGTCGAATTGCGCGGGTTCGGCGCATTTTCGGTGAAGCATCGTCCGGCGCGCGCGGGCCGCAATCCGCGCACCGGCGCGCATGTGCCGGTGGATCAGAAGAGCGTGCCGTTCTTCAAGACCGGCAAGGAAATGCGCGAGCGGCTCAACCGCGACGTGCCCGCCGTTGAGACCGCCCAGCCCAGCGCCTGATGCTTTGGCGATTTGGCCGTCCTGCGTTTCGTGTGTGACGACCACGTTCAAGAAGTGTGCCCCACGGATTGCGCGCTGGATTTTCACCGGCCCGCATGGTCCAATCGTCGCGGCGGCTTCGATGGTAACAGCCGATGCGCCGGCCACTTGTGAGAGAAGCGATGCGCAAATTCTTCACCGCGCTGGTGCTGATTCCGCTCGGCGTCATCTTCCTGGCTTTCGCCATCGCCAACCGGCGGCTGGTGACGGTGTCGTTCGATCCGTTCACCGCCACCGATCCATCGGTCAGCGTGACGTTGCCGCTGTTCATGGTGATCATCGTGGTGGCGATCCTGGGTGTGCTGGCGGGGAGCTTCGCGACCTGGCTGCGGCAGCGCCATTGGCGCCGCGCCGCCCGCCAGTATGAGACCGAGGCGCGGGACGCGCGGGCCCAACTAGCGCAGTTGCAGGCCGCGACCCAGCCGCAGCGGACCCCGAGCAGCCCGGTTTTGCTGCCGGATCTCAGCGGAACCGGTCTCGGCACCCGCGACAAGCACGGCGCGACGTTGTAGAACCCGCCGAAGCGGAAGGCTCTGCAGCATCGGGTCCGGTGCATTGGCGCTTGGCCTTGCGAAAATAGTCCTGAATCGAAAGCCACACGTTCTAGCCATGTCCCTGATCGTCAAAATCTGCGGCCTGTCGACGCCCGAGACGCTCGCGGCGGCGCTGGAAGCCAGCGCCGACATGGTGGGCTTCGTGTTCTTTCCGCCGTCGCCGCGTCACATCGATCTCGGCACCGCCGAACGGTTGGGGCGGCAGGCCAAGGGCCGCGCGCTGAAAGTGGCGCTGTCGGTCGATGCCGACGATGCGTTGCTCGCCAACTCAATCGAGGCGCTGCGGCCGGACCTGTTGCAATTGCACGGCAAGGAAACCACCGCGCGCGTCCGCGACATCAAGCAGAAATTCGGCCTGCCGGTGATGAAGGCAGTCCCGGTCGAGACCGCGGCAGATCTCGCGCCGCTGCCCGGCTATGCGGCGGTGGCCGACCGCATTCTGTTCGACGCGCGCGCGCCGAAGGACGCGACGCGGCCGGGCGGGCTGGGTGCCGCGTTCGACTGGCGGCTGCTGGAAAACCTCAAGTGTGATGTGCCGCTCATGGTGTCCGGCGGGCTTCACGCCGACAACGTGGCGGAAGCGGTGCGCGTCACGCGCGCCGGCGGCGTCGACGTGTCCTCGGGCGTCGAGAGTGCGCCGGGCGTCAAGGACATCGAAATGATCCGCGCCTTTATTCGCGCCGCACGTGCGGCTGACGTTTCTTCACCTCTCCCCGTTCAAGGGGAGAGGTCGCCTGCGCGTAGCGCGGGCGGGTGAGGGGCGGATGGATTTTATCGAGGCGAGAGAGCCTCTCACCCCAACCCTCTCCCGCAAGCGGGGAGAGGGAGAAGACCAATGGTACTGCGTGAACGAGAGTTGATGAGCTGATGAGTTCGACCCGTCCTAATTCCTTCCGGTCCGGCCCCGACGAGCGCGGGCACTTCGGCATGTTCGGCGGACGCTTCGTCGCTGAAACGCTAATGCCGCTGATCCTCGATCTCGAGAAAGCCTATGCCGAGGCCAAGGCCGATCCCGCGTTTCAGCGCGAGATGAACGGCTATCTGAAAGACTATGTCGGCAGGCCGTCGCCGCTGTATTTCGCGCAGCGTCTCACCGAACATCTCGGCGGCGCGAAGATTTATCTGAAGCGCGAGGAGCTGAATCACACCGGCTCGCACAAGGTCAACAATGTGCTCGGCCAGATCATGGTCGCGCGCCGCATGGGCAAGAAGCGCATCATCGCGGAAACCGGCGCGGGCCAGCACGGCGTCGCAACAGCAACGTTGTGCGCGCGCTTCGGGCTCGACTGCGTGGTCTACATGGGCGCGGTGGACGTGGCGCGGCAGGAGCCGAACGTCATCCGCATGGAAATGTTAGGGGCGAAAGTGGTGCCGGTGCAGTCCGGCACGCGCACGCTCAAGGACGCGATGAACGAGGCGCTGCGCGACTGGGTCACCAACGTCCACGACACGTTCTATTGCATCGGCACGGTGGCGGGGCCGCACCCCTATCCGATGATGGTGCGCGATTTTCAGTCGATCATCGGGATCGAGACGCGCGCGCAAATGCAGGAAGCCGAGGGTCGGCTGCCGGATTCGCTCATCGCCTGCATCGGCGGCGGCTCTAACGCGATGGGCCTATTTCATCCATTCCTCGACGATCCGTCCGTCGAGATTTTCGGAGTCGAGGCTGCGGGCCACGGGCTCGACAAGCTGCACGCGGCGTCGCTCACCGGCGGACGCCCTGGCGTGCTGCACGGCAACCGCACCTACTTGCTGATGGATGCCGACGGACAAATCCAGGACGCGCATTCGATCTCGGCGGGCCTCGATTATCCCGGCATCGGGCCGGAGCATTCGTGGCTGCACGAAACCGGCCGCGTCAAATACATCTCCGCGACCGACGAGGAAGCGCTGGCCGCGTTTCAATTGCTGTCGCGGCTGGAAGGCATCATCCCGGCGCTGGAATCGGCGCATGCCATCGCCCGCGTCATCGACCTCGCACCCACGCGCGCGAGGGATCACCTGATGGTGGTCAATCTGTCCGGCCGCGGCGACAAGGACGTGCCGCAAGTCGGCGACATTCTGAAGGGCAGGAAGGCAAAGTGACCACCCGCATCGACACACGTCTGGCCGAGCTCAAGAAGCAAGGCCGCGCCGCTTTCGTCACGTTCCTGATGGCGGGCGATCCCGATCCCGCGACGTCGCTCGCGATCATCAAGGCGCTGCCGCAAGCGGGCGCGGAGATCATCGAGATCGGCATGCCGTTTACCGATCCGATGGCCGACGGCCCGGCGATTCAGGCCGCCGGTTTGCGTGCGCTGAAGGGCGGCATGACCTTGCACAAGACGCTCGATCTGGTGC
>JBQCHY010000112.1:0-12601 GCA_051954235.1 Xanthobacteraceae bacterium
GGCTCAACGACACAAGCAGCCGCGCGCTCGCCAGATACCGGTCATGACCAGGATTGCTTACGCGCTGCGGCTGCCGACCCGTTGCTCAAAAACGGGCCAACCAAACATACAGGATTGCTTCGCTTCGCTCGCAATGACGGAAAAACACCGTCGCGACCGAATGTCGCTTGCGCGATAGATGTTGAATCGCGAAGCTAAAGTGATTTGCGTTTTGACGGAAACATCCAATCCGTCATGCCCGGCCTTGTGCCGGGCATCCACGTCCTGAAAATACTGCAAAAAGTAAGGCGTGGATGGCCGGGACGAACCCGGCCATGACGAGTTGCCGATTCCATCGAAACGAAACTGCTCTAAGATCGTCGCCGACTTCATAACAATGCCAACGAGGTGAGGCATGGCTCAAGATTTCGCCGCCGGGAACTATCGCTTCCTTCCCGCC
Organism: Xanthobacteraceae bacterium; assembly: GCA_051954235.1. Lineage (GTDB taxonomy): Bacteria > Pseudomonadota > Alphaproteobacteria > Rhizobiales > Xanthobacteraceae > 62-47. The sequence continues at coordinate 440 of JBQCHY010000112.1, forward strand.
GTCTTTCAGTTCTCCAGCGGCGTCGCGGCGCAGCCGGGATACGAGATTGAGCGGGTGCGGTTCGACAGGCCGGTGCCACTCGCGGAAGGATTTCGGCGCGCGGCCGAGACGATGCGCGCGGCGAACCGGTCGCTGACGTCGTTCTGTGCCTGTGAATTGCGTTCGCCGGGCGCGTTCAGCGAGGCGGGGTTTCGTGCCTTCAACGAGCACTATGTGAAGACGCTGGCGGAGTGGGGGTTGTTCGACGGCAACGTCAACAGCGTCAATCCGGTGGCGCGCAGCAACGTTTGTCCAGAGATCGATCCGCCCAGCGAGCCGGTGTTCTACGCGTTCTCCTTCACGCGACCGGTGAGCGACGCGCGCCCGACCTTTGTGATCGCGGGCGGTGCGGAAGCGCGTGGCGGCAGTGCGCCGTATCCCGAGCGCACCGTGCGCTATCGCGATCTCAGCGCCGACGGCCTGCGCGAAAAGGTGCGCTTCGTGGTCGGCGAAATCGGGCGGCGTGTGGCCGATCTCGGCGGAAGCTGGAGCGACACTACGGCCACGCAGGTCTATACCGTGCACGACTTCCATCCCGTCGCCGCCGACGAGTTGGTGCGCGCCAACGCCGCGCGCTCCGGCATGACGTGGCATTTCGCGCGACCGCCGGTGATCGATCTCGAATTCGAGGTCGATTGCCGCCGCGTGATGCGCGAGACCGTGATCTGAATGCGTTCAATGAATCACAGTCTGTTCTCCAGTCATTGCGAGGAGCGTTAGCGACGAAGCAATCCAGTCCTTGCTTTTTTGCTTTCTGGATTGCTTCGCTTCGCTCGCAATGACGGGAATTTAGGTTTTTTGCACCGAGGTAATTTATGGCCGAACAGCGCGTGGATGTGATGGTGCTGGGCGCCGGCATGGTCGGCGTCTCGGCGGCGTTGCACCTGCAAAAGCGCGGGCGCGACGTCGTTCTGATCGATAAACATGGCGTGGCCGGCGAGGAGACCAGCTACGGCAATGCCGGGCTGATCGAGCGCGCGTCGGTGTTTCCCTACATGTTTCCGCGCGACCTGACGCATATCCTGCGTTACGCGCTGAACCGCTCCACCGAGTCCTATTATCACCTCTCCGCCTTGCCGGTGGTGCTGCCGTGGCTGTGGCGCTATTTTCGCGCCTCGACGCCGGAGGGCGCGTTGCACAGCGCGCGTGCGGCGCTGCCGCTGATCGAACGTAGCCTTGTCGAGCACGAGGCGCTGATCGAGGAAGCGGGCGCGCCGGAATTGCTGCGTCGGACCGGCTGGATCAAGTTATTTCGTTCGCAGGCGTCGCTCGACGAGGGCGTGGCGGATCTGGAGCGCGCGCGGAAATTCGCCGGCATCACCGCCGATGTGCTCGATCCGGCCGCAATCGAGGTGCGGGAGCCGCATCTCGCCGGCTCCTTCACCGGTGCGATCCATTGGGGCGCGCCGGGTTTCGTGCCGGACCCCGGCAAGCTCGCCAAGACCTATGCGGACTTGTTCGTACGCAACGGCGGCCGGTTTCTGGCAGGCGACGCGCGTACGCTCGAACAAAACGGGCAGGGCTGGCGGGTGCGCGACGCGCAAGGCAACGCGGTGACTGCGCGCGAAGCCGTGGTGGCGTTGGGGCCATGGGCCGATCTGGTATTCCGGCCGCTCGGTTACGACATTCCGCTCGGCATCAAGCGCGGCTATCATCGCCACTATACGCCGCGCGGCAACGCGGTGCTCAATCATCCGGTGCTCGATGCCGACCGCGGCTTCCTGCTGGCGCCGATGAATCGCGGCATCCGTCTCACCACCGGCGCGGAGTTCGCCCGGCGCGAGGTGCCGCCGACGCCGTTGCAACTCGCTCGCGCGCTGCCGCTCGCGCGCGATCTGTTCCCGCTTGGCGAGACGGTCGATCCGAAGCCATGGATGGGCGCGCGGCCGTGTTTGCCGGATATGCTGCCGGTGATCGGTCGAGCGCCGCGCCATCCCGGCCTGTGGTTCGATTTCGGCCATCATCACCATGGCCTGACGCTTGGCCCGGCAACCGGGCGGCTGCTGGCCGAAATGATGACGGGCGAGGCGCCTTATGCCGACCCCAAGCCGTTTGCCGCGGAGCGTTTCAATTAACGGTCGTATGAGATAAGCATGCCCGCCGCGCGGGCGGATCACCGTGCCGCTTGCATCGGTGCGGGTGGCGTGGCGATATTGGTATCCAGGTGAATTGAGGAGCGACGATATGAAAGTCACGATCGAGGTCGATTGCACCCCTCTGGAGGCGCGCGAATTCATGGGCCTGCCCGATGTGCAGCCGATGCAGACGGCGATGATGGACAAGTTGCAGGAGCGGATGTCGAACACCATCGATCAGTTCTCGCCGGAAGCCATCATGCAGAACTGGTTCATGTTCGACCCCAAGATGGCCGGGCGCATTCAGGACATGTTCGCCAACATGGCGGGGCTCGGCACCGGCCGCACCAAGAAGTGAGATCACAGCGATGCCGCGCTGCGCCGGCCTCGGTGCAGGGTGGTATCGGGTGAGGGCCGTGCGCGGCTGTCGTTTCGGGGCTGAGGCTTCGCAGCGATTGCCGTTGCAAATGGCTGACGGAAAAAGGCACAATCGAACCAGAACGCTGCCAAGGCGTCCGAATATCCCCACCATGAGGAAGACGCATGAGCGGCGCCAAGAAGCTGTCCTCTCTGGACGCATCGTTTCTGTATTTCGAAACTCCCGAGATGCCGATGCATGTCGGCAGCATCGCGATCTTCCGGCTGCCGGAAGACTACGACGGCAATTTCTTTGAAGACTTCAAGGCGATGATCGCATCGCGGCTGCATATCGCGCCGATCCTGAAGTCGCGTCTCGAAAAAGCGCCGCTCGATATCGATCACCCGAGCTGGGTCGAGGACGATCAGTTCGACATCGACCGTCATATCTTTCGCGGCAGCCTGCCGGCGCCGTATGACCGCGCCACGCTGGAGCGTATCGTCGGCTGGATGCACGCCAAGCTGCTCAACCGGGCGAGGCCGCTGTGGGAGTTCTATGTCTTCGAAGGCATGAAGGACAATGAGATCGGCCTCTACTCCAAGATGCACCATGCCTGCATCGACGGCGGCGCCGGCGCGGCGCTGACCAGCATGATCTATGACATCTCGCCGGTGCCGCACGAAATTCCGCCGCCATCGGCCCGTCGCAGCAGCGGGCCGGAGGCGCGCGAGATCGCATCGGACTTCATCGACTCCTACCGACAGTTTCTGCGGCAGCCGTTCGACCGCTCGATCATGTCGAAGGGAATCGACCTGCCGCGCACTGGCAAAAGCGATCTAGGCTCGATCCTGTTCGACAACGCGATGTTGCAGATTGAGAACGCGGTTAAATTTGCCGGCAGTATTCCAACGATGTTGCAGAGCCTCTCGGAGACCGTGACCAAGATTGCCGATCCCAACTCGCGCGACAGTATCGCCAGCATGGCGTCGCCCCCCACGATCCTCAATAAGTCGATTTCATCCGAGCGCAGCTTTGCCGCCGTTTCGATCTCGCTGCCGCAGGCCAAGGCGTTGGCGAAGCGCTCGGGCGGCAAGCTCAACGATGTGGTGCTGGCGCTGTCGAGCGGCGTGGTGCGACGCTATCTGCTGAGCCAGAATGCGCTGCCGAACAAGTCGCTGACCGCCGGCGTGCCGATCTCGTTGCGCGAGGAGGGCAATGCCGACTCCAACAACCAGGTGTTCGGCATGATCTGCTCGCTCGCGACCGACATCGCCGATCCCAAGGCGCGGCTGGAGGCGATCATTGCGCAGTCGTCCAAATCGAAGGAAATGTCGCATCCGCTGCGCGCGCTGATGCCGCAGATTTCCAACATCTCGATGCTCGGCGCGCCGATCATGGTGCAGATCCTGGCGCTGCTCTACAGCCGCTCCAACCTGTCCGACGTGTTGCCGCCGGCGGTGAACATCACCGTGTCCAACGTGCCGGGACCGCGTCAGACGCTGTACGCCGTGGGCGCGGAGCTTCTGCATATCTTCCCGGTGTCGATCGCCGCGCATGGCGTTGCGCTCAACATTACCGTGCAGAGCTATCGCGATCTGCTCGACTTCGGCTTCATCGCCGGCGCCAACGTAATCCCGCACGTGCAGGTGCTGGCCGATATGCTTCCCGAGGAACTGGCGGCGCTTGAAGCCGCCTACGCATCGGCGCCCGATGCGCCCCGCGCCGCAAGCTGAACGGAGCCGTCGATGATCGAGATGCCGCCGCTGCAATTCGCGCAGGTCAACGGAATTCGCATGGGCTATTACGAGGCGGGTCCGAAGTCGGACGCGCCGCCAATGGTGCTGTGTCACGGCTGGCCGGAAATGGCGTTCTCGTGGCGGCACCAGATCAAGGCGCTGAGCGAGGCGGGCATTCGCGTCATCGCGCCGGACCAGCGCGGCTACGGCGCCACCGATCGGCCTGAGAAGGTCGAGGACTATGATCTCGATCATCTCACCGGCGATCTTGTCGGGCTGCTCGATCACCTGAACATCGACAAGGCGATTTTCGTCGGTCACGACTGGGGCGGGTTCGTGGTGTGGCAGATGCCGCTGCGGCATCCGTCGCGCGTCGCGGGCGTCGTCGGCGTCAATACGCCACACACGGATCGCGCGCCGGCCGATCCGATCTCGCTGTATCGCAAGCGGTTCGGCGACAGCATGTACATCGTGCAGTTTCAGGACCCGGCGCGGCATCCGGATCGCATCTTTGGCAGCAAGGTGGCCGAGACGTTCGATTTCTTCATGCGCAAACCGATGCCCCGGAAAGAGCCGCGCGGCGACAAGCCGGCGGAATCCGCGACCGCGGGAGTCGGCGCATCGACGAAACTGAACATGGCGTTTCCGCAGATGGTCGAGGGCTACAATGGCAGCCACGATCCGCGCCAGAAGATCCTGTCGCCCGAGGAGATGAAGGTGTTCGTCGATACCTTCACCCGCACCGGTTTCACCGGCGGCATCAACTGGTATCGCAACATGAGTCGCAACTGGGAGCGCGCCGCGACGCTCGATCACACCGTGCGGGTGCCGTCGCTGATGGTGATGGCGGAGGACGACGCAGTGCTGCCGCCGTCGGCTGCCGACGGCATGGAAAAGATCATTCCCGATCTCGAAAAATATCTGATCCGCAACAGCGGTCACTGGACCCAGCAGGAGCAGCCGGAAGAGCTGAGCAACAAGCTGATCGAGTGGCGGCGGCGGAAGTTTGGCTAATCGTCATCCTGAGGTGCGAGCCGATAGGCGAGCCTCGAAGGATGACATGAATGACATTGTAAACTGCCATCCTTCGAGACGCGCGCTCAATGCGCGCTTCTCGGGATGACGGCGCAAGCGAGGAGATGATTTCAAATGGCATCGACAAATCCACTGGACCCGATTCCGCATCCGCCGATGAAGCCGGTGGTCGGCAACATGCTGTCGATCGACTCGAGCGCGCCGGTTCAGAACCTGGTGCAACTCGCCAAGGAACTCGGGCCGATCTACTGGCTCGATATGATGGGGACGCAACTCATCGTCGTCTCCGGCCACGATCTGGTCGATGAACTGTGCGATGAGAAGCGTTTCGACAAATCGGTGCGCGGCTCGCTGCGGCGGGTGCGCGCGGTCGGCGGCGACGGCTTGTTCACCGCCGACACCAAGGACCCGAACTGGAGCAAGGCGCATAACATTCTGCTGCAACCCTTCGGCAACCGCGCGATGGTGTCCTACCATCCGAGCATGGTCGATATCGCCGAGCAGCTCGTGAAGAAGTGGGAGCGGCTCAATGCCGACGAGGAGATCGACGTCGTCCACGACATGACCGCGCTGACGCTCGACACCATCGGGCTGTGCGGTTTCGACTATCGCTTCAATTCGTTCTATCGCCGCGACTACCATCCCTTCGTCGAAGCGCTGGTGCGCTCGCTCGAAACCATCATGATGACGCGCGGCCTGCCGCTCGAAAAAGTCTGGATGAAGAAGCGCAACAGCGATCTCGTCTCCGACGTCGCCTTCATGAACAAGATGGTCGACGACGTGATCGCGGCGCGGCGCGACGGCGGCGACACCGAAACCAACAAGGACATGCTCAACGCCATGCTCACCGGCGTCGACAAGGTGACCGGCGAGCAGCTTGACGACGTCAACATCCGCTACCAGATCAATACGTTCCTGATCGCCGGCCATGAAACCACCAGCGGCCTGCTGTCCTATTCTATCTACGCGATGCTGAAGCATCCCGACGTGATGAAGAAGGCCTATGAAGAGGTCGATCGCGTCCTCGGCTCCGATCTCGAGGCGCGGCCGACTTATCAGCAGGTATCGCAGCTCACTTACATCACGCAGATCCTGAAAGAGGCGCTGCGGTTGTGGCCGCCGGCGCCGGCGTTCGCCGTCACGCCCTACAAGGACGAAGTGATCGGCGGAAAATACACGCTGAAGAAGGGTTCCTTCGTCACGGTGCTGGCGATGGCGCTTCATCGCGATCCATCGGTGTGGGGACCGAATCCGGACGTCTTCAATCCCGAAAACTTCAGCCGCGAGGCCGAGGCGAAGCGTCCCATCAATGCATGGAAGCCGTTCGGCAATGGCCAGCGCGCCTGCATCGGGCGCGGCTTCGCCATGCACGAGGCTGCGCTCGCGCTCGGCATGATTCTTCAGCGCTTCAAACTGATCGATCACAACCGTTATCAGTTGCGTTTGAAAGAGACGCTGACGACGAAGCCGGAAGGTTTCAAGATCAAGGTGCGTCCGCGTCCCGACAGCGAGCGCACCAGCAAGGGACCGGCGACGGCTGCCGTCGCGAATCCGGCGACCCCCAGCACGCAACCGCGCGCGAAGCCCGGCCACAACACGCCGCTTTTGGTGCTCTACGGCTCCAACCTCGGCACCGCCGAAGACATGGCGACGCGCGTGGCCGACCTCGCCGAACTGAACGGCTTCGCCACCAAGCTCATGCCGCTCGACGAGACGGTTGGGGAGCTGCCGAAGGAAGGCGGCGTGCTGATCTTCTGCGCGTCCTATAACGGCGCGCCGCCGGACAACGCGACGCAGTTCGTGAAATGGCTGCAAGGCGACCTGCCGAAGGATGCCTTCGCCGGCGTGAAGTACACGGTGTTCGGCTGCGGCAACAGCGACTGGGCGGCGACCTATCAGTCAGTGCCGCGCTTGATCGACGAACAACTGGCGGCGCACGGCGCGACCAATGTGTATGAGCGCGGCGAGGGCAATGCGCGCGAGGACCTCGACGGCCAGTTCGAAGCATGGTTCGCCAAGATGAGCCCGACGGCGATGAAGGCGCTCGGCGTCGATGCGAAGTTCAGCCGCAGCGCCGATGACGCGCCGCTGTATCAGGTCGAGCCGGTGGCGCCGACGGTGGTGAATACCATTGCCGGCCTCGGCGGCGCGGTGGCGATGAAGGTGCTGTCCAACACCGAATTGCAGAACAGGTCGGGGCCGAATGCATCGACGCGTTCGACGCGACACATCGAGGTGGAATTGCCGCCGGGAACGACGTATCGCGCCGGCGATCATCTCAGCGTCATTCCGCGCAACGATCCGGCGCTGGTGGATTCCGTCGCGCGCCGCTTCGGCTTTCTGCCGACCGACCAGATCCGCTTGCAGGTGCCGGAAGGCCGGCGCGCGCAACTGCCGGTGGGGCAATCGATCTCGGTCGGGCGGTTGCTCGGCGAATTCGTCGAGTTACAGCAGATCGCAACCCGCAAGCAGATCCAGATCATGGCGGAGAATACCCGCTGCCCGATGACCAAGCCGAAGCTGCTCGGCCTCGTCGGCGACGACGCGGAATCGCAGGAACGCTACCGCAGCGAGGTGATGGCGAAGCGCAAATCGGTGTTCGACCTGATGGAGGAGTTCCCGGCCTGCGATTTGCCGTTCCACTCGTATCTGGAAATGCTGTCGCTGCTGGCGCCGCGTTACTATTCGATCTCGTCGTCGCCGCTCGCGGAGCCGAGTCGTTGCAGCGCCACGATCGGCGTGGTCGAAGGGCCGGCGGCGTCGGGCCGCGGCACCTACAAGGGCATCTGCTCGAATTACATGGGCGGGCGTCGCGCCGGCGACACCGTCTATGCGTCGGTGCGCGAAACCAAAGCGGGTTTCCGGCTTCCCGAGAACCCGATGACGCCGATCATCATGATCGGCCCCGGCACCGGGCTCGCGCCGTTCCGCGGCTTCTTGCAGGAGCGCGCGGCGATGATGGCGCAGGGTGCGACGCTCGGTCCGTCGATGCTGTTCTTCGGCTGCCGTCATCCGGAGCAGGATTATCTCTATGCGGATGAGTTGAAGGATTTTGCCGACGAAGGCATCACCGAGTTGCACGTCGCCTTCTCGCGCGCGGGCGCGGACAAGACTTACGTGCAGCACATGATCGCGCAGCAGAAGGATCGCGTCTGGCAACTGATCGAGCAGGGCGCGATCATTTACGTTTGCGGCGACGGCGGCAAGATGGAGCCGGACGTCAAGGCGGCGTTGATGAAAATCCATCGCGAGAAGACCGGCAGCGATGAAGCCGCGAGCGCCCGCTGGATCGACGACCTCGGCACCCGCAACCGCTACGTGCTCGACGTATGGGCGGGTGGATAGGCTCTTTTCCCTCTCCCCTTGCGGGAGAGGGTGGCTTCGCGAAGCGAAGACGGGTGAGGGGTAACGGACTCTCCGCCAACTACAACCCCTCATCCGGCACGGACTACGTCCGCGCCACCTTCTCCCGCAAGGGGAGAAGGAAAGGCGCAATAACCGCAATGCTAATGCAGCGTCGCTTTCGCCCCTTGCGCATGACTGACGATGGCGCCGATGATCTGCGGCCAGAGCGGGATCGGCAGGGCGTGGCCCATGCCGTCCACCATCACCAGCTTCGCGCCGGGAATGGACGCGGCGGTGTCCTTCCCGCCCTCGGGGCGCACCAGCGGATCGACATTGCCGTGGATCACCAGGGTGGGGGCTTTCACCGCCTTGAGCCGATCCTTGCGGCTGCCCGAGGCGAGGATCGCGCGCAATTGCCGCGAGACGCCGGCCGGATTGAGGCCGCGCTCGAAGGTGCGGATGGCGCGGTCGCGATCGAGCGCTTCATCCTGCGGGAAGCTGCCGACGCGCAACAGTTTCCAGGTTTGCTCAAAGCGTTTGATGAAGGCCTCGCGCTCGGTCACCGGTGCGGCCAAGAGCAGCGCCGCCGCTTCGCGCGTCGGCCCCGGCAATTTGGGGTTGCCGGTCGACGACATAATCGACGTCAGCGTGCGCACCCGCTCCGGGAAGACGATGGCGAGTTCCTGCGCGATCATGCCGCCCATGGACGCGCCGACGATGTGGGCCGAGCGGATATTCAGCGCATCGAGCATGCCGACCACATCGGTCGCCATGTCGCGCAGCTTGTAAGGCGCGGCCACCGGAATTTTCAGGAACCGCAGCTTGAGAAATTCAAGCGCGCCGATTTTCCCGCCGCCCTTCAGCTTGCTCGATTTGCCGATGTCGCGATTGTCGAATCGGATGACGCGAAAACCTTGCGCCGCGAGCTGGCGGCAGAAATCGTCGTCCCAGTGAATCATCTGGGCGCCCAGTCCCATGATCAGCACCAGCGGTTCGGCATCCGGCGCGCCGAAAATTTCGTAGCAAAGCTCGATGCCGTTGGCGCGGAGCATTTGCGGCGGTTGATGCGGGATCGGGTTCACGTCGTTGGCTCCTTGGCTCATCGAATTGGTGGCAGGTGATTTTGGGACGCACGGTGATGTTCGGACAGGTAACGGGAAACGGTTCGAGAAATATTGACCACACTGTCACAACAGTATGGAATGACAGCAAAAGAAAAGCGAGGCTGACCTCCGCGAGGATGGCGGCCCGAGCGGGAATGAAGGAGGGACTTTCGTGGCGAACAAAAACAGCAACGACCCGGTCGAGATCTGGCACACCATGCTCGGCGAAATGGAGAAGGGCTTCAATTCCTTCGCCACGCAGACCATGACGTCGCCCGAATTCAGCAAGGTGATGAATCAGGCCGGCGGCATTGCCGCGGGCGCGCAAAAGCAGTTCGGCGACCTGATGGAGAAATACCTCGTCGGCATGAACCTGCCGAGCCGGTCGCAAATGGTGACCATGGCCGAACGGTTGCAAGCCATCGAGGCGCAACTCAGCGAGATCAAGACGCTGTTGTACCGGATGCAGGACAAATCGGGTGGCGGCGGCGAGAAGTTCGCCGGCACGCCGAAACCGCCGCGCACGCGACGGCCGCCATCTGCTGCTGGAGAATCCAAATGAACGCAGTTTCGGGTTCGGCACTGGATTTCACGTCGGTCTCGGAGCGTATCCAGGCCGAAGTGCAACGCGCGATACAGCGCAGCATCAAGGGCGTCGAATACATCGCCTCGTCGGGACCGACGCCGGGCGTAACGCCGAAAGACATCATTCTGTCGCGCGGGACGATGCAACTCTATCACTACCGGCCGATGGCGGACGAGATCTACCGCATCCCGGTGCTGATCGTGATGGCGACCACCAATCGCGGTTACATTCTCGATCTCGCGCCGGGACAGAGCATGGTCGAATTCCTGCTCAAGCGCGGCTACGACGTCTACATGCTCGACTGGACCGCGCCGAAGCCGGAAGAAAAGAGCCTGCGGCTGGACGACTACGTTCTCGGATTCATACCCGAATGCGTCCGCGCGGTGCAGGAAGACTCCGGCGAAACCGATATCAACATCGTCGGTTATTGCGCCGGCGGCATGCTGTCGACGCTCTACGCATCGGTGCATACCGATGGGCCCTTGAAGAATCTCGTCTGCTTCACGACGCCGATCGATTTTCGACACATGACGCTGTTCCAGAATTTTTCCGACCGGCGTTATTTCGACGTCGACCGGCTGGTGGACAGCGTCGGCAACGTGCCGGCGGAAATGATCATGACCTCGTTCGACATGCTGCGGCCGGCGGCCCGCGCGATGGGGCAGGTGCAGTTGTGGGAAAACATCTGGAATGACGAGTACGTCAAATCCTTCCGGATGATGGACAAGTGGGGCGCGGACACCCTGCCGCTCGCGGGAGAATATTTCCGTCAGATGACCAAGGATCTGATGTGGGATAACAAGATCTTCAACGATACGATGACGGTGGGCGGCCGCAAGGCTGTTCTTTCCAACATCAAGGTGCCGATCCTCCACGTCGTCGCCGAACACGATCACATCGTGCCTTACGAGGCGTCGCGGCATTTGATCGCGAAAGTGGGATCGACCGACAAGGAAGAAGTCATGCTCAAGGGCGGGCATGTTAGCCTTGCCGCCGGCGGCAACGCGGTCAAACGGATGTGGCCGAAACTCGATTCATGGTTAGGTGAGAGATCAGTATGAGCAATTCCGAACTACGTTCCTATCCGCGGCAGGCGGTCACCGAGGCGGGACCGATTGAATTTCGCCTGATGGGGGCGGCAGACGAGGCGGCGGTGCTGGAGTTCGCACGCGCGCTTCCGGTCCACGACCTGTTGTTCTTGCCGCGCAACATCACCGAACCGAAGGTGTTGACTGCATGGGTCCGCGAGATCGAGCGCGGCACCATCACCAGCCTGTTGGCCTGGAAAGGCGACAAGGTGGTGGGTTGCGGCACCATCGTCCGCGACGTGCATTCGTGGTCGCCGCATGTCGGCGGCATCCGCATGGTGGTTTCCGCGAGCGTGCGCGGCCTCGGCGTCGGGCGGGCGCTGACGCAGGAAACTTTCGCGCTGGCATTGTCGATGGGGCTCGAGAAACTGGTGGCGCAGATGACGGTCGACCAGACCGGCGCCATCTCCATCTTCGAAGGACTCGGCTTCAAGGCGGAAGCGCTGTTGCGCGACCACGTCCGCGATCGCGACGGCCGCACCCACGACATCGTCGTGCTCGGCCACAACGTCGCGCAAGTGCGGGCCAAACTCGAGGCCTACGGCGTGCCGGCCGCGGTTCAGAACTGAACCGCGCCGCGGTATCTACATTTTGGTGGAGGCGCCCCGCGGATCGGCGCCGGGGACGGGCTGCCGTAGTTGGTCCACTGTTTGAAGATGTATCCGCTCCGTCATGGCCGGGCTTTTACCCGCCATCTACGTCTTTTTTGCCGGCCGATAATTAGAAAGTTGTTGGCCCGGACAAACCCGGCCAAGAACGCGGCGCACACAACCAGATACCCTTTAGCAGATAAATTA
>JBQCHY010000113.1:0-36114 GCA_051954235.1 Xanthobacteraceae bacterium
CACGTCCCGCAGCGATGACGTCCACAACTCCAGCACCGTTTCGATCGACGCCCACGGCGTCCATGATTGATGTCGAATCATGGTGATGCATCGAGTCAGAACTCGCTAATGCGCGCAATACAAATTACGACTGTAATGCTAAGCTCTGGCCAGCATGTTGCTGACGGATTTAGCGTGCCATTGTCCGCCGCGTGCTGTCGCGATACCGCGAGCGTTCAATGCTCTAGCGATGTCCCTGAGTGACGTTGCGCCAGCCTTCTGTGCCTCTTTGATAATGGGCAGCACGTTCGCTGCAAATCTATCAGCCTCAGCCACCACCGCTTTCACGGCGCTCTTGCGTGCCACGTGGAGCCTTGGGTTGCCTAGAACAACACCGCGCGCCTTGGCAGCCGAGAGCGCCTGCCGGGTCCGCGTCGATATCAAAGACCGCTCCTTTTCAGCGAGTGCCGCGAACAGATGCAGGACGAAGGGGTCAACGTCAGGTCCAAGCTCTGCGACCAGAAACGGCACCTTGTGCGCCATGAGGCCGCTCACGAAGTGAACGTCACGGCTCAGTCGGTCTAACTTCGCTACCGCCACATGGCACTTGAGCTTCCTCGCAGTCGCGAGGGCAGCTTTAAGCTGGGGGCGGCGCTCCAATGCGTCGGAGCCCTTGCCGGTCTCTACCTCCACGAACTCATGGGTGATTGTGAAGCCCTCAGTAGCGGCGAAGTGCGCCAAGGCCTGCCGTTGCGCCTCAATGCCCAAGCCTGAGCGGCCCTGCTGGGAGGTAGAAACACGAATGTAGGTGATCAGGGTGCGGTGGGTGCTCACAGCGAGTCTCCTATCGGCGTCCGTGAAAAAACTTATTGACCGTTTAGGGTTTATACAACCCTATTGTGGGGTTGCATGCGCTCAAACATTCAATCAAAACTAACAATGATGATTGGACAAGGTAGGGCCAATGCAAGCCGTTACCGATGGTCTTGCGCAGGCAGAGGTTTTGCAGTGTTAAGGAGTTGACCTTTGCCGAAGAAGCTCAAGCCGATCCGCGCCGTCCCCTTCGATGCGCTCATAAAGGGCCACGAGGACGTCATCGACGACCGCGAAAGATTAGGTCCGGGTGATCCCACTATTTCGCTTGTGCGTACACTGCACGGCGAGCAGAAGCCCGAGATCATTCTAGCCATTGACTACCGTCTCCGCGCCCTTGCCAAGATCATTAGCGAGGGCGAGGGTCAGCCATGGGCATTCGCAATCACCGAAGATAAGGGCCACATGGTCAACGAAGCACTTTTCAAAGCAGCAGCACGCGCGCCGCTCTTTGAGGCCGAGACTGTCGGACAAGTTGCGTTCGACCGAGATCAGTTTTTGAGGATAGCCCTCGAGGAGAGCGAGACGGATGGAGAAGCATAGTTCCGGCCGTGCGCGTGGAAGTGCGGCATGACGATCATCTTGTGCCCTGTGTGCAAAGGGAAGTGTCTTTGTGTTGCATGTGACGGCCGAATGGAAATCTTCCACGAGGTCAGGAAAGAGTGGTCAACCTGTCCGGTGTGCAGCAGTCAGCACAAGAACGTCTCGGATAATGGCGTCTGCCAGACGTGTAGGGGTATCGGCACGATTGATGACGCTGCGCCGCCGCGTGGTGGACAAGCGTGAACGTCACCAAATCCCGATTTCCATAACGCGGCACGCGTCGGGTGATTTGAATAGATCAATTAGGCTATGGCTGGTTTTTCGCAACTCTACGACCATACCAATTTGCTGCGAGCGTATCGGTGGGTACTCAGCAATCCCGAGCCATTCTACAAAGGGCACTTCAGAACCGCCTATTCCGACTACGCTCTCTCATCCGAAGCGAATCTGAAGTTTTTGAGGCGGCAGATTAGCCAAGAGCGCTACACGCCAACGCAAGCTTCTAAGCTCTACTTGCCGAAATCGTCGGGCATCTTGCGCCCAATCTCGCTGCTTACCGTCAATGATCAGATCACGTATCAGGCCATTGCTAACGTAGTCGCGGAAGCAATCTACAAGAAAACGAAGAGCCGGTACCGTACCAATGTGTTCCAGCATCTCTATGCGGGCAAAAGTTCCCGTTTCTTCTACTTGAAATGGCAGGACAGCTATCGAGCTTACGGCGCGGCCTTGCGAGCCCATTTTCACGCCGGCTATCAGTATGTGGCCAGCTTCGACCTGACGGCGTTCTACGACACGATAGATCATCACGTGCTAAGGACGCTCCTAAGAGACCTCCGCATTGATCAAGATACGATTGATTTTCTGATGCCTTGCCTACGCGAGTGGACCTGCGCGACGTGGAGTGACGGAAGACAACCGATCTATCACGAGCACGGTATTCCGCAGGGACCGGTCTCGTCAGGAATTGTCTCCGAGGTTGTCCTGCGGCACATCGATGATGCCGGTTTGCGTTCAATCAAAGACATCCGGTATCTCCGCTATGTCGATGACATTAGGATTATGGCCAAATCTGAGGACGCGCTTCGACGCAGATTGGTTACGCTTGATCTTGCGGCCAAGGAAATTGGGCTGTTTCCGCAATCATCAAAGATTGCCATTCGAAAGATCAGCGATCCGTCCGATGAAATTAAGTCGGTAAGTCTGCCACCCGAGCCCTCCATGCTTAGAGGCAGCAGCCAAGATACCATTAGGCGTCGTGTGCAGAAACTTGCAAACCGAGGAATACCAACGGATGTAACTCGTTTTAGATACGTTTTGGCATCCCTTTCGCCTTCGGCAAAGACAAACAGCATTCTGCTTAGACTTTTTGAGCGACAACCGCATTTGTCAGATGCGCTGATCCGACATTGGTCCAAGTACAAAAAGCTTCCCCCGAAACTGGCGCAAGCCTTGGTCGACCTAGCTCTGCGTTCCGAAATCTATCACTCAGTGAACGGAGCAATACTTAACCTGCTATGGGGAAGGATAAGTAGTGGGCAGGTAGCGATACTCTCGACATTCGCCTATGAGCGCTTGTTCGCTCGAAAGTATCGGAAGGCCTCCATCGCGCGACCACAGCCTTCCTATAAGGCGGCTTTAGCGAGGTGGGCCTTATTCTCCGGGCGCATGACCTATCGAGACTTCGATACGCTTCTGATGGGGGAGCGGGACTGGTGGGTTAGGCAGGAGATGCTTCACAATCTTGATCCTGCAAAATTTGGAGCGCCGGGTTATGGAGCGCTGTTAAATGCATCCATGCGGGTGGCCGACGATCCCGACTTCGCGAGGGCCGGTGCCGCCCTACTATTCCAATCTGGGCTGCCGCTGGCTAAGCCTCACGACGATTGTGCCTTACCTGCCCGCCTCCTGCTAAGGGCGACAAAAGTAATACCGAAGGCTGGACGATCACCGAGCCTGATTGGAACGGTAATTGCTTACATTCTCGGCACACCGAAAACTTCGTACGACTGGCAACGGTTTTTTGGGGCAGACCACGCGGCGGTTGAGCAGATCGCCATCAAGGCGAAGCAGCGGTTTGAGACGGACATCGACGCCTGCGTCGTATCTTTCGACAGCTTTTGCGATGCCGCTATGCGCAAAATCTACCAGAAGCGCGGGCTGACCATGCCGGCCTATGGGGCCGCAGTTGGTGGATCAGCTCCCGCTTGGTTGCGCGCGTTGCCTTTGTTGAAGGGGGGATTTTACGCGGCGCACCAACTCCGTATCCAGTCCTACACTGCTCACCCGGTGCATCTGCGGACTGGAGTGGCCAACAAGCGGATTAAGCACTTCCAGTTCTATAAGGTTCGGAAGCTACTCGCGGACGCATTCCGAGAATTGGAAGCTAGCGTCGTTCCCTAACTTGAAATGGCTACAAAACTCCAATACAAACGGCCCCATCAGCGAAGCAAATTCGCTAGGTTTATCAAGGCTTGAGTTGGCAAAATCAGGTTCCCACCCAACTGTACCAAACAACCATACCCTCATCGCATTATCACGGCCCGTCGCGCTAGCGCGATGCGCGCGGATTGTCGCTTCGGTCGATCCGGCTCAGGATTCTGACGAACTCCGCCATGCTGGAGTGGTCTTCGTCGAAGGCCGACGAGACCTCGGAGGGTTCCTCGGCAGCTTTGTGCCAGCCCCGGGTCCAGCGGCCCAACCACGCGAATACTTTCATCGGGCACTCCCAACTTTTCCGCGATGGCTCAAGCTGGGAGCAATTTGATTAAAAATGTCTGACCGCGCATTGGCCCAAAAGTGTTAACCACGCGGCCATGATGGATGTGGGCAGGCGTAGGACGGCCTGGATGACATCCCTCGGATTTGCTTGAGGTAAAACTGCCCCATCGAAGGCGCGTCGAGCAGCGCATCGAAAGTCGCTTTCGGCATGTCGCAGAACTGCCGGTAGGTCGAGCGGATTTCGATGACGGCGGAGCGTTGCGCCTCATTGTAGCAGGCGCGGCTGATCATGGTGCTGCGGGTGATATCGGTGCAGACGAACGGCGCGAGATCGACCGCCCCCGCGTTGCGCACCTCGACGACGTCGGCGTCGGCCCAGGTGGCGTTGCCGAGAACGGCGAACAGCAGGATGATCAGCTTTTCCGGAATCATCACGGCACCGCGCGTCGCGTGGCTATAGCGTTTTCAAGCGAAGTGGATATCGGTTCGCGTGAAGAAAACGCGTCAAAACAAAAATCCAGAGCCCCGTTCCGATTTCATCGGAACGGAAATGGCTCAACCCCGCGTATTGACGCATCAAATCGCGCGACGTGCAACAGCGCCGTGATGGTTCGATCAGCCGTTCGCGCCGGCCTTCTTGTTGCGATAACGCAAGTGGAACGCGCAGCCGCAGCCCGGCGGATGCGACGACATGTCGGCATCCACGGCATCGTTGGCCGGCGCGGGCGCATCGCCGCTGGAAATGCTGCTCACCGGTGGCTCGCGCGCGGGGATGTAGTTGAGAATCGGGGCCAGCCAGCGCTCCATCTCCTGAAGCGGCCGGCCTTTACGCGCGGCATAATCCTCGACCTGATCGCGCTCTATCTTGCCGACGCCGAAGTAATAGCTTTCGGGATGGCTGTAATAGAGGCCCGACACCGACGAACCGGGCCACATCGCAAAACTCTCGGTGAGTTCGACGCCGATGGCGCGCGTCGCATCGAGCAGTTTGAACAGCGTCGCCTTCTCGGTGTGGTCGGGTTGTGCGGGATAGCCCGGCGCGGGGCGGATGCCCTTGTAGTCTTCCTTGACGAGTTGATCGTTGTCGAGCGCCTCATTCGGCGCGTAGCCCCAGAATTCCTTGCGCACGCGCTGATGCATCCGCTCGGCGAAGGCTTCCGCAAGACGATCCGCCAGTGCCTTCACAAGGATCGAGGAATAGTCGTCGTTGGCGTTCTTGAAGCGCATCGCGATTTCGTCTTCGCCGAGCCCGGCAGTCACCGCGAAGCCACCGATATAGTCAGCGATGCCAGTGTCCTTCGGCGCGATGAAGTCCGACAACGCGGCATTGCGGCGGCCCTCGCGCTTCTCGAGCTGCTGGCGCAGCGTGTGATAGGTCGCGATCGGCGTGGTCCGGCTTTCGTCGCTGTACACAACCACGTCGTCGCCGACGCTGTTGGCCGGCCAGAAGCCGATCACGCCGGACGCCTTGAACCACTTCTCCTTGACGATTTTCTCCAGCATCTTGCGGGCGTCGTCGTAGAGCGAGCGCGCGGTTTCGCCCACCACCTTGTCGTCGAGGATGGCCGGGAAGCGGCCCGACAATTCCCAGACCTGGAAGAACGGCGTCCAGTCGATCACCTCCACCAGTTCGTCCAGCGGATAGTCGCTGAACACCTTGGTGCCGAGGAAGGCCGGCTTGGTCGGGCGATAGCTGCTCCAGTCGATCGGCACCGCGTTGGCTCGAGCGGCGGCGAGCGTGATGCGCTTCTTGTCCTGCTGCGCGCGGAAATGTGCGGCGGAGATTTTTGCGTATTCGGCGCGCACTTCGGAGGCGTAAGCCTCGCGGCGCTCCGCCGACATCAGCGAAGCGACCACGCCGACCGCGCGGCTGGCGTCGTTGACATGCACTACCGGGCCGCTCCGGTAGTTGGGGTCGATCTTCACCGCTGTATGGACGCGGCTGGTGGTCGCTCCGCCAATCAGCAGCGGCAGCTTCAGGCCCTGTCGTTCCAGTTCGGCGGCGAAATAGCCCATCTCGTCCAGCGACGGTGTGATCAGACCCGAGAGCCCGACGATGTCGGCCTTCTCGACCCGCGCCGTCTCGATGATCTTGGCGGCGGGCACCATCACGCCGAGGTCGATCACCTCGTAGTTGTTGCACTGGAGCACGATGCCGACGATGTTCTTGCCGATGTCGTGGACGTCGCCCTTCACGGTGGCGAGCACGATCTTGCCGGCGGAGCTGCTGCCTTCGCTGGCGATGCCGGCGGTCTGATTGCGCGCCTTTTCCTCTTCCATGAACGGCATCAGGTAGGCGACCGCCTGCTTCATCACGCGCGCGGACTTCACCACCTGGGGCAGGAACATCTTGCCGTCGCCGAACAGATCGCCGACGACGTTCATGCCGGCCATCAGCGGGCCTTCGATCACCGAGAGCGGGCGATCGGCCGACTTCCGCGCTTCCTCGGTGTCCTGCTCGATGTATTCGGTGATGCCGTTGACCAGCGCGTGCGACAGCCGCTTCTCCACCGGCCATTCGCGCCAGCTCAGATCGGCTTCCTTCGCCTGCTTGCTCTGGCCGCGGAATTTCTCCGCGAGATTGAGCAGCCGCTCCGACGCGCCGGGATCGCGGTTGAGGATGACGTCCTCGCACACCTGCCGCAGTTCGGGATCGATGTCGTCATAGATGATCATCTGCCCGGCATTGACGATGCCCATGTCCATGCCGGCCTTGATGGCGTGATACAGGAACACCGAATGCATCGCCTCGCGCACCGGCTCGTTGCCGCGGAACGAGAACGACAGATTGGAGACGCCGCCGGAAATATGCGCGTGCGGCAGGTTCTCGCGAATCCAGCGCGTCGCCTCGATGAAGTCGACGCCGTAGTTGTTGTGCTCCTCAAGGCCGGTGGCGATGGCGAAAATGTTCGGATCGAAGATGATGTCTTCCGGGGGGAAGCCGACCTGCTCGACAAGAATGTCGTAAGCGCGTTTGCAGATTTCGGTCTTGCGCTGATAGGTATCGGCCTGTCCGGTCTCGTCGAACGCCATCACCACCACGGCCGCGCCGTGACGGCGCGCGATCTGCGCCTCGTGGAGAAACTTCTCCTCGCCTTCCTTCAGCGAGATCGAGTTCACCACCGGCTTGCCTTGCAGGCACTTCAGCCCGGCCTCGATCACCGAGAACTTTGACGAGTCGACCATCACCGGTACACGCGCGATGTCGGGCTCTGCCGCGATCAGGTTGAGGAACGTAATCATCGCCTGCTCGGAGTCGAGCAGCCCCTCGTCCATATTGACGTCGATGATTTGCGCGCCGTTCTCGACCTGGCTGCGCGCGACGTCGAGGGCGGCGGTGTAGTCGCCCGCCTTGATGAGGTTGCGGAATTTCGCCGAGCCCGTGACGTTGGTGCGCTCGCCGACGTTAACGAACGGAATGTCCGCCGTCAGCGAAAACGGCTCCAGCCCCGACAGCCGCAGCCGCGGCTCGATCGCCGGCACGACGCGCGGCTTGTGCGGGGCGACGGCGGCGGCGATCGCGGCGATATGGTCGGGCGTGGTGCCGCAGCAGCCGCCGACGACGTTGACGAGACCGGCTTCGGCAAACTCACCGACCAGCCGCGCCATGTATTCGGGGCTTTCGTCATACTGGCCGAATTCGTTCGGCAGGCCGGCATTTGGATAGGCGCAGACCAGCGTATCGGCGACGCGGCCGATATCGGCGACATGCGCGCGCATGTCCTCCGCGCCGAGCGCGCAGTTGAAGCCGATGGTGATCGGCTTCGCATGCTGCACCGAGTGCCAGAACGCCTCTGGCAATTGCCCGGACAGCAGGCGGCCGGATTTATCGGTGATGGTGCCAGAGATCATCACCGGCACATCGATGCCGCGCTGCTCGCAGATTTCGCCGATGGCGTAGAGCGCAGCCTTGGCGTTGAGCGTATCGAAAATAGTTTCGACCAAGAGCAGATCGGCGCCGCCGTCGAGCAGGCCGTTGATCTGCTCGCCATAAGCCTTGCGCAGGTCGTCGAAGGTGACGGCGCGGAAGCCTGGATTGGAGACGTCCGGCGAGATCGAGGCGGTGCGGTTGGTCGGGCCGATCGCGCCGGCGACGAAGCGCGGCCTGCCGTCCTCGGCGCTGACGCGCTCGGCGGCGTTGCGCGCCAGCCGCGCGCCCTCGCGGTTCATCTCATAGACGATGTCGCTGAGATCATAGTCGGTCTGCGCGATCGAGGTCGACGAGAAGGTGTTGGTGGCGACGATGTCCGCACCCGCGCGCAGATACTGCGCGTGAATATCCTCGATGGCCTTGGGCTGCGTGAGGATCAACAAGTCGTTGTTGCCGCGCACGTCGCGATGGAAAGCCTTGAACCGTTCGCCACGAAAGCCGGCCTCGTCGAATTGCAGCGCCTGGATCATGGTGCCCATGGCACCGTCGAGCACGAGGATGCGCTCGCGTGCGAGGTCGCGGATGCGGTCGGCTACGGAATTCGAATTCTTCGTCACAACATATCTCCTGGCGTCATGCCCGGCCTTGTGCCGGGCATCCACGTCTTCTCCTGCTATCAATCAAGACGTGGATGAGCCGGGACGAGCCCGGCCATGACGGCAATAAACGTTACGCCGCCTTCTGGGTCGCGGGCCGAATGCCGAGCAGATGGCAAATCGCAAACACCAGATCGGCGCGGTTCATCGTATAGAAATGAAAATTCTCGACGCCGTGCTTGGCGAGTTTCTGCACCTGGCCGGCGGCGACGGCGGCCGCCACCAGCTTGCGGGTCTCGGCATCGTCATCGAGGCCGTCGAATTTCTCGTCGAGCCACGACGGCACGGTGGTGCCGGCGCGCGTCACGAAGGCCCTAGCCTGCTTGAAGTTGTGCATCGGCATGATGCCAGGCAGGATCGGAATGTCGATGCCACGCGCCCGGACGCGGTCGAGATAACGGAAGTAGAGATCGTTATCGAAGAACACCTGCGTGATGGCCTTCGTCGCGCCGGCGTCGACCTTGGCTTGCAGCGTGTCGAGATCGGCGTCGAAGCTGGCGCTCTCCGGATGCTTCTCGGGATAGGCCGACACCGTGACGTCGATATCGGGATAACGCTTCTTGATGCTGGCAACGAGTTCGGTCGACGTCTTGTAGCCGTCGGGATGCGCGACATAGGGCGTGCCGATACCGGTGGTCGGGTCGCCGCGCAACGCCACGATGTGGCGGACGCCGACCTCGTGATAGCGCGCGACGACGTCGTCGATATCGGCGCGCGGCGCGTTCACGCAAGTGAGGTGCGCGGCCGGAACGAGATCGGTCTCACTGAGGATGCGAGCGATAGTGGCGTGGGTGCGCTCACGCGTGGAGCCGCCGGCGCCGTAGGTCACCGAGACGAAATTCGGGGTAAGGGGGGCGAGCCGTTCGATCACGTCCCACAGGCTGCGCTCCATCTCCTCGGTCTTCGGCGGGAAGAACTCAAACGAGATATTCGGCAAGCCGGACTTTGCGCCGGCTTCGGGATATCGGACGTTGGCACTCATAGCGCACTGGCTCGGTCTGGTTGCGGGCGGCTGCGGTCAGCCGCCAATTGGCTCAGGTTCATCAGGTCTTCGGAGGAAGATATGTCAGTCGACCCGTTTCAGCGCGGGCAAAATGATATAAGCCCATTGGGAAGTTTCCCATGCAGGTGGACTATGTAAATATATAGCCACTTATTCTGATTGCGGTGGGCAGGGCGAACGATGGCAATCAATTACGGTTTATTTCATAAGTATATGATATAGTGGATATATTATAGAATGTTTCATTCTTCCCGAGCGGTTTTCTCTTGGGAAATTATGGGATGCGGAGGATTTTCTATCTGATTTCCCACCTGCGGTTGGGGCTTGAGAGCTGTCGCTAAAACCCCCTCGTCGCGGTTTTTGGCGCCATTTCGAGAATAGTCTAGGGTGGTGATCATGCTGCCCGTTTCCATCCTTGACCTTTCTGTCGTGACCACTGCCACGCCGCCGGCGCAGGCGTTGCGCAATACGATCGACCTTGCGCAACTGGCCGACCGGCTCGGCTATGCGCGCTACTGGCTGGCCGAGCACCACAATCTGCCGTCGGTCGCCAGTCCCGCGCCCGACCTGATGATCGGGCAGATCGCGGCGGCGACGGCGCGCATCCGCGTTGGCTCCGGCGGCGTGATGCTGCCGAACCATGCGCCGCTGGTGATCGCGGAACGCTTCAAGCTGCTGGAGGCGCTGTTTCCCGGCCGCATCGATCTCGGGCTCGGCCGCGCGCCGGGCACCGATGGCGTCACCGCGCATGCGCTGCGGCGGCGGCTCGACGGCCGCGAAGGCGACGACTTTCTCGAAAGGCTGCACGAACTGACACTGTGGGAGACGCGCGATTTTCCGCCGAACCATCCCTACAGCAACGTCATCGCGATGCCGTCCGATACGCCGTTGCCGCCGATCTGGCTGTTGGGGTCGAGCGGCTACAGCGCGGAATTGTCGGCGCAGGTCGGAATGGGCTTTGCGTTCGCGCATCACTTCGCCACGCATGACGCGGTCGATGCGATGCGGACTTACCGGCGCGATTATGTGACAACGGGCTGGCGCGCTTCGCCGTACGCCATTCTCGCGGTGGCGGCGATCGTTGCCGAGACTGATATAGAGGCGGAGCGGCTCGCGACCTCCACCGATTTCAATCGGCTGCAACGCGAACGCGGCCAGTATGCGCCGCTGATCAGCGTCGAGGATGCGCTGGCCTATCCTTACACGGACAGCGATCGCGCCATCATCGCGCGCAACCGCGCGCGGCTGTTCGTCGGCTCGCCGTCGACTGTCGTGGAAAAGCTCATGCCGTTGATCGAGGCAACCCAAGCCGACGAGGTGATGGTGATTACCTCGGTGTTCGACCACGCCGCGCGCAGACACTCTTATGAATTGCTGGCGCAGGCGTTTGGATTGGGCAAGTAAGTATAGCAGCTGATGCAATCAGATTACGATGCGTCGAATAGTTTCGTCATGCCCGGCCTTGTGCCGGGCATCCACGTCTTGAAGGTGGTGCAAGGCAAAAAGACGTGGATGGCCGGGACGAGCCCGGCCATAACGCCGAAAATTGATTCAATTCATCCTACTCTGATTTCGCGCCGTCCGAGTGCTCCTCGCAACGACGGCGGTTGAATCTCTTGCCGCCTCAGTCGCCGCGCTCGCTGAACGTCGCGCGGAAGGGATGCGCGGGATAGACGCCGACGATGCGCAATTCCTTGGAGAAGAACTTCAATTCCTCCAGCGCGAAGGCCAGCCCGCGATCGTCGGGATGGCCGTCGACGTCGGCATAGAATTGCGTGGCGAAGAAATTGCCGTCCACCATGTAGCTTTCCAGCTTGGTCATGTTGACGCCGTTGGTGGCGAAACCACCCATCGCCTTGTAGAGCGCGGCGGGCAGGTTGCGAACGCGAAACACGAAGCTGGTGACGACCGGACCGTTGTTCGGCTTGGCCCATTGCGGCTCGCGCGCCAGCATCACGAAGCGCGTGGTGTTGCTGCGCTCGTCTTCGACGTCCTGCGCCAGAATATCGAGCCCGTAGATGTCGGCGGCGAGGCGCGAGGCAATCGCGGCGCAGCTTTTGTCGCCGCGCTCTGCGACGGCACGCGCGGAGCCGGCGGTGTCGGCGGCGACCACCGCCTTGATGCCGAGCTTGCGGATGACGTTGCGGCACTGGCCCAGCGCCTGCACATGGCTCTCGACCGATTTGATGTCTTCGAGTTTGGCGCCGCGCGGCGCCATCAGTTGATGGCGGATCGGCAGAAACCATTCGCCGATGATCGAGAGATCCGATCGCGGCAGCAGGTAATGGATATCGGTGACGCGGCCGGCGATCGAGTTCTCGATCGGGATCATGCCGAGATCGGCTTCGCCCGACGAAATTGCCGATAGCGCGTCCTCGAAGGTCGCGCACGGCAGCGGCTTGGCGTCGGGATAGGCTTCGACGATGGCGAGGTGGGAGTTGGCTCCCATTTCGCCCTGGAATGAAATGGTCTTCGGTTGGGTCATGGCGCGTTGTATCAGCGGTTTCGGCTTTTGCCAGTAGTGAAATGAAAAGTTTGAGCGCCTTCGCTATGATGAGAGAATGCGTCGCGCCGTTTCGAGATCGGCGGGCGTGTCGACGCCGCGCGGCACTTCATCGACAATGGTCACGTCGATGCGCATCCCGGCTTCGATGGCGCGGAGCTGTTCGAGCTTCTCGCGCTGCTCGAGCGGAGAGGGCGGCAGCGCGACGAAGCGCGTCAATGCCTCGCGGCGATAGGCATAGAGCCCGATGTGATGATAGCGCGGGCCTTCGCCATAGGGGGCGGTGGCGCGGGTGAAATAGAGCGCGCGCAGCCGGTTGGTGCTGAGCGGCGAGCCGATCACCTTGACTACGTTGGGGTTGGTTGCCTCTTCCTCGGTGTGGATTTCGGCGGCCAAAGTGGCGATGGGAATCTTGGGGTCATCCAGTGGCGAGAGCACGGCGCGAATGTGGCCGGGCCGGATGGTCGGAAAATCGCCCTGGAGATTGATGACGACGGGGTGGGCAGCCGCCCCATCGAGCTTTTCCATCGCCTCGAAGATGCGGTCGGAGCCGGAGGGGTGGTCGGCGCGGGTCATCACCACCTCGCCGCCATGGGCGGTGACGGCGGCGGCGATCTCCGGGGAATCGGTCGCCACCGCGACGCGGCCGAGCGCGGCCTCGTTGGCGCGGCGCAGCACCTGGACGATCATCGGCACGCCGCCGATATCGGCCAGCGGCTTGCCGGGCAGGCGGGTCGCGGCCATGCGCGCGGGGATCAGGATAAGCGGCTGTGACATCGTCTGTTTGCGGGTCTGGCGAGGGGCGCGAGTTGCGCCGGAATGGCGGGGCTTTTTTCCCGTGACGGTCTGTTTATACGGGTTGCCAGAGGCGGGGCAAACCGGTATCTCATCGCCATCGCCCCGTCTTTTTTAGATCGATTCCGGGCGAAAAAATCCTTGGTCGCCTTCGTTCGGCCTACAAGTTGACCTTCCGGTCTGGAGCCTGATCCGCAATGGACTCCTTTGAGCTTAATAAGATTCTCGGGGCGATCCTCGCCACCTGCCTTGTCGTTCTCGTCACCAGCTTTGCCGCCCAGGCGGTTTTCGCGCCGGTCATGCCGGCCAAGCCGGGCTTTGAGATTGCCGTGACGGAAGCCGCCGGCGGCGACGCCAAGGGCGCCGCGGCGGAGAAGTCCGAGCCGATCGAGAAGCTGTTGCAGACCGCGTCGGTGGAGAAGGGCGCGACCGCTGCCAAGAAGTGCGCTGCCTGCCACACCTTCGAGAAGGGCGGTCCGAACCGCGTCGGTCCGAACCTGTATGGCGTTGTCAACGACCACAAGGGCGAGGGCCGTGGCGGCTTCAACTTCTCGGCCGCGATGAAGGCCAAGGGCGGCACCTGGACCTTCGACGATCTCAACGAGTTCCTGAAGAGTCCGAAGGGCTTCGTCCCCGGCACCGCGATGGGCTTCGCCGGCCTCAGCAAGGACAGCGAGCGCGCCGACGTGATCGCCTATCTCAATTCGCTCTCGGACAAGCCGGCGCCGCTGCCGACCGCGTCGAAGTAAGCGTATTCGCCTCTCGTGATGGCGCAGGAAAGGCCGGGTTTTCCCGGCCTTTTTTGTTGCCGGCGTGTTGCTGCGCTCCTCCCGCCACGTGGCGGGACGTTTGGTCGCAGGATTGGCAAACTTAACGTCGTCGCCGCTGGATTTTCCTCTCCGTCGTCCCCGCGAAGGCGGGGACCCAGACTCCCTGGCGTATCGGCTCCTGAAAGTGAGTTGCCGCACAGTTTTTCATCGCCGCGAGCACAGGGGCACTGGGTCCCAGCCTTCGCGGGGGCGACGATTTTTGTGTGGCGGGGCCGCGCACAAAACGAGTGCTCCTCTAAAATGACACCGATTTCATGTGCTTTCGCCGTCAAATCGGTGTCCACTTTGTCGTGCTCCCTATGGTTAGATCATGCGCGGGTTCGGGCCCGATTCGATCCGGAGCCGTTGCTTGAATTGCACTGACAGGAACCCGCATTGACGATTACCCGACGAGTTTTATTGCAGAGTGGCGCGGCGCTGGCCGCGGCTCCGGTTCTTCCTCTCGCGGCGGGGTTGCCGCCGATCTCCGAAGCGCAGGCGCAAGCCGCCGCGGGGCCGGCCTGGCGGCACGGGCTGTCGCTGTTCGGCAACGTGAAATATCCGGACGGCTTCAAGCATTTCGAATACGTCAATCCGGCCGCGCCCAAGACCGGCACGGTGCGGCAGATAGCGCTCGGCACTTTCGACAGCTTCAACATCGTGGTGTCGGGGGTGAAGGGCTCGATCGCCGGCGCGGTGGGGTTCATCTACGAATCGCTGACGACGCCGGCGCTCGACGAAGTCTCCACCGAATACGGCCTGCTCGCCGAAGCGGTGCGCTACCCCGACGACTATGCCTCCGTCACCTATCGGCTGCGCGCCGAGGCGCGCTGGCACGACGGCAAGCCGGTGACGCCGGAGGACGTGGTCTATTCGCTGGAGGTGTTCAAGAAAAACCATCCGCAATATGCCGCTTATTATCGCCACGTCGTGAAAGCCGAGAAGACCGGCGAGCGCGAGGTGACCTTCACCTTCGATGCGCCGGGCAATCGCGAACTGCCGCAGATCGTCGGCCAACTCATCATTCTGCCGAAGCATTGGTGGGAGGGCACCGACGCCAACGGCAACAAGCGCGATGTCACCGCCACCACGCTGGAGCCGCCGCTCGGCAGCGCCGCCTATCGCATCAAGAGTTTCGTCGCGGGGCGTTCGGTGACGCTGGAGCGCGTCAAGGACTATTGGGGCGCGAAGCTCAACGTCAATGTCGGCCGGCATAACTTCGATGAAGTCCGTTACGAATACTTCCGCGATCCGACGGTGGCGCTGGAAGCCTTCAAGGCCGACCAGATCGATTGGCGCAGCGAGAACAGCGCCAAGAACTGGGCCACCGCCTATGATTTCCCGGCGGTGAAAGACAAGCGCGTGGTGCTGGAGGAATTCCCCAACCGCAATTCCGGCATCATGCAGGCGTTCGTGATGAACATTCGCCGGCAAAAATTTTCCGATGCGCGGGTGCGCCGCGCGATGAACTTCGCGTTCGATTTCGAAGAGATGAACAAGCAGATATTCTTCAACCAGTATCAGCGCATCAGCAGTTATTTCCACGGCACCGAACTGGCCTCAAGCGGCCTGCCGCAAGGCAAGGAGCTGGAGATTCTGGAAACCGTGCGCGCCGACGTGCCGCCGGAAGTTTTCACCGCGCCCTACACCAATCCGGTCGGCGGCAATGCGGAAGCGGTGCGCAACAATCTGCGCGAGGCGCTGAAGCTGTTGAAGGAAGCCGGCTACGAGGTGCGCAACAAGAAACTGGTGGAGGCGAAAAGCGGCACACCCTTCACCATCGAACTGCTCGCCGACGATCCGAGCATGGAACGGGTGATGCTGTTCTTCAAGCCGTCGCTGGAGCGGCTCGGCATCGACGTCAGCGTGCGCACCATCGATCCGACGCAATACGAAAACCGGCTGCGCACCTGGGACTACGATGTCATCGTCTCGTCGTGGCCGGAATCGCTGTCACCCGGCAACGAGCAGCGCGAATATTGGGGCTCGCATGCCGCCGACAATCCCGGCTCGCGCAACCTGATCGGCATCAAGAACGCGGCGATCGACAAGCTGATCGAGCGCGTCATCTTCACCAAGGATCGCGACGATCTGGTCGCCGCCACCCGCGCGCTCGATCGCGTGCTGCTGCATCATTATTACGTGGTGCCGCAATGGACCTATCCGTTCCAGCGCACCGCGCGCTGGGATCGCTTCGGCAAGCCCGACGTGATGCCGAAATACGGCTTGGCCTCGTTCCCCACGGTGTGGTGGTATGACGCGGAAAAGGCCGCGAAGATCGGCAAGTGAGGGTTTGAGCGGGATGTAGTTGGCGGAATCAGAATACACGCGTCGTCGTCCCCGCGAAGGCGGGGACCCATATTCCAGAGCGTAAAGGGTCATAGTGCAGTCGCTCCATTTAATTCACCCCGGTGGAATGAACGCCATCTACAACATTGGCGACACGGAGTATGGGTCCCCGCCTTCGCGGGGACGACGTCCGTTGTGTAGCTGCTCGGTCAGCACCCGATGACTCACGACAGCACTTTCAATCGCCGGCAGGTCTTCGGCCTCGGTCTCGGTGCCGCCGGTCTCGCAACAGGCTTTCGTCCGCACGCCGCCGTCGCGCAGGCCGCAACAAACTCCACACCCGATACGGCAACATTCGGCGCGGCGACGCACGGCATGTCCGTGTTCGGCGATTTGAAATATCCCGCCGACTTCGCCAACTTCGATTACGTGAATCTGAAGGCGCCGAAAGGCGGCGCGTTCTCGACCGTGCCGTCGGTGCGCGCCTACAACCAGTCCTACCAGACCTTCAACTCGCTCAACGCTTACATCCTGAAAGGCGAGGGCGCGCAGGGCATGGACCTGACCTTCGCGCCGCTGATGGTGCGCGCGTTCGACGAGCCGGATGCGATGTACGGCCTCGTCGCGCAGTCGGTCGCAATCTCCGACGATCGGCTGATCTATCGCTTCACGCTGCGGCCGCAGGCGACATTCCACGATGGTTCGAAACTGACCGCGCACGACGTGGCGTTTTCGCTGAATACGTTGAAGGCCAAGGGCCATCCGCTGATCCTGCAACAGATGCGCGACGTCATCGGCGCGGAGGCGACCGACGATGCCACCGTGGTGGTGCGCTTCGCCAAGGGCTACGCGCGCGACGTGCCGCTCTATGTCGCCGGGCTGCCGATCTTCTCGCGCGCCTATTATTCCAAGCGTTCGTTCGATGAATCGACCCTGGATATTCCGCTCGGCTCCGGGCCCTACAAGGTCGGCCGCTTCGAGGTGAACCGTTTCGTCGAGTTCGACCGCGTCAAGGACTGGTGGGGCGCGGATCTCGCGCCGATGCGCGGCAGCTACAACTTCGACACCGTGCGTTACGAATTCTATCGCGACCGCGATGTCGCGTTCGAAGGTTTCACCGCAAAGAACTACCTGTTCCGCGAGGAGTTCACCGCGCGGGTGTGGGCGACGCGCTACGATTTCCCGGCGATCAAGGACGGCCGCGTCAAGCGCGAGCAATTGCCGGACCAGACGCCGTCCGGCGCGCAGGGCTGGTTCATCAATACGCGACGCGACAAGTTCAAGGACCCGCGCGTGCGCGAAGCGCTGGTCCAGGCGTTCGATTTCGAATGGACCAACAAGACCATCATGTACGGCGCCTATGCGCGCACGCAGTCGCCGTTCCAGAATTCCGACATGATGGCGGAGGGCATGCCTTCGCCGGACGAACTGAAATTGCTCGAGCCGTTCCGCGGCCAGGTGCCGGATGAGGTGTTCGGGCCGCCGGTGTCGCCGCCGGTCTCCGACGGCTCGGGACAGGACCGCGCGCTGTTGCGCAAGGCCGCGCAATTGCTGCGCGACGCCGGCTGCACGGTGAAGGACGGCAAGCGGCTGCTGCCGAACGGCGAACCGTTCACGGTGGAGTTTCTCGCCGACGAGCCGCAATTGCAGGCGCATCACGCGCCTTACATCAAAAACCTCGGCACGCTCGGCATCGCGGCGTCGTTGCGGCTGGTGGACGCGGTGCAGTATCGCGCGCGCGTGGAGGATTTCGACTTCGACATGACCATCCAGCGCTTCAGCATGTCGGCGACGCCGGGCGACAGCATGCGGCCGTTCTTTACCTCGCAGGCGGCCGCGGCCAAGGGCTCGTACAATCTCGCCGGCATCGCCAGCCCTGCCATCGACGCGCTGGTGGAGACGATCATCAACGCGCCGACCCGCGCCGAGTTGACCACCGCCTGCCGCGCCTTCGATCGCGTGTTCCGCGCCGGCCGCTACTGGGTGCCGCAGTGGTATCGCACCAATCATCCGATCGCCTATTGGGACGTGTTCGCGCATCCTGAAAAATTGCCGCGCTATCTCGGCAGCGTCGGCGGCATCGAATTGTGGTGGAGCGACGCGGCGAAGGCGTCGGCGGCGGAGAAGGCGGGCAAGCCATGACCGCCTACATCGCGCGCCGCCTGTTGCTGATGATCCCGACCTTGCTCGGCATCCTGTTCGTCTCTTTCGTCGTGGTGCAGTTCGCGCCGGGCGGGCCGGTGGAGCGCGTCATCGCGCAGATGTCCGGCGCCGACACCGGCGGTTCCTCGCGTATTTCCGGCTCGTCCGGCGGCGACTTCGGTGCGCGCACGCAAGTCGGCGCATCCGGCGATGCGGTGAATTCGAAATATCGCGGCGCGCAGGGGCTCGATCCCGCCTTCATCAAGAGCCTCGAAAAGCAGTTCGGCTTCGACAAGCCGGCGTGGGAACGCTTCGCGCTGATGTTGTGGAACTACATGCGCTTCGATTTCGGCAAGAGCTATTTCCGCGACGTCAGCGTGCTGCAACTGATCAAGGAGAAGCTGCCGGTCTCGATCTCGCTCGGCGTCTGGATGACGCTGATCACCTATCTGATTTCGATTCCGCTCGGCATCCGCAAGGCAGTCAAGGACGGCACGCGCTTCGACGTCTGGACCTCGGCGATGATCATCGTCGGTTTCGCCATTCCGGGATTCCTGTTCGCGATCCTGCTCATCATCCTGTTCGCCGGCGGCTCGTTCCTCGACTGGTTTCCGTTGCGCGGGCTGACCTCTGACGGCTGGTCACAGTTCCCGTGGTACTGGAAGATCATCGATTACTTCTGGCACATCACGCTGCCGCTGATCTCGATGATCCTCGGCGCCTTCGCCACCATGACATTGCTGACGAAAAACTCGTTCCTTGACGAAATCCGCAAGCAATACGTGATGACGGCGCGCGCCAAGGGCTGCACCGAGCGGCAGGTGCTCTACAACCACATCTTCCGCAACGCCATGCTGATCGTGATCGCCGGCTTCCCCGGCGCGTTCATTCACGCCTTCTTCTCCGGCTCGCTGTTGATCGAAACCATCTTCTCGCTCGACGGGCTCGGCCTGCTCGGCTTCGAAAGCGTGCTCAACCGCGATTATCCGGTGGTGTTCGGCACGCTGTTCATCTTCTCGCTGGTCGGCCTCGTGGTGAACCTCGCCTCCGATCTCACCTATATGTGGATCGATCCGCGGATCGATTTCGAAGCGCGGGAGGTGTGATGTCGCTGCCCGCTCGCGAACCCATTGAAACCACCACCGTGGCTCCGCTCGGCGACGTGGTGCCGCCGTCGTCGCATCGGCTTGCGCTATCGCCGATCAATCGTCGCCGCTGGCAGAATTTCAAAGCCAACCGGCGCGGTTACTGGTCGCTGTGGATCTTCTCGATCCTGGTCGTCGTCTCGCTGTTCGCCGAGGTGATCGCCAACGACCGGCCGTTCTTCATCGCATATGACGGGCATTGGTACTGGCCCGCTTTCGTCACCTATTCGGAGACGACCTTCGGCGGCGACTTCGAGACCGCCGCGGATTATCGCGATCCGTATTTGCAGAAGCAGATCGCGGCGAAGGGCGGCACCGTGCTGTGGCCGCCGATCCGCTATTCCTACGACACGCATAATCTCGACCTGCCGACGCCGGCGCCGTCGAAGCCGACGTGGATGCTGACGGAAGCTGAGTGTAAAAGCGTGGTCGAGAAGAAGGGCCTCAAGGGCTGCCGCGATCTCGAATACAACTGGCTCGGCACCGACGATCAGGGCCGCGACGTGGTGGCGCGGCTGATCTACGGCTTCCGCATCTCGGTGCTGTTCGGGCTGTGTCTCACCATCGTCTCGTCGGTGATCGGCATCGCGGCGGGCGGCGTACAGGGCTATTTCGGCGGCTGGGTCGATCTCGCCTTCCAGCGCTTCATCGAGGTGTGGACCGCGATTCCCTCGCTGTATTTGCTGCTGATCCTGTCGTCGATCCTGGTGCCCGGCTTCTTCGTGTTGCTCGGCACGTTGTTGCTGTTCTCGTGGGTGTCGCTGGTAGGCTTGGTGCGCGCGGAATTTCTGCGCGGCCGCAACTTCGAATACATTCAGGCGGCGCGCGCGCTCGGCGTTTCCAACAAGGTCATCATGTTCCGCCATCTGTTGCCGAACGCGATGGTGGCGACCATGACGTTCCTGCCATTCATCGTGTCGTCATCGGTGATGACGTTGACCGCGCTGGACTTCCTCGGCTTCGGCCTGCCGCCCGGCTCGCCCTCGCTCGGCGAGATGCTGTCGCAGGGCAAGGCCAACGTGCAGGCGCCGTGGCTCGGCTTCACCGGCTTCTTCTCGCTGGCGATCATGCTGTCGCTCTTGATCTTCATCGGCGAAGCGGTGCGTGACGCCTTCGATCCGCGCAAGACGTTCAGTTGAGGATCGTGCTGGAATGATTAGGGTGTTGAGCTTTTCAGGGATTCTGATTGGAAACGAGGCGTCATCGTCCGCGAAGGCGGACGATCCAGTACTTTGCCGCGGGCACGAGGAAAAATTGTTTTTCCACGGAATACTGGATACCCGCTTTCGCGGGTATGACGGTTTTCGTCCGACATCTTCGCTCTCAATTCGCGATCTTTCATAATGGACGCCATCAACCAGCCGCTGCTCGATATTCGCGATCTCTCGGTCGCGTTCGGCCAGGGCGAGCGCGCGACGCTTGCGGTGGATCGCATCTCCTACAGCATGCGGCGCGGCGAGTGCGTCGCGCTGGTGGGCGAATCCGGTTCGGGAAAATCGGTCAGCGCGCTGTCGATCCTGAAACTGCTGCCGTATCCCAGCGCGTCGCATCCCTCGGGCACGATCCGCTTCAAGGGGCAGGACCTGCTGACGATGTCGGAACGCGAGATGCGCGGCATTCGCGGCAACGATATTTCGATCATCTTTCAGGAGCCGATGACCTCGCTCAATCCGCTCCACACCATCGAGGCGCAGATCGCGGAGATCATCCAATTGCACGCGCCGCTGCGTGGCGGCGCGATCCGCGCGCGGGTGCTGGAACTGTTGACGCAGGTGGGTATCCCCGAACCGGAGACGCGGCTCGGCAGCTATCCCCATCAACTCTCCGGCGGGCAGCGCCAGCGCGTGATGATCGCGATGGCGCTCGCCAACGAGCCGGACCTGCTGATCGCCGACGAGCCGACCACCGCGCTCGATGTCACCGTACAGGCGCAGATTTTGCAGTTGCTGGCAGACATTCGCGCGCGGCTCGGCATGAGCATGCTGTTCATCACCCACGATCTCGGCATCGTGCGCCGCATCGCCGACGTGGTCTGCGTCATGAACCACGGCAAGATCGTCGAGCAGGGGCCGGTGGAGCAGGTGTTCACCGCGCCTCAGCATCCGTACACGAAAGCGCTGCTGGTGGCCGAGCCGAAGCCCGACCCCGCGCCGCCGCAGCACGACGCGCCGGTGGTGATGCAGGCGACCGATCTCAAGGTGTGGTTTCCGATCAAGCGCGGACTGCTGCGCAAGACCGTCGGCCACATCAAGGCGGTGGACGGCGTGACGTTAGCGGTGCGACGCGGCGAGACGCTCGGCG
Source organism: Xanthobacteraceae bacterium (assembly GCA_051954235.1). Classification (GTDB taxonomy): domain Bacteria; phylum Pseudomonadota; class Alphaproteobacteria; order Rhizobiales; family Xanthobacteraceae; genus 62-47. The sequence goes on from JBQCHY010000113.1 coordinate 21,631, forward strand.
TCGTCGGTGAATCCGGCTCCGGCAAGACCACGCTGGGGCTGGCGCTGCTGCGGCTGATTTCGTCCGATGGGCCCATCGTGTTTCTCGGCAAGGACATTCAGGGCCTGCGCTTCAAGGCGATGCGGCCGTTCCGCCGCGACATGCAGATCGTGTTTCAGGACCCGTTCGGCTCGCTCAGCCCGCGCATGTCGGTGGGCGATATCATCGCCGAAGGCCTGAGCGTGCATCAGCCGCAACTCTCGCGCGAGGAGCGCGAGGCGCGGGTGGTGAAGGCGCTGGTCGACGCGGGCCTCGATCCGGCGACGCGCTTCCGTTATCCGCACGAGTTTTCGGGTGGGCAACGCCAGCGCATCAGCATCGCGCGCGCCGTGGTGCTGGAGCCGAGCTTCATCATGCTCGACGAGCCGACCAGCGCGCTCGACATGCTGTTGCAGGCGCAGATGGTCGATCTGTTGCGCGATCTGCAGCGCAAGCGCGACCTCACCTACATGTTCATCTCGCACGACCTGCGCGTGGTGGCCTCGCTGGCGAGCCATCTCATCGTGATGCGTCACGGCAAGGTGGTGGAGGAGGGGCCGGCGTCGGAATTGTTCAAGAACCCGAAGACGGATTATACCCGCGCGCTGTTCGCCGCCGCCTTCCGGCTGGAAACCGCGAACGGCGCGGGCGACATCGATGGTTGAGCGCGACGAGAGGGGCGGCATTGCCGATCGCGCCTTGCGCGTCGAGGTATCTGCACCGCGTTCGCTCTGCGACGACGGCTTCCGGCCTTACGAACGCTATCGCGTGACGCTGCCGTTGCCTGACGGCGAAACGCTGACGCAGCGCCGCGATATCCTGCGCGGCGGTCGCGTCGCCGGCGTATTGCCGATCGATCTCGCGCGTGAGCGGATCGTGCTGCTGCGCCAGTTTCGCCTCACCGCGCACCTTGCCAACGGCAACGGCGACATGATCGAGATCGTCGCCGGCCGCGTCGATGGCGGCGAGAGCGAGGCTGACGCCGCGCGACGTGAATGCGTCGAGGAAATCGGCGTCGCGCCGGATGCCCTGGTGCGGCTTTACAGCGTGCTGCCGACGCCGGGACTGACGGACGAACTGGTGACGAGTTTCGTCGGCTTCGTTGATTCCTCGCGCGTGGTGACGCATGGCGGCCTCGCGTCGGAGACCGAGCACATCGAGACGCTGGTGGTATCGATCGACACCGCGCTCGATGCATTGCGGAGCGGGCGGATATTTAACGCGCTCACCGTCTCGGCGCTGCAATGGCTGGCGCTGAATCGCGCGCGGCTGCGCGAATTGAATGATGCGGCGGTGGAGGCCGGCGGCGTGGTGCAGGGGTAAGCGCTGGCGTGAGTTGGTCTGAGACGACTATCAACCCGTCATGCCCGGCCTTGTGCCGGGCATCTACGTCTTTACACTAGCTCATCGGGAAAGACGTGGATGGCCGGGACGAGCCCGGCCATGACGAGAGTCGATGATGTTGTTTCAGCCTCATTCATGCAAATCGAGCAACAACAAAATAGTAGTCCCCGCGAATGCGGGGACCCATAACCCCTGGCGGTTATGATCAGAACGATGAAGTGATAAAGGTGATAAACGCCGTCTGCATCACAGGCGACACGGCGTATGGGTCCCCGCCTGCGCGGGGACGACTTTGAGATGTTGTTTGTGAAATGCAAAGCCGTGAATAGACGGCGATCCACTCGACAACACTATCCTTCTACAACCGCCCGATCCGCCGCACCGCGCTGCCCGCTGCAGCGATGCGGGCGATGGCGGCGTGGGTGGGTTCGATCGCGGTTGCCATGTGATGCGCGTTGGCGTGCACCAAGGTCATGGCGTCGCGGGCGATGGCGACGTGGCCTTTCCAGAACAGCAGATCGCCGCGCTGGAGCTTGGCGATGTGCGAGAGCGGCACGTCGGCACCTAAGCTCGCTTCCTGCATATCGCTGTCGCGCGGCGCGCGGACGCCGCCGGCTGCGAGCGATACCTGCACGAGGCCGGAGCAATCGATGCCGAGGCTTGATTTGCCACCCCACAAATACGGCGTGCCGACGAAGCGTTCCGCGACCGCGACGAAATCGGGCTCGCTATGGCCGAGTGGTGTCAGATGCTGCGCCGGCAGGTAGCCGCCGTCAGGGGTGATCGCGAAGTTGTCTTCGAGGCGCGTGATGGCGAGCGTCGTGCCCAACGTCAGCGTCGCGCGCGGCGGCAATTTGATCGAGGGGCCGGGAAATACCAAGGTGCGCAACGCCGCGACCTTGTGTGTCGCTGCGGGGCCGGCCGGCGCCAGCGCGGCGTCCGGCAGCCAGCCGACATAGCCGTCCGATTCCAACTGGCCCCATGCCCAGCCGTCACCGGGCCGGTCGTAAATCGTCATGCGCTCGCCGTGCAACGCTTCGGTTTGCAGCATCGCGTCGGCACGCGGCGCGTCGCGCAGCGGCGCGAGCGGCGCGATCACTTCGAACGTTTCGCCGTCGGCGAAGCGCGCGGCTGTCACCTTACCTTCGAGGTAGCGAGCGGCGAGGTCCGGCCGCGCCGGCGTCAGGCGCGGGTCATCCATAGCGCTGGCTCAACAGGCGATAGATGGCACGCGCGGCCTGGCATTCGCCGCCTTCGGGACGCGCGGGCTTGGCGCTCGGCGTCCAGCCATAGATATCGACATGCAGCCAGTTCTTCGCCGCCTCGACGAAGCGCTGCAAAAACAGCGCGCAGGTGATGGAGCCGGCAAAGCCGTTCGACGGCGCGTTGTTGAGATCGGCGACTTTCGAATCCAGCCACGCATCGTAGGCAGGCCACAGCGGCATTCGCCACAGCGGATCGCGCTCGTTGCGCGCACACTGCGCGACATCGGCGGCGAGCGCTTCGTCGTTGGTGTAGAACGGCGGCAACTCGGGGCCGAGCGCGACGCGCGCCGCGCCGGTGAGCGTGCCGAGATCGATCAGGAGGTCAGGTTTTTCTTCGTCCGCCAATGCCAGCGCATCGGCGAGCACGAGACGGCCCTCGGCGTCGGTGTTACCGATCTCGACGCTCAAACCTTTGCGCGAAGGAAACACGTCGAGCGGGCGGAAGGCGTTGCCGGCGACGGAATTTTCAACCGCCGGAATTAGCACGCGCAGGCGCACTTTCAATCCAGCATCCATGATCATCGACGCCAATGCTAGCACGTTGGCCGCGCCGCCCATGTCCTTCTTCATGATCAGCATGCCGGAGGCGGGTTTTAGATCCACGCCGCCGGTGTCGAAGCAGACGCCCTTGCCGACCAGCGTGACTTTCGGATGCGCGGGATTGCCCCATGAAAAATCGATCAGCCGTGGCGCGCGCGGCGAGGCCTGGCCTACGGCGTGGATCAGCGGAAAGTTTTTCTTCAGCAAATCGTCGCCGATAGTGCAGTTGAAGCTGGTGTCGTAGCCGGAGGCGAGATCGCGGGCGGCGGCTTCCAGTTCCGCCGGGCCCATGTCGTTGGCGGGGGTGTTGATGAGGTCGCGCGCGAGCGTGGCGGCATCGGCGATGCGCGAGACATCATCGAGGTCGACGCCGTCCGGCGGTACCAGCCGCACGTCGGGCGCGTCGCTCTTGCGGTAGCGCGTGAAACGATAGCTGCCGAGCGCGAAGGCGAGAGTGGCCAGCCGCACGTCGTGCGGCGCGTTGGCGAAGCGATAGACGCCGGGCGGCAGCAGGCCCGGCAACTGGCCGGGGCGGAACGGATCGTGTTTCGGACTGGTTGCTTCATGGAGCCCGAACAGCACCGCTTCGATTGTGCCATCCGCCGCCGGCAACACGAGGCATTTGCCCGCTTTGCCGGTGAAACCCTGCGCCTGCGCGAAGCGACACGCCGGCTCGCTCAACGCGCTCGCGATCGTGTCCCACGTCGACGGCGTGACGAAATGGATCGGGATCGCGGAAGTGGCGGCGTTGGTCTCGAATGCGTCATGCATGATCGTCTCGCTGACATCAGCGGCGGGGTTAACCGCTCATTAGGGTTAACAGTCTATTGAGGGACGTTAACCGGGGTATTTGTCTCCTGCATTGACGGGTTTATCGGCCATGCGTCAACAGCCTAATGCAATCCGCTGGATGGGAACGGTGGCCGCGGCGGCGCTGCTGTCGCTGGGGCTTGCCGGATGTCAGACCACGGGCCTGTCCGATATCACCGGCGCGCTCGGCAGCCGCGCCGAGGCGCGCGCGGACGCCGATCCGGTCCGCGCCGCCGAGATCGCCGGCGAGCGTTATCGCGCCAGTCCCAAGAGTGCGGAGGCCGCGATGCGGTTCGGCCAGGCGCTGCGCAAGACCGGCCAGCGTGCGCAGGCGGTGGCGGTGCTGGAGCAGGCGTCACTGATCCATCCGACCGACCGGCCGCTGCTCGGCCTTTACGGCAAGGCGCTGGTCGACAACGGCGACTTCCAGAAGGCATTCGACATTCTCAGCCGCGCCCACACGCCGGCCAATCCGGACTGGCGCATTCTCTCGGTGCAAGGCACCGCGCTCGATCAGCTCGGCCGCCACGACGAGGCGCGCCGCTACTATGCGAGCGCATTGAAGATCGTGCCCAACGAACCCTCGGTGCTCTCCAACCTCGGCATGTCCTATGTTCTCACCAAGGAGTTGCCGCAGGCCGAGCAGGTGCTGCGGCAAGCCTATGCCCGGCCCAATGCCGGTCCACGCGTGCGGCAGAATCTGGCGCTGGTGGTCGGCTTGCAGGGGCGCTTCGCGGAAGCCGAAAACATCGTCAAGGCCGACCTGCCGCCGGACGAGGCCGCCGCCAACGTCGCCTATCTCAAGCAGATGCTGAATGGCCGCCAACGGCCGCAGGTGGGTGAGGCGACGCCGTCGTCGCGGCGACGGTCCTGACGCGCTTTTGCGTCGGTTGAAGCCGACGAACCGAGATCAAATCACCACCGTCATTGCGAGCGAAGCGAAGCAATCGAGTTCTTTCCTCGCGGCGCTGGATTGCTTCGTCGCTTCGCTCCTCGCAATGACGGGGATAGGGCTTGGTTCCGTCGGGCACAACTCCAAGTGCCGGAATGATGCCATGCCCAGGGCCGCTCAGTGCATCATCTGGAATCTGATATAGGTCGGCCCGAGGATGACGATGAACAGCACCGGCAGGAAGAACAGGATCATCGGCACCGTCAGCTTCGGCGGCAGCGCGGCGGCTTTCTTTTCCGCGGCGCTCATGCGCATGTCGCGGTTTTCCTGCGCCATCACGCGCAACGCCTGACCGAGCGGCGTGCCGTAGCGCTCCGATTGCTGCAAGGCCAGACAGACCGATTTCACGCCGTCGAGGCCGGTGCGCTTGGCGAGATTTTCATAGGCGATCTTGCGATCCTGGAGATAGGACAATTCCGCCGTGGTCAGCGTGAATTCCTCGGCGAGCGGAATCGACTGCGTGCCGATTTCCCCTGAAACCTTGCGGAACGCCATCTCGATCGACATGCCTGACTCGACACAGATCAGCAACAGGTCGAGCGCGTCGGGAAACGCGCGCTTGATCGAGAGCTGACGTTTGGAGATCGCATTCTTAAGAAACAGCATCGGCATTTGCAGGCCGGCATAGGCCGCGACGAGACAGATGGCGACCTTGATCGTCATCGGCTGGCTCGCCTTCGTCAGCAGGAAAACGTAAGCCATCGCAGCCAGCAGGAGGACGATCGGCGTCACCATGCGGAAGAAGAGGAACGTGATATAGGGCGCCTGTCCGCGGTAGCCGGCCATCATCAGCTTGTCGCGCGCGGCTTCCTGCGCCAGCCATTTGCCGAGGTTGAGATCGTCCACCACGCGCGACACCAATTGCTTGGGAGTCTGGCGCAGCGACACCTTTTCGGCACGGGCGAGATTGGCGCGCTCGCGCTGGCGGATGCGTTCGCGCTCGCTGGCGACGGCCTTCATGCGCTTGGCCAGGTCCTGGCCGGCGAACAGCGGTGTGATCAGCGTATAGGCGGTGGCGCTGGCGGCGATGGCGGCGAGCACCATCGTCATGAAGCGCGCGTCGTGCATCTTCTCTACGATGAAATCGATCATGGCGCGGCCTCTAGTGTCCCGAATTCGAAGTTCGCCTCACATTGCAGCGCCTTTCTTGGCGAACTTCGCATTCGAAAGGACACTAGCAGTTCATATCTTCTAGTGATTTTTCAATTCCAACATCTGCATGGGAGCCCGCCGAAACGGAGGGAAATGTTGGAATTGAACCGCTAGAAGTCGAAGTTGATCATCTTCTTCATGACGAAGATGCCGATGCCCATCCAGAGCAAGCAGCCGGCGAGCATGATGCGTCCGACCGGTTCGGTCCAGAGCAGCGAAATGTATTGCGGCGTCGTCAGATAGACGAGCAACATCATGATCGGCGGCAGCGAGCCGATAATGCCGGCCGACGATTTGGCTTCCATCGACATCGCGCGAATTTTTTCGGTCATCTTTTTGCGATCGCGCAGCACCTTCGACAGATTGCCAAGAGCTTCCGACAAGTTGCCGCCGGATTTCTGCTGGATCGCGATGACGATGCCGAAGAAATTGGCCTCCGGCAGCGGCATTCGCTCGTAGAGCCGTGAACAGGCTTCGCCGAGCGGCATGCCGACAGCCTGGGTCTCGATGATCGCCATAAATTCACCCTTCAAAGGCTGTGGGGCGTCGGCTGCAACCACCTTGATGGATTCAAACAGTGGCAATCCCGCCTTGATGCCGCGCACGATGACGTCGACCGCATCGGGAAGGGCGGCGAGGAACTTCTTCTCGCGTCGCTTTTTCAGGAAGCCGAGCATCCAGCGCGGCAAACCGAATCCAGCCGCAAAAGCCAATGTAAGAGCCGCCAGCAAACCGCCGTTAGCGAGGAATGTGATCGCGAAAACAAGAAAGCCGAGCACGCCCGATATCACGAAGAATTTCTGCTTCGACCATGACAGGCCGGCCTGCGTGATGCGGATGGTGAGCGGGCGCTTCTTTTCCCGCTTGTTGCGCTCGTCGATCTCTTTCAGCGAGCTTTCGACCTGCTGACGACGCGAGCGCTGCGCACGGTCGACGCTGCTGCGGACGGGCTCAGGGCGTGCGAGCGAGGCGCGGCGCTTTTCAGCCTGTCGCTCGCCGGACAGCAGCGGATAGATGAAAACCCACGCAATTCCGCCGATGGCGGTGGCCGCGAGAAATGCCAGAGCCAGGGTTTGGAGTTTCATGGTTCACCGTCAGGCGTTGATGTCGGCGTCGGAGGCATCGAGCGCTGCCGCCAGCCGGCCTTCTTCGTTGTAATAGCGGGCACGCTCCCAGAACGCGGGGCGTCCAATGCCGGTCGAGCGATGGCGGCCGATGATTTTGCCGTTGGCATCCTCGCCCATGAGATCGTAGACGAAGATATCCTGGGTGATGATGGTGTCGCCTTCCATGCCGATCACCTCGGTGATGTGCGTGATCCGCCGCGAACCGTCGCGCAAGCGCGCCGCCTGCACGATGACGTCGATCGAGCCGCAGATCATTTCGCGAATGGTGCGGGACGGCAGTGAATAGCCGCCCATGGTGATCATGGATTCGCAGCGCGACAGCGCCTCGCGCGGATTGTTCGCGTGCAGCGTGCCCATCGAGCCGTCGTGGCCGGTGTTCATGGCCTGCAACAGGTCGAAGGCTTCCGGACCGCGGACTTCGCCGACGATGATGCGTTCAGGGCGCATACGCAGGCAGTTCTTGACCAGATCGCGCATGGTGATCTGGCCTTCGCCCTCGATGTTCGGCGGGCGGGTTTCGAGCCGTACCACGTGGGGCTGCTGCAGTTGCAGTTCGGCGGCGTCCTCGCAGGTGATGATGCGCTCGTCGTGTTCGATATATTGCGTCAGGCAATTCAACAGAGTGGTCTTGCCGGAACCGGTGCCGCCCGAGATCAGCACGTTGCAACGGACGCGGCCGATGATCTGGAGGATTTCGGCACCATGAGGTGTGATGGCGCCGAACTTCACCAGTTGATCGAGTGTCAACTTGTCCTTACGGAACTTACGAATGGTGAGCGCGGGCCCGTCGATCGCCAGCGGTGGCACGATGGCGTTGACGCGGGAGCCGTCGGCGAGGCGAGCGTCGCAGATCGGCGAGGATTCGTCGACGCGCCGGCCGACCTGGCTGACGATGCGCTGGCAGATGTTGAGAAGCTGCTGTTGTCGCGAAAGCGGATTCCGGTCTTCTCGATCTTGCCGCCGACTTCGATGAAGACCGTGCCGGCGCCGTTGACCATGATGTCGGCGATGTCGTCGCGCGCCAGCAGCGGCTCCAGCGGCCCGTATCCGAGGACGTCGTTGCAGATATCGTCGAGCAGTTCTTCCTGCTCGGCAATCGACATCACGATGTTCTTGATCGCGATGATCTCGTTGACGATGTCGCGGATTTCCTCGCGCGCCGATTCCGCATCGAGCTTGGCGAGCTGCGCCAGATCGATCGCCTCGATCAGGGCGCCGAAGATGGTGGCCTTGACCTGATAGTAATTGTCCGACCGCCGCATGTCGTGCGACGGGGGTGGAGCCTTGGGCGCAGGACGCGTCGGCGCGAGCGGCGGCGATGCCACCGGAGCGGATGCCGGCAGCATGGGGCTGGCCGATGGCGAAGTCGCGGCTGGCTCCAGCGCGACTTCGGGAGCCTTTCCGCTCCTGCTATCGTTCTCCGATCCGCTACGCTTACCGAACACGACGATACTCCACCCGGTTGGGTCTTGAGTCATTTCCGTTCCGATCGAATCGGAACGGGACTCCGAATTCTAGTTTTGACGCGTTTTCTTCACGCGAACCGGTATCCACTTCGCTCGAAAACGCTTCATCTGGCCCGCAATTTCCCAAGCAGCGGCGCCAGCAGCGAATTGCGCGGCTTCTTGGCTTCGCCACGTCCTGTCAGACGCTGCGCCATCTGCAAAAACGTTTCAGCGATGCGATGATTGGCGGAAATTTCCGCGATCATCTGACCGTTATTGGCGGCCGAGCCGAACAATTGCGGCTCGAAAGGAATGGTTGCCGTCGGCTGGCTTTCGATCGCCTTGGCGAATTCGCTGGTACTGATTTCCGGGCGCTTGGGCACGCCGACCTGGTTGAGGCAATACAGGGGCGCGCGGTCGTTCGGCCGCGCCGCCTTCAGCAGGTCATACAGATTCTTGGTATTGCGCAGGTTGGCGAGATCGGGCGTCGCCACGATCAGGATATCGTCGGCGCCGATCAGCGCGCGGCGCGCCCAACCCGACCACTGATGCGGCACGTCGAGCACGATGCACGGCATCGTGGTGCGCAGCGTATCGAAGATCGAATCGAAGGCTTCCGCACCGAAATCGTAGACACGATCCAGCGTCGCGGGCGCGGCCAGCAGGCTGAGGTGATCGGTGCATTTCGACAACAGGCGGTCCATGAAGGCGGTATCGACGCGATCCGGCGAGAACACCGCCTCGGCGATGCCCTGCGAGGGATCCTGATTGTAGTCTAATCCCGCCGTGCCGAAGGCGAGATCGAGATCGGCCACCACCGAATCCAGCGCGAGGTCGCGCGCGATCGCCCAGGCGACGTTGTGGGCGATGGTCGATGCGCCGACGCCGCCCTTGGCGCCGACCACGGCGATGATGCGGCCGACGGCCTTGGCTTCCGGCGCGGAGAACAGATTGCAGATCGCGCGCACGATGTCGATCGGAGCGACCGGCGCCATCACATAGTCGCTGACGCCGCGGCGGACCAACTCGCGATACAGCGTGACGTCGTTGACCCGGCCGATGACGACGACGCGCGTGCCCGCGTCGCACACCGTCGCGAGTTGGTCGAGTCCGGTGAGGATGTCGCCGCGTCCCTCGGTCTCGAGGACGATGACGTTGGGCGTCGGCGAGGTGCGGTACGCCTCGATGGCGGCGGCGATGCCGCCCATCTGGATCTTGATATGGGCCTTGCCGAGACGGCGGTCCTCGCCGGCGGATTGCACCACCGCGGCGGTTTCCACCGTTTCGCAGAACGCTTGCACCGATACGCGCGGCGCCGGTGCGATGTGCGCGTCCGCATCAGGTGATGTGACGTTCGCCGGCGTTTCGTCCTGGGTCTGGCGCTCGAAGCTGATCATTGGCCCACACTGCTGATTTTGCCCTTGTCGGCGTCGGGATTAGCCGTCGCGGTGGGAGCACCCGCGCGGTACTTTTCGAGAACGGTCGTTCGTCGTGCGTTGTAGACGGCGCCTTCCGGCCGCGGCTGAACGAGATCGGACGGGTTGTCGACCATCGCCGCCAGATTGCGCTGGTTGGCGCAGCCGAAATTCCAGTAGTTGGTGTTTTCCAGATACGACTTGCCCTTGATCGAAGGGCCGATATCCTCCGGCCACACGCCGCACGGACCGGCGGAGGCGGTGATCCTCGGATAGCTGACGCGGATCGCCGCGAACACCTGCGAATCCGTCGGATGATAGTTGCGCACCACGATGCCGTGCGCCGGGATGCCGCTCGCCGCCAGCAGCGATTTGATCTCGCGCAGCGAGTCGCCCGCGGCTCGTGCATTCGGCGTGTGCGATGGCATATCGATGACGATGGCGCCGGTGCCTTCGCGCATCCAGGTGCGGCCGAGCGCGACGACTTCCGCGCGCTGCGTGGCGTTCAGGCCGCCACGGCCGTTGCCAACGAAGATGGCGATGCTCTGATTGGCTTCCTGGATCGCGATCGGATGCCGCAAGCGGTAATCGTCCGGGATACTGCCGGTGATGTCCTGCTGCGGCTTGGTGTGATTGCAGGCGCCGAGTGTCAACGCCGCGCCGACAAGCAGCACGGCGGTGCGAAGGCGATGGAGCGTTGCGACGGGTCGTTGGATGCTCATTGCGGTTGTCCTTGTCCCGTCTCAGTCGGTGATGAAGCCGTAAGTGCCGCGATACTTTCGGTCCGCCGGATCGCGTCCCGGTACGCCGTAGATGCGATTGATGCTGCCGAGCAGGTCTGCCTGCGGATCGGATGCGGCAACAAATCCGTCGTCGGGCCGTGATAGGTCTTTCTGGGCTACCGCGCGAACGATGTAAGGCGTCACCAGCACCATCAGCTCGGTGTTGTTGTTGACGTAGTCGCGGCTGCGGAACAGCGTGCCGAGGATCGGCAGGCGCATCAGCCCAGGCATTCCGTTGATCGCCTGCTTGGTCTGCTGCTGGATCAAGCCGGCCATCGCCATCGATCCGCCGGAGGGAATTTCCAGCGTGGTGTCGGCGCGCCGCGTCCTGATCGAGGGCACCATGGTGCCGTTCAACTGGACCGCGTTTTCATTGCTAATCTCGGAGACTTCGGTCGAAACCCGCAGGCTGATGCGTCCTTCGCTCAGAACGACCGGAGTGAAATTAAGCGAGATACCGAACTTCTTGAATGTCACGGTCGGAGTAAAGACACCGCTGTTAATGGTTCCGCCCGTCGGCACCGGGAATTCACCGCCGGCAAGGAAGTTGGCGCTTTCGCCGGAAATCGCCGTCAGGTTCGGCTCCGCCAGAGTCCGCATGACGCCGGCGCTTTCCATCGCGCGTACGGTTGCCTGCACGCTGGGAACCTGCGACGCCACGCCGTTGACCATCGTTGTGGTTTGGCCGAAGCCCGCGGTCGCCGCGTTGCCGGTTACCAACGGACCGCCATTGGCCGTGAACGGGCTGCTGTTGTTGAAGTTCACCACGGCGGTGCCGTAGTTCATGTTGGCGCTGAGATCGACGCCGAGCTGCTTGATGATGTTGCGCTGAACTTCGGCTACCACGACCTTGAGCATCACCTGGTCGCGACCGCGCACGGTGATCGCGTTCACGACCTTGCTGCCCTCTGGAGCGATCTTTGCGGTACCGACGTCGAGCAGGCGCGCCGCGATGTCAAAGGCAGTCTGCGATTCCGCCTGCGAGCCGACCGTGCCGGACAGCACGACGTCCGGACCGATGCCTTCGACACGAATGTCGGCGTTGGGCAGAACCTGCTTCAACATGGCGCGAATGCCGTTGAGATCGCGAGTCACTGCGATGTCATAGGCGGCGATCTGTTGGCCGTCGGCGTCGAAAAACACGATGTTGGTCTGACCGACGGTTGCGCCGATGATGTAGGCGCGCTGCGCCGAGCGCACGACAGCGTTGGCGATCTTGGGATCGGCAACCAGCACGTCCTTGACGTCGCGCGGCAGGTCGATCACGACCGACTTGCCGATGCCGAGCGCCAGCGGGCGTGCGTTGAGGCGGCCGCTCGGGCTCGTGGCGACGGGAATCGACTGGTTCGCGGCCAGTGCCGGCGTCAGCATCGGCTCGAGCATCAGCGCGCCGGCGGCGGCAAAGCACATCGCCTGCTTCATCGCCGCGCCAACTGTCCGTGCGCCAACTGTCCTTGCGCTAAGCGGTCCGCGCTTGTCCCGACACTTCATTTCGTGGGTCCTTCCGATTTACTGCCGGGCCGTTGCCTTGGTCGCTACGCCGTAGCGCACCACGTTGATGGATTCGCGCTTGCCGAGTTCGTCGTCGCTGGCGGCCGGCGCGTTGGCGTCGGCGAGGCTGCGCAGCGCCAGCGACAACGTGCCGGTCTGGCGCGCGCGGGCGAGCGTTTCCGCCTGCTCCGGCTTCAATTCGAGGGTCGCAGTCTTGCCGAGAACGGTGTTCTGGCCTTCCTTCTCGCGCGGGGTCTGATCGATCGCCAGCACACGAATGTTGGTCAGGATGGTTTCGGAGACCGCGGCGTCGCCGTTGTTCTGATCCGGATTCTTCTCTCGTCGCGACAGGATGACGTCGACACGGTCGTTCGGCAGGATGAAGCCGCCGGCGCCGGTTTCCGGCGAGATTTCGGTGGAGATGGCGCGCATGCCGGCCGGCAGCACCGCCGCCATGAAGCCGGCATTGCCGGCCATCACCAGTTTGCTGTCGCGGATCGGTTCGCCGGTGACGAACGGCGAACGTGCAATGGCGGCGCCGTCGAGTTGTTTCGTTGCATCAGGCCGGCTGTCACGGCGGACGAAGCTCGCGCTGGCGGCGGCGGCAGGCCAGCTCTGCCATTGAAGATCGCTCGCAGAAATCGTCTTCCCGAGTGGAATATCGGCTTTGGCGACCAGGACGTCGACCGTCTGCATCTGGGCGACCGGCGCGGCTTTTTGCGGCTTTTGGTCGGAGCCCGAGGCCAGGTAGGCGGCGAGGCCGCCGGCACCGATAGCAATGGTCAGGACGACAATGCGCGCGGTATTCATACGCTTCACTCACTTCCCACAGGACGCAGCGACGCAATCGTCGCCGTAGCGGGAGTTGAGCAGGTATTCGTCAAAGCATGGTTAATGAGGCGTATCGAAATGAGCTTAACGAGACCTTTCGTGGTCCGCGAAGCTTATCCGGCGATGAAGCGGCCGAGATCGACGGCCTTGATCCACGGGGTCTCCGGATAGATCAGCAGCGCGCCCGCCGCGAGCGCTATGCCGTAAGGGATGCCGCTTTCCGGATGGTGCAGCCGCAGCAGCCAATGTTGTCCGGACAGCGCGTAAGGCAGCGGCCAGCGCCGGAATGCGAGCAGCGCCAGCGTCAGCGCGCCGCCGAGCGCGGAGGCGACGGCCAGATAAGGCAACAGGTATTCGAAGCCCAACCACAGCGCGGTCGCGGCCGCGACCTTGGCGTCGCCGCCGCCGATCCAGCCCAGGGCAAAGCAGGTAAACGATATCGCCAGCACGGTGGCGCCGGCCGCGACATGCAGGCCGATCTCGGTCAGGCCCATGCCCGTGGCGACCGCGAGCACGAAGAAACCTGCGATCAGCAGCAGCGATACCCGGTTGGAAATCGTCATGGTCAGGAGATCGCTGGAGGCCGCGAACGCCATCAGCGTCGGAAACAACAGAAGCCGGAGGAGATCGAGGATCATGGTACTGTCCGTGTCGCGCGTTCCCTGCGGCGGAATGCTAACCGGCGAACAATGAACAATCGCGAAACGCGCGTGGCGTTTCACAAAAGCATGACGGACCGGATCAAAAGAATGGTCGACGCCAACGTGAGCGCCATGCAGACGGCTTGTAGGACCTGTCGTGTCTGTTCGCCGTCAGGCGAAGGGGACAGTTCTGGACGGACGACCTTGAACGGAGCCATCACGGTTCACTCGAATTGTACGATTCACCCGGATTGTCGCCTCGGTTCGCTACGACCCCGAAGCGAAAAAGGGTCCCGAGTTTCCGGGACCCTTCCGTAACAAAACGAAAGCTGGCGCTTGGCCGCCGGTGCTTACTTGTTCAGCGAGGTGTTAATGCTGGTGAACGTGTTGTTCAGCGAGGTTCCGATCAACTGGACGGCACCGATGATTACGACGGAGATGCCGGCGGCGATCAGGCCGTATTCGATCGCGGTCGCGCCGGACTCATCCTTCAGAAAACGCGAAAAAAGATTCTTCATAACTGGCTCCCTGTGTTCACGTGGCTGTCGAACTACACCTGGTCCTAACGGCGTTCTCAGCACCGTGACCATGACACCACCCTAGGACAGGAAAATTGCAGCGCAGTTAATTCGATTGCAGAAACCCCGGCGTAACGGGTTGTTCTTTCTCAG
>JBQCHY010000114.1:0-66010 GCA_051954235.1 Xanthobacteraceae bacterium
GTAACCCCTCACCCCAACCCTCTCCCCATAGCCCGTCGAAGACGGGCGTGGACGCCCTTATGGGGAGAGGGAGCGCGCATCGTTTCGTGGTGAGTGTTTCCATCAGAACCGAAAACGCTCTAAGTTGACGCCATGAGCGCACATTCGACGATGCCCCGGTCGGCCTGGTTGTTTCCCGTGCTGGCCGTTGCGTTCTTTCTCTTTGCCACCGGCATCGGCTGGGAGTTCTCGCGCTCGCTTTCCGGGCTGGCCTACGCGGCCATTGTCCTCGTCATCCTGTTCGGCACGGTGTTTGCGGCCGTCCATCATGCCGACGTGATCGCCGAGCGGGTCGGCGAGCCCTACGGCACTTTGGTGCTGACGATGGCTGTGACCGTGATCGAGGTTGCGGTGATCTCGACCATCATGCTCGGCGAAAACGAAGTGCCGACGCTGGCGCGCGATACTGTGTTTGCCGTCGTCATGATTGTCTGCAACGGCCTTGTCGGCGTCTGCATCATGAGCGGCGGTTTTCGCTATCGCGAGCAGGACATTCAGGCGACCGGCGCCAGCGTCTATCTCAGCGTGCTGATCGTGCTCGCGACCATTACGCTGGTGCTGCCGAACTATACGCTGACGACGCCCGGCCCGTTCTATTCGAACGTGCAACTCGCCTTCGTCAGCTTTGTGACTATCATTCTCTACGGCGTGTTTCTCTACATCCAGACGATCCGCCATCGCGACTATTTCGTCGGCGGCAACGACGACGCGGAGCTGCATCAGGTATCGAACCGGATGCTGTGGACCAGCGTTGCGTTGCTGCTGCTGGCGCTGGTCGGCGTCGTGGTGCTGGCGAAAAAATTCTCCGTTGTGATCGACGCTGCCGCGCTCGAGATTGGTGCGCCGCCGGCCTTCGCGGGCATCGTCGTGGCGCTCTTGATCCTGTTGCCGGAAAGTGTCGCGGCGGTGGGCGCGGCGAAGCGCGACCAGCTTCAGCGCAGCATCAATCTTGCGCTTGGATCGTCGCTTGCGACCATCGGCCTGACGATTCCGGCCGTGTCGATTGCCGTGATCATCCTCGGCAAGGATCTGGTTCTCGGCCTCAGCGCGCGCGAAATGGTTTTGCTGGCGATGACGATTCTGATCAGCATGCTGACATTGGGCAACGGCCGCACCAACATCCTGTTCGGGCTGGTTCATGTGGTGGTGTTTGCGGTATTCCTGTTCATGGCATTCGTGCCGTAGAGTCTGATTCAACTGCGTTAAGCCAGACTCGTCGGGTTATTTTTGTCGAGAGGAGTTCCCATGGCCATTGCTGCGACATCCGACGTTCAGATCGATAATGACGAGGTGCGCGTCACCGAGTGGCGACTCGCGCCCGGTAGCGCCACCGGCCATCATCGCCATGAGATGGACTATGTCATCGTGCCGGTGACCAACAGCGACATGACCATCGTTGCGCCGGACGGCACGCGCTCCATCGCGCAACTCCGCATCGGAAAGTCCTATTTCCGCAAGGCCGGCGTCGAGCACGACGTGCTCAACGAAACCAAAGACGCCATCGTTTTCCTCGAGGTCGAACTGAAGGCGTAAGAGTGGAATGAATTGAGATTGAATCGTCATTGCGAGCGAAGCGAAGCAATCCAGAAAGCCGCAGAGTAAGAACTGGATTGCTTCGTCGCTACCGCTCCTCGCAATGACGGAGGAAAAGAACTGGCGAACCTGGACTTATTCATGCTCTAAGGCTCGTTTTTGAAGGCTGCGTCAGGATCGAGCCTTTCTAACATCGACGCATGATGGATCGCCGGTTTGCCACCGATCCGTCGTGATTGATCCCTCAATCGGCCCCAAAGCTCCAGCACCAAAGCATGGTTTGATGGAGGCCGTTCGCTCGATGGCCGCGGGGAGTGTCACCGATGCTCGCTTTCATTTCGAAGTTTGTCCTGAACATTTTTCCGTCTGTCGCCGCGTCGGTGATCGGGGCCTACATCGTCCATAACTACATCTACGTGAAACCGGCGGAGCAGCCGCCGGCCGTTGCAGCATCGACGGTTGCGTCGCAGGCTGATGACGTCGCGATGGGCCGCGGGCCCTCCATCATGCCGATCCCGATCAACGCCAAGGTTGCGGAGGTCGAGGCGCCCGCTGTTGCGCGTGAACGGGCAGAGCCCGACACGACCGCCATAACCTCCGAGAAGGCCGCGACAAGCCGAGACAAACACAGTGCCGTACATGTGCGGAATGTCCACACCTTGGCGCGCGCGGCAAGCGAAGGGCTCGGCGTTGCCCATCGTGGAAGCCGTGCGGCTGAAACGTCGGCGGCACAACGCGAGAGCATCCAGGCGAGCAATGCCGCGACTGCAACAACGCGTTCAGGTCCGATCCTGATGCCGGCTGTCGATCTGGTGCCGGACGAGCAGGGTGCGGAAGCCGCTGTTCAACCGCGGGTCGACGCGACGCGCGCCGATCCGGTTCGCATTCTTCCGGCAGCGTCGGAGATGCCGCTCATGAAGCGGTTGACGAGCTTTTCGAATGATGTGGAGACCAAGTTGATGTCGCAAACCATGTCTACGGCGAACGACATCGTGACAGCCGCGAAATCGGCGCTTCACACGGTAATGCCGCGATAGAGCCTGGTGAGTTAGTCTAGCGGACCATTCTGCCGTCATTGCGAGCGAGCGTAGCGACGAAGCAATCCCGTCTTTGCTTCGTGGCTTTCTGGATTGCGTCGCTTCGCTCGCAATGACGATTCTACAAACAAAAAACGCGGACCGAACGGCCCGCGTTTTTCGTAACTAAATCTGGATGTTCGGTTCAGCGCGGTCCGCGCGGACCCGCACCTGCGCCCGGACCACGCGCGCCACGATCGCCGCCTGCGCCGGCGCCGAACACCGGCTTCGGCTTCATCGGCAGCAGACCTTCGCGCTGCAGCTTCTTGCGAGCCAGCTTGCGTGCGCGGCGCACGGCTTCGGCCTTTTCGCGGGCCTTCTTCTCGGACGGCTTTTCGTAATGGCCGCGGAGCTTCATCTCGCGGAAAATGCCCTCGCGCTGCATCTTCTTCTTGAGCGCCTTGAGAGCTTGATCGACGTTATTATCGCGGACGAGAACCTGCACGCGCCATCCTCTTTTCAATAAACCGGATTGGAATCTGGGAAGGCAGGGGGCGACAAAAGGCCGTATCCCTCACCTCAAGGGCGTCGCTGTACCAGATCGGATGAGGAATGTCCACCACGCCCGAGGGGCCGTTTGGCGGTATTTGACGGCCGTTTCCACCTATTCTTGAAGCTGCGCGGCGTGCGCAACTCGACAGGTTCCGCTGCCTGCTTCCATAGTCGCGAGGCGATTCGCGATTCTAATGGGAAAAGGGCAAAACGATGAATACCCAGAAATACGTCGCTGAAGCCATAGGAACCTTCTGGCTCACTTTCGCCGGCTGCGGCAGCGCCGTTATCGCGGCCGGGTTCCCGCAAGTCGGCATCGGGCTGTTGGGCGTCGCGCTGGCCTTCGGTCTCAGCGTGGTGACCATGGCCTACGCCATCGGCCACATTTCCGGTGCGCACCTCAATCCCGCGGTGACGGTCGGGCTGGCGGCTGGCGGCCGGTTTCCCGCTGGGCAGGTGCTCCCCTACATCGTCGCGCAAGTGATCGGCGCCATTGTTGCTTCGGCCGTGCTTTACATGATCGCCAGCGGCGCCGCCGGCTTCGATCTCGCCAAGGGCTTCGCCTCCAACGGCTACGGCGAGCATTCGCCGGGGCACTACAATCTGGTCGCCTGCCTCATCAGCGAAGTCGTGATGACCATGGTGTTCCTGTTGATCATCATGGGCTCGACCCACGGCAAGGCCCCGGCGGGCTTTGCGCCGCTGGCAATCGGCCTGACGCTGACCATGATCCACCTCGTCAGCATCCCGGTCACCAACACCTCGGTCAATCCGGCCCGCAGCACCGGTCCGGCGCTGTTCGTCGGCGGCTGGGCGCTCCAGCAGTTGTGGCTGTTCTGGGTTGCGCCGCTGGTCGGCGGCGTGCTCGGCGGCGTGCTGTATCGCTGGCTCAGCCCGGACGAGCCGGCTGGAATCGTATCCGGCAAGTAATCGGCCGAAACCAAAACGGCAAAAGGACCATGGCTCGCCATGGTCCTTTTTGTTTGCGCGGCAGGCGTCAGCGAAATTACGGTTTGAGCGGCGTGACCTGCGTGACGTGGCCCATCTTGCGGCCCGGGCGTGCGGTGCCCTTGCCGTACAGATGCACGGTCGCGCCCGGCACCGTCAGCCATTGCGTGTAATCGTTGATCTCGTCGCCGATGAGATTGGTCATCGTCACCGCGCCGTGGCGCACCGGCTTGGCCAACGGCCATCCGGCGATGGCGCGGATGTGCTGCTCGAATTGCGAGACCGATGCGCCGTCCAGTGTCCAGTGGCCGGAATTGTGCACGCGCGGGGCGATCTCGTTGACCAGCAGCGTCGGGCCATTCTTGCCGGGGACAACGAACATCTCGACCGCCAGCACGCCGATATAGTCCAGCGCGGCTGCGATGCGGGTCGCGATGCTGCGTGCCTGTTCCGCGAGCGTCTCCGGGATGCGCGCCGGCGCATGGGAGTGCTTCAGAATGTGGTCGCGGTGCTCGTTCTCGGTGACGTCGAAGCATTCGACCTGACCGTCGGCGCCGCGTGCGGCGATCACCGAAATTTCGCGCTCGAACGGCACGAAGCCTTCGAGAATCGCGGACTTGGTTTCGAGGTCGGTCCATGCCGCGTCGACATCGACGCCGTCGCGCAGCATGGCCTGACCCTTGCCGTCGTAACCGAAGCGGCGGGTTTTCACCACGGCGGGCAGGCCGATGGTGCCGATCGCGGTGCGCAAGCCGGCCGCCGAGGCGACGTCGGCATAAGGCGCGGTGGCGATGCCGAGGCCGTTGACGAAATCCTTTTCCGCAAGCCGGTCCTGGGTGATCTCCAGCACCTTGTGGTTCGGCAATACGGGCCGTCGGGCGGACAGCACCATCGCGGTGGCGGCCGGAACGTTCTCGAATTCGTAAGTGATCACGTCGACGTCGGCGGCGAACAGTTCAAGCGCCTCGACGTCGGCATATTCGGCGCAGGTCGCGTATTGCACGACGTCGAACGCCGGCGAATCCGGATCGGGCGAGAACACCTGACAGCGCAGGCCGAGCCGCGCCGCCGCCAGCGCCAGCATCCGGCCCAATTGGCCGCCGCCGAGAATTCCGATGGTGTCGCCGGGCTTCAGCTTCACCTGACCCGAAGCCGTCACGTCGCGCCCTCCGGACGCTCGGCCACGGCCGCCGTCTGTTGCCGCCGCCATTCGACCAGCCGGCCGGCGAGGGCGGAATCGTTTAGGGCGAGCACGCTGGCGGCGAGCAGGGCGGCGTTAATGGCGCCAGCGCGGCCGATCGCCAGGGTTCCGACCGGAATACCGGCCGGCATCTGGACGATGGAATAGAGGGAATCGACGCCCGAGAGCGCCTTGGATTCCACCGGCACCCCAAACACCGGCAGTTCGGTCAGGGCCGCCGTCATGCCGGGCAGGTGCGCCGCGCCGCCGGCCCCGGCGATGATGACCTTGCAGCCGGCTGCCTTGGCGCCCTTGGCGAAGGCATAGAGCCGGTCCGGCGTGCGGTGCGCCGAGACGATCAGCGCATCATGGGTGACGCCGAGCGCGGACAGCGTCTCTGCCGCGTGGCGCATGGTCTCCCAGTCCGACTGGCTGCCCATGATGATGGTAACGGGGGCGTTCATAGCGTCAATTCTTTTCGAGAATCCAGAAACATAGGCTGGATTATCCGTTTCGTCCGGCGGGAGCAAGGCGTCCGTCGTCGCGGTTGGGGCGGCACGGACGCGGCAAATGCCGGGAACGGCATTCACGGTGACAGGTTTTCGGGGATGGTTATTCGGCTTCTGCGCTCGAGGTTTCAAGCAAGGCGATGCGGCGTCCGTGTGGCGGCCGCGCGACTTCGATTATGCGATGATGTCCGGCGTGATCTGATCTTCGACAAATGCGATGCGATCCCGCAACAGCAGCTTGCGTTTCTTCAGCCGCTGCAACTGCAACAGGTCAGGCGCCGGCGATTGGTGCAGCGCGTCGATGGCCGCATCGAGATCACGGTGTTCTTGTTGCAGCCGTGCCAGTTGGGCACCGAGTTCGCGTTCGTCGTCGGTCATGTTATCCGAAATCTTGCATCGCGAAACGGCTACGGCAAATCGTCGGTCGTTCGTCGAACATATTATCCCGGCGATTCACGAACCATGCAAGCGGCGTGGTTCCGGGCTCACGTTTTGTTTTTCATGATCGTCCGGAAAGCGCCATCCGCGACCTTATAACTATCGACAGATTTCCCATGTCATGTAGACTTCATCATCCAAATCGCGTTTGAGATTCATCCCAGCCCGAGGAGGTTTTATATGGCGGTTCAGTCGCATCTCGTTGAACTGGAACGGAAACACCGCGTTCTCGAGAGTGAATTGCACGAGGCTCTTAGGCATCTGTCCACCGACGATCTTCGCATCGTCGAACTCAAGCGCCGAAAACTTCTCCTCAAAGATGAAATCGAAAAGCTCCGGCAAAACGCCGAGGCGACGCTGCACTAGGCGACACTGCACTAGGCAGGGCATGGCCAGGCAGGACATGCGAGAGAATTTTCGCTTCTGATTGAGTCGGAAGCGAAGTTCTCGCAAGCTGATACTTAGCCTTATCACGACGCACAATTGCCGCCGCTTCGTACAAGCCGTTTCGCTTGGCGCATCCTCGACGGTCCGCCGAAGCCGAAAATGTTTTTCGAGACAGGTGTGATTGGGATCGCGACGTATCGCGACAGATGAGGCAGTGTCAGGCTTGCGTCAAATCCGCGACGTGATCGGCCAGCGCGAGACATGACGTCAATCCGGGTGACTCGATTCCGAACAGATTGATCAACCCGGCGACGCCGTGCTCGCGCGGGCCTTGAATTACGAAGTCCTGCACCGCCACGGCGGGCGGGACGATCTTCGGGCGGATGCCGGCGTAGCCGGGGATCAGCGCCCCATCCGGAAGGCCCGGCCAATAGCGGCGAATGGCCGGATAAAACCTGCTCGCGCGCGCGGGATCGACGACATAGTCGATGCTGTCGATCCATTCGACGTCGGGGCCGAACTTGGCCTGGCCGGCAAGATCCAACGTCAGGTGAACGCCGAGGCCGCCGGGTTCGGGCACCGGATAGATCAGGTGCGAGAACGGCGAGCGCGCGCTGCAACTGAAGTAATTGCCCTTGGCGAGATAGGCCGGCGGAATGCGGTCGAGCGGCATGCCGTCGATCTGGCGTGCCACTGTCGTTGCGGCGAGCCCGGCGGCGTTGATCAGCAGGCGGCATTGCAGCGACATCGGCGCTTCGCCGCCGACATCGATCTCGATGCCTTCATTCAGCGCGCGCGCTTGCAGCAGCGGCGCATGAAAGGCGAAGGCGGCATCGGCAGCTTCGGCTTCGCCGCGCAACGAGAGCATCAGGGCGTGACTGTCGACGATCCCTGTCGAGGGTGACAGCAGCGCCGCCTGGCAATCGAGCGCAGGCTCCAGCGCGCAGGCCTCCTTGCCGCTCAGGAGTTGCATGTCGTCGAGACCGTTGGCTTCGGCGCGCGCCTTGATTGATTGTAGCTTGTCGACTTCTTCGGGCCGCGTCGCCACGATCAGCTTGCCGCAATTGCGATGCGGAATGTCGTGCTCCCGGCAATAAGCATAAAGCGCGGTTTTGCCGCTGACGCACATCCGCGCCATCAGGCTGCCGGCGGCGTAATAGATGCCGGCGTGAATCACTTCGCTGTTGCGTGATGATGTGCCGGTGCCGATCGCCTCCGCGGCTTCCAGCACTACGACCTCGCGGCCGGCGCGCGCCAGTTGCCGGGCGATCGCCAGGCCGACGACGCCCGCTCCGACGATGACGCATTCGACCTGATCCATCGGTGTTCGGCTCATTGGCAGAGTGATTTAAACACAGGCGATCCGAATAGAAACACCCGGTCAGGTGCTTTCGAAATCTGGGCGATGCGATCTTAGCAAAGTATTAATCATGCGGCCGCATTTGACCGAATTTGAGCCAAATTACGGCAGGGCAACGTTACTCGTTTACCTGATGAAAATCGAGGCAGCTAGATATTGCGTGCGATATCCGCAGGTGAATGATGGCTGGCAAGAAGTGGCAGGCAGGCGGCAACGGAGCGAATCCTGCTTGGGGCGCGGCGTTTGTTTTGATGACGATGATGCCGTTCGCGGCAGCATCGGCGTTGCCTGCGAACTTTGATCAGCCTGCCTCGATCGGCGCGATGGACCCGATGCTGCTGTGGCAGTTCGTCATCGGCGCGGTGGTGGCGCTGGCCTTTCTGATCGCCGTCGTGCTTTGGGCGGTTGCGGCGCTGAACCGGGTCAAGCGCGCCTTTTCGCGCGGCACCACCTTGGTCACGACCGCATTGGACACGCTCAATGATGGCGTCGTGATCGTCAACCGCCAGGACAAGGTGGTTTTCTGCAACGACCGCTATCTCGAGATTTACGGCCTCGCGCGCAGCGACATCACACCAGGACTGACCGGGCCGGAGTTGTTCGCGCTGCGCCGGAGCCGCGGGATTCCCGAGATCGTCGGCGAAGGCGATACTTATCCGGGCGCGACCAGTGGCTCGATCGTGGAACTGAGCAACGGCCGGTCCATTCTGGTGAAACGTTACATGCTGCCGAAGGGTGGCGCGGCAGCGACGCATGAGGACTGCACCGAACAGCGCAGTCTCGCCAAGCAGTTGGCGTCCGCCAACAGCTTCCTGGAATCGATCATTGACAATGTTCCGGTCTGCATTGCCGCTAAGAGCATCGAGGACGGACGCTACATTTTCGCCAATCGGGCGTTTGAGCGCTTCTCTGGTTTCTCGCGCCATATGATCGTCGGTAAAAAGGCCGACGAACTCTATTCGCCGGAAACCGCTGCCGCGATCGACGCGGCCGATCGAAAAGCGATCGAGGCTCCGACGGGACAAACCAGCGGCGACATCCATATTCACCGTAACGGCCGGCCGTGCGTTCTCGCCAACAATCGGGTTCTCGTTCGCAATCAGGACAACCAGCCGGAATTTCTTATTGCGCTGTTCGACGATGTGACCGAGCGGGTGTCGCTCTCCGAACAGTTGGAAAATGCCAAAGCATTCCTGGAATTGGTGGTGGATCACGTTCCGATCGCGGTCACGGTCGAAAGTGCCACCGACCGCCGCTATTTGCTGGCCAACCGCCGCGCTGAGATCATTCTCAACCGCAAGCGCGAGGATGTCACCGGATTGACCTCGGCCGAATTGTTCAATCCGCGCGAAGCGGCCGTGATCATTAGTCGGGACGACGCCGCGATCAGGAAAGGCGGCATGCAGACCGAGGAGCATCCGATCAGCACCAAGGATGGTTTGCGGCTGTTCCTGACCCGGCGTGTGACCGTCGCCGGCGAGGCGGGTGGCCCGCAATACCTGATCAAGACCCACGAGGATGTCACCGACCGCCGCCAGACCGAAGCGCGCATGGCGCATATGGCGTACCACGACGGCTTGACGGATTTGCCGAACCGGCCGGCGTTCCTCCAGGCGCTGGCCCAAATGATCGAAGCCTGCGACGGAACAGACGAGAAATTTGCCGTGCTGTCGGTCGATCTCGATGGCCTCAAGGAAATCAACGACGTGTTCGGCCACGCGATCGGGGACAAGCTGCTGGTCGAGGTGGCGCAGCGGATCCAGGAGGCAGCCGGCGGCGGCGTCGTGGCCCGGCTGAGCGGCGACGAATTTGGCTTGATCATCGACGGAGCGCAGCCCGAAACGGCTTTGACGGTGGCCAACCGCCTGGTCGAGTCCGTCGCGGAAGAATTCCGCATCGACGGCAAGTCGGTTCGCACCGGCCTGACCACCGGCATCGCGATCTTTCCGGCCAATGGCACCGACGCGGCGTCGCTGCTTGCGAACGCCGGCGCCGCGCTGTTCCGGGCCAAGGCGCGCTCGCGCGGCTCGATCAATATCTACGAGCCGCAGATGGACCGTCAGGTGCGCGATCGGCGCATTCTGCATCAAGACCTGTCGATGGCGATCCGCAACGGCGAATTGTCCCTGCATTACCAGCCGCAGGCCCGTGCCTGCCGCGACGATGCCCGGCGCGAGACCGTCGGCTTCGAAGCGCTGGCGCGCTGGAACCATCCGACGCGCGGCGCCGTGCCACCGAGTGATTTCATTCCGCTGGCGGAAGAAAGCGGCCTGATCGTCGAGATGGGGCAATGGATTTTGCGCGAAGCCTGCCGGGAGGCGGCCTCGTGGCCGAAACCATTGCAGATCGCGGTCAACCTGTCGCCGGCGCAATTCATGCACACGGATCTGGTCAAGTTCCTGCACACGGTGCTGCTCGAGACCGGTCTCGCGCCGGGACGTCTTGAGTTGGAAATCACCGAAGGCGTGCTGATCGAGGATTTCGACCGTGGCCTTGGCCTGCTGCGTCGCCTGAAGGCGCTCGGCGTGCGCATCTCGATGGATGATTTCGGCAGCGGCTATTCCTCGTTGACGTATTTGCAGGCGTTCCCGTTCGACAAGATCAAGGTCGACCGGGCGTTCGTGATGAATCTCGGCCATACACCGCAATCGGCCGCGATCATTCGCGCCGTGATCGGGCTCGGTCATGGCCTGCATATGTCGATCGTCGCCGAGGGCGTCGAGACCTACGAACAACTGTGCTTCCTCGCGGACGAATCCTGTGACGTGATCCAGGGCTTCTTCATCGGCAGGCCGGCGCCGATCGAGCAATATGCCGCGATGGTCGGGCGTGTTCCGCCCCGGTTGCCCGTGGTAGGCCGCAAGGCCAGCTGAACCGCCCGAAATATTGCGCGCCGCTGCGTTTTGTCGCGTGCCGGTTGAGCCCGCGCGTATCCCCGGCTACATGATTGTTTCAAAATCCTGCGCCGCTGGAGATCCCGGCTCGCCGGATTTTTTTGCGTGATGCGGTTGCCGTGTGCTCGGGAGTGACAAGGGTGGGGCCACTTTCAGAACTAACGCCACAAGCAAGCGTGGACGCGGCGATGCCGTTGCTGCGCATCGACATGGTCGGGAAGCAATTCGGCGGCTTCACGGCCGTGGACGGCGTATCGCTCGATATCAAGGCCGGTGAGTTCTTCGCGCTGCTGGGCCCGAGCGGTTGCGGCAAGACCACGCTGCTGCGGATGCTGGCGGGCTTCGAGACGCCGGATTCCGGACGGATTCTGCTGCATGGCGAGGACGTCGCGCAGATGCCGCCGCATCAGCGTCCGGTCAACATGATGTTCCAGAGCTACGCGCTGTTTCCGCATCTCAACGTGCGCGACAACATCGCTTTCGGTCTGCGGCGCGCGGGCATGCGGCGTGCCGAGATCAGCGCGCGCGTCGCGGAACTGGTGGCGCTGGTTCGTCTGGAAGGTTTGGAGAAGCGCCGGCCGGAGCAGTTGTCGGGCGGGCAACGTCAGCGCGTGGCGCTGGCGCGCGCAGTGGCGCGGCGGCCGCAACTGCTGCTGCTCGACGAGCCGCTGGCGGCGCTCGACAAGAAACTGCGCGACAGCACCCAGCGCGAACTGCTGGCGTTGCAGCGCAAGCTCGGCCTCACCTTCATCGTCGTGACCCACGATCAGGATGAGGCGATGACGCTCGCGGATCGGATCGGCGTGATGAATGCCGGTCGGCTCGCGCAGGTGGCGACGCCGCGCCAGCTTTACGAAGAACCTCGCTCGCGGTGGGTCGCCGAATTCGTCGGCGACGTCAACATTATCGAGGGACGGATCGAGGCGCGCGAAGGCGGTCGCCTGCGTGTGACGACGCGAGGCGCGGGCATGCTGACGGCGCTGGCGCCGCGCGGCCTTGGTGATGCCACTGACATCTGCGTCGCCATCCGGCCGGAAAAAATCAGATTGTCGCAGCGCGCGCCGGCCGATGGTGCCGGCGCCGGCACGATCAATCGGCTGGAAGGCACGATCGCGGGCGTCAATTATCTCGGCAGCGTATCGTCCTACACAATCGCGCTCGACGGCGGCGCGACGCTGCGCGCATCGCTGGCCAATGCCGCGCGCGTCAGCGCGGACGCTTATGCCGCAGGTCAGCGGGTGACGGTCTGGTTCGCGCCGGACGATTGCATCGTGCTGGATCGATGAGATGAGCGCGCGCAACATCTTCACACGACCGGCCCGCCTTTCCGCCATCGCGCCTTATGGCTGGATGGTGCTGTTCTTTCTGGTGCCGTTCGGCTTCGTGCTCAAGCTCAGCCTGTCGCAGGTGGCCAACGCGCAGCCGCCTTATCTGCCGGTGTTCGATTTTAGTGCGGGCTGGCAGGCGCTGGTCGCGGCCGTCTCGGCATTGTCGTTCGACAATTTCCGCCTGCTGCTCTCCGATCAGCTCTATTTGCTGGCGGGCCTGCGCAGCCTCACCGTGGCTGCGACCGCGACCGTGCTGCTGCTGTTGATCGGCTATCCGATTGCCTATGCGATGTCACGTCTGCCGCGACGCTGGCAGCCTTTGGCGATGATCCTGGTGATCGTACCGTTCTGGACTTCGTTTCTGATCCGCGTTTATGCGTGGATCAACATCTTGCAGCACGATGGGTTGCTCAACCAGGTTTTGCTGGCGCTGCACATCGTGTCGGAGCCGGTGGTATGGCTGTCGACCGATACGGCGATGTATATCGGCATGGTCTATTCCTATCTGCCGTTCATGATCTTGCCGCTCTATGCGACGCTGTCGAAGCTCGATCCGGCGTTGTTGGAGGCCGCCGCCGATCTCGGCAGTTCGCCGTTGCAAAGTTTCTGGCGGGTGACGCTGCCGCTGTCGTTGCCGGGAGTGGGGGCCGGCGCGCTGTTATGTTTCATACCGCTGGTCGGCGAATTCGTCATTCCCGATCTCTTGGCGGGATCGGATTCGCTGATGATCGGCCAGACATTGTGGCTCGAGTTCTTCACCAACCGCGATTGGCCGGTCGCCGCTGCGACGGCGGTGATGCTGCTGTTGATCCTGCTGTTGCCGCTGGTGATCTACGACCGGTTTCAGCGCCGCCAGATGGTGCGGTCATGAACGGCCGCCGCTTTGCCGCGATGTCGCGGTTCAACATCGCCTCGCTCGCGTTCGGACTTGCGTTCCTGTACCTGCCGATCGTGATCCTGGTGATCTATTCGTTCAACGCCTCGCAACTGGTCACCGTCTGGGGCGGCTGGTCATTGCGCTGGTACACGGCGTTCTTCAACGACGAGGCGATGTTGGCGGCAGCAGCGACCAGTTTGCGTGTGGCGGCGGTTTCGGCGACGCTGGCGGCTGTGCTCGGGACGCTGGCGGCGCTGGCGCTGGTGCGTGGCGAACGCTTCAAGGGGCGCGCGCTGTTCTCCGGCATGTTGTATGCGCCGCTGGTGATGCCGGAAGTCATCACCGGGCTGTCGCTCTTGTTGCTGTTTGTGGCGCTCGGCGCGGAGCGCGGTTTCTGGACGGTGACCATCGCCCACACCACGCTGACGATGTGCTTCGTCGCGGTGATCGTGCAGTCGCGGCTGGGCAGCATCGATCGCAGTCTGGAAGAGGCGGCGATGGATCTCGGCTGCGGCCCGGTGAAGGCCTTCGTCGCGGTGACGTTGCCGTTGATTGCGCCGGCCATTGCCGCCGGCTGGATGCTGGCTTTCACATTGTCGCTGGACGATCTGGTGATCGCCAGTTTCACCACCGGGCCGGGCTCGGCGACCTTACCGATCCGGATTTATTCCGAGGTGCGGCTGGGCGTGAAGCCGGAGATCAATGCGATCTGCGCGCTGATCATCGGCGCCGTCACATTGGCCATCGTCACGGCGTCGCTGGCGGCGAAATTCTCCAGCAGGCGAGGCGGCAACGCCGCGCCGATGTGAGCCGACAACAGCCTTAGTTGGATTTGGGCGGCGAGGCGGCGCCGGCCTCCGTTGTCGCGTCGGGCGCGGCCTTCTGTCCGGTGATGCGTTCCAGAACCGAGCGGACGGCGTCGCGGGTGCGGCGATCCTTTACCGCGTCGAGCAACGGTGCCGAAGCTGGCGAGCGGCGGATCAGGCTGACCGGATCGGGGAAGATCAGCGGATCGTCCCAGGGGCCTTGCACCACGAACGGCAGTTCGAATTTCGATGCGTCGGCCGAGGTCGAGACGAGGCTGGCGACGCCCTTGAGATCGTATTCACGCAGCGGCACCGAAGCGGTGCCGGTCAGGGTGAGATTGGCATTCGGGCCGTTGATCTGGATATCGTCGGCGGTCGCCACGCCGTCGTTGAACCGCACGGCGATTTTCAAGGTATCGAACGGAGTCTGGCCGCTGCGGAAGTGGCCGCCGCCGGACAGCGGCCGTCGCTCCAGTCGTTTCAAAAGCTGCTCTACGTTGAAGCCGCTGATGGCGCCGTCGTGTCCGATCAGCGTGGCGGTGCCGGCGAGAGTCTGCGCCAGTCCGAACGGGCTCGAACCGGTTGCGCCGAGAACGACGGTGAGGTTGCCGCGCCCGGAGAGCTTGCTGGTGCCGAACAACTCGCTGGCGCTGCTTTGCAGGTCGACATCCATCAGTTGGAACTGGGCCTTGATGTCGGCGGCGACATCGTCGCGCGAGATGCCGAACGAGCCCTTGGCAATGCCGCCGAAGATCTGCGCTTCCGCCACGCTGAGCGCCAGCGCGCCGTTGCGCAGGTTGGCGCCGAGCGCGGTCCGGCCGAGCTTGGTCGATCCGACCGTCAGCTTGGCTGCGGACAGGCGAATATCGAGATCAGTGCTCGAGAGCGCGCTCAGGTCAAACAATTGTCGGTTCCAGTCGCGCGCGCCGGAGGCGAGCCACCGGAATGTGCTGACGTAGGGTGTGAAATCGAGCGTGCCGGCGGCCAGCGTGGCTTGCAGGGTCTGTCGTCCGATATTGCTGTAGGTCATGACGCCTTCGGCGGCGTTGCCGTCGAGTTCGACATTGACGTTGGTGAGCGCCAGCGACGGGCCGACCAGGTTGGCGCGGGCCTTCAGCGCGAACCGCCCGAATCCGCCACGGCCGGGCGGTGCCTGACCGAACCAGCGCAGCGCATTGCGCAGCGAGTTGCTGTCCGCCGTCAGGGTGCCGTCCATCACCAGACTGGTCTTGTTGGCGACGGCACCGTCGAAGGCGAGCTTCAGGGCCGGCGCGGCGACGCGGACCTTCAGTCCCGACCGTTCGCCGGACAGCGCGGCGATGAAGTCATTGACGCTGACGCTGCCGTCGACGCGGGCGCCACGCCAGTCGAATTGCCCGGTGGCGGCGAACGAGCGCGAGATCGAGGGCCACGCCAGCGAGAGGTTGATGTCTCCGATGGTTTCGACCTGCCTGGCGGCATCGGTATAGGTTAGGGTGCCGTCCTGAATGCGGATTTCCGAGAACGACAACGGGTTTTCGGCACCCGGCTTCACGGTGCGGGTCAGGGTATCGATGAACGGCGTCCAATTGCTGCTGCCGTCCGCCTCCCGCACCACGCGGATTTGCGGCCGCGACAGAATGACGTCGGCGATCTGGAAGCGTTGCATCAATAGCGGCAGCAGCCGCAGGTTCGCCACCATCGTATCGACGCTCAGCGCCGCGTCCGTCGCGCGGCCGCCCTTCAATCCGACGTTGTGGAAGACCACGCGGCTCTGCGGAAACACGGTGACGTCGATCCCGCCATTGACCATCAGGTCGAGCCCGGTGACGGCGCGAATTTGTGCTTCGACGGCCTGGCGCAGGGCGTCCCGGTCGAGCAGCAAGGACATGCTGGCCAAGCCGGCCAGTACGACGCCGAGAATTGCCGCAATCGGCAACCCCAGGCGCTTCATTCCTTGGGAGATAGTCAATGGCCTACTCGGATCGGTTGATGTGTGAGGGTGGCGCCAGCCTCGTCGGGGCCACGATCCCGCGCAACTTGATGGGTTTTCTTGACGCTTTCAAGGCTGCCCCAAGCGGCGCGGGAGCCGGTCCGCCGCAATTGACGTCCCGCGGCGATTTCGCCTAATACAACTTAGATTTGACGTTCGCCACCCTGGCACGCCCAATTTCCCGCGTCTTTCCTCGATCAGGTCGTATCCCCATGAACAAGGTTTATCCCGACGCCAAATCGGCATTCGACGGCATTCTCAAAGACGGCATGATGGTGATGTCCGGCGGCTTCGGCCTGTGCGGCATCGCCGAGACGCTGTCGGATGCGCTTCGCGAGTCCGGCGTCAAGAATCTGACCGTGGTGTCCAACAATGCCGGCGTCGATGGCATCGGGCTCAGCCGCCTGCTGGAGACGCGCCAGATCAAGAAAATGATCTCGTCCTACGTCGGTCAGAACAAGCTGTTCGCGCAGCAAATCCTCGCCGGCGAACTGGAATTGGAGTTCTGTCCGCAGGGCACGCTTGCCGAGCGCATCCGCGCCGGCGGCGCGGGCATCCCGGCCTTCTACACCAAGACCGGCGTCGGCACGCTGATTGCCGAAGGCAAGGAAGTGAAGGAATTCGACGGCCAGAAGTACCTGATGGAGCGCGGCCTGTTCGGCGATCTGGCCATCGTCCACGCCTGGAAGGGCGATACCGCGGGCAATCTGGTCTATCGCAAGACGGCGCGCAACTTTAACCCGATGATGGCGACCGCCGCCAAGATCACCGTCGCCGAAGTCGAGCATCTGGTGCCTGCCGGCGAGATCGACCCCGATCACATCCACACGCCGGGCATCTTCGTTCAGCGCATCATCGAGGTGGGCACCGACAAGAAGCGCATCGAGCAGCGCACCCTGCGCAAGCGCCCCGCGTAACGTTCAGGATTAGAGGAGAGAGCGATGGCATGGACCCGCGATCAGATGGCCGCCCGCGCAGCGAAGGAATTGCGCGACGGCTTCTACGTCAATCTCGGCATCGGCATCCCGACGCTGGTTTCGAATTTCATTCCCGACGGCGTCGACGTCTCGTTGCAGAGCGAGAACGGCATGCTCGGCATGGGGCCGTTTCCGTATGAGGGCGATGAAGACCCGGACCTCATTAACGCCGGCAAGCAGACCGTAACCGAGCTGCCCGATACCAGCTATTTCTCCAGCGCCGATTCCTTCGGCATGGTACGTGGCGGCCATATCGACTTGTCGATCCTCGGCGCGATGCAGGTGGCGCAGAACGGCGACCTCGCCAACTGGATGATCCCCGGCAAGATGGTCAAGGGCATGGGCGGCGCGATGGACCTCGTCGCCGGCGTCAAGCGCGTCGTGGTGGTGATGGAGCATTCCGCCAAGGACGGCCCCAAGCTGCTCAAGCAATGCAACCTGCCGCTGACCGGCGAGCGCGTAGTGGACATGGTCATCACCGACCTCGCGGTGTTCACCATCGACAAGCACGGCAACGACGGCATGGCGCTGATCGAACTGGCCGACGGCGTCACCCTCGACGAAGTGAAGTCGAAGACCGAAGGCGAATTCCGGGTCGCGCTGAAGAACGCCTGAGCGGCGATCGTAAAACGTCTTCCCACTATCGGGTCGTCCCTGCCTGCGCAGGGGCGACCTTTTTCGTACTGCAAATTTGCTTGCAAGCGAAGTTGGGGTCGGGCTCCGAGAATGCCTATCTCGTAATGACGCCTTGAGCGAGACGAACGTACATTGCATCGTTCATTCGTCGTCATTGCGAGGAGCGCATGCGACGAAGCAACCCAGTCCTTGTTGCGGGGCTTCCTGGATTGCTTCGCTTCGCTCGCAATGACGTTTTAACCCCAATCCATCTGCTCTAACGCGTTCCGCCGAGCGCTCTTGGCAACAGGGATGAACTCAGGTCGCCACCCGCGATGGCGGGCTGCTCCTGCGTGTAGCCGGCCGAGAAAGACAGGCTGAGGTTCGATGTCGGCCGCACCTCGATGCCTGCGTGGACACCGTATGCGGCCGGCGTGCCTGGGTTCGCGTTGAAGGACGTGATCGTGCTGAAGACGTCGGGATTGTGTTTCAGCGTATCGACGCCGCCGAACAGCGTCACCGGCATGTTGCCCGCGCCTTTGAAGCTGTAGCCGAACTGGGTGCGGTCGTGGGACAGCGAATCGAGCGAACTGAACGCGGTCGCGTTGCCAAGTCCGCTCCATCCGAAGCCAGACGTTAGCGCAGTGACCGGAGCGCTGTAGCTTCTGAATACAAATCCAGTCTTGTCGGCGTTCCCGAAGTTGAAATTGGGAGCGTCGCTGTACGTCTCCATCCCCGCCGTCGCGGTCGCGCCGTCGCCGAAACCGAAGGGGCCGAACGGAATCCAGTATTGCACCGGTTCGGATTGAGCGCGCGCGGTGGACGCTGTCAGGCACAAGGCTGTCGCCACGATGGCGAAGCCGCTTTTCCCAGAGAACGTCGACATCCGCGCTCCATTGATCCGTGCGCGAGGATTATACGACGCGTGTGGTTCGGAGACCAGCACGCCGGACTCATATCGCAGCAACTTGGAACCGGTTGATTGTCTGTCGTCGCTCACGCAAGCGTTATGCCCGCGCGGTGACTCGCGGGAACGTCACTTCGATTAAAGTGCCCGATCGCGGCACGCTCTTGATCTGGAACCGGGCGCGGTTGGCTTCGACCAGGGCCTTTGTCAACGCGAGGCTGACGCCGACGTGACCCGGCGTCTGATCCGGCATCGGTGCGCCGAACGGTTCGACAGCGGCGGCGAGTTCGTTGTCGTTCATGCCATGTCCGGTATCGCGTACCCGCAACACCACATCGCCGTCGTCGGAAAGCGCGCTGGAGACGATCACCTGGCCGCCGGCGTTGGCGAGATGGATGGAATTGCCGATCAGGTTCATCGCGATTTGCCGCAGCGTGCGCGCATCGGCAACGATGCTCGGCAGCGTATGGGCGAGCGATGTGCGGATGATGATCCGCTCGCGATTGGCGCGCGGCTGCATCACAGCGACGCACTGCTCCAGAAGATCGTTGAGATCGTGGTGGCCGAAGGCAAGATCGAGCTTGCCGGTCTCCGCTCGCGACAGGTCGAGCATTTCATCGACGATAGACGAAACGCGCTCGCCGGACGCTCGAATGTCCTTGAGATATTCGGCATAGCGTTCGTGACCCAGCGGGCCGAAACGCTCGTCGATCATGACGTCGGCAAAGCCGATGATGGCGTTGAGCGGTGTGCGGATCTCGTGGCTGACGCGCGCCAGCACGTCGGCCTTGGCGGTGGCGGCGCGTTCGGTCTGGCGGCGCGCCACATGCTGCGCGGCCTCGTCCTTCTTGCTTTGGGTCAGATCGCGAAACACCGCGAAGTAATTCGGGCTGCCGGGCATGGTGCGGCCGATCGTCATGGCGAGCGGCAGGAAGCCGCCTTCGCGCACGCGTCCCAACATCTCGCGTCCATGATCGAGCAGGCTGGCAGCATCGGCGTTGGCGACGCTGTCGAAATAGTCGCGCACGGCCTTTTCGCTTTCCGGGGCGAACAAGTCCGGCAAAGTTCGCTGCGTGAGTTCGTCGCCGCTGGAGCCGAACAGCGCTTCGGCGCTGCGATTGCAGGCGCTGATGCGACCGGTGCGATCGAACATCACCACGCCTTCGGCCATGGTGTCGAGAATGGCGCCGAGTTCTTCGGCATTGACCTGACCGGCAGCGGGAGGCGGCGGCGAGGGCGCAGTCGCGGCGGGTGCGGCCGCTGTTGCACGCGCGGTTTCGGTCAGGATCAGGGCGAGCGCCGGCGCTCCATCCCATGTGATTGTGGAGAGGTGAGCCGGAACTGATGCGACCGATGTATTTTGCGTGGCGACCGTCACCGCCGTGCCGGCATCGTCGATGCTGTTGGCGACGGCGTCCGCCGGGTCGATGTAGAGTGCGTCGAGACCGCCGGCGGCCTCCAGCGCATTCCGATCGTGGAAACCGACGCGCATCAGGAAGGCGCGGTTGACATAAAGCAGTCGCTCCAGCCGGTAGACCAGCACGCCGGACGGCAGCAGGTCCAACAGTTGCGTATCGCGCGCGTTGTCGTCGTGGGGCGATGGAGAGGGCCGCTGCGATTCGTCCGGAGCAACGTCGTGCTCGGCTTCCAGCTTCGCGGGTATGTCAGTCTTTTTGGCGGCATCTAACGGCGTCGCGTCAGCCTCGCCCGTTTCGTTTTCCAGCCGCGCCGACAGTTGCCGGGCCAGTTCGTGGAAGGCGTTGTTTTCCACGGGCGTCAGCGTCGGCAGTTTCGCATCGGGCGAGGGCCGAAACGGCACCACGTTCTGAGGAGTTTCGAGGACATTATCCAAGATCGTATCCGGATCGGTTGGCAGAGCAGGCGGTGCATCCACCGCAGAAGGCGCATGGTCGGGGGAAGGCGGTGCGTCTTCCACCGGCGAAGACGTGTGGTCCGCGGAAGGCGCTGTCGGTGCAGTCTTTGTGCTCGGAGCTGGTGTGTGCGGAACGTCGGCAGCGAGTGGGCGTGGCGCGGGAAGATCGTGAAAGAGTGTAGCGTGTTGACCGTTCGCCAGTTTGCTGAGCCGCGCGAGATCGCGGCAGACACCGAAGCCGCGATAGCCCGCGAAGTTGCGCGCGCGGTCGAACACCGGCAGCCCGGACAACTCCACCGGCAAACGCTGGCCGTGATGATCCACAGGCCAGTTCAGCGTGATGCCGCTCCAGGTTTCGTGCGTCGCCACGGCTTTTTCGACAAGTCCCTGCGGATCCAGATCAAGCGCTTCGACGATCTCATGCCATGGTCGACCGAACTCTCCGGCGATATGGGTGCCTATCAATCGCATGAAATCATCGGAGCCGAGCAGGAAGCGGCCATCGGCGTCCATTTGCCAGACGAAGCGGATCGGCTGCACCGCGTCGGATGGGAGCGAGACGATAGCTGGCGTGGGCTCGGTCACTCCGGTATGTGAAGCGACGTGATCGGCGGCAGGCGACTGAGTTTGCGGGGGAGCGGCCGATACATTGGCCGCGTCCACCCCTTCATGATGGGACGCGTGAGGCCAGATCGGCTCTTCGACGGAATCGTCCGCAGGCGGTGCTGCCGGCGTCGCGGCTGCATTATTCTCTGATGCGCCGGGTGCGTTCGATGTGTCGACTGTTACATCTTCGACAGCTGATGCATGTTGCATCGGCTCATCCGCGTCGTTGTCCAGATCGACGAGCGTTTCCCATGGCGCCATGTGCGCCATCGCTCGCTCGACGGACACTGGAGGCGGCGGCGCGGTCGGCTCCGGCGCAGCGTTCTCATGTGGAATCGCAACTGGCACAGCAGCCGGAGCGATGGTCGCGATCAAACCGATATCGTTGCCGCTGCCGATTCGTTGCAGCACGACGTGTCCGATGTCGATGGTTGCTTCGGCATGACCTGTGTTCAGCGCATCATCGCGTGCTCGCGCCAGATCGACGTCGGCAAGATTGCAACCGTTGAGCATCGGCCGCGCGGTTTTGCTGGCACCCGCCAACCGACCGTCGTGTGTGAATGCTGCCATCGGCATGTCGACGGCTTCGACGATGCGCCGCAGCCGTTCACCGAGCGGCATCGCGCGTCCCATCGCGGCGGCGGCGACGATCAGGATTCCATCCTCACCATTGGTGAAGGGCAGGCGGGTGCAGATGCAGGTGACAAGACCGCCGAGCGACGCGCCGAAGCCGCGCAACCGTTCCAGGCGCGGCG
The DNA here is from genome assembly GCA_051954235.1 of Xanthobacteraceae bacterium. GTDB lineage: Bacteria > Pseudomonadota > Alphaproteobacteria > Rhizobiales > Xanthobacteraceae > 62-47. Next base: position 21,573 of record JBQCHY010000114.1, read on the forward strand.
GCATATCCGGCAGCAGTCGCACAGCGAGTTGGGACACCTGCCGACGTTGCTGATCGGCGGGACCGAAAGTCCGGGCGGCGAGTGTTCCGGCGTCGGCCGCGCCGAGCAGCGCCACGCCGACCGGGTTTGCCCACAGCAGATGCGCACCATCCGGCGTCCATAGCCAGGCCGGCGACGCGCTGGTGGCGTGAATCGCCAGCCGGGCGTCGTGCAGTCCTCGCAACTGGAATTCCGCGTTGTTCATCGCCACGCCATGGTTGAGGTCCGGATGCCTAAGGATTCACTGTCCGAGGGGCGCGCTCGGGCAAATAGGCTTAACATTTGGTTAGTATCGCCTCCGGCGGCGATCCGGTCCACGGTTAGCGCGGAACAATGCAAGTGAAAGCCGCAATAGCGTTAATTTGGCGGCCACGCGGGTGGGATTCTGAAGTGTCCCGTCAAACTGCGCTCTAGCCGATCGACCTACCGGACGATTGGTTGGATATATTGCATTGCACAAAAAATCTTGGTAGAAAGGGCCGCTGGGGACCTTGATGGGCGACGTGGTTGCGGCCCGGTTCGGCAAGATGTCGCGTCACATGGGGATGGCGCCAGCTTGGACTCATCGAATAAGGGGCGCTGCCATGGCCGACTTCTCGCATTCATTCAATATTCCCGCGACAACCTTTGGAATTCCCGAGCCGGTTCGCGCTTTCGTTGAAAGCGGCGTCGCTCAGGCGCAGCAGAATTACGATCGGCTCAAGGATGTTGCCCAGGGCAACAACGTCGCGGTCGAGGCGGTGTTCGACGTCACCAGCAAGGGCATCAGCGATTACTCGACCAAAATGCTGGGATTCTTCCAGGCCAATACTTTCGCCATGTTCGATCTGGCGCAGCAACTGGCCGGGGTGAAGTCTTTCCCGCAGGCAGCCGAACTGTGGCAGTCCCATGCGCGCAAGCAGATGGAAACCCTCACCGACCAGTCGCGGGAATTGGTGGAACTGTCGCGCAAGGTCGCGACCGACGCCGTAGAGCCGTTCAAGGACAGCGTCGCCAAGCTGTTCCAGCCGGTGGCGTAACCGCGCCGGTCCGCATGCCCGGCGAGCGGCTTCGCGAGGCCGGATTTTTTCAGGAGCAGCCCCGAAATCCCGGTCATCGCGGACTTGCCAAACAGCGGCATTGCACCTAGTTTCCGGCCCGTTCGCACCCGCCTCACGCGGGTCAGGATGCAGTTGTAGCTCAGTTGGTTAGAGCGCCTGTCTGTGGAACAGGAGGTCGGTGGTTCGAGCCCACCCAACTGTACCACAGCAGTTGAATTGCCCTGCAAGCCCAGCAACTTACTGATTGACCTAGTCTATTTGTTCGCGCCAAAATACGAAAGGCGCTACAAATGGCAGTCAAGATGGTTGCCTTAAATCGCAACGAAGCTGGGGAATGGGTCGCTCGCAAGAGCATCCCGGCTGACCTGCGCGATGTGTACAAGCGCCACTATGGCGTGGGGTGGGAGGCTCTGTTTAAGGCCCCAGCAGATACCCCTAAGGCTCAGGCCAAAGCACTGTGCGCGGAGTGGATTGCAGAGGTTGAAACCCGCATCGCTACGTTGCGCGCTGCCGAAAACGGCGAAGGTCAGCCCCTCACGAAGCTCAACGCGATTGCCTTGGCGGGCCGATGGTATCTGTGGTTCACAGGACAGCACGAGGCTGACCCCGGGCCCGCAAAGCACTGGGAAGACCTGACCAACTACTTCCTTTGGGAAGTGCTTCACTCTCACGCGCCTGAGGAATACCACGAGAACCCTAAGGCTGATCCTCATTGGGAATGGGCTAAAGAGCCCGATGTGCGGGAAGCTGTCAGGCCGGTGGTCGCTGAACTAGGGCGTACAGCATCCTTCCTGATGAGCGAGGGAATAGCGCTAACGCCAGAGGCAAACGCTCTATTCGTTGATGCCGTTTCCGACAATCTGCTTCTGGCGTTCGCTTTGCTGAAGCAACGCGCGATTGGTGACTATTCACCGGATGATACGCCACGCGCATTCCCGGCCTACACAGAAGGCTTCCAAGCGCAACAGAGCGGTTTAGATTGCTGGCAGTTGTTTGAGGCTTTCGTAGCCGCAACCTCGTTAGCACCGTCCACCGTGTCACGCTGGCGAGCTGTGTTCCTGAAATTGCAAAAGGACTTCTCTGACGTAAGTGCTTCCTCGATCACTGAGGATCAGGCGCGAAAGTGGATTGGCAATCTCACTGGCCCCAAGCGCTCGGCGGAAACCGTAGCATCTGTGTGGATACCAGCAGTGCGGCGCGTGTTTAGTTGGGGTGAACGTGAAAAGCACGTGCGCAAAAATCCGTTTGCAGGTGCCAAGGTTGAGAAGCCCAAAAAGCAGCGCTTACGTGAGACTGAGGCATTCACGCCCGAGGAAATAAGTATGATCCTCAGCGCTACCTTGGAATACACGGCACCCAAGAGCACCTTTGAGGGCGCACAGCGCTGGGTGATGTGGCTGTGTGCCTATTCGGGAGCGCGCGCGGGAGAGATTACGCAATTGCGCGGTGCTGACATTAGCAAGCGCGATGATTTTTACGTCATGACGCTTACGCCAGAAGCCGGGACGATAAAGACTAATGAGGCCCGTACCGTGCCGCTACATGAGCATGTGATTGCGCAGGGTTTCCTCAGGTTTGTTGAGGCCAAGGGAAAAGGGCCGCTGTTCAGTAATCCACCAAGGCCGCGCAAGGTGCCCATAGACCCTCTTAAGCCACCGAGGCCACCTGCACAGACCACACGTGCTCGCCTTGGCGCGTGGGTCCGTGAGCTAGGTGTGGATGATCCTGCGGTGAGCCCAACTCATGGCTGGCGGCATACGTTCAAGCTCTTGGCTGATCGTGCTGGCATTTCGGAAAAGATGAGCGATGCAATCACGGGACATGCGCCCGTAAACGAAGCTCGCAAATATGGGCGGGCTCCCGTGCAAGACATGGCTGAGGCTCTTAAGAAATTTCCCCGTTACCAACTGACCAAGGGGGGTAACGAGAAGGCTGCGGGAGAGGAAGCGTAAGTGTTGAAGATAAAATTCGACACGGACCCTGTTAATATTGCATCGGAGATTTTGCGCCGTGGTGAAACAGAGGAAGCTAGCGAAGCGCGGGCAGGCTGCGCAAACGTTCGGGAAGACTAGTAGACTGACCCGGGCGGATGTGAAGGAGCCGCAGGACACGGAAGAATGTTTTAGCGATTTAGAGCAGCGTGCACGGGAAACGAAGGACGCAATACCAACAGGAATACGCAAGCTGCCCCGCGATCAGATATTCGTGGCGGAAAAGGCCTTCCAATGGCGCACGCCTCGGCAAAACATTTCTGAGCGAACCCGGCATGTTCTCGACCTAGCGAAGGTCCTAGTGGACGGGGGCGGACCGCTGGACGCCATCCTCGTGTATCCCATTGGGGCACGATACTACGTTGTAGACGGGCACCACCGGCTTGCAGCGTATGATACCGCGAAGTGGACACAGGACATTCCGGCTACGGTCTTCAACGGGACGTTGGCGGAGGCGCGTCTTGAAGGACTAAAACTCAACAGCAAAAACAAGCTGGCCCTGACTGACCAAGACAAACAGGAAGCCGCGTGGGAGCTTGTGAAGCAGAAAGCAGGCAGCAAGAGAAAGATCAGCGAATGGACCGGCGTGTCTACCAGCAACATCGCCAACATGAGGCGCGTGTTGGAACGCTTGAAGAAGGACCCTATTCACGCGGAGGAAGTTGCAGGGGCCACGTGGGCGTATGCACGCCGATTGGACCTCGGGCTTCAAAAGAAAGCACCTGACGATGATTGGCTTGAGAAAGAAGCGGATAAACTAGCTGCTCAACTGCTCAAGGTGAATCTTGGGCAAGGCCTTATGAAAAACCCAGACGTAACCGCGTTGGCGCTGGAGAAGCTTAACCCGAAAATCCCCCGCGCACTTATTGAGCAGTGGATATTTGATCCGCAGTACGACGATCTGATTGAGGGGCTGCTTGAGGAGCGGGATCAAGGGCCGGGGAAGCTTTGATGGTACAATCTCTGCTGTATAATTTGTACAGCGGTAAACAGTGGAACTATGAACAAATATTCATAATGTCACTGGGTCCCAGCGTCAGGTGAAATTCCTAGTCAATCAATAAACGCACGAGGACTGCGCCCGGTCCGAGTTTCTTCGTTTGGCCAAATGTCCTCAGGTGATTCAGCGCGGGCCGTGTGTTCGCTGTTTCCATTTCCCGATACCGAGCGTGGTGGCTCCAAAGGCCTCCCAGCGACTCTCCTGAGCCCAGCAAAGAGCATTGTGGATTTCAGATGTAAGAGTCCCCACGAAAACCGAAGGGGCTCATAGGTCTTAGTATTGGACCCAAATTCCCACAGCGCACACCGCAGTCGTGAGCCGAGCAGCAGCAGCGGTTTACTGGAAATTTTTGAAGCCAGCAGCGTGACATTTTCGGGAATTTCAGCCGGGAAAGGGGACCCGTTGGAGGGACCCAAGGCAATCACGAGGGGCACATGGGAACTTGTGCGCCCTGTGCTGATTAGTTCTCTGCGGCAACGTCCGCAGGGAGGTTATAATGACAGACCTGCACTTATGGCGGTCAGCGCACGTGAGCCCTACGGATGATATGAGGGGCACGGTGCACGAGGAAACCAATTACGCGATTGGCTGGGTATTTAGCGCGCTCCTGACAGCGGTGGTTGTCGCTGCGGTATGGCAGCTTGGGTTCTAGGTTAGGCCTAACATTACAGTCGTAATTTTTGTTTGAGGTGAGCTTTTTGAGCGACGGCTTGGTGAGCGCGTCGCCACAGCGACCATGCAATGACATAGCCAGGTCGAATTCGTTTTCGTGCGAGCCGCTGCGCTATTCTTCGGATTTCCTGAACCGACCAGCGGATGAGGTCCTGGGCGTTCGGGTTATGGGCGAAGTTTTTTTGGGGGGCGGCGCGTTAGCTTTTCGGCGAATGGCCGCCATCATGGCGAAGGTCAACATGACCAGCGACACATGACGATGCCAGCCGTGCCAGGATCTCGTTTCATTGTGATCGAGGCCGAACTCGTTCTTGGCGGTCTCAAAGCTGTCTTCGATCGCCCAGCGATGGCCTTCGACGGTGACCAGCTTCTTGATCGAAGTCCCGGCGGGACACCAAGTGGTGAAGTAGGCGAGTTCGCCATCGACGATATGACGTCGGATCAGCAGGCCGCGCGTCCACAGGCCGCTGCGCTCTTCATTGAACTCACCGGCGTCGAGATCGGCGAGTTCGAGGTACGCCCAGTCATGCAGCCGCGGCCCCTTGCTTCCGTCGCCAGCCGACAGGCGGTGCCAGTCAACTGGCTTCAGTGTTTTGGCGATCTCGTCCGCCGAACTACCGATCAGCCGCTTCCGGCTCCAGGATCCGAACCAGTGATTGGCGGCGACGCCGAGCACATAACCTTTGCCAGCCCGGCGTAAATCCCGTTCGATGTCGCCAACGCCATAGACCGTATCGCCTGTGACCCAGGCGAATGGGACGTGCGCCGCAATGGCCCGCGCGATCATCTTGGCCGCGAGCTGCGGCTTCGTGGAAAAGCCGACGTCGCCTGGCACATGCGCTGCCTTCAGGCGAAGCGGATCCTCCGTCCAGCTCTTCGGCAGATAGAGCGCGCGGTCCATGAAGGCATGACCGTGACGCGACACATAGGCCGCGAACACGCCGATCTGGCAATTCGTGATCTTTCCTGCTGAGCCTGTGTATTGGCGGCTAACACCGCACGAGGCTTTGCCCTGCTTGAGAAAGCCGGTCTCGTCGATAACCAGCACCGCACTTTTATCACCGAGATGCTCGACCACATAATTGCGCACCAGATCGCGTAATGCGTCTGCGTCCCAGCGGTCTCGGCTCAAAAGCTCTTGCTGACGCCACGGGCCGGGATCGCCCGCCGCTTCCGCCCGCATCCAGCCAGTCTTTCGCCGTTCCTCGCTCAGCAGTCCGTCAATGAAAGCGCCCGCGCTCGCCGCCGTACGCGCCTGCGCAAACAACGGGCGTATCCGTTGCTTCACGTCCCGCAGCGATGACGTCCACAACTCCAGCACCGTTTCGATCGACGCCCACGGCGTCCATGATTGATGTCGAATCATGGTGATGCATCGAGTCAGAACTCGCTAATGCGCGCAATACAAATTACGACTGTAATGGTAGAGCAAGTTTCGCTCAGGTGGAATCAACAACTTGTCATGGCCGGGCTCGTCCCGGCCATCCACGTCTTTGACTTTGCGAGGACATTAAGACGTGGATGCCCAGCACATAGGCGAGCAAAGCGACGCCGTTCTTCGAACAGCTATGGCCGGGCATGACGGACTTGGATGTTTCCGTCAATTAGCGGAGTTTACGGCCTCTCGGCTGTGAGACGCCGAGCATCTACACCGACGCCGTCGTCACACCGCCGTCGATGACGATGGTTTGCCCGGTCATGAAGGTGGATGCGTCGGAGCCGAGATAGGCCACCGCGCCGGCGATCTCGTGCGGCTCGCCTATGCGGCGCAGCGGCGTGGTCGCGGTGCGGCGCTTGAGCAGCGCCTCGTCCTCCCACAACGCGCGGGCGAAATCGGTTTTCACCAGCCCCGGCGCGATGCAGTTGACGCGCACGCCCTTCGGTCCCCACTCGCCGGCGAGGCTGCGGCACAGCGCGAAGTCCGCCGCTTTGGAAATGCCGTAAGCGCCGATCACCGTCGAGCCGCGCAGGCCGCCGATCGACGAGATGATCACCACCGATCCGTTGCCGCGCTCCGCCATCTGCGGGATCGCCCGCGCGCACAGCCAGACGTTGCTCTTGACGTTGGAGCCCATGATCTTGTCGAAGGCTTCGTCGGTGATGTCGAGCAGCGGGCCGTAATAGGGATTCACCGCCGCGTTGCAGACCAGGATATCGACCTTGCCGTAGTGCTTGGTCGCACCGTCGATCAGCCCCTCGACTTCGTTCCGTCGCGAGATGTTGCAGGGAATGACCAGCGCATCGCCGCCGGCATCGCGGATGCCTTTCGCAACCTCCTCGCATGCATCGGCCTTGCGGCTCGACACCACCACCTTCGCGCCCAGCTTCGCCAGCAGTTCGGCCGATGCGCGTCCGATGCCACGGCTGGAGCCGGTGACGACGGCGACTTTTCCGGTGAGATCGAAAGGCGTGTTTGGCATGGCGGCGCGCTCCCTGTCTGTTCGTTACAATTGTCCGTCCGTCGTCATGGCCGGATTTACTCCGGCCATCCACGTTTATTCTTCTTGGTGTCTAAGACGTGGATGGCCGGGACAGAGCCCGGCCATGACGTAGTGCGTGTGAATAAGGCCGTGATCAACACAGCCTGTGCGTTGCGTTCTCAGACGATCCCGCCCGCTTCGCTGGCGCGACGCAGGTGGTAATCGGTATCGCCAAACGTGCTTTCGATGATCGACAGCCGCTTGAAGTAGTGGCCGATCGAGGCCTCCATGGTCATGCCGATGCCGCCGTGCAACTGGATCGACTGCTGGCCGACGAACTTCGACGATTTTCCGACCTGCACCTTGGCCGCGGCGACCGAGGCGGCGCGCTCCTTGGCGTCGTCGAAGTCGCTCGCCATGGTCGCCAGCAACGCCATGCTGCGGGCCTGCTCGGTGAACACGAACATATCCGCCGCGCGGTGCTGCAACGCCTGGAAGCTGCCGATCGGCACGCCGAACTGCTTGCGCGTCTTGATGTACTCGACGGTGATCTTGAGCGATTCGTCCATCGCCCCCACCGCCTCGGCGCACAGCGCGCTGCGCGCATCGTCCACCACGCGCTCGATCAACGGCAGGCCGTTGGCCGAATCGCCGATCGCGGCATCGGCGCCGACCTCGACGCCGGTCAACGTGATGTCGGCGGCGCGCATGCCGTCCTGCGTCGGATAGCCCTTCACCGTCACGCCCTTGGCGTCACGCGGCACCAGGAAGACGCCGATGCCGTCGCGGTCGGTCTGCCCGCCCTTGGTGCGGGCGGTGACGACCAGCGTGTCGGCCGCCTCGCCGTTCAGCACGACGAACTTCTCGCCGTCGATGACCCATCCGTCGCCCTTCTTCTTGGCGGTGGTGGAGACATCGTTGAGATCGTAGCGCGAGTTCTTCTCGAGCTGCGCGAACGCGAAGGTCTTGCTGCCATCGATGATGCCGGGAATATGCGCGGCCTTCTGCGCGGCCGAACCGGCGTGGCGGAGGAAACCGCCGGCAATGATCACCGTCGGCAGATACGGCTCGAGCACCAGCGCGCGGCCGAACGCCTGCATGACGATCATGGTCTCGACCGCGCCGGCGCCGAAACCGCCATCGGCTTCAGCGAACGGCAGGCCGAGCAGCCCCTGCTCCGCGAGCTTGCCCCAGACCGCCTTGCTCCAGCCACCCTTCTCCGCGCCGTACTTCTTGCGTTGCTCGAAATCGTAGGAGTCGTTCAAGAGTCCGTCGACACTATCCTTGAGAAGCCGCTGCTCCTCGGACAAATCAAAATCCATGTTTCGTTCCTCTAACTTCGGTTTTGCGCCGACTGTCGCCGCGCTGAATGCCACTTCCCCCTCTCCCCGCTCTCGCGGGGTGAGGGGCTCTTGCCACTCGCAATTACGTCCCGAAAGCGCCCCTCACCCGGACCGCTGCGCGATCCGACCTCTCCCCGCTTGCGGGGAGAGATGAAGAGCGATGTCTTACAGACCCAGCACCGCCTTGCTGATGATGCCGCGCTGGATTTCGTTGGAGCCGCCGTAGATCGACACCTTGCGGTAGTTGAAATAGGTCGGCGCGATCTGGGCGATCCAGTCCATCGTCTCGTTGGTGTTGTCGTCGCCATGGATGTCGTAGGGGCTGGCGAACGGCCCGGCCACTTCGAGCATCAGTTCGGTCAGCGTCTGCTGGATCTCCGAGCCCTTGATCTTGAGTACCGACGACGCCGGATCGGGCTTGCCCTTGCCGTGCTTGCCCTCGTTGGCGACGACGCGCATCTGCGTCAGTTCAAGCGCCTTCAATTCCACCTCGACCGCCGCGAGCTTCTCGCGGAATTTCAGATCGTCGATGATCGGACGGCCACCGGCCTGGGTGCTGCTTGCCAGCTCCCGCAGGCGACGCAGACGCTCCTTGGACATGCCGACGCGGGCGATGTTGGTGCGCTCGTTGCCGAGCAGGAATTTCGCGTAATCCCAGCCCTTGTTCTCCTCGCCGACGAGATTTTCAGCCGGCACCTCGACGTCGTCGAAGAACACTTCGTTGACTTCGCGGCCGCCGTCGATGGTGACGATCGGGCGCACGGTGATGCCCTTCGTCTTCATGTCGATGAGCAGGAACGAAATGCCCTGCTGTTTCTTCGCCGCCGGGTCGGTGCGCACCAGGCAAAAAATCCAGTCGGCGTGCTGCGCCAGCGTGGTCCAGGTCTTCTGGCCGTTGACGATGTATTTGTCGCCCTTGCGCTCGGCCTTGGTCTTGAGCGACGCGAGATCCGATCCCGCGCCCGGCTCGGAGAAGCCCTGGCACCACCAGTCTGTGAGGTTGGCGATGCGCGGCAGGTAATGCTTCTTCTGCGCCTCGTTGGCGAAGGTGTAGATCACCGGACCGACCATGTTGACGCCGAACGGCAGCGGCGGCGGCGCCGGCGTCGCCTGCAATTCTTCATTGAAGATGTACTGCTGCACGGCGGTCCAATCGGTGCCGCCGTATTCCTTGGGCCAATGCGGCACCGCCCAGCCCTTCTTGTGCAGGATGCGCGTCCACTCCACCATGTCTTCCTTGGTGGTGTGGCGGTTCTCCGACAGCTTCTTCTTGATGCCGGCCGGAACGTTGTCGCGGAAAAACGCGCGGACTTCCTCGCGGAATGCCTGTTCTTCCGGGGTAAGACTGAGATCCATCGGATACTCCTTGCGAGATTAAAATACGAAAGTTGGTGACACGGTATCTGTCCGCACGTCGTCCCCGCCAACGGGTCGGCGCAAAGCGCCGCCCAATGACAGGCTCCGGCGGGGACCCATAACCACCGGCGGTTCGTTGATATCGAGCGTCGACGTCATTGCCCTCCCGCAACGCTGCGGCGTATGGGTCCCCGCCTTCGCGGGGACGACGCCGAGCGTGTGGAAGCGCGCGTGCTTCATGTTACTGCACGATCTCGAACAGACCGGCCGAGCCCATGCCGCCGCCGACGCACATGGTGACGACCGCGTACTTCGCCTTGCGGCGGCGGCCTTCGATCAGGGCGTGACCAGCGAGGCGCGCGCCCGACATGCCGTAGGGGTGGCCGACCGAGATCGCGCCGCCGTTGACGTTGAGCTTTTCCGGATCGATGCCGAGCTTGTCACGGCAATACAGCACCTGCACCGCGAAGGCTTCGTTCAATTCCCACAGGTCGATGTCGTCGACGGTGAGGCCGTGACGCTTGAGAAGACGCGGCACCGCGAACACCGGGCCGATGCCCATCTCGTCCGGCTCGCAGCCGGCGGAGACGAAGCCACGGAAGATGCCGAGCGGCTTGAGGCCCTTCTGCGCGGCGAGCTTGTCGCTCATGATCACGGTGGCGCTGGCGCCATCAGACAACTGGCTGGCGTTGCCGGCGGTGATGGTGAAGCCGTCGCCGCGCACGGCCTTCAGGCTCGCCAAACCTTCGGCGGTGGTTTCCGGACGCGGGCCTTCATCCTGCGACAGCGTCACGTCCTTGAACGACACTTCGCCGGTGGCCTTATCGGTCACCGCCATCTTGGTCGCGATCGGCGCCAGTTCGTCGTTGAACTTGCCGCCCTGCTGCGCGGCCGCGGTGCGGCGCTGGCTTTCCAGCGAATACTCGTCCTGGCGCTCGCGCGAAATGCCGTAGCGCTTCGCCACCGTCTCGGCGGTGTCGAGCATCGGCATGTAGATGTCCTTGTGCATCTTCACCAGTTCGGGATCGATGACATGGAATTTGTTGGCGTGATCGTTCTGCACCAGGCTGATCGATTCACCGCCACCGCCAACCGCGATCTCGACGCCGTCGAACAACACCGAACGCGCAGCCAGCGCGATGGCCTGCAAGCCCGAGGCGCACTGACGGTCGATGGTGGTGCCGCCGGTGGTGACCGGCAGGCCGGCGCGCAGCGCGGCCTTGCGGGCGATGTTGCCGCCAGTCGAGCCCTGCTGCATGGCGGCGCCCATCACCACGTCCTCGATTTCCTTCGGGTCGAGCTTGGCGCGCTTCACCGCGTGCTCGATGGCGTGGCCGAGCAGGGTCGCGCCTTCGGTATTGTTGAGAGCGCCGCGATAGGCCTTGCCGATCGGCGTGCGGGCGGTGGAAACGATAACGGCATCGGTCATGAACGACCTCCTGTTGCGAGTTTTGGTGAGTGTTGAACCGTGGGTGAAGATTGCTGACTGCGCAATTCGTGGCGGGACAATTTACCCACCGCGGTGCGCGGCAGTTCGTCGACGAATTCCAGCGCCGCCGGCAATTCGTGCTTGCCGACCTTGCCGGTGAGGAAGGTGCGGAGTTCATCGAGGGTGAATGCGGCGACGTTCGGCTTCAGTTTCACGAATGCCTTGGCGGCCTCGCCGCGATAGTCGTCCGCAACGCCGATCACCAGCACCTCGTGCACGTCGGGGTGCGTATAGATCGCCTGTTCGATCATCTGCGGATAGACGTTGAAGCCGCCGGAGATGATCATGTCCTTCTTGCGATCGACCAGATAGAAATAGCCGTCGCTGTCCATGTAGCCGATGTCGCCGGTGAGGAAGCGGTCACCGACGAAAGCCTCGGCGGTTTCCTCCGGCCTGTTCCAGTAGCCGCGCGTAACGTTCGGCCCCTTGATACGAATTTCGCCGGTCTGGTTCGGCGGCAACACGCGCGACGGATCGTCCAGCGCCACCACGTCGAGTTCGATGCCGGGCAGCATCAGGCCGATCGAGCCCGGCTTGTCCGGCCCGGTCGGCGGATGGCCGGTGCCGGGCGAACAGGTTTCGGTCATGCCCCAGCCGCTCTTGAGCGTGAGGCCGGTCTTGCGCTCGAATACCTTCGCGACCTCGACCGGCAGCGGCGCGCCGCCGGAACCCGCCACCGCAAGCGAGGACAGATCGCGGCTTTCCAGCGACGGATCGTTGGCGAGCGCGATCCACATCGTCGGCACACCGGGAAACACGGTGGCGCGCTTGGTCTCGATATCGCGCAGCACCGCGCCGACATCGAAGCGCTGATGCAGCGAGATCAGGTTGCCGTAGCGGATCGAGCCGAGCAGGATCACCGTCAGCGCGTAGATGTGGAACAGTGGCAGCACGCAGATCACGCGTTCGACCGTATCGCGCTCGGCGCGCGCTTTCGCGCCCCAGACGTCGTAGATCGACACCGCCGAGGTGAGATTGCGATGGCTCAGCATCGCGCCTTTCGGCAGACCGGTGGTGCCGCCGGTGTATTGCAGCAGCGCGACGTCTTCGACGTCAATATGCGGCCACGCGGCCGGAGGCGCTGCACCCGCAATGAAGGTCTTGAAAGTAATCGCGCGCGAATCGTCCGGTAGTGCCGTCTGCGGCGTGCTGACCGCGCCCCAGTCGTCGTCCTCGCAGACGATCAACTTATCCAGCAGGCCCTTGGCAAGAAATCGCAACGCCATCGGCAACAGCGCCGACAGGTTACTGGTGACCAGCACGCGCGCGCCGCTGTCGGTGAGCTTGTGCGACAGCGCGATCTCGCCGTCGAGCGGCGACAAATGCACCAGCCGCGCGCCGGCTTTCAGCGCGCCGAAGAAATTGATCGGATGATCCGGCGAATTGCCGAGGAACAGCGCGACCGAATGGCCCTTGCCGATACCGTCGCGCAAAAATGCCGCCGCGACTTGATCGACCTGCGCCTGCAAGTCGACGAAGCTGATCGGACGATCGCGAAATTCCAGCGCCGGCCGCGATCCGTAATCCGCGACCGCCGTGGCGAGCAGGTCCGGCAAGGTGCCCCGCGCGATCGGAGCATCCCATCGCACGCTTTCCGGATAAAACTGCTCGCCGGGGTGAGTCATTGGCGAAACGTTCCTGCAAGCACTGCACACTCCCTCTCCCATGGGGAGAGGGTTGGGGTGAGGGAGTATGCTCTATCGAATACCACAAGTCCCCTCACCCGGCACTGTGTGCCGACCTCTCCCCGATGGGGAGAGGTGACGGTTTCCTGCGGTAACGGCATCATTCACTCACGCCGCCTTGTTGGCCGCAGCGAGCGAGGCGAAGGTCTTGCCTTCCGCCGCCAGCTTCTTCAGCAACGGTGCGGGCTCCAGCGACGGATCGTTGGTCTCCTTGGCGTAGAACGACAACCGGTCGGCGATGTGCTTGAGGCCGACCTGATCGGCATAGAACATCGGGCCGCCGCGATAGATCGGCCAGCCGTAACCGTAGAGCCAGATCACGTCGATGTCGCTCGGACGCGAGGCGATTCCTTCTTCCAGAATGCGCGCGCCCTCGTTGATCATCGGATAGATCATCCGTTCGAGGATTTCCTCGTCGCTGATGTTGCGGCCCTTGACGCCGAGCTTGGCGCGAACCTCCTCGAGCATCTTCTCGACTTCGGGATCGGGAAGCGGCGCGCGCGAGCCCTGCTCGTACTTGTAGTAACCCTTGCCGGTCTTCTGACCGTGACGGCCAGCTTCGTACAGCGCGTCGCCGATCGGCGACTTGATGCCGCGATCCTGGCGTGAGCGCCAGCCGATATCGAGACCCGCGAGGTCGCCCATCGAGAACGGACCCATCGGCAAACCGAACTTGGTCACCACGCCGTCGATCTGCTGCGGCAGCCCGCCGTCGTACAGCAGCTTTTCACCCTGTTTGCCGCGCTGCGCCAGCATGCGGTTGCCGACGAAGCCGTCGCAGACGCCGACCACCGCCGGCACCTTGGCGATGCGCTTGGCGACCGCCACCGCCGTCACCAGCGCGTCCGGCGCGGTCTTTTCCGCGCGCACGATCTCGCACAGCTTCATGACGTTGGCCGGCGAGAAGAAGTGCATACCGAGCACGTCTTGCGGCCGCTTGGTCACCGCTGCGATCTCATTGATGTTGAGATAGGAGGTGTTCGACGCCAGCACCGCGCCCGGCTTGGCGTATTTGTCGAGCGCCGTGAACACGTCCTTCTTGATCGCCATGGTTTCGAACACCGCCTCGATGATGAGGTCGGCATCCTTGACATTCTCAAGACCTACGACGCCGTTGATGAGACCCATGCGCTTGGCCGGGGCATCCGCCGGGATGCCGCCGCGCGCCGCGGTGTTCTCGTAGTTCTTCTGCATCACGCCCATGCCGCGCTTGAGCTGCTCGTCGCCGGTTTCGATCAGCGTGACGGGAATGCCGGCATTGGCGAACGACATCGCGATGCCGCCACCCATGGTGCCGGCGCCGATGATGGCGACGCGCTCCACCTTGCGCGGCTTGGTGCCTTCCGGCACGCCGGCGACCTTGGCGGCCTCGCGCTCCGCGAAGAACGCATAGCGCTGCGCCTTCGACTGGTCGCCGGTCATCAGCTTCATGAAGCCTTCGCGCTCTTTCTTCAGACCTTCATCGAACGGCAGATCGATGGCGGCGCCGACGGCATCCGCTGCGGCGAACGGAGCTTCGAGTCCGCGCGCTTTCTTGGTCAGCGCGGCGACTGCGTTGGTGAAGATCGAACGATCGGCCTTGGCGGCGGCGAGCTTGCCGTCCTCGTCGCGCAGGCGGCGCAGCGGCCGCTTCTCGGCTACCACCTTCTTCGCGAACGCGACAGCCCCCGGCACCAGTTCGTCGACGATCTCGTCGATCAGGCCGGCCTTCAGCGCCTCACTTGCGCTGATCGGATTGCCGCCGACGATCATCTTCACCGCGAGTTCCGGACCGACCGCGCGCGGCAGGCGCTGCGTGCCGCCGGCGCCCGGCAGCAGGCCGAGCTTGACTTCCGGCAGGCCGAGCTTGGCCTCTTTAACCGCCACACGGAAATGCGCACCCAGCGCGGTCTCGAGTCCGCCGCCGAGTGCCGTGCCGTGAATGGCGGCGACCACAGGCTTCGGAGAGTTTTCCATCGCCGCGATAACTTCATTGAGGCCCGGAGGCTGCGGCGGCTTGCCGAATTCGGTGATGTCGGCGCCGGCGATGAAGGTGCGGCCCGCGCAGGTGAGAACGATGGCCTGCACCTGCGGATCGCCCGCCGCAGCTTTGACCTGTTCAAAAATGCCGCGACGTACCGCCGCACTCAACGCGTTGACCGGAGGGCTGTCGACCGTGACGATGGCAACAGCATCCTGACGCTCCAACCGCACAACTTCACTCACATCCATCTCCTTCAACCGCGTATTGATCCGGACAATCCGATCAGTGTTTTCGTCGATTTCGCACTGCGAAATCTAATTCCACATCTTGACAAGGAGGGTTATTTTGAAGAGCGTCCATTGTCAACGAGGTGAGAATTGACACACATCACCTTCAAACATCGGGGGACACGCCGCAGCGATCGATGATCGTCCGTCAATGATCGATAGATCAATGACCGCATGATCAACATGTTACAGATGATCGAGCATATGGCGGCAGACCGTATCACGATCCACTGTAACGCGATCGGGTTCAAACTCGCGAATTCAGACTCACAAATCGGCACGCTTTCGGAGTGACGATTCACGGGTTCGGATTCATGGCTTGAAACGTTCGGGCTCACGCCCGACGGCGTTGATGCACAGAGGGTTCGCGTAGCAGGCCATGAAGCGTCCAGCCAAGAAAGTGGCGACAGATCGCAGTTTTGTCGTTGCTCTTGCTCGCGGCCTTGAAGTGTTGCGCGCATTTCATCCCAAGGACGGGCTGCTCGGCAATCAGGAGATCGCCGCCCGCACCAATTTACCCAAGCCAACCGTGTCCCGGCTGACCTATACGCTCACCAAGCTCGGCTATCTTACACAGGTGCCGCGGTTCGAGAAGTATCAACTGACGCCCGCTGCCATGTCGCTCGGTTATGCCGCGCTGGCCAATCTCGGCGTTCAGCATTTGTCCGAGTCGTTTCGCGAGGACGTGATGCGCGCCACCGGCGGCGCGGTCGCGGTCGGCGCGCGCGACCGGCTCAGCATGATCTATTTCGGCCAGAGCCGCAGCGGCCTTGCGCTCGGCGTGCAACTCGACGTCGGCTCCAAGGTTCCGATCGCGACAACCGCGATGGGCCGCGCCTATATCTGGGCCCTGCCCGATGACGAACGCACGCAGTTGCTGCGCGAATTGCGCGAACATTACGGCAGCCGCTGGCCACGCATTCGTGAAGGCATTGAGCGCGCGGGCGAACTCGTCGCCAAGCGCGGCTTCGCGATCTCCGTCGGCGAATGGCAGGATGACATTCACGCCGCCGGCGTCGCGATCACGCTCAACGACGGAACAGGTCCGTATGCATTCAATTGCGGGGCGCCTGCATTCCGTTTCACGGAAGATCGTTTACTCAACGACATTGGACCACGTCTGGTGACGATGGTAAGGAGCATAGAAGCAGCGTTGGGCGGAAGCTCGACGCCGCATACAAAAAAAGCCGACACCAAAAAATCAAAAGGAGGAGGGAAAGTTGCGCGCATGGTTGCGGGGATTCGATAATCTTCACGGTCATGGCCTCCGGCGTTCATCGTCGGTCGCAATGACAAGGTTGGGCTGCCGCCGATGACACAGGCACAGCTCGCGCGGGGACAAGCCGCTTCGGCCAATCCCCTGCTCGCGGTTCGCGACGTCAGCGTCGTGTTCGGCGGCATCGTCGCCCTGAATGGCGTGTCATTCGACATGAAGCAGGGACAAATCCTCGGCCTCATCGGGCCGAACGGCGCCGGCAAGACGACGCTGTTCAATTGCCTGAGCCGGCTCTACCAGCCGAGCAAGGGCGATATCCTGATGGAGGGCGCCAGCATTTTGACGCGCCCGCCGCACAAGATCGCCGAGATCGGCATCGGCCGCACGTTCCAGAACGTCGCGCTGTTTCCCAACATGAGCGTGCTCGACAACGTTCGCGTCGGCATGCACGCGCACACCAACAGCGACATCATCAGCGACTCGCTGAAGCTGCCGTGGGTGCGCCGTGGTGAAGCCGCCATCAATCGCAACGTCGATCAGATCCTCTCCTATCTCGATCTCACCAGCGTCGGCCATTCCATCGTGTCCGGCTTGCCGTTCGGCACGCAGAAGCGCGTCGAACTGGCGCGCGCGCTCGCGGCCGAGCCGAAGATCCTGCTGCTCGACGAGCCGGCGGGCGGCTTGAACCACGAGGAAGTCTACATCCTCGGCGACCTGATCCGGCGCATTCGTGACGAGCGCGGCATCACCGTGCTTCTGGTCGAGCATCACATGGGACTGGTGATGTCGATCGCCGACCACGTCGTGGCGCTCAACTTCGGCCGCAAACTCGCAGAGGGGACGCCGTCTCAGGTGCAGTCGGACCCGGAGGTCATCAAGGCTTATCTGGGGAGCAAGGACCAATGACCACATTGCTCAGCGTTCACGACCTGCGGGCCTATTACGGCCAGGTGCAGGCGCTTCATGGCCTCTCGTTCGATCTCAACGAAGGCAGCATGACCACCTTGCTCGGCGCCAACGGCGCCGGCAAGACCACCACCCTGCGCGCGATCTGCAACATGGTGCGCTCGACCGGTGGGATTCAGTTCGAGGGCAAACCGCTCACCGGCAAGTCGACCGAGAACATCGTGCGGCTCGGCATCGCCCATGTGCCGCAAGGCCGCGGCACCTTCACCACGCTGACAGTGGAGGAGAACCTTCAGCTCGGCGCCATCAGCCGCAAGGATATCAAGGCGATCTCCGGCGACATCGAGCGGATGTACGCGCACTTCCCGGTGCTCAAGCAACGGCACACGCAACAGGCCGGCACGTTGTCGGGCGGCGAGCAGCAGATGCTCGCGGTGGCGCGCGCGTTGATGCTGCGGCCGCGGCTGATGCTGCTCGACGAGCCGTCGTTCGGCCTCGCGCCGCTGATCGTGCGCGATCTCTTCAACATCCTCGGCAAGATCAACCGCGAGGATAAAGTCTCGATCCTGGTAGTGGAGCAGAACGCTCAACTCGCCCTCGAGATCGCGGACAAGGCTTACGTCATCGAAACCGGTCGCATCGTGATGTCGGGCAACGCGAAGGAAATCGCGAACGACGAGTCGGTGCGCAAATCCTATCTCGGTTACTGAGGAGACCGGCCATGGAGCTTTTCATCAATCAAGTCCTGGCTGGTGTCGCAACAGGCGCGATCTACGCCTGTATGGCGCTGGCTATCGTCATGATCTATCAGGCAATCGACCATCTGAACTTCGCCCAGGGCGAAATGGCGATGTTCTCGACCTTCATCGCCTGGCAACTGATGCAGTGGGGCGTGCCCTACTGGTGGGCGTTCCTGCTGACGTTGATCATCTCGTTCATCGCCGGCATCATCATCGAGCGCGTGCTGTTCAAGCCGCTGGCCAAGGCGCCGGTGCTGACCAACGTCGCCGGCTTCATCGCGCTGTTCGCCATCGTCAACAGCGTGGCGGGCCTGATCTGGGACTTCACCATCAAGCAGTTCCCGACCCCGTTCGGCTCCTCGCCGTTCCTCGGCAGTCAGCTCATCTCGACCCACCAGGCCGGCATGATCGGCGTGACGCTGGGATTGCTGATCGCACTGTTCCTGTTCTTCCGCTTCACGCGGATTGGCCTCGCGATGCGGGCGGCGGCGGCGATGCCTGAATCGGCGCGGCTCGTCGGCATCAACACGAGCTGGATGGTGGCGCTGGGCTGGGGCATGGCCTCCGCCATCGGCGCCATCGCCGGCATCCTGATCGCACCGGTGGTGTTCCTCGAGCCCAACATGATGCTCGGCGTGCTGCTCTACGGGTTTGCTGCGGCCGTGCTCGGCGGCCTCACCAGCCCGCTCGGCGCCGTGCTCGGCGGCTTCCTGGTCGGCATCTTTGAGAACCTTGTCGGCACCTACATTCCAGGCGTCGGCAATGAACTGAAGCTGCCGATCGCGTTGGCGCTGATCGTCATTGTTCTGGTTGTGAGACCGAACGGCCTGATGGGCCACACCGTCGTAAAGCGAGTTTGATCATGAGCACCATTCAAGAATCTGCTGCCGAGACTCAAGCCGCCGCAACCGTCGACGCACCGCCCAAGAAGGCCATGGGACTGGGACGCACGGCGTCATGGGTGATGTTGATCGCCTTCCTCGTGCTGCCGTTATTGGTCAAAAACTTCGTGATCTTCCAGGTCACGATGGTTTTGATCTACGGCATCGCCGTGCTGGCGCTCAACATCCTCACCGGCGGCAGCGGTCAGTTCTCGCTCGGCCAGAGCGCGTTCTATGCCATCGGCGCCTATACCGCCGCGATCCTGATCGAGCACGCCGGCGTCAATTACGCCCTGACGCTGCCGGCCGCCGGCATCGTCTGCTTCATCGTCGGTTTCCTGTTCGGTTTCCCGGCGCTGCGGCTGTCCGGCATCTATCTGGCGCTGGCAACCTATGCCTTCGCCGTGGCGATGCCGCAGTTGTTGAAGCTCGGTGTGATCGAGCATTGGACCGGTGGCGTGCAAGGCCTGGTGGTGACCAAGCCCGACGCGCCGTTCGGCCTGCCGATGTCGCAGGATATGTGGCTGTACTACTTCACGCTGGCGGTCTCGATTGCGATCTACCTTGCCTCGGTCAATCTGCTGAGGTCGCGTTCGGGACGGGCAATGATGGCCATTCGCGACAACGAGATCGCAGCGTCCGCCATGGGCGTTGACCTCTCGGTCTACAAGACGCTGGCGTTCGGCGTCTCGGCCGGCATCACCGGCGTCGCCGGTGCGCTCGGCGCCATCGCGGTGCAGTTCGTCGCTCCCGACAGCTACACCTTCACATTGGCCATTGCGTTGTTCCTCGGCATGGTGGTCGGGGGCGTCGGCTGGCTGCCGGGCTCGCTCGCGGGCGCGGCGTTCATTGTGTTCGTTCCGAACATCGCCGAAAGCATTTCGAAGGGGCTTTCCGGCGCCTTCTTCGGCGTGCTGCTGTTCGTCGTCATCTACCTGGTGCCGCATGGCGCACGGCAAGGCGCGATCTTTTTTGAAAACCTGTTCAACAAAGCCAGAAGGAGCTAAACGGGGAATGACGTTCCGACAAAAATTAAGAATCGCCACGTTCTCAACGGCGATCATGGCCTTTGCCGCAACCGGGGGCAGCGCTCTCGCCCAGAAGAAGTACGACACGGGCGCGAGCGACGCGGAGATCAAGATCGGCAACATCATGCCGTATAGCGGTCCCGCGTCGGCCTACGGCATCATCGGCAAGACCGAAGCGGCCTACTTCCAGATGATCAACGAGAAGGGCGGCATCAACGGGCGCAAGGTGAATTTCATCAGCTACGATGACGCCTACAGCCCGCCCAAGGCGGTGGAGCACACCCGCAAGCTGGTCGAGAGCGACGAAGTCTTGCTGGTGTTCAATCCGCTGGGCACGCCCTCCAACACGGCGATCCAGAAGTACCTGAACGCCAAGAAGGTGCCGCAACTGTTCGTCGCCACTGGTGCTGCGAAGTGGAACGACCCGACGCACTTCCCCTGGACCATGGGCTGGCAGCCCAACTACCAGGACGAAGCCCGCATCTACGCCAAGTATCTTCTGAAGGAAAAGCCCGACGCCAAGGTGGCGGTGCTGTATCAGAACGACGACTTCGGCAAGGATTACGTCAAGGGCTTCAAGGAAGGCCTCGGCGACAAGGCGAAGTCGATGATCGTCACCGAGGAGAGCTATGAAATCTCCGAGCCGACGATCGATTCGCACATCGTCAAGATCAAGGCCAGCGGCGCCGATACGCTGATGGACTTCACCACGCCGAAGTTTGCCGCTCAGACCATCAAGAAGAACGGCGAACTGAACTGGAAGCCGCTGCACATCGTCACCAACGTCAGCATCTCGGTCGGCGCGGTGATGAAGCCCGCCGGCCTCGAATATGGCCAGGGCGTGCTGTCGGCCGCCTACCTCAAGGACGGTGCCGACCCGCAGTGGGACAACGACGAGGGCATGAAGAAATGGATCGCCTTCGTCGACAAGTACATGCCGGGCGCCAACAAGGCCGATAGCGGCCTTGTCTACGGCTACGGTGCCGCCCAGACCCTGCACAAGGTTCTGGAAATGGCGGGCGACAACCTCACGCGTGAGAACGTGATGAAGCAGGCCGCCAGCCTGAAGGACTTCCAGACCGACGTGGCGTTGCCGGGCATCACCATCAACACCAGCGCGACGGACTTCGCTCCGTTCCAGCAGGTGCGGATGATGCGCTTCCAGGGTGAGAAGTGGGAGCTGTTCGGCGACATCATCAGCAGCGACGGCCACTGATCGAGCCCGATCGTTCTGTTCAAGCATGACCCGCGGCCTCGCCCCTCCCCGGGGCGGGGCCGCCCTTCTTTGGAAATCACATCAACGAGGAAACCATGTCGAGACGACCATCGTTTGCCATCTCCACGTTCGCCGCCGCGACACTCGCGCTTGTCGTGTCCGGCGGACACGCGCTGGCGCAGAAGAAGTACGACACCGGCGCGACCGACACCGAGATCAAGATCGGCAACATCGTGCCCTATAGCGGCCCCGCCTCGGCTTACGGCGTGGTCGGCAAGGCCATGGGCGCCGTGTTTCAGCGCGTCAACGACACCGGCGGCATCAACGGCCGCAAGGTCAACTTTATTTCCTACGACGACGCCTACAGCCCGCCGAAGGCGGTCGAGCAAGTGCGCAAGCTGGTCGAGAGCGACGAAGTGCTCTTGACCTTCGGCGTGCTCGGCACGCCGTCCAACTCGGCGATTCAGAAATATCTCAACGCCAAGAAGGTGCCGCAGCTCTTCCTCGCCACCGGCGCGACCAAGTGGAATGACCCGACCCACTTCCCATGGACCATGGGCTGGCTGCCGAGCTATCAGGCCGAAGGGAATATCTACGCCAAGTATCTGCTGAAGGATCATGCCGGCAAGAAGATCGCGATCCTCTATCAGAACGATGACTTCGGCAAAGACTACCTGAAAGGCATCAAGGATGGCCTCGGCGACAAGGCGTCGAACATCGTCATCGAGGAAAGCTACGAACTGTCCGAGCCGACCATCGACACCCATATCGTCAAGATGAAGGCAGCCAATCCTGACGTCATGCTGTATTTCACCACGCCGAAATTCGGCGCGCAGGCGCTGAAGAAGGTCGGTGAGCTGGCCTGGAAGCCGATTCAGATCATCGCCAATGTCAGCGCCTCGACGGCGACGGTGATGAAGCCCGCCGGCTTCGAGAACGCGCAGGGCGTGATCTCCGCAGCTTACGCCAAGGACGCGAGCGATCCGCAGTGGAAGGACGACGCCGGCATGAAGGACTACGACAGCCTGCTGGCGAAGTACCTGCCGGACACCAACCGCACCGACAGTTCGGCGATGACCGGCTACAACATGGCGCTGACCATGGTGGCGCTCCTCAAGAACTGCGGCGACGACCTCACCCGCGCCAACATCATGAAGCAGGCGGCGAACCTTAAGGATCTCGAAATCTCCGGCCTGCTGCCGGGCATCAAGATCAACACCAGCCCGACGGATTTCGCCCCGATCAGCCAGTTGCAATTGATGCGCTTCGACAACGGCCGCTGGCAGTTGTTCGGCGACGTGATCAGCAGCGACGCCGGCAAGTGAACTGACCGCCTGCATAGAGAACGCCACGCGGCCTCGCTCCTCCGGAGCGGGGCCGTTTCTTTTGTGATGCAGCACTGCCGTGCCGCAGCGCGGCAAACGGTTTCGTGACTTCGCATCGCGGCGCACACGCGGGATTTCCTGTTGCCGAAGGCCGCTGGCGGGCGTTGAATACCGGCGAGGCCGACGCGCCTCCAATAAAAACACGACACATCATCATGACAGAGGGAGGTTCGATATGCCCGTTCTCAAACGGCCGGCAGCGGTGATTTCGGCTGCCTTGATTGTTCTCGCGACCGCCGGCAGCGCCGCATTCGCGCAGAAGAAATACGACACCGGCGCTAGCGATACCGAAATCAAGATCGGCAACATCATGCCCTACAGCGGACCCGCGTCCGCATACGGCGTGATTGGCAAAACCGAAGCCGCTTACTTCAAGATGATCAACGATCAGGGCGGCATCAACGGCCGCAAGATCAACTTCATCTCTTACGACGATGCCTACAGCCCGCCGAAAACCGTCGAGCAGGCTCGCAAGCTGGTCGAAAGCGACGAGGTGCTGTTCATCTTCAATTCGCTCGGCACGCCGCCGAACTCGGCGATCCACAAATACATGAACGCCAAGAAGGTGCCGCAACTGTTCGTCGCCACCGGCGCCACCAAGTGGAACGACGCGAAGGACTTTCCCTGGACCATGGGCTGGCAGCCCAGCTACCAGAGCGAAACCCGCATCTATGCGAAATACATCCTGAAGAACATGCCGAACGCCAAGATCGCCGTGTTGTATCAGAACGACGACTACGGCAAGGACTACCTGAAGGGACTGCTCGACGGCCTCGGCGCCAAAGCCAAGACCATGATCATCGCCCAGGACAGCTATGAACTCTCCGAGCCGACGATCGATTCCCATATCGTCAGCTTGAAAGCATCCGGCGCCGATGTGTTCATGAACATCACCACGCCGAAATTCGCCGCGCAGGCGATCAAGAAGATGGCCGAGATCGGCTGGAAGCCGACACACTTCCTCAACAACGTTTCGGCCTCGATCGGCAGCGTGATCAAGCCGGCTGGCTACGAGAACTCGCAGGATATTATCTCGGCCACCTACCTGATGGATGCCGCCGACCCGCAATGGAAGAACAATGCCGGCATGAAGTCGTTCGATGACTTCCTCGCCAAGCAGTTCCCCGAAGGCAACCGGCTCGATGGCGGGGTCATGGTCGGCTACAACGTCGCGCAGACCATGGTGCAAGTGCTCAAGCAGTGCGGCGACAACCTGACCCGCGCTAACGTGATGAAGCAGGCGGCGAGCCTGAAGGATTATGCCTCAACGAATCTGTTGCCGGGCATCAAGATCAACACCAGCGCCACCGACTTCGCACCGATCGAGCAGTTGCAACTGATGCGGTTCAAGGGCCAGCAGTGGGTGCTGTTCGGCGATATCATCAGCGGCGAGATCGGAGGGTAGAATGGTTTCGTTTAAATGGAATCAGCAACGCGTCATGGCCGGGCTTGTCCCGGCCATCCACGTCTTTGCCTTGCGAGGACTTCAAGACGTGGATGCCCGGCACAAGGCCGGGCATGACGGACTTGGATGCTTCCGTCAAAATGAAACGCTCTAATGAAATGCGGATAGGTTGACCACTTTAACCTCCCCGTCAAAATCGAAAACCCTCGCCCCGCGAGGGTTTTCTTTTGGCGCGATCGGATGGATAACCGGTAACCCGTCCTGACCTGTTCAGCGAGCCCCGCAGCCCCATGACCGACCGACGCGCCCTCCTCCGTTCCATCTTCGATGCTGCTGTCGCCGCCGCGCATCCGGACTCGATCCTGGCCCGACATCTGCCGCCGCCGCCGAAAGGGCGCGTGATCGTGCTCGCCGCCGGCAAGGGCGCCGCCGCAATGGCTGCGGCCGCCGAACGGCACTACCTCGACGATATGCGTCTCGCGCCCGAGCGCCTCACCGGCATCGCCACCACCCGGCACGGCCACGGCGTTCCGACCCGCCGCGTCAGGGTGATCGAGGCCGGTCATCCGGTGCCGGACGAAGCCGGCCTCAAGGCCGCCGACGAAACGCTGGCGCTGGCCGCGACCGCCACCGCCGACGACCTGCTGCTGGTGCTGATCTCCGGCGGAGGTTCCGCCAACTGGATCGCGCCGGCCGATGGCGTCACCTTCGCGCAAAAGCAGCAGGTCAACCGCGCGCTGTTGCGCTCCGGTGCGCCAATCGGCGAGGTCAACACCGTCCGAAAACATCTGTCGCGGATCAAGGGCGGTCGCCTCGCCGCCGCCGGCCGCAAGGCGCAGATCGTGACGCTGGCGATCTCCGACGTGCCGCATGACGACCCGGCGGCTATTGCCTCCGGCCCCACGGTACCGGACCCGACCACGCTCGCCGACGCGCGCGCCATCGTCGCGCGCTACGACCTCGCGCTCGACGACGCGGTGCGCCGCGCGCTCGACGATCCGCGCAACGAAAGCCGCAAGCCGGGCGATGATGCTTTCGCCCGCGCGCGGTTCGAATTGATCGCACGACCGCGCAACTCGCTCGACGCCGCGGTGAAAGTCGCGACGGACGCGGGCTACGAGGTGATCGACCTCGGCGCCGATCTCGAGGGCGAGGCCCGCGACGTCGCGGCTTCACATGCGGCCATGGCGAAGAAAGCGCGCGCCGAGGGCAAGCGCATTGCCATCGTCTCCGGCGGCGAACTCACCGTCACCGTGCGCGGCAAGGGACGCGGCGGTCCCAATCAGGAATACGCGCTATCGCTGGCGCAGCAACTCGTCGGCATGGAAGGTATTTCAGCGATTGCCGCCGACACCGACGGCGCCGACGGCGGCGCCGGCAGCGCCACCGATCCCGCCGGCGCGATGATCGATGCACGCACCTTTGCGGCGATGAAAGCGCGCGGACTTGATCCCGCTGCCTATCTCGGCAACAACGACGCCACGACCTTCTTCGAGGCCACCGGTGATCTGCTGATCACCGGCCCAACGCTCACCAACGTCAACGACGTGCGGGTGATCCTGGTCGATTGATCGCGAAAGACGGATGATTTACGGCGAGATGATGAATCTCGAATCGTCATTGCGAGCGAAGCGAAGCAATCCAGAAAGCCAAGCAGTAAGGACTGGATTGCTTCGTCGCTGACGCTCCTCGCAATGACGATTCGAGATGTTGCGCTAGAAATCCCGCGCGATCGTCGCCAGCATCTCCAGCAGCGCGGCTCGGTTGGCGGGGCCGAGCACTTCGTTGAGCCGCGCCTCGTGCTTGGTCTCCACCAGTTTCTTGGCGCGCGCCAGAATGGTCCGGCCCTTGTCGGTCAGCGTCAGGATATGCGAGCGGCGGTCGTTCGCAGAGCGGACGCGGACGCATAATTCGCGGCTCTCGAGGCTGTCGAGCATCGCGACAAAGTTTGGCCGCAGGATTCCCAGCGTGTTGGCGATCTCGGTCTGGTTGCGGCCGGGGTTGCGGTCGATCAAGAGCAGCACGGAGAATTGCGCCGGCGTCAGGTTCAGCGACGCGACGCAGCGGATGAAGTCTTCGAACACCCGAAGCTGCGCCCGCTTGAGCGAATAGCCGAGCAGCTCGGACAGTTCGCCCATCTTGATCTGGCCGGCTTCCTCGTGGCCGTCGACGACCTCGCGGACCTTGCCCGGCTTCGAAGCACTCAGTTCAGCCGTTCTTGACGCGGTCATGGCTTGCTCCGACGGCGCCTTGAACAACCCGACAGGATTCGGCGCACTTGAGATTATATTCGATAATCGTTATTGATCATATCAAATAGTCGCGGCAGATTTCAACTGCCGCTGCCGCTTGCCGGTGGACCGAATCCACGGCAAATGCGGTGCTGGAGGGGGAGCCCGGCCTTGAACACGACGATCCTGCTGTTCCTGCTTCAGGACGGCATTACCAATGGCGCCGTCTATGCCCTGCTCGGGCTGGCGATGGTGCTGGTCTTCGCGGTCACCCGCGTCATCCTGATCCCGCAAGGCGAATTTGTGGCGTATGGCGCCCTGACCTACGCCACGCTGGCCACCGGCCAGACGCCAGGCACGGCGATGCTCGCGGTGGTGATGGGACTGGTCGCCTTCGCTTTCGACCTGTTCGCCGCGCGCAAGGCGTTCCGTCTCAAGACGATCCTGCGCGCGTTCGCGGTCGATATCGTGTTCCCTGTCGTCGTGCTCGCCCTGACGTGGGGATTGGCCGGACGTTACAACGCCATTCCGGTCAACATCGCGCTATCGCTGCTGATCGTCGCCGCCATCGGCCTGTTTCTCTACCGCATCGCATTCCAGCCGATCGCCCATACGTCCGTGCTGGTGCTGCTGATCGCCTCCGTCGGCGCGCATCTCGCACTTGAAGGGTTTGGCCTGATCTTCTTCGGCGCCGAAGGCTTGCGCGGTCCCGCCATCTCAAATGCGATGATCACCATCGGCCAGTTGCAGATCACCGGCCAGAGCCTCGCGGTCTACGGCATCACCATCGCGCTGATCGTGGCGCTGTGGCTGTTCTTCGATTTCACGCTGTACGGCAAGGCGCTGCGGGCCACCGCCGTGAACCGGCTCGGCGCGCGGCTGGTCGGCATCCGCACCTCGCTGTCGGGACAGATGGCGTTCCTGCTCGCCTCGGTGATCGGCGCGATTTCCGGCATCCTGATCGTCCCGATCACGACGCTCTATTACGACACCGGCTTCATCGTCGGCCTGAAAGGCTTTGTCGCCGCGATCATCGGCGGGC
Organism: Xanthobacteraceae bacterium; assembly: GCA_051954235.1. Classification (GTDB taxonomy): domain Bacteria; phylum Pseudomonadota; class Alphaproteobacteria; order Rhizobiales; family Xanthobacteraceae; genus 62-47. The sequence continues at coordinate 48,908 of JBQCHY010000114.1, forward strand.
TGATCAGCTATCCGATCACCGCCGCGGCCGCGATCGTGGTCGGCCTCGTCGAAGCGTTCTCGTCGTTCTACGCCAGCAATTACAAGGAAGTCATCGTCTTCACGCTGATCATTCCGGTCCTCGTCCTGCGCTCGCTCGCCGCGCCCGAGGTCGAGGAAGAGAAGGAGTGACGACCATGACGCAACGTTGGCCGATCATTCTTTTCGCACTGGTGATGGCGGCGCTGCCGTTGATCCCCGAAATTCCGCCGTTCTGGCTCGTCCTGCTGAACAACATCGGCCTCGCCGCGCTGGTGGCGATGGGCCTGGTGCTGCTCACCGGCGTCGGCGGCCTCACCTCATTCGGGCAGGCCGCGTTCTGCGGCTTCGGCGCTTACACCACCGCCGTGCTCTCCACCGCCTACGGTGTGTCGCCGTGGCTGACGCTGCCGCTAGCGCTGATCGTCAGCGGCCTAGCCGCGGTGGTGCTCGGTCTCATCACCGTTCGCCTCTCCGGTCATTACCTGCCGCTCGGCACCTTGGCCTGGAGTCTCGGGCTCTACTACCTGTTCGGCAAACTCGAATTCGTCGGCCGCAACGACGGCATCTCGGCGATCCCGCCGCTGGAAATCGGGTCGTGGCGGATGCTCGATCCCGGTTCGATCTATTACGTGATCTGGATCGCCGTGATCCTGTCGGCGGTGCTCACCACCAACCTGCTGGATTCGCGCACCGGGCGCGGCATTCGCGCGCTGCGCCGCGGCCATATCGCGGCCGAAGCCTTCGGCGTCAACACCGTGCGCGCGAAGCTGCTGGTCTTCATCTATGCCGCCGTGCTCGCCGGTCTGTCCGGCTGGCTCTATGCGCATTTCCTGCGCGCGGTGACGCCGACGCCGTTCGGCGTCCACGCCTCGATCGAATATCTGTTCATCGCCGTGGTCGGCGGTGCAGGCTATATCTGGGGCGGCGTGCTCGGCGCGGTGATCGTCATCGTGCTCAAGGAAATCCTGCAAAGCTATCTGCCGTTGATCTTCGGCGGACAAGGACAACTCGAACTGATCGTGTTCGGGCTGGTGCTGGTGGCGCTGGTGCACCTCGCGCCCGGCGGCGTCTGGCCGTGGCTCGCCGGGCTGTTGCCGTTCAAGCGCCGCCCACCCCGCATCGACACCTCGCTGCACCTCGCCGCGCGCCCCGCAGCCGAACTACCGCCGGTGCTGCTGCAACTCGACGGCGCGCGCAAACAGTTCGGCGGTGTCGTCGCCGTCAACGATGTCAGTTTCTCCGTGAAACCGAAGGAAATCGTCGCGCTGATCGGGCCGAACGGCGCCGGCAAAAGCACCACCTTCAACCTGATCACCCGCGTGCTCGACTCCAGCGCGGGCCGCATCACGGTCTGCGGCACCGATATCGCGGGCTCGACGCCGCAGCAGATCGCCCGACTCGGCGTCGCCCGCACCTTCCAGCATGTCAAGCTGATCCCGGACATGACGGTGCTGGAAAACGTCGCGCTCGGCGCGCATCTGCGTGGCCGCTCCGGCACTTTCGCCAGCATGTTGCGGCTCGATCGCGTCGACGAAGCCAGACTGCTGGCGGAAGCCGCGCGGCAGATCGAACGCGTCGGCCTCAAGGACCAGATCGATCAACTGGCAGGTAGTCTTTCCCTTGGCCAGCAGCGCATCGTCGAGATCGCCCGCGCGCTGTGCGTCGATCCGGTGCTGCTGCTGCTCGACGAACCGGCCGCGGGCCTGCGTCACATGGAGAAGCAACAACTTGCCGCGCTGCTGCGGCAACTGCGCGACGGCGGCATGTCGATCCTGCTGGTGGAGCACGATATGGGATTTGTTATGGACCTCGCCGACCGCATCGTCGTGCTCGACTTCGGCACCAAGATCGCGGAAGGCAGGCCGGACGCGATCAAGACCAACCCCGACGTGATCCGCGCCTACCTCGGAGCCGCCGCATGACCGCATCCCTGCTTTCGGTCTCCGACGCGTCGATTTCCTACGGCAAGGTCGAGGCGGTGCGCTCGGTATCGCTCGAGGTCGGCCGCGACGAGATCGTCACCATCGTCGGCGCCAACGGCGCGGGCAAGACCACGCTGCTCAACGCCATCATGGGTATCCTGCCGCAGAACGGCCGCATCCGATTCGACGGCATCGACATCGCCGGGATCGAAATCGAGGATCGCGTCGCCGCCGGACTGTCGCTGGTGCCGGAGCATCGCGAGTTGTTCGGCACCATGAGCGTCGAGGACAACCTGCAACTCGGCTCGTTTCGCAACGCCAAAGCCGCCGCGCAATCCTTCGAGCGCGTCTACGCGCTGTTTCCGCGCCTGAAGGAACGGCGACAGCAACTTGCCGGCACGCTGTCCGGCGGCGAGCAGCAGATGCTGGCGATGGGCCGCGCGCTGATGGGCGAGCCGCGCCTCCTGATGCTGGACGAACCGAGCCTCGGCCTCGCGCCGCTGATCGTGGCCGACATCTTCAAGACGGTGCGTGAGTTGCGCGCCGCCGGCGTCTCGGTGCTGCTGGTCGAGCAGAACGCGAAGGCCGCGTTGCAAATCGCCGACCGCGCTTACGTCATGGAATTGGGCAGCTTCATCCTCGACGGTGAGGCCGACACCGTCGCCGCCGACCCGCGCGTCATCGCCAGCTATCTCGGTTTCCAGAACGACGCGGCGGCAGCGGCGCGCTAGATTATCAACGCCTGACGTTGTCATGGCCGGATTTATTCCGGCCATCCACGTCTTGCTTGCCGCTATCGTCGAAAGACGTGGATGCCCGGCACAAGGCCGGGCATGACGGATCGGGATATTTCCGTCAAACATGAGACGCCATAAAATAGGCGTCATCCTGCAAACCACACAAAAATGGCCGAGACAGGCCCGGCCATTCTCATCTTGTTGCAACGTCGCAGGTGAGCTTACTTCACCTGAACGTATTTGCCGTCCTTCACAGTCAGCAAAATCCGCGAGCGGTCGTCGAGACCGAAGCGATCCTTTTCGGTGAAATTGTAGACGCCCTGGCTCGCGGCAATATCACGCTCGGTCAAAAGCGCCTTGCGGATGGCATCGCGGAATTCCGGCGTGCCGGGCTTGGCCGACTTCAGCGCCACCGGCACCACGCGCTCCAGCACCTTGAAGGCGTCGAACGAGTGACCGGCGAACTGGCTGCGGCTGTTGGCGCCATACTTGGCTTCATAAGCCTTGTTGAGTTCGAGACCCGGCTTCTTGGTCAGCGCGCTGTCGGCCTGACCTTCCGGATCCATCACCGGACCCGACGCCATCAGCACACCCTCGGCGGCTTTGCCGGCGATGCGGACGAAGTCCATGCTGGCGGCGCCGTGGGTCTGATAAATCAGTCCCTTGTAGCCACGATCGCGCAGCGTCGATTGCGGCAGCGCCGCCGCGGTGCCCGACGCACCGATCAGGATCGCATCGGGATTCGCGGCGATCAGCTTCAACGCCTGGCCGGTCACCGACGTATCCGGACGCGCGAAGCGTTCCTCGTCGACGATCTTGATGCCCATCGGCACCGCCTGATTCTTGAGATCGTTGAACCACAGGTCGCCGTAGGAATCCGAGTAGCCGATATAGCCGACGGTCTTCACATTGTTCTTCTTCATGTGCTCGTAGAGCACCTTGCCCATGATCGGAATCGGCTGCGGCATCGACACCGACCACTTGGCGCGCTCCGGCGTGATCGGGAACGGCGCCAGGCCGAAATGCGGAACGGCCGCTTCGTTGGCGACCGTCGACATCGCGATACTGGGTGGCGTGGTCGACGAACCCATGATGACGTCGGCCTTGGATTCGGTCACGAAGCGGCGGGCGTTGTTGGTCGCGGCGGTCGGATCGCCACCGTCGTCGAGCACGATGACCTTGAGCGGCACGCCGCCGATTTCCTTCGGCACGAACTCCAGCGCGTTACGCTCCGGAATGCCGAGCGCGGCCGCCGGCCCCGTGGTGGTGACCGAAATGCCGACGACGATTTCATTGCTTTGCGCCGACGCCGGAGCGACCAGCCCCGGCAACGCCATCGCCGCTACGGCGGCCATGGACAGCGTGAGTTTCTTCATTCGTTCCTCCCTGAAGATGCTTTGAAAGTCAGTTTAGTGGAGTGTTTTCTTACTTCAGCCCCTTCTTTAGGCGGTGCTGTTGTCGAAGTCATCCCCGCGCGTGCCGCGCGACGATATCGCGCGGCTTAGCGTTAACTGCGGGGTTTTGCGGAAGCGCCGATCACTTCGGCGCCATGCGCAGCGAGGCGTCGAGTCGCACCACCTCACCGTTGAGATACGGGTTGTCGATCATGTGCATCGCCAGCGAGGCATATTCGTCGGGCGAGCCAAGCCGGTGCGGGAACGGAATCGCGACCGCGAGGCTGTCCTGCGCTTCCTGCGGCAATGAGCCGAGCAGCGGCGTCAGGAATAGGCCGGGCGCGATGGTCAGCACGCGAATGCCGAACTGTGCCAGTTCGCGCGCGATCGGCAAGGTCATGCCGACGATGCCACCCTTCGAAGCCGAGTACGCCGCCTGCCCGATCTGGCCGTCATAGGCCGCGACCGACGCGGTATTGATCACCACGCCACGCTCGCCGCCGTCGAGCGGCGCGAGCTTCGACATCTCCGACGTCGCGAGCCGCAGCATGTTGAATGAGCCGATCAGGTTGATGCGGATGACGCGGTCGAAATCCGCCAGACCATGCGGCCCCTCGCGACCGACGACGCGCTTGGCGACGCCGATGCCGGCGCAGTTCACCAGCACGCGGGCCGGACCATGCGCCTTGGCAGCGGCGACGATGGCCGCTTCGCCCGACGCCGCATCGGCCACGTCGCAATGCACGGCGATGCCGCCGATTTCCCTAGCGAGTTCTTCCGCGAGCTTGGTGTTGAGGTCGGCGACAGCGACCTTGGCGCCCTGCGCCGCCAGCTTCCGCGCGGTGGCCGCGCCCAGTCCCGATGCGCCGCCGGTGACGATGGCGGCCTGCCCTTGCAACTTCATGACGTCCTCCTGTGAATCCCGATAGTACGAATGTTGGCGTTGCGCCTATGCGACCGAAATGACGTGAGCGGGCGGCGGCGATGCGTAGAGGCTTTCGATCCATGCCGCGCGATGCTCCAGCACCGCGCGCTGGTTGATCGAACCCTTGTCGGTGACCTCGCCACGATCGATCGACAGCGGCACGTCGACCAGCATCGCACGCGCGATGCGATTGGACGAGCCGGTCGCAGCGGCCGCGAATGCCGTCAGCCGCTCGCGGAACGCCTGCCGCACTTTCGGATCGTTGGCAGCAGCGGCAAGATCGTCGGCCGGCAAGACCGGATTGACAACGCGGCACCCGTCGAGATCGAGGATCACCAGCGCCGACAGTTCGTCGCGGTTGATGCCGGCGATCACCACGTCGCGCACCAGCGGCGCGCAGGCGGCGACAAAGCGCGCGCGCAGCGGACCGACGCTGACCCAGGTGCCGCTGCCGAGCTTGAAGTCTTCGGAGATGCGGCCGTCGAAATCGAATCCGGCATCGACATCGGCAGGATCGACGAAGCGGATCGCGTCACCCATGACATAGAAGCCTTCGTCGTCGAACGCCTTCGCCGTCAGCTCCGGCTGCCGCCAGTAGCCCGGCGTCACGTTCGGGCCCTTGGCGCGGACTTCGATCTTGCCGTTGTTGGGAATGAGCTTGGCGTCGTTGCCTAGCACCGGCAGGCCGATGTGGCCGGAGCGGCTGGTTTCCGGCGTCACCGACATGAAGAACGGCGCGGTCTCGGTGGCCCCTAACCCGGTCAACATCGGCACGCGCTTCCCGGTCACCTGCACCGCAATCTCGTCGAGGCTGCCCCAGACGTAAGGCGACAGCGCCGCGCCCGAGAAGAACATCGCGTGCAGCCTGCCGAAGAATTTCTCGCGCAAGGTCGCGTCGTCGCGCAGATAAGGCAGCAGCGATTCATAGCCTTTCGGCACGTTGAAATAGACGGTCGGCGAAATCTCGCGCAGGTTACGCACCGTCTCGGCGATACCGCCGGGCGTCGGCTTGCCCTCATCGAGATACATCGAGCCGCCGTTGAACAGCGTCAGCCCGATATTGTGATTGCCGCCGAAGGTGTGATTCCACGGCAACCAGTCGACGATCACCGGCGGCTCGTCCTTGAGGAATGCCAGTGTCTCATTCAGCATCACCTGATTGGCGCAGATCATCCGCTGCGTGTTGATCACCGCTTTCGGGTTGCCGGTCGAGCCCGAGGTGAGCAGGAATTTCGCGATGGTATCGGGGCCGATCGCATGATGCACAGCGTCGAGTTGCGGATGCTCCGGCGTCGCCAGCAGTTCGGCAAGCCGCGTCACCGCACGGCCCGGCACCTCGCCACGCACCGCGACGATCTCGACATCCGCCGGCACGTTGGCGGCGAGCGCATCGCAAAACTGCGTGGCATCGGCGGCGAACACCAGCCCCGGCGTCAGCAATTTCATCACGAAGGACAATTTTCCGTAGTCCTTCGACACCAGCGAATAGGCCGGCGACACCGGGCAGAATGGAATGCCTGCGTAAAACGCGCCGAACGCCAGCAGCGCATGATCGATGGAATTGCCCGACAGGATCATCACCGGCCGCTCGGCCGACAAGCCGCGCGCCAGCAAGGCCGACGCAACATGGCGGCTGGAATCTAGCAGTTGCGCATAGGTGATGGTGCGCCAGCCGCCGTCTGCGGCGCGCTCGGCCATGAAGACGCGGTTCGGTTCGCGCTCAACCCAATGATGCAGGCGATCGGTCAGGCGGCGCGGATAATCAACCAGCGCGGAGGTGGGGCGAACGTAGATGGCGCCGTCGGCGCGACGTTCCATCCGTACCGCGGGTCGACCGAACGAAATTGGCCGCATCGGCGCGCGCGCTGCGTCTGCTGTCGTGTTGGAAGCAGCCATCCTCGACATTCGGCGAAGCTCCTCTCGTCAGGCGGGCCGAACCTTCGCGGTCTTGCGATCGAGAAACGCGCGGATCCGCTTCTTGGCTTCCTGATCGCTCTGCGCCACCGTCGCCATCAGCGATTCCATCAGCAGACCGGTCTGCGGATTGGACTCGGCAATCATCGGCAGCGCCTGCAACACCGCGAAGTTGGTCAGCGGCGCATTTTCCGCAACGCGTTGCGCCAATTCCATCGCCTTGACGTAAGCACCGTCTGCGTCCGTAAGATATTGCGAGAACCCGCAGGCGACGCCTTCGCTGGCGGAATAAACCCGGCCCGTCAGCATCATGTCGGCCATCCGCGCCACACCGATCAGGCGCGGCAGCCGCACCGAACCGCCGCCGCCAACGAAGATGCCACGGCTGCCTTCCGGCAGGGCATAGTAAGCGCTGGCATCGGCAACGCGGATATGCGCCGCGCAAGCCAGCTCCAGGCCGCCGCCGATCACCGCGCCACGCAGCGCCGCGATCACCGGCACGCGGCAATATTGAATCTTGTCGAACACCCGATGCCACATCTGGGAATGCACCAGCCCGCCGGTGGCATCACGCTCGGTCAGTTCGGAAAGGTCGAGGCCGGCGGAAAAATGCTCGCCGACACCATGCAGCACCACCGCGCCGATACCGTCCGGCAGATGCGAAAAACAGTGCTGGATCGCCTCCATGATGTCGTCGTTCAGCGCATTGCGCTTGGCCGGACGATTGAGCCCGACGCTGAAGACCGGACCGACAATCTCGGTGGTCAGCAACGTCGCGGGCGCGGCGGCGGCAGAGGCGTTTCCCATGGGCTTATTATGTCCTTCGTAGAATAGTTATGTTGTATAACAAATTAAGCGAGAGTCAATGATGAGGGTGCGACAAGGACCGGGGAGTTCGTGCACCGTCGGCTGAGGCGTGCTCGCTTCATTGAAAAGAGGCCGCTCCCCTCGTCGTCATATGTCACCACAGCATCCCAACGACATTCTCGTCGTCCCTGCGCAGGCAGGGACCCATACACCGCAGCGACCGTGATGAATGGAAGCGCAGATTGCCCTGGCCTTGCACGCCCGCCATCCCAACAATGCAAGGGGTTATAGGTCCCCGCCTTCGCGGGGACGACACCGTGCATGGCGGTGCGCGAGCCCCTCGCCGTCATGGCCGGATTTATTCCGGCCATCCACGTCTTCGCCTTTTGCGGAATACGCAAGACGTGGATGCCCGGGCCTTCGCCGCACCGAAGCGGCTTCGGCCGCCCAGGCGGGACAAGCCCGGGCATGACGAACTGCCATTCGTGAGACGCTACAGCACCTGATGCACGTCGATGACGACGTGGTCGGCGTGGCGCGCGGCGGAGCCGACAAAGATGTGCTGCATCAGCCAGCGATATTTTTCGCTGCCGGTTTCGAATTTCGGCGTGGTGCGGAAATAGATCAGTTTGGGATCGACCGGCTCGTTGCGCTTGAGCTTTTCGAGCAAGTCTTTCGGCCCGAAGCGCATACCGGTGTTGACGACATAGATCACCGCGCCGTCGTCGGTCTCGAACGCATACTTGGCCTCAAGATCGATCAACTCGTCGGGTCGCACGATCTGGAAATCGGCGCCGAACGGCAACACCTTGCCGTTGATGCCTTCGCCATGCACCTCACCGCCGGTGATCGGAATGATGCGCCGGGTGCCGTAACCGAGATCGCCGGCCGAAGTGACGGCGGCGATCTGTGCGGTGATGGTGAAGACGTATTTGGTTTCGAGAACGGGGGTCATCGCGCTATCCCATCATATGCATCGGCAGCCAGGTGGCGAGCACCGGAAACGCGATCAGCAACACCAGTCGGACCAGGTCGGTCGCCACGAACGGCAGCACGCCGGCGAAGATCGTCGACATACTGACGTCCTTGATCACGCTCTTGATGACGAACACGTTCATGCCGACCGGCGGATGGATCAGTCCGAGTTCGACCGTCATCACGATGATGATGCCGAACCAGATCGCATCGAAGCCGAGCGCCGTGACCACCGGAAACACGATCGGCACCGTGAGGATGATCATCGCCATCGCGTCCATCAGGCAGCCGAGCACCAGATACATCAAGAGGATCAGTGCGAGCACGCCGTAGCGGCCGATGCCGAGGCCGGTCAGAAACTCGGTGACGTGCTGCGGCGTCTGGGTGATGGTCAGGAAGTAACCGAAGCACAGCGCGCCGATCAGCACCGTGAAGACGGCGGCGGTGGTGCGCGTCGCCTGCAACAGCGCTTCGAGAATGCCGTCGCGCGACAGCTTGCGGCGCATGATGCCGATGATGAAGGCGCCAACGGCGCCGACCGCGCCGGCCTCGGTCGGAATGAAGAAGCCGCCATAGAGCCCGCCGATCACGAAGAAGAACAGCGCCAGCGGCGACCACACGTCGCGCAGCGCCAGCACGCGATCATTCCAACTGCTGCGCGGGCCGGCAGGCAGAAAGCCCGGCCGCACAGCGCCGATGATGGCGATGGTGATCATATGCATGGTAATCGCCAGCAATCCCGGCACCACACCCGCGATGAACAGCTTGCCGATGTCCTGCTGGGTGATGATGCCGTAGACCACCAGCACGGTGGACGGCGGCAGCATCGCGCCGAGCGTGCCGCCGACCGCGATGACGCCGGTAGAGAACGACTGCGGATAGCCGAAGCGGCGCATTTCCGGATAGGCCACCGCCGAGAACGTCGCGGCGGTCGCCACCGACGATCCCGAGATCGCCGCGAAGCCGCCGCAGGCGCCGATGGTGGCGATGCCGAGACCGCCCTTCCAGTGCCCGACGAAGGTATTGGCAGCGCGGAACAGTTCGCGGCTGATGCCGGACACCGAAACGAACGCGCCCATCAGCAGAAACATCGGGATCACGCCGAACGAATAATCGGTGACGGTGCGCATCACGGTCTGCGCCACCAGTTTCAGCGCGGGCTCCATGCCGGTGAGATAACCGAAGCCGGTGACGCCGACGAGGCCCATGGCCATGCCGACCGGCACCCGCAACAGCATCATCACGAACAGACTGACGAAGCCGATCACGGCAACTGCTTCGTTGCTCAATTCCATGATCGCTTACTCCGCCGTCTTGATTTTCGGTTCGTGCAACTGGTCCGGATGGAAAATCAAGCGCCAGGTGCGGATCGCGATCAGCAGCACGGCGGAGACGTCGCCGACCCACGCCACCGCATAGAACGGCCAGATCGGCAGTTGCAGATCCATCGTCAGCACGTGGTCTTCGCGGGTGGTGATGACCTTGTCGAGCAGCGTGTAGGTCTGCACCGTCACCACGAACAGCAGCACCAAGGTCGCGAACACGTCGATCCAGCGCTGATATTTCGGCGAAGCATTGGCCCACACCAGATCGACGGTGATGTGCGTACCGCGATAGCTGGTGGCGGCGATGCCCCAGAAGATCAGGATGCCGAGCAGGAACTGGCCGATGTTGTAGTAGTCCGGGATCGTCACCGAGAAGAATTTCCGCATGAACACCGCAATGAACGTGTTCAGCGCGACGACGCCGACGAAGAAGGCCGCGACCCATTCGATCGAGTCGATGAACTTGTCCATGTAGTTCTTGGACGCAGGCTCAGGCGGACCGGTGAGAACGCCGTCGCTGGAAACTTCGGGCTGGCTGGTGGTCATGGGAATTTCGCGCCGCTACGTTGCCGTCATGGCCGGGCTTGTCCCGGCCATCCACGTCCTGCTTTCTGCGCCTGTTGAAGAAGACGTGGATGCCGGGGCCTTCGCCGCGCCGAAGCGGCTTCGGCCGCGCAGGCGGGACAAGCCCGGGCATGACGTTTCCGTTGGGGAGACGCAAATGACTACAGCCCCGCGCCGAACTTCTTGATTGCGGCTTGAAGGTCGGCCTCGATCGCAACTGGATCGCCGCCGGCTTTCTTGACGTCGGCGGCCCAGCTCTCCTGCAGAGGTTTCGCGGCGGCCTTCCACTGCGCAAGCTGCTCGGGGGTCAGCGTGTAGACTTCGTGATCGGCCAGAGCCTTCATCTTGGCGCGGCCGTTGAACTCGAACTCGCTCCACGGATCGGTCACCTTGGAAGCCCACTCCGGCGTGCAGTGATCGTCGATCACCTTCTTCTGCGCCGGCGACATCGCGTTGTAGCTCTTGAGATTCATGTTGTAGGTGAACACGGTGGTGTAAAGCGGCGCGTCCATCGCGTACTTGATGGCTTTCTCGATGCCGAACAGGAACATCGAGCCCCACGGGAAGGTGATCTCATCGGCAACGCCGCGCTCGATGGCGTCACGCGCTTCGGGGGCGGAGGCCTGCACGTTGGTGCCGCCGAACATCTTGACCAATTCGCCGATGGTCGATTGCGCTGGACGCACCTTCAGGCCCTTGAGGTCTTCAGGCACCAGCACCTTCTTCTTGCCGAACAAGGCGCCGGGATCGTGAATGAACGCGAAGCACAGCTTGGTGTCCTTCATCTCGGTCGGTGCGTACTTGTGGTACCACTCGTTGAGCGCCAGCGTGCCCTTCTTGCCGTCGCTGAACACGAACGGAAGCTGCCCCGCCGCCGCGATCGGGAAGCGGCCCGGCTGATATCCCGGATTGACGTAAGTGATGTCGGCGATGCCGTCGCGCGCCATGTCGTAGTGGTCGAACGCCTTGCCGAGCTGCTGCGACGGGAACACCGTCAGCTTGATGGTGCCGCCCGACTCCTTTTCAATGTCCTTCGCCCAGGCAATGGTCGCCGGCACCAGCGGGTGAGCGGGAGGCACCCAGAGCGAGACTTTCAGATTGACGGTCTTGTCCTGCGCGGTCGCGGGCGTCATCGCAAGCCCCGCGCAACCGGCCATCAGCAGCGCCAGAAGTGCTTTCCTCATCGTCGTCTCTCCCTCTTTTGGAGGGCCGGTTCTCCGGCCACCCGCTTTATTTAACATGTTATTTAATTCAGCCTGCAATGCAAGCATGGTGTGCATTCTCCACGCCTGCACGGCAAAGGCCATTGCAAGATTCCCGGCGAAGATGGACTTTTCCGACACGGATGCGCATTCGGCGCCCGCCCCAATCGCCCTGACAATTGATTATATGCTATAATCATCTGCCGTAAACGACTTTGCCGACGGGACGCGGGAAAATCCCCGCTATGATAGGCGTGACATCCGTTTAACGATCCGCTCGCCACAAACCGCCGGAGCACCTGATTGAACCTCCCTGCCATTCCGCCCGGATTCACACGAAATCCCCGCAAAAGCCCGCTGACCGACCCCTGGGAGCCGATCTATTGGAAACAGACCGAGGAGGCGATCGTCATCGGGCTGCGGCTCGACACGCCGCACACCAACGCGCGCGGACTGATCCATGGCGGACTGATCGCAGCATTGGCCGACAAGGCGATGGGCCATAGCTGCGGCTACAAACTCGGGCCGGCGTTCTCGCTGGTCACCGTCAACCTCTCGGTGGATTACATCGGCAGCGCCAAGATCGGGCAGTGGCTCGCGGTGGAGAGCGAGGTGCTCAAGAGCGGCCGCACCATCTGCTTCGTGCAAAGCATCGTCACCGCCGACGACGAACCGATCGCGCGCGCCAACGCCACCTTCCGCGTGGTGCCGCGATCGCAGCACACACCGGCTTAGCTCTCCCCCTTTGATGGGAGCGCAACAACGAAGCTCGGCGAGCACCCTCTCCCGTGGGGAGAGGGTGGGGGTGAGGGGCCGCCGCCTCAATTATGCCTGCTCCCCCTCACCCGGAGCCTTCGGCTCCGACCTCTCCCCAATGGGGAGAGGTGAGATGACGTCTGACGCACGCCCACTAAGAACTGAAAGATACTAGCGCGTCGCGAAATGCCAGTCGCAGTCGTGCAGCACCAGATCGACGAAGGCGCGGACCTTCGCTGACAATAGCCGCGACGTCGGATAGACCAGATGGATCGGCAGCGGCGCGATCTCGTAATCGGTCAGCACCGCCTTCAGACGGTCGCCGGCAAGCCCTTCCGCCGCCTGATAGGCCAGCACGCGCGTCAAGCCACCGCCCTGCTCGGCATGAAAAATCGCGGCGTCGGCACTGTTGGTGGTGAAGCGCGGCGCGCAGGCGACGCGAACCTCGCGGCCGTCCTCGACAAAACGCCAGTCCGGCGCGGCGCTGAGCGCGCCGAAATGCACGGTGCGATGCGCCGCGATCTCGGAAGGATGACGCGGTTCGCCATGCGCCGCCAGATAATCCGGCGACGCCACCACCATCCGCCGCATATCGCCGACCGCGCGCGCGACGAGACTCGAATCCGGCAGATGACCGATGCGCACCGCGATATCGACGCCTTCCTCCACCAGATTGACCATGCGATCCGACAAGCGAAGGTCGCCGGCGACGTCGGGATAACGTTTCAGGTAAGTCGACATCAGCGGCGTGACATGACGGCGGCCGAAGCCGAGCGGCGCCGACACCACGAGGCGGCCGGTCGGCTGCGTCCGCTCCGCCCGCACAGCCCCCTCCGCTTCCTCGACATCGGCGAGGATGCGCCGGGCGCGCTCGAGAAACCGTTCGCCGGCATCGGTCAGCATCACCGAACGGGTGGTCCGTTGCAGCAGCCGCGCGCCGACCCGCTCCTCCAGCGCGGCGACCATGCGGGTCACGGCCGACGCTGACAATCCCAGCTTGCGCGCTGCCGGAGCGAACCCTTTATGGTCGGCCACGGTGACGAAAGCCTGCATGGTCTCGATGCGGTCCATGGCATTATTTCTGATATTGCAACAATGTCGTGTCAACGACGCGAATTGCTTAAGGCCGGGCCGCGAACCACATTCGCAACATCAGATACGCCGGACGCTTACCCGGAGACGACGATGTCCACGCCCCACACTTCTCCCAGCGATGTTGCCTTCAGCCCTGCCGTCAAGGCGATCCAGACTCTGCGGGGATCGCGCGAGGCTTATTCAGGACCCGAGGCGGACGCCGGATGGCCGACCGAGATCGACGACAACCTCGCCGCATTTCTCGCCGCTCAGACCAGCGTCTTCTTCGCCACCGCCAGCGCTGACGGCCAGCCGACGATCCAGCATCGCGGTGGCCCGCCCGGCTTCCTCCATGTGCTCGACAAGACCACGATCGCCTTCGCCAACTTCGCCGGCAACCGGCAGTTCATTACGCTGGGCAACCTGTCGGAAAATCCGAAGGTACACATCTTCGTGCTGGACTACGTCAATCGCCAGCGCGTCAAGATCTGGGGCGAGGCCAGCGTCGTCGACGACGATCCGGCGCTGCTGGAAGCCTTGATGCCGCGCGGCTATCGCGCACGACCGGAACAGGTAATCCTGATCAAGGTGAAGGCGTGGAATACCAACTGCCGCCAGCACATCCCGCAGAAATTCGACGCCGCCGACGTCAAGGCCGCGCTCGAACTGCGCGAGACGCGGATCGCCGAACTGGAAGCCGAAGTTGCCGCGCTGAAGGGAACGCCACTTCTCGCGACGTAGACGCAGTCCATCGCTGACACATTTTCGATTTGATGGAAAATCTACCACACAACGATGCGGGCTCCCTCTCCCATTGGGAGAGGGTCTGGGTGAGGGGTTACAACCTCAATAACGGTCGATCCCCTCACCCGGAGCCTTCGGCTCCGACCTCTCCCCGACGGGGAGAGGTGATACATCGACCGGGTTGATTACGATCTTTAAAGTATCAAAGGCAAAAGGATGCGACCGGCTTTCGTCGCGTTACATCCGCCTTATGACAGCGGTGGCCGTCGCGGTGGCGACGACCTTGCCGTTTTGCAGCAACTCGGCAGCCAACTGACAGACTTCCTTGCCGCGCATCGTCACCCGGCCAAGACCTTTCAGCGGGCCGGGCTTCGCCGGGCGGTGAAACTGGACGTTGAGATTGACGGTCGGTGCGAACTCGCCGGCGTCGAGCGTGGCCACCAGCGCCGGCCCCATGGTGTCGTCCAGCATCGCGGCAAGAAAGCCGCCCTGAATGTTGCCGACAGGATTGGCGAACTCGGGCTTGCCCTCGAAATCGACTTCGATGGTGCCGCGCTCCGGATCGATGGCGCCGAACGCAAGGCCCAGCGTTTGCGCGCAGGGCGGCGACGGCAAGCGGCCGTCGACTATTTTCCAGAAGAACGAATCCGTGTCGGCCATCGTTTCACCCTTCGTTGCGTCGGCGCGCATCACGCCACCGCGGCTTCCGGCGCGCGCCAGACGTGATCGGGATAGTAGCGGCCCATCATCCGTTCGACATAGGCGACGAGGTTGGCAAACTGCTCGGTGCGATGGCGCAGCGTCGAGTTGAAGAACGGCGACAGCAAGCCGGCCACCGCGCCGAACGCGGTCGCGTCCATGCCGCACGGATGCTCGCCCATCAGATAAGACTTGTCCGCGAGCAGCACCGAGAGCGCCGACAGCGACCGCATCGCGAGTTCAACCGTCTCCTGCGGCGTATGGCGGCCAAGGCCCGTGAGCCGATAGTTCTCGACCACCCGCGCGCGGGCGCCCTGGCGGATATCGTTACGCAAATGCTCCGGCGCGGCGTCGAAGAAATGCGCCGGTCCCTTGGCGAAGTTGACCGGATCGACCCAGCGCACACCCACCAGCGCCCAATAGACGTGATGCTCAATCATCCGCTCGATCGCCCAGGCCTGTGCGCGCTGCGCGGTGTCGAGCCCGGCATCGAAATCGAAACCATATTTGCGTTCGAGATGGGCGCGGATGAAGGTCGAATCCGCGATCACCTCGCCTGCGTCGTCGATATAGGGCATCTGCCCCTTGGGCGAGGAATCCGGCAGCGCGAACACCTTGCGGTACGGCAGTCCGGCCATCTTGAGTTGCACCTCGGTCTTGGTGACGAAGGGGCTGATTTCCGGCAGGCCGAAACCTTCGCCAAACCCGTAGAGAATGATCATCGCAAGCACCTCTCTTGAAAACTTGCGCGACCCTAGCTACCCCCTGCTGCCAACGTGCTGTCAGCATCAACCGCAGCATCAACCGAGGCACGGAAGACACGATCATGAGACGCGCCGACCGGCTGTTCCAGATCATCCAGGTGCTGCGCCGCGCCCGCAAGCCGCTGACCGCCGATGCCATCGCGGCTGAACTCGAAACCTCGAAGCGCACCATCTATCGCGACATCGCCACCTTGATCGGCCAGCGCGTGCCGATCCGTGGCGAGGCCGGCATGGGCTACGTACTGGAACGCGGCTTCGACATGCCGCCGCTGATGCTCACGCCGGACGAGATCGAAGCCGCCGTGCTCGGCGCGCAATGGGTCGCGGGCCACGCCGACGCCGTGCTGGGCAAGGCCGCCGAGAACCTCATCGCCAAAATCGAGGCCACCGTGCCGGACACCTTGCGGCCGTTCGTGCAGGAACCGGCCAGCCGCGCGCGGCGCGACGTCGCGACCGAACCCGACCGCATCGACATGACCAAGGTGCGCGCGCATATTCACGCCGGCAAGAAGATCGCGCTGCGCTATCGCGATGAACACGGCCGCGACAGCACGCGGGTGATCTGGCCGATCACCGTCGGCTACCTCGAAACCGTGCGACTGCTCGCCGCGTGGTGCGAGTTGCGGAAGGACTTTCGTAGCTTCCGCACCGACCGCGTCATCGACGCCACTTATCTCGACGAACGCTATGCCGAGCGCCGCGACGTGCTCCGCGCAAGATGGCGCGCCAGCCTCGATCAGACGATCCGCGACAAGACCCGACAGATGCGGGGAGACGAATGACCGACGCCGACACGATGAGCCCTTGCCAGAGTTGCGGCGCCTGCTGCGCCTATTCGCGCAACTGGCCGCGCTTCACCATCGAGGACGATGCCGCGCTGGATCTCATCCCGGCGCAATTCGTCAATGAGCGGTCGTCGGGAATGCGCTGCGAGGGCGAGCGCTGCACGGCGCTGGTCGGACGCGTCGGCGAGGCGACGTCGTGCGCGGTCTATGCGGTGCGTCCCGAGGTGTGCCGGGTCTGCATGCCGGGCGACGCCGAATGCGCGATGGCGCGGCGGCGTTACGGTTTGCCGCCGTTACAGGCGAATTAGAGCACTCTCGCTTTTGATAAAAGCACTCGCCAAGAGACCATGCGCGCTCCCTCTCCCATTGGGAGAGGGTTGGGGTGAGGGGTTACAGTCTCTATGGCGAAGAGGGGGCCCGCCCCCCCCCCCCCCCGCGGGGGCCGCACACACCACCCGCGGGGGTGGGGGGGGGGGGGAGGGTCGCGGCGCCACAG
>JBQCHY010000115.1:0-7017 GCA_051954235.1 Xanthobacteraceae bacterium
ATTCGACGCCGGAAGAAGGCAAATCAGCCCGCTGTGAGTTGGAGAGGTTCCAAGACAGTTGCTGACCCCGAACCCCAATGCTATCTCGCGCCGATGACCAAAACCGCGATTTCCAACATCCGCAATTTCTCCATCGTCGCCCATATCGACCATGGCAAATCGACGCTGGCCGACCGCCTGATTCAGACCACGGGCGGGTTGCAGGACCGCGAGATGAAGGAACAGGTGCTCGATTCGATGGATATCGAGCGCGAGCGCGGCATTACCATCAAGGCCCAGACCGTCCGTCTCGCCTACAAGGCGAAGGACGGGAAGGACTACATCTTCAACCTGATGGACACCCCCGGCCACGTCGACTTCGCCTATGAAGTCTCGCGCTCGCTCGCCGCCTGCGAAGGCGCGCTGCTGGTGGTCGACGCCTCGCAAGGCGTCGAGGCGCAGACGCTCGCCAACGTCTATCAGGCCATCGACAACAACCTCGAGATCGTGCCGGTGCTCAACAAGGTGGACCTGCCCGCCGCGGAGCCCGAACAGGTCAAGCAGCAGATCGAGGACGTTATCGGCATCGACGCCTCCGAGGCCATCATGGTGTCGGCCAAAACAGGCCTCGGCATTCCCGACGTGCTGGAAGCGGTGGTCACACGCCTGCCGCCGCCGCAAGGTGACCGCGACGCGACGCTGAAGGCGCTGCTGGTCGATAGCTGGTACGACGTCTATCTCGGCGTGGTGGTGCTGGTGCGCATCGTCGACGGCGTGATGAAGAAGGGTCAGCGCATCCGCATGATAGGCACCAATGCCGCTTACGACGTCGAGCGCGTCGGCTTCTTCACGCCGAAGATGGTCAATGTCGACGAACTCGGCCCCGGCGAGGTGGGCTTCATCACCGCCGCCATCAAGGAAGTGGCCGACACCCGCGTCGGCGACACCATCACCGACGACAGGCATCCGGTGGCGGACATGCTGCCGGGCTTCAAGCCGGCGATCCCGGTGGTGTTCTGCGGCCTGTTCCCGGTCGATGCCGACGACTTCGAAACGCTGCGCGCGGCGATGGGCAAGCTGCGGCTCAACGACGCCAGCTTCTCGTTCGAGATGGAAACCTCCGCCGCGCTCGGCTTCGGTTTCCGCTGCGGTTTCCTCGGCCTGTTGCATCTCGAAATCATTCAGGAACGATTGAGCCGCGAGTTCGACCTCAACCTGATCGCGACCGCGCCGAGCGTCATTTATAAAATGCACCTGACCGACGGGCAGGAGATCGAGATTCACAATCCGATCGACATGCCGGACGTGGTGAAGATCGCCGAGATCGAGGAGCCGTGGATCGAAGCCACGATCCTCACGCCCGACGAATACCTCGGCAGCGTGCTGAAGCTGTGCCAGGAACGGCGCGGCGTGCAGAAGGAGCTCACCTACGTCGGCGCCCGCGCGATGGTGAAATACGAACTGCCGCTCAACGAAGTGGTGTTCGATTTCTACGACCGCCTGAAGTCGGTCTCGAAGGGCTACGCCTCGTTCGACTATCACCTCACCGACTATCGTGCCGCCGACCTCGTCAAGATGCAGATCCTCGTCAACAACGAGCCGGTGGATGCGCTGTCGATGCTGGTGCATCGCACCCGCGCCGAAGGCCGCGGCCGCGCGATGGTCGAGAAGATGAAGGAATTGATCCCGCCGCACATGTTCCAGATCCCGATTCAGGCGGCGATCGGCGGCAAGGTGATCGCGCGCGAAACCGTGCGCGCGCTGCGCAAGGACGTCACCGCGAAGTGCTACGGCGGCGACATCACCCGCAAGCGCAAACTTCTGGAGAAGCAGAAGGAAGGCAAGAAGAAGATGCGGCAGTTCGGCAAGGTCGACATCCCGCAGGAAGCCTTCATCGCCGCGCTGAAGGTGGATAGCTGAGGGAAGCCAATTCCCAACTGCGAGCTTTCAAAAGACTAAGCGCTTGACCAAGAATGCGGCGTCATGCCCGCGAAGGCGGGCATCCAGTATTCCGTGCAGACGCGAGGGAATACCAACTTGCTCAGTGAGTACTGGATCCTCCGCCTTCGCGGAGGATGACGGCTTTCGTATGGTAAATTCGTGCCAAAAGCTATTCGAAGGTGAATCCGTTTTCGTCATGGCCGGGCTCGTCCCGGCCATCCACGTCTTTAGTGGCGCTACGAAGTGAAGACGTGGATGCCCGGCACAAGGCCGGGCATGACGAAATATGTGCCGGACTTGACTTTCCTGTCATTGGAATATATTCCTATATCACTTTTCATCCCTCTCCGCTCATGACGCGGAGGGATGATCCATCCCCCTCCCCGCGTGCACCGGGGGCGGAGGTGGAGCGCCGGGAGGCGCTGCGTCGGCGCGATGGGCTTCGCAATCCCGTCGCCGCATGACGCGCGCGCCTCGCGAGACGGACTCGCAATCCGTCCTCGTCGCGGCACGCGGACGAACCCCTCGCAAGGGTTCGTCATTGCGGGTGCCTCGCAAGCACCCTGGCGCCTCCCGGGACTCCATTCTTGGGACGGAGACGGCACAAGGTGGTCCGCGCCTTCGTCGAAGCGGATATCCCGTCGCGCGCAACAGCAGATCGCCAACACATGCGCTCGCCTGCACAACAGCTTTGCATGATTGCGCTTCACCTTGCTTGCCTCACGCAACTCATCCAAGTTGACCGTTTGAGGCAATAACAAGCTGGGAGGCACCCATGAGATTCGCGCACCGTGCGTTCGTCGCGGCCACTTTATCCGTTTCGCTGTTGGCAGGCGGAGCCGCGCTGGCGCAGCAATCGGACCAGCCGCTGAAGATCGGCGTGATGACCGACTTCGGCTCGGTCTATTCTGATATCGGCGGCGCCGGCAATGTCGAAGGCGCCAAGATGGCGATCGAGGAATTCGGCGGCACCATGTTCGGCAAGCCGATCGAACTGGTCACCGCCGATCCGCAGATGAAGGCCGACATCGCCGCCAATATCGCGCGCAAATGGTACGAGGCCGAAAACGTCGACATGATCATCGACCTGCCGACATCGGCCACCGCGCTCGCCGCGATGGAAATGTCGAAGCGCTACGAAAAGATCATGATCATCACCGACGCGGCGAGCTCGGACATCACCGGAAAGTCGTGTTCGCCCTATACCGCGCACTGGACCTACGACACCTATTCCAACGCGCACACCGTCGGCAGCGCCGTGGTCAAGCAGGGTGGCGATAGCTGGTTCTTCATCACCGCCGACTACCTGTTCGGTCACTCGATCGAGCGCGACGTCAGCGAAGTGGTGAAGGCGGCCGGCGGCAATATCCTCGGCAGCGCGCGGCATCCGCTCAATACCTCGGACTTCTCCTCGTTCCTGCTGCAGGCGCAAGCCTCGAAGGCGAAGATCATCGGCCTCGCCAATGCCGGCGGCGACACCATCAACGCCATCAAGCAGGCGGCCGAATTCGGCATCGTTGCCGGCGGCCAGAAGCTCGCGGGCATCGTGATGTTCATTTCCGACATCCACAGCCTCGGGCTGAAGATGGCGCAGGGCCTGATCATCACCGAAGCCTATTACTGGGACCAGAACGAGCGCACCCGCGCGTTCGGCAAGAAATTCTTCGAACGCATGAAGCGCATGCCGTCGATGAATCAGGCTTCGACCTACAGCGCGACCTTGCACTATCTCAAGGCCGTCAAGGCCGCTGGCACCCGCGACACCAAGGCGGTGCTCGCAAAAATGCGCGAAATGCCGGTGCGCGACGCCTTCACCGACAACGGCTATCTGCGCGAGGACGGCCGCATGGTGCACAGCATGCTGCTCTTGGAAGTGAAGAAGCCGGAAGAGTCGAAGTATCCATGGGACTACTACAAGATTCTCGCCGAAGTCCCCGGCGATCAGGTCTTCCGCCCGATGAAGGACGGCGGCTGCCCGCTGATCAAGTAAGCAACGCGGCACGAATGCAGGCGACGGAGATGGTTTCGACCATCTCCGTCGTCTGTAGTTTTAGGATGCGGCGTTTTACCCGTCATTGCGAGGAGCGACAGCGACGAAGCAATCCAGCTTTACTCGTGGCCTTCTGGATTGCTTCGCTTTCCTCGCAATGACGCTTCAATCTGGCGCTAGCGCTTCTTCGTCCGCCTGGTCGTCGTCTTCGTCGAGCGCTTGGTCGCGGTCCTGGTCCGCGCCGCAGCGTGACGCTTGCGGGTGGCCGCGGCTTTCTTGGCCGCCGCTGAACGCGTCGCGGAATGGCGCTTGCGGGTCGCCGCCGCCTTCTTCGCGGAGGCAGACCGTGCCGCTGCCGGACGTCGTGCGGCTGCCTTGCCGCCGCGCGGACCGCCGATGCGTCCGCCTTTCTTCGCCGCGACCTTGGTGTCGCGCACGCCGCGGCCGGAGCCGCTCTTGTTGCCGCCGCCGCTTTCCTTGTTCACGGTGGCCCAGGCGCGGCGCTCGGCTTCCTTCTTGGCGATGCCGCGGTCCTCGTAGCCTTCCTCGATGTGTTCGGCCTTGCGCTTCTGCTTGTCGGTGTAAGTCGATTTATCGCCGCGTGGCATGATCGTCGTCCATGTTGTTGCGGATTGACTCGCAACGCATGGACGCGTCGACAGTTCCGGTCAGCCACACATCGAAGGATGAAGCGCCGCTTGACGATCAGCCGCCGCGCACCGGCGGCATCGTCACCGTGCCGCGACGGCAGGCGCGACGATCGATCTCGTCGCAAGCACGGAATTGCAGGCTCTTGGTCATGCAGATCCGCACCTCGCTCAGCCGCGTGCGGTCGCAGGTGACGGCGATGGCAGCTTCGCTCAAGCCCGGATTGGCCTTGATGAATGCCGCTTCCACAGCGGCCGGCGCGACCGTCCTGGTCTGCGTCAGTTCGAGATATTCCGGGGGAATCTTCACCGCCGCGCGCGCCTTGCGGATGGCTTCGAAATAGCCGCGCGGACCGAGGCCGGAACAGGTGCCGTGCTTGTCCCATTCGTTATAGATCAGGCCCGGCGCCGGCATCAGGTCGAGCATCGACGTCATGATGTTGCGCGGTAGCCGTGGCGACGGCCGTTCGCAGTAATCCGGGAAGCCGCGCTCATATTGCGGCCACAGGCCGTGCACCACGAAGGAGAACGGCCGGCCGCCGCACTGCACCTGTTGCGAGCGGCTGGTGTTGCCGCGCTCGCGCGCCGCCTCGCAGAACGACGGCGACCACGACAACGACAGCACGTAGAAATCGAACTGGCCGGGTGCGTTCTGGCGGCGATCCTGCGCCGACGCGGGCATCACGGAGAGCGACAACGCGGCCGCGACGAGCGGCAACGTCAATACGCGGCGGAAACGCTGGAGGAGCGAGGCTTGGCCCATGGCGATGCGCGTCAGCGGCGCGCCGCCTTGCAGCGCGGGTTGTAGGCCCAGTTGCGGTCGAGCCCGCTCACGCACCATTCGACGCCGGGACCATAACCGGCCAGGCCGCCGTCCTCGATGATCGAATAGTCCACGGTCCGCGCCTTGCCGTCATTGAGCATGGCGCGGGCGCTGCAATAGCGGCGCGGAATATTGTCCGAGGTCCAGGGCCGGAAACCGGTCTCGTGCACCCGGTCATAACCGGTGATCTGCAACGCCGAATTCCAAAAGGTGCTTTCCTTCTCGGCGAATTGCGAAGAGATGGTGCCGAGCGCCGATTCGCAGGGCGGCAGCACGCCGTCATAACGCGGGCCGAACAACCCGAAATTCATTTCCAGCAGGTTGGCGGCGTTTGCCGCCGGCGAAAGCGCCAATACACCCATCAGCGCGCCCAGCACGGCGCCGACACCACGTTTCCCGAAAGGCATGACAAGGCCGGTCATCGCTTCATCCATCCTGCAATTGCGGCGGGGACGGTGCCGCGATCGCCGCGCGAGGTCAAGTGCGGCACGGCAACACCGGCGGACATCCGGCCATTCCCGATCCGGCGGCGCTTTCCTTGGCGGCCCTGGCCGCATAAATTGGGTCCGAATGACTCGGAGATGATCATGCGAACGATCGGTATGGCCGCCATCGCGGCGGTGACGGCAATCCTGGCCTGCGGCAGCGCCCGGGCCGACTATGTGGCGCCTTTCGAAGGCAACGATACCGGCGGCATCATTTCCGCGAGCCTGATCGGCCAGACCGATATCCGGGCGCTGGCGAGCAATCACTGCGCGCAATATGGCAAAGTCGTCAAATGGCTCTCGATTCAGAAGACCTACGGCAATTACAGCTCATTTGCCTGCCGCTGGACCCGCCACGGCAGCTATGAGCGGCCGCTCCGCGTCCGCTACTGATCTGTTCATCCGGGCGGCCAAAGACTGACAGGAGGCGTCACCAATGGACACAGGAGTGCTTCCTGCGATTCGGTCCCGCACTGTGCGGCTGATCGCCGGCGTCGCGGCAGCAAGCGCGGCCACCATTTTTGCCGCAAACGCCGACGAACTGCCGACACGCAAGCCGGGCCTGTGGGAAATCCGCATGCTCGACACCGCCTCCAAGGCGGCCGGCATGACCATGCAGCAATGCACCGACGCCGCGACCGACAAGGACCTGACGTCGAATCTCTCGCCGATGGCGAAGCAGACCTGCTCAAGGAATGACGTGCGGAAAACCGCCGCCGGCTACATGACCGACGCGGTCTGCACCGTGAACGGCATGTCGATGACGTCGCATTCCGACGTCACAGGGGATTTCAACTCCGCCTACACCGTGCAGGTGACGTCGAAAGTGAGCGGCGCGCCCGCCAACGTTCCGCAAGAGACGACGATGACGGTGGAAGCCAAATGGCTCGGCCCCTGCAAGCCGGACCAGAAACCGGGCGACATCGTGATGCCCGGCGGCTTCAAGATCAACATCACGGACATGCAGAAGCTGAAGGGCCTGCTGCCGAAGTGACGGCGTAAGCACCGTCCCGTCATTGCTGTGCATGTTCATGAATTCGCTGATTGGATGGTCCTTTGGAGGATGATCCGATGCGCGACAACAGTTTTGACCGGACGGTTGAGCGGAACTATTTGCAGAAGTGGCGATATCTGATTCCGGAATACGAGGCG
>JBQCHY010000116.1:0-161095 GCA_051954235.1 Xanthobacteraceae bacterium
AAAGATAGCGTTTGAGATCGGCGGCGGCCGCTTCCGGTGTCTGCTTCAGATTGAACGGCGCGACGAAGTTGCCCTTCTTGTCCATCAGATAGATCAGTGCGGTGTGATCCATGGTGTAGTCGTCGCTGTCCTTCGACGGAACCTTCTTTGCATAGACCCGAAATTCGCTGAGAACCTTGCTCACCGCCGCCGGATCGCCGGTAAGGCCCTTGAGATGCGGATCGAAGCTGCCGAGATAATTCTTCATCACCGCGGCGGTGTCGCGCTCGGGGTCCACCGAAATAAAGTAGGCATTGACGCGGTCGGCATCCTTGCCCATCGCTCGCAGCACCTCGGACATCTCGAACAGCGAGGTCGGACACACATCGGGGCAATGGGTGTAGCCGAAGAAGATAATGGTCGGCCGCCCTTGCAGGCTTTTCTCGGTGACGATCTGGCCGGACTGATCGGTGAGCTGGAAAGCACCGCCGATCGGCGCAGGTTTGGCGACGCTGCCGAGCCCGCCTGCCAGCCACAGGACCACCAGCAAGCCGATGGCAAGGCTGCCGGCAAAAGCCGCAAAAATCACCAGCGGTCGGGTCGCACGATCGGTCATTGAAATTCCCTTCCAAATGCCACCCGGACATCTGTGCCGGATATATTGGCATTCGCCGGCCGGCAGAGGGCCGACCGGTCAACGGGTTCCTGATAGAGGGTGGGGTGCGACGGAGCAAGCCTCGCGCCGTGCTGCGTGTTCACGTCATGCTGAACGCGCGGAACCGGTGCGCCGTCTCAAATGAAATCACAGCGGCAAATCCCTCAGCGGTAGGCCGCCTCGGCATTCATCAGATAACAGGGCCGGTACATGCTTTGAAGTTGAGCGCCGCGCAGGAAGATCATGTGGCGATTGAGCCCGCCGTGCCGCGCGATCCAACGCTGCACCCGCATCGGATACATCGCGTAAAGCATCCGCGTCGCCTCGCGATTGGTGACCGCGCGACCGTTGGCGCCGACGTCCCACGCCGCATGGAAACCGAGCGTTGCGCGGGATGTGACGCAAATCCGGTTTGAGGGCACCGCGCCGAGGATGATGGTGCAAGCCGAGGCGCACAGCCCATCGATCACCACCTGCTCGCCGGAACTGCGCAGCGACTGATATCGATCGACGTAGGTTCCGATTCGACCGCCCCGGTCTTCGGCGATCCGCACCGCCGCATGACTGGCCGCGATCCCCGCGAGCAGAACGACAGCCGCGAGCAGCCCCGTTGCGATCTTCATATTCCGGCCCCAACGTCGAAGCGATTGTATTTATTGGCGCGAACTTTCGCGATCGACACCGTGTTGCGAGACGATGTTTTTGTCCAGACGGGAACGCAGTTACGCACCAAATTCAACCTCGGTGTTGCGCGCGAGATGCAGTCGTCCCCGCGACGCGAGAGCGTTGCGCAATTTCGTAAACAGTCTGTGTCACCACGGCGGTTGACCGCTGACGAAGCAACGCGCTTTGATCGTTCCAGGGGAGGAACCAACGATGGCAATGGACGCGGACGTAATCGTTGTCGGCGCGGGGCTGGCGGGACTGGTCGCGGCGACCGAAATCGCCGACGCCGGCAAGCGCGTCATCGTAGTCGATCAGGAAGGCGAACAAAGCATCGGCGGTCAGGCGTTCTGGTCGTTCGGCGGCCTGTTCCTGGTGAACTCTCCGGAGCAACGCCGGCTCGGCATCAAGGACGGCATCGAGCTGGCGATGCAGGACTGGTTGGGCACCGCCGGCTTCGACCGTGCCGAGGACTACTGGCCGCGGCGCTGGGCCGAAGCCTATGTCGCCTTCGCCGCCGGCGAGAAACGCGATTGGCTGCGCGCCATGGGCCACCGCATCTTCCCCATTGTCGGCTGGGCCGAACGCGGCGGCTACGACGCCATGGGCCACGGCAATTCGGTGCCGCGCTTTCACGTGACGTGGGGCACCGGCCCCGGCATTGTCGAGCCGTTCGAGCGGCGGGCGCGCGAGGCGCAGACCCGTGGCAAGCTGGAATTCCGTTTCCGCCACCGCGTCGATGCGCTTACCTCGACCAATGGCGCTGTCGACGGCGTGCGCGGTGTGATCCTTGAGCCGACCGCCGTGGAACGCGGCGTCTCCAGCTCGCGCATCTCAACCGGCGAGTTCGCCTTGAGAGCGCAGGCCGTGATCGTCGCTTCCGGCGGCATCGGCGGCAATCACGACCTCGTCCGCAAGAACTGGCCGCGCCGGTTCGGCGCACCACCCAAGACCATGATCTCCGGCGTGCCCGAACACGTCGACGGCCGCATGATCGAGATCACCGAGGCGGCCGGCGCACGGCTGATCAATCGCGACCGCATGTGGCACTATGTCGAAGGCATTGAGAACTGGAGCCCGATCTGGCCGCGGCACGGCATCCGCATCCTGCCCGGCCCATCGTCGATGTGGTTCGACGCCACCGGCAAGCGCCTGCCCGCGCCGCTGTTCCCCGGCTCCGACACGCTCGGCCAGCTCGAATACATCATGTCCACCGGCTACGATTACTCGTGGTTCGTGCTGACGCAGAGCATTATCAAAAAGGAGTTCGCGTTGTCGGGCTCCGAGCAGAACCCCGACCTCACCGGCAAAAGCTGGCGCATGACGATCAAGCGCGCCACCAACAAGGGCGCGCCGGCACCGGTGGAAGCCTTCAAGCAGCACGGCGCGGATTTCATCGTGCGCGACAACCTCGATGAACTTGTCAGCGCGATGAATGCGCTGAGCGGCGACAACCTGCTGCGCCTCGACAATATCCGCGCGCAGATCGAAGCGCGCGACCGCGAGATCGCCAATCCGTTCGCCAAGGATGCGCAGATCATCAACCTGCACAACGCGCGGCGCTATATCGGCGACAAGCTGATCCGCACCGCGAAACCACATCGGATTCTCGATTCCGCGCACGGCCCGCTGATCGCGGTCCGGCTCAACATCCTGACGCGCAAGACACTCGGCGGCTTCGAGACCGATCTCGACGCGCGGGTGTTTGGCGCCAACGGCGAGATGATTCCCGGTCTTTATGCAGTCGGCGAAGCAGCCGGCTTCGGCGGCGGCGGGATGCACGGCTATCGCGCGCTGGAAGGCACGTTTCTCGGCGGCTGCCTGTTCTCCGGCCGCAATGCCGGCCGCGCGGCGGCAAAGGCGGTCGGGTAAACGTTCTCGTCATTGCGAGCGAAGCGAAGCAATCCAGCCTTTTCTTACTTCCAAGAAACTGGATTGCTTCGTCGCTGACGCTCCTCGCAATGACGGCAATTTTCTTCGCGTTGATGACCTGCGAGGTAATCGATTGGCCGCGCGAAAACTCCGATGCTGACGTCATTGAAAACGTCAGCAACAGGAGCCTCCCATGACCGACGCCAAGACAATCGCCGCCCGCTACATCGAACTGTGGAACGAGCGCAATCCGCAACGTCGCCGCGATCTGCTCGCCGGCAACTGGACCGACGATGCCCGTTATGTCGATCCGCTGATGGCTGGCGACGGCCATGACGACATCGACGCGCTGGTCGCCGGCGTGCAGCAGCGCTTTCCTGATTTCCGTTTCGCTTTGATCGGAGAGCCGAACGGCTACGGCGATCACGTTCGCTTCTCATGGGGTCTCGGCCCCGACGGCGTCGACAGCCCGATCAAGGGTACCGACTTCGCCGTGCTGAACGGCGGCCGCATCCGCAGCATCACCGGCTTCCTCGATCAGGTACCGGCGGGGGCGTGAATGCCGAGCCGTCACCCTGAGGCGCCGTTGCGAAGCAACGGCCTCGAAGGGCGACGGCGATCCTTCGAGGCGCGCTATGCGCGCACCTCAGGATGACGCCCCGAATCTCCTCACCCCCTCCGGAACGGCAGCGCCGGACCTTCGAGCTTACGCAGGCCCGGCTCGCGCCGTTCCAGCCACCAGCCATATTGCTTCGGCCAATCGCCGAACACCTCGCCGTTGACCTCGGTGAGCGAGAGCCGCGCGTGTTGCGGCCAGTTCGGATCGAACAACGCCTCGCGGCCGATGCCGATCAAATCCGCCTGACCTTGCACCAGCACGTCCTCCGCCTGCTGCGGATGCAGAATGAGGCCGACCGCCATGGTGGCGATCTCCGCTTCGCGCCGGATCGCATCGGCGAACGGCACCTGAAAACTATAGCCACGCGGAATCCGCGCCGCCGTCGCCGAGCCCATCAGACCACCGGACGAGCAATCGATGACATCGGCACCGCGCGCCTTGGCCTCGCGCGCGAACGCAATCGAGTCTTCGATCTGCACGCCGCCGTCGATGCCATCGACCGATGAGACGCGCACCGAGAGCGGCTTGTCCGCCGGCCACGCCGCGCGCACCGTCTCGATGATCTCGAGCGGATGGCGCATCCGCCCGGCGCGGTCGCCGCCGTAAGCGTCGTCGCGCTTGTTGGACAGCGGCGAGAGAAACTCATGCAGCAGATAACCGTGGGCGCAATGCACTTCGAGAAATTCGAAGCCTGCGGCCGCCGCTCGCAACGTTGCCACCCGCCATGCCTCGCGCAGCGTTTTCATATCTTCAATGGACAACGCGTGCGGCATCAGCCAGCCGTCCTCCATCGGGATCGCGCTCGGCGCCACGATCTGCCAGGGCATATCACCGCGCGCGCGATCCTCAGCGGTCAACGCTGCGTTGCCATACCAGGGCCGCTGCATGCTGGCCTTGCGCCCGGCATGCGCCAACTGGATCGCCGGCACCGAGCCTTGGCTGCTGATGAACGCGGCAATGCGCGCCAGCGCCGCCTGCTGTTCGTCATTCCAGATTCCGACGTCGCCATGCGTGATGCGACCTTCGGGGACCACCGCGCTCGCCTCCGCCATCACGACACCGGCGCCGCCCTGCGCGAACTTGCCGAGATGAACCAAATGCCAGTCGTTGGCGACGCCGTCGATCGCGGAATACTGGCACATCGGCGAGATGACGATGCGGTTCGGAAGGGTGACGCCACGCAGCGTCAGCGGTTGAAACAAATGAGGTTGCGACATCGGATCCTTTGCTCTTGCTTGTTGTCTTGAAATATTCACACCGCGATGACGGACTCGTTATGCCCTGAGAAAATTTTCGATGGCCGTGGCGAGCGCCACCGGCGTCTCGTCCATCGGGTAATGGCCAGCGTTGGCCATCACTTCGAGTTCAGAATTGGGATACCACGTCAGATACGTCGCCTTCATCACGTCGGCATTCAGTGCCGGATCGTTGGCGCCGACGATGACCTTCACCGGCGTCGTCTTGCCTTGAATTTCTCTGTGGAAATCGGTCTTGGCCCAGGCTTGTAGATAGGCAGCGAACGCAGCGCGGTCGGAAGTCTCCTCCGAATAGCGCGCGACGTGATCGATCCAGCGCTTCGACAGCCGGCTGCCGGTGGTGAAATCGATGATGCCGCGGCGATTGTCGAGGCTGGCCGCCGCGCCGTCGAACAGCGCCCAGCCATCGGGATCGAACGGCACGCCCGAGGCCGGCACCGGCGTCACCGCCACCAGCTTACGCACCCGCTGCGGCGCATCGGCCAATACGCGCTGCACCGCCATGCCACCCATCGAATGGCCGACTAGGCTGAATTCTTTCCAGCCAAGCTCATCCGCCAACGCGCGGGCGTCGGCGGAAATTTCCGCCATGGTATAGTTGCCGGTGATGTTTCGCGACAGGCCATAGCCACGATAGGCCACGACGGCATAGGTGAATTCGTCGAGGCTGAGCGCATCGCGCATCGGACGAAACGTGGTGTGATCGCCGAACCAGCCGTGCAGCACGATCACCTTGTGCGCGCCCTGGCCCATGATTTCATGTCCGATAGTCATGACCGCTTCTCCCTTTATTGCTTAACGACGATGCAGATTCCGACGGCCTGCATCGTCCATTGATGATTCAATTGATCTGCACCGAAACCACATCGCACGACAAACTATGATGACGCCGATGCTCTCGCGGCCGTCACCGCTGTGTGCGTAGCGACACCCGACGTGAATTCGATCTCCTCATAGCCCCTCTCGGCAACACCTTTAATGATGCTGACGAATTTGGGCGTCCCACCGTTGTAGACGATATAGCGGATCGTCCCCGCCTCGTGGCCGGCGACATTGGAGTTGTAGCCGGTGAACCAGCCCTGGGCTTTGCGCAATAGCATGATCTCGTACATCTTGGCGACGTGCGCGGCCCACCGCTCCTGAGCCTCCCCTGTCGCGTCGGCCCGCGTGTAGCCGCGATCCCACATATATTGCAGCAGATCCATGCACCAGTTGACGCCGTTCTCGATGCCGCGCGGAAAATTCGTCGAGGCGGACGCGCTTTGCGGGCCAGTCGGCATCAGCAGATTGGGGAAGCCGTGGACCAGCATGCCGAGGAACGTGGACGGCCCACGCTTCCATTTGCCGGCCAGTTTCTCGCCGCCGACGCCTTGAATGTCGATCAGATCGTAAGCGCCGGTGATCGCATCGAAGCCGGTGGCGTAGACGATGATATCGAAGTCATAGTCGCGCTCGGTGGTTCGAAGACCGATCTCCGTAACGCGAACCAGCGGCGTTTCGCTGACATCGACGAGTTGCACATTTTCGCGGTTGTAGGCTTCGAAATACTTCGTCTCCAACGGCAAGCGCTGCACGCCAAAGCCGTGATCCTTCGGGATGAGCTTTTCCGCGACCTTGGGGTCCTTGACGCGGCGGCGAATGCGGTCGGCGATGTACTCCGACAATTCGGCATTGGCGGCTTCGTCCATGAATATCTCGCGGAAATTCGACAGCCAGATACCAAAGCCCGGCTCGTCGTAGAGCTTGTCCCACAGCTTCACCCGTTCTTCGCGCGGCACGTCATAGAAGCCGCGCGGATCGGGCTCGTGGACGAAACCGCCCGGCGTCCGGGCGCAGGTTGCGAAGATCTCGTCATAACGTGAACGGATATCGGCCATTTCTTCGTCGGAGATCGGGCCGTTGTTGAGTGGCGCGCTCCAGTTCGGGCGGCGCTGAAACACGGTGAGTTCACCGACTTTGTCAGCAATCTCGCCGATCAATTGAATGGCGGTGGCGCCGGTGCCGATCACGGCGACCTTCTTCCCGGCGAGATCCACCGGCTCGCGCGGCCAATAATAGGTGTGGAACGAGCGCCCCTTGAAATCCTCGATGCCTTTGAGGCGCGGCAGGGTCGGCGCCGACAGCAGGCCGATCGCCAGCACCACGAATCGGCAGGTCAACTCGCGGCCGTCGTTGAGCTTCACATGCCAGAGATCGCGGGCCTCGTCGAACCGCATCGCCTCGACCTTGCAGTTGAACTGCATGTGCCTGCGCAGATCGAACTTGTCGGCGACGTAGTTCAGATAACGCAGATTCTCCGGCTGAGCGGAAAAGCGCTCCTTCCAGTGCCACTCGTCGAGCAGTTCGCGCGAGAACGAGAAGCCGTAGGTGTAGCTTTCGGAATCGAAGCGACAACCGGGATAGCGATTCCAGTACCAGGTGCCGCCGAGATCGGTCGCCGAATCCAACACCGTGTCGTCGATCCCCAGATCGACCAGCCGCTTGATCTGGTAGATCCCGGCCACGCCGGCGCCGACCACAATGACCTCGTAATGGCTTTTCGCTTCCGTCATCGTTTCCACCTTTGTTCTTGCTGTTTCCCGGCCACGTCTCTCGGAGTCTGAACAGGTCCGCGCGATAATTCAATGTGCCCGTGTGACCCGGTTCCGGGCCGACCCGCCGGACCAGGCATCATTCCGGGCATGAATCTGCGGTGCCGTCGCGGTCAAAGCAACGATACGCCCTGCTCACGGCAGATGAGGCGGCGGCTGCGACCTCCGATCCACTGGCGCCGCTCGCAGAACTCGGCCAAGTACGGCTTCGTTGCCGGATTGAACTTTCTCCCGGCGTCGGACGACCAACAACGTGGCATATCATGCCTTACAGTGAGAGCGACTTGCAGTGAGAAGGTTAAGCATGGTTCGGGTTGTTGCGGTGGCCGCACTCGCCGCGGTGTCGGTGGTCATCTCGAGCGGCGCGCCGGCGCGTGCCGCCGACGTGGTGTGGCAAGTCGAAAATCCTTTCCGCTTTTTCAAGAACGCCGCGTCTTTCGCGATGTATGAGCGTGGCTACCCGGTCGCGCGCGATGCCGCCTCCCCGCCCAATGACGTGGTGTGGCGGACCGAGCGCCGCCTCAACGATCCCGATTGCAAGACGGCAACGGATTTCGATACCTGCGCGGCGACAGCGCGCAAGCATTATGATGCGTCACGATTGGGTTGGGCGGCGCAGACCGTGGACGCGGTGTGCTACGACAGCCGGCAGGGACGCTACTTGCAGACCTGCGACCGGCGTTATTCGTGGGGCACGGTGAAGGAGGACTACGTCCTTCCCGAGGCACACACCGTCATCGTCAAGCTGGCGCCGGCGCACCTCGCGACGGTCGCGCGGGGCGAATGCACGTGGACGTGGTCGCCACGCAAGCCGGGCGGCAAGAGCGAGACCCGCAAGGACGTCTGCGTCACGCCGTTGAAGATTCCGCGCGTGCCGTTTTCCCTCGATCCGGCCGCATCGGGCGTGACGGTGCAAGTCGCGCTACCGGATGGCCGCACGCTGTCGGAGCAGATCGTCGTCGAGGATCGCTTCATCGTCGCGCTCGGCGATTCGTTTGCATCCGGCGAAAGCAATCCCGATCGTCCGGTGACTTTCAGCCCGGCGCGCGAGATGGTCTACGATCCCGTGCTGGCACGCGAGGACGTTGCCAGCCGCGCCGTTGGCAAGCCGGCGCAGAAACCGGTCATCGCGCCGTCACCTGGCAATTTCGACTACAAGCAGTTGCCACGTCGTGCAATGGAAGACGAACGCAACGGCTTGTTTTATCCGCTGAGTTCGAAGCAATTCGAAACGGCATTCAACGCGGCCGGCCCGAAGTGGCTCAGCCCCGATTGCCATCGGTCGCAATACGGCTACCCGTTCCGCGTCGGCTTGCAGCTTGCGCTGGAGAATCCGCATCGTTCGGTGACGCTGTTGAGCTTCGCCTGCACCGGCTCCGAAGTCACCGAAGGCCTGTTCCTCGACAAGAAGGCGCGCGAGGGCTCGGCGCACGCCACGGTGCGCGCGCAACTCGATCAATTGTCGGACATGCTGTGTCGCGGTCCGAAAACAATGCGCGCGACCTATCAACTGCCGATCTACGAGAGCGGCAGCACGAAGATCATCACCGATACCGTGACGAAATCCTGGTGCGCGCCGGGCCAGCGCAAGCGGCCGATCGATACGGTGCTGCTCTCGATCGGCGGCAACGATGTCGGATTCTCGGCGCTGATGCTTTACGCGATGACCGAAAGTGCCGGCGATCTGGCGCCGATCGCGGGGCTGCTCGGCCAGCAGATCCGGTATTCGCCGCAGGTCGCGCGGGTCTATCTCGAACAACTCGACGAACGCATGAAGGCGGTGCGTGATGCGCTGCGCGACGGCTTTGGCGTACCGCCGGCGCGGGTGTTGCAGACCGCTTACGAGCCGATCCAGTTCGACGAGACCGGCGCGCTGTGCGGCACGCAACCGACGCTCGGCCTCGACGTTCACAAGAAGCTGTCGCTGTCGCGCGAGCGGCTCGGCGAGACGGTGAGCTTCCTTCAGGATTTCTTCACGCGCACCGCCTGTATCACCAACGGCGGGCGCGGCTGCCCGGCGCTCGCGACCGGCGCGGGGACGGGCTTCCAGCTCATCACCGATCATCAGTCCGAATTCGCTAAACGCGGCATCTGCGCCCGCGATCCCCGCAACGCGCAGGCTGACGGCGCAGCGATGGCGATGCCGCGTCGCCCGGCGGGAGCCGAGGATTTCGCACCCTACTCGCCGGCGGCCTATCTGCCTTACGCCCATCGCTGGCGGCTGTTCCGCACACCGAACGACGCCTTCCTCACCGCCAACGTGCATTCGCCGGGGTTCTCGTTGTTCGACATTCTGCAGCCGGTCTATGCGGCGATGTACAGCGGCGCGGTCCACCCGACCGCCGAGGGCCACGCCATCGTCGCCGACCACGTGGTCCGGCACGTCCGGACGGTGATCGCCAAGCCGACGCACAAGGAGTGAGCGCGCCGTCGGCGCTCACATCAGGATAGCAAATCGCTTTTCAGGAGAATCGGCTGGAGCGGGCGAAGGGAATCGAACCCTCGTATGCAGCTTGGGAAGCTGCCGTTCTACCATTGAACTACGCCCGCGCTCAGGTTCTGATTTAGCCGAGACGGCGCGGCAGGCCAAGCCCTGTCGGTGGACGGAGGACACAATTCACCGCGATGGATACGCGGCAAGTCTCCGTCAGGACTCCTGCGCCAGGGAGCGGCGAGCGGCTTGGTCCTCCGCGGCATCCCATTTGTTCCAGACCACCGTGGCCATGCACAGCAGCCCGAGCACGATCATCGACAGCGCCGCCAGCACGAAGAAGGCATGGCTCGGGGCGCCCTGCGCGATCAGCCACCAGCCGCCGAGGCCGATGAACGCAAGCCGCGCGGTCTGCGCCAGCACCGGGCCGAGCACCTTGGCCGCACCTTGCGAGGAGAAATACATAGACGTGTTGAGGCCGAGGAACGCATACATCGGCGCTGCGACAAACAGGTATTGTCGGCTGGCTTCGTGCACGCTGGCGTCGTCGGTGAACAGGTTGACCCAGAGATCGGGGAAGAAGGCGATCACCGTGCCGATAATCCCCACACTCGAGAACGAAATGAGTCCCCCGATCCACGCGGTCTTGCGCGCCCGTGCCACCTGACCGGCGCCGATCGCCATGCCGATCATCGGCACCGACGCAATGCCGACCGCGAACGCCAGCGTCGTCAGCATGAATTCCAGCCGCGCGCCGATGCCGTAGCCGGCCAGCACCGCGTCGCCGAAGCGCGCCAGCATCGCGGTGAAGATCGCGATCGTCAGCACCGTCTGGATCGGCGAGAAACAGGCGATGGCGCCGACCTTGAGAATGTCGAAGAACATTCCGCGTTCGATCCGGATCGCTTGCGCGATCGGATTGACCCGCGCGCGGCCGGACAGCACGTACCAGGCCATGATCGCGGTGCCGATGGAAAAGGCGAGCACAGTGCCCGCCGCGATGCCGGGCATCCCGAACCGTGGCACCGGCCCGAGCCCAAGCCCGAGGATCGCGCCGAACACGATCTGGCACACGGCGGTATTCAGCGTCACCACCGACGGCAGCTTCATGTTGCCGGTGCCGCGCAGGATCGAGGCGAATGTATTCATCAGCCACGGCACCAGCGCCGCGCCGAAGAAGATGTGCATGTAGCCGAGGGCCTGCGTCAGCACGTTGCCGCGTCCGCCGAGCGCCCACAGCAGGCCGCTTCCGCTCAGCAGAATGCCGACCGTGAAAACGATCCCGATACAACAGGCGATTATCAAGGCATGGGCGGCGAGCAAATTCGCACGCCCGACATCTCCCGCGCCCAGCGCGCGCGAGATGGCCGACGACACTCCGCCACCCATCGCGCCGCCTGACGTGGTCAGCGTCAGCATGACGAACGGAAACACCAACGCCATCGCCGCCAGCGCCTCGGTTCCGAGGCGTCCGATATAGGACGTCTCGGCGATGACGACGCAGGTGCCGGCGCCCAGCGCCACCACATTCGGCGCCGACAATCGCAGCAGGGTGCCGAGGATCGGCCGATCCAGCAACGGATTGGCGGCATTCAGCAGGAGCCGCGACAGCGCTCGCTCGTCGGGACCCGCAACGGGGATTTCAGCAACTCCGATATCGGACATCTGCTCCCTGACGGCCGGTGACTGAAGCGCTGCGGGCGGGGCCGAGCCAAATCAGTAGCATCGATCCAACCATCCGCCACTGCGCGCGGCGCATGGGCCTATTCCGCGATCGGACCAGAAATTACTCGACCGACCAGACAAACGGTGGACGCCCGCCCGGCGCGGTCGAGAGCTTGACCCGAATAAACCTGCCGCAAACTGCGGCGAGACCCTCGACCATACCTTCCAGCAACCGAAGGCAAGCCGGATGGTAATCGACGAGGTCGGCCATCAGTTTCCAGCTCCGCTGATGCAGTTCGTAGTCGCCACCGGAGGACACCAGCTCGACATCGTCATCCTGCGCGGCGAACAGCGCGCACAGGAATTCCGCGAACTCCTTCGGTCCGCCGCGCGTGCCATTAAGCCCCGGCGCGATCTCGTCGAAATACTGCATGCCGATCAGCTTGCCGGTGAGGTGCAGCAGATAGGCGGCATCGACCGGACCGAATACCTGCGTCGCCACCGGCGCGGCGGTGCGGACGTATTCCATCGCGTAGTTGCGATAAGCCTTCTCAAGCCGCGGCTGCGGCCAGCTATCGACCGGCAACGCCGGCGCGCTGGCAATATCGAAGGCGGGCGCTTCGAGATGCGGCGCGAACACCAGCCGCTGATCGATGGTCAACGGATGATCGTATTCGCAGTAATAGCCTTCGAGGCCATCCTGTCCCTCGACCGACTGCTTGGTGCAGACGAAACCGAGATTGAGATTGCCGAGCGCCACGCCGTTGTTGGCGTGCCAGCCGCGCAGCATCGCGCGCGACACCTCACCCGGAATGCCGCAGATCGCGGTGCCGCGCCACGCCCAGCGCGGCGGCGGATAGCGTACCCACGCCTTGCGATCGGTCTCGTACATGTATTCGACATGGACGCCGCCGATCCAGTTGGACAGGTAGTGATACTGCGCCGCCGCCACCGCGGGCGGCAGCTTGTCGAGGCCGAGTTTCGTGAGACCCGGCAGGAAACGTTCCTGCTGCTGGCGGCGAAACACCCGGAATACGAACTCGGCCGCATCCGCTGTGCCGCGACGGCTCACGATGGTCAGGATCAGGCCGGTGAAATAAGCGTGATGGAGATCGGCGACGCCGCGCCAGCCCCGCCACTTCGCATCGCGCTCCGCAGTGTCCGTTTCCGTCAAGACGACACCTCCGAAACTATCGCTCAGGTGAATTGCACGGCGACCGAACCGAGCGGGCCGAAATCGGCGTGCAGCGTATCGCCCTTGTCGGCCATCACCGGCCGCGTGAACGAGCCGGACAGCATCACATGGCCCGGCTCCAGCACGGTGCCGAAACGGCCGACCTTGTTGGCGAGCCAGGCAATGCCCATCGCCGGATGACCGAGCACGCCGGCGGCAATGCCGGTCTCCTCGATTTCGGAGTTGCGATAGAACACCGCACCGACCCAACGCAGATCGACATCGTGCGGCCGCACCGGGCGCCCGCCGAGCACGATGCCCGCAGCCGCGCCGTTATCCGCTACGGTATCGAAAATCTTGCGTGGGTTCTGCACGCGCGCGTCGATGATCTCGATCGCCGGCACGACGTATTCGGTGGCGCGCAGCACATCGAGCAGACCGATGCCCGGCCCCTTCAACGGCTTCGCCAGCACGAAAGCCAATTCGGGCTCGACGCGCGGCACGCAGTAGTTGGCATGCGGCACCTTCGCGCCGTCATGCAGCATCATGTCGTCGAGCAGATGGCCATAATCCGGCTCGTCGATCTGCGACGCCTGCTGCATCGCTTTCGAGGTCAGGCCGACCTTGTGACCGAGCAGCTTGCGGCCGCCCGTGATCTTGCGCCGCGTCGTCTCGCTCTGGATTGCGTAGGAATCCTCGATCTCGATATTCGGGAACGTCTTGGACAATTGCACGGCCTGCACGCGGGTCCGCTCGGCTTCCATCAGAATGTCCGCGGCCTTGGCGCGCTCCTGGTCGGTCAGCATGGTTCGACAATCCTCCCGGTCGATGATGTGCTGGAACTTTATGCAAGCATGGCGCAATTGGCGACAGAATACCATCGCATGCCGCCCTGCCGAAAACGGGGATCAGAAACGCTGCCGCAACACGCCCTCAGGCGCGGAAATGCTTCGACAGTTTGAGGCCCTGCGCCTGATAGTTGGAGCCGATGCGCTGGCCGTAGAGTGCGTTCGGGCGTTCCAGCATGCGCTCATAGATCAGGCGACCGACGATCTGGCCGTGCTCGAGAATGAAGGGCACCTCGCGCGAGCGCACTTCCAGCACGGCGCGCGCGCCCTGCCCGCCAGCGCCGGCATAACCGAAACCGGGATCGAAGAAGCCGGCATAGTGAACGCGGAATTCGCCGACCAGCGGATCGAACGGCACCATCTCGGCGGCGAAATCCGGCGGCACCTGCACCGCCTCTTTCGAGGCGAGAATGTAGAACTCACCGGGATCGAGAATCAGGCTGCCATCGGGCCGCGCCGCGATCGGCTCCCAGAACTCGTTCACCGCATAGCCGCCACGGCGGTCGATATCGACCACGCCGGTGTGGCGCTTGGCGCGATAGCCGACGAAGCCGCCGGAATTTGCGCCCGACAGATCGACGCTCAACGCCAGCCCGCCGGTGAGATCGGCATCGTCGCAATCGACCAGCCGCTCCTCGTCATGCAGCACTTCGAGTTCGTCGGTGGTGAGGATCGCATCGCCGGTGCGGAAGCGCACCTGCGACAGGCGCGAACCCTCGCGCAACAGCACCGGAAACGTCTTCGGGCTGATCTCGGCATAGAGCGGCCCGTGATAACCGGCGCCGATCATATCGAAGCGACGCGTGCCGTCGGCAATCACGCGGGTGAACACGTCGAGCCGTCCGGTCGAGCTTTTCGGATTGGCGGCGGCGACGATCTCCGGCGGCAGCGCGAGGCTCTCCAGCAGCGGCACGATGTAGACGCAGTTGGTTTCCAGCACCGCGCCATCTGACAGATCGATCTCATGCAGCTTGAGTTCGTCGATCCGGTCGGCCACGCGCGCGCCCGGCCCCGGCAGGAAACTCGCGCGCACCCGATAGGCGATATTGCCGAGCCGCAAGTCGAGGCTGGCCGGCTGGATCTGGCTCTCGACGAAGGGATATTCCGGCAGGATCAACCCGGCATCGGCCATCGCCGCAATCATGCGGTCGGACAGAATTCCGTTGGCGTCGGGATCTAGCGTAAACGGCACAGCATTATCCTTGCGTCATCTCGTCGAAGCGGTCGCACCGTCATCCTGAGGTGCGAGCCATCTTTGGCGAGCCTCGAAGGATGAACGGCCGTCGCCCTTCGAGGGCTTCGCTGCGCTCCGCCGCCTCAGGGTGACGGCTCAAGTCCGAAAATATCGACCCTACCGGTTATCCGATGAGCGGCTTGACGGAAAGGGCGGGGCGGATTATCAGCAGCACTTATCCCGTGGTGATTTGAGCCGGCCGGCTTGCAGCCACGTTAAACAACTCGCTAAACAGGCCGGGGACGTATGATCCCGGCCTTTTTATTTGAAGGCCGGATTTTTTATGGCCGATGTCCGGGCGGCCATTGGAGGTCATATGTCCATCGCGAAACCCGCTGCATCGTCTTACCGTCCCGAAACCCGCCTGATCCACTCAGGCGTGCTGCGCTCGCAGTTCAACGAAACCGCCGAGGCGCTGTTTCTGACGCAAGGCTTCGTCTACGACACCGCCGAGCAATGCGAAGCGCGCTTCAACGGCGACGATCCCGGCTTCATCTATTCGCGCTTCTCCAATCCCAACGTGTCGATGTTCGAGCGCCGGATGTGCGAGTTGGAAGGCGCGGAAGCTGCGCGCGCCACGGCGACCGGCATGGCTGCCGTCACCACCGCCATTCTCGCACCGCTGCGCGCCGGCGATCATGTCGTCGCCGCGAAAGCAATGTTCGGTTCCTGCCGCTATGTCGTCGAGGATCTGCTGCCGCGTTACGGCATCGAATCCACGTTGGTGGATGGCCTCGATCTCGATCAGTGGCGGAAAGCGATGCGGCCGAACACGCGCAGTTGCTTTCTCGAAAGCCCGACCAATCCGACACTCGACGTGCTCGACATCGGGGCGATTGCCGACATTGCACATGCAGCCGGCGCACGGCTGATCGTCGATAATGTGTTCGCGACGCCGATCTGGCAGAGCCCGCTCACGCTCGGCGCCGACGTCGTGGTTTACTCCGCGACCAAGCACATCGACGGACAAGGACGTTGTCTCGGCGGCATCATCCTGTCATCGGATGCCTTCATTCAGGAACACATCCATACCTTCATGCGC
This sequence comes from Xanthobacteraceae bacterium, assembly GCA_051954235.1. GTDB lineage: Bacteria > Pseudomonadota > Alphaproteobacteria > Rhizobiales > Xanthobacteraceae > 62-47. Next base: position 16,030 of record JBQCHY010000116.1, read on the forward strand.
CAGACCGGCCCGTCGATCTCGCCGTTCAATGCGTGGACCTTGACGAAAGGCCTTGAAACGCTGGCGATCCGCGTCCGGCAACAGACCGCGAATGCTGCCGCGATCGCTGACGTGCTGGCAACGCATCCGAAGATCGCCCGGCTGATCTATCCGGGACGCGCCGATCATCCGCAGGCTGCGCTGGTGAAAAAGCAGATGCGCGCGGGCTCGACCTTGATCGGTTTCGAGGTGAAAGGCGGCAAGCCCGCCGCGTTCCGCTTCCTCAATGCGCTGAAACTCGCCCGCATCAGCAACAACCTCGGCGACGCGCGCAGCCTCGTCACGCATCCGGCGACCACGACGCATCAGCGGCTGCCGATCGAGGCGCGCGCCGAACTCGGCATCGGCGAAGGTTTCGTGCGTTTCTCAGCGGGGCTGGAACACGCTGACGACCTGATCGCGGATATCGATACCGCGCTCGAACAGGCGTGAGTTTGTCGCGCGCACGACAATCTTCGCACGGCTATACGACGAAATGCGCAGACCGGAACGCCATGCTGCGGCGTTTTGCGGGTCGCAGCGATGGCCCGTGCAGATTAAAATCACGACGGCTTTGGGCCAAACCTCAATGGCATAACAAGAAGAGGCGTTTGATGAACTTCAAAACTATTTTGCTGACGGCGGCGGCGGTGCTGACGCTCAGCGGCGCGGCGCAGGCGGAAACGCCGATCAAGCTCGGCGTGCTCAACGACATGTCGAGCCTGTACGCGGATATTTCCGGACCGGGCTCGGTGGTGGCCGCCAAGCTCGCCGTCGAAGACTTTGCCAAGATCAACCCGGATCTCAAGGTCGAGGTGATCGGCGCGGACCATCAGAACAAGCCCGACATCGGCAGCAATATCGCACGCCAGTGGTACGACCGCGAGAATGTTGACGTCATTCTCGACACCACGACCTCGTCGGTTGCGCTCGCCGTGTCCGAAGTGACCAAGGAGAAGAAGAAGATCTTCATTCCGTCGGGCGGCGGCACCTCTGACCTCACCGGCAAATCCTGCTCGCCCTACACCGTGCACTGGACCTACGACACCTGGGCGCTCGCCAACGGCACCGGTTCGGCGATGACCAAGCAGGGCGCCGACACATGGTACATGCTGGTGGCCGACTACGCGTTCGGCGCGGCGCTGGAACGCGACACCACCGAAGCCGTCACCAAGGCGGGCGGCAAGGTCGTCGGCAGCGTCAAGCATCCGTTGAACTCGTCGGACTTCTCGTCGTTCCTTTTGCGCGCGCAAGCCTCGAAAGCCAAGGTGGTGGCGCTCGCCAATGCCGGCAGCGACATGATCAACACCATCAAGCAGGCAGCGGAGTTCGGCCTCACCCAGAGCGGCCAGTCGCTCGCCGGTCTTCTGATCTTCTCGAGCGACGTCAAAGCGCTCGGGCTGCAGGCCGCGCAGGGCCTGGTGCTAACCGAAGCGTTCTACTGGGACCAGACCGATGCGACCCGTGCTTTCTCCAAGCGTTTCGCCGAAAAATTCAACGGCAAGATGCCGACCAGCTCGCAAGCCGGCGTCTATTCCAGCGTGCTGCATTACCTGAAGGCGGTCACCGCCGCGAAGTCGAAGGATTCCGATGCGGTGATGGCGAAGATGAAGGAACTGCCGATCGATGACGCGCTGTTCGGCAAGGGTTCGGTCCGCCCCGACGGCCGCGCCATTCACAACATGTATCTCTATCAGGTGAAGAAGCCATCGGAGTCGAAGGGCGAGTGGGACCTCTACAAAGTGCTCGCCACGATCCCGGCCGACGAAGCATTCCGCCCGATGGATCAGGGCGGCTGCCCGCTGGTGGCGAAGAAATAACGCCGTATTACATCGCGATCGAAATCGAACGCGCAATGGAAAATCCCGGCTCTCACGAGCCGGGATTTTTTGTGCCTCAATGATATTCATGCCGCCTGTACCGCGGCCTCCGTCATTGCGAGCACTCGGATCAACGCTTCGCGTTGTCCGAGCACAGGCTCCGCGAAGCAATCCTGTGCCATGAGGCAAGAGTTGGATTACTTCGTCCCTAGGCTTCTCGGAATGACGGAAAAACGTCTAGGCAGACTTCTCCAAACGTGGATGGCCGGAACAAGTCCAGTCATGACGATGGAAACGGCGAGATCTGTCGCCTCGCCTCACAACGGTCGATAGGTCAGCACGTCGGACGGCGCGTTGACGCCGAGTTGAATCTGACCGACCGAACGAATGATGTCGTCGCCCAGCAGTTGCGCAAAGCACGCGTAGCCCCAGTCATTCATATGCAAGCCGTCGGCGATCGAGAAGCGATCGAACGCCAGCGCCTGCTTCTCGTGCCAGTCACGCATCACCGCGAAGCGTGGGAAGATGCCGATATGGCGCTGCCCCGCCACCTTGTTGAGAAGCTGCACCATGCGGCTGGCGCTCTCGCCCTTCTGGTTCACCGCCGGGACGTATTGCGGGTCGACCAGCACCACGTCGGCGCCGGCAGCCTGAATGCGGGAGATGCCCTCCTCGACCTGCGCGATGGTCGCGGTTGCATCGAGGTTTCGCAGAATTGCGTTGGTGCCGACCTGCCAGATTACCAGATCCGGTTTCTCGTCGATCACCGCGCGCTTCAACCGCGACAACATTTCCGGCGCATCCTCACCGCCCTTGCCGCGATTGAGAACCGTGATCTCAGTGGCCGGGTACTTGCGCTTGAGTTGTGCTGCGAGCCGATTGGGATAGGTGAATTCCGGCGCGGTCGAGCCATACCCTTCCGTCGAGGACGACCCGAAGGCGATGATGGTCACCGGCTTGTGCTCAGCGAGCTTGCGCGCGACGTTCGGTAACGAACGCATCGTCTTGCTGACGCCCTTGGGCGACAGGCACGGCACCCGGCGGAAGATGTCCGTGGCGTTGGCTGCCGCGCGCTTCACGCTGGCGATGGCGCCCGATGATGCCGGCTCCGTCGAAACGGTGGCACTATGAGCAGCGGCCGCCGAACCGATGATTCCTTTCGACGCCTCTTGCGCGGAGGCCGGCGCAACCTGACCGGCGGCGGACATCGCAACGGCCGACAGCATCGTCAGGACAATGACCCAACTCAAACGACGGACGATCATTACTGCTGGGTCCTCAACTCTTCGGGTTTGATGTGCGCGGCGTCGATCACGAAGGTGGCCAGCGCGCGGCCTAGGCAGTCATGCACCCGCTTGGCCAATTCGATGCCGCGGGAATTGTTGAACAGATCGAACTGCCCCGTCTCGTTCCAGTGGTGCATGATGGCGAAGCGATCGAACAACGGCGCCTCGTGCTGCTGGGCCACGACGCGCATCACGTCGAGATAGGGCGCCGTGGTAATCATGGTTTCCATACGCGGGCCGTACTGCAGGTTCATCAGAACGACGTCCGCGCCGTGCTTTTGCAGGGCGGTCGTGCCTTCGTCGACGGCAGTCCTGAAATCGTCCGGATCGACCGCTCGCATAGCATCAACCGTGCCGGTCTGCCAGATGACCAAGGTCGGCTGCTTGCCTTCCAGTATCTGATTGAGGTCCTTGACGACGTCGCCGGCGGTTTTCTTGATCTGCAACTGCAAGTTGACGTTGACCTTGATGCTGGGCAGCTTGTCGCGCAGCGCGGCTTCCATGCGTCCGGGAAAGCCGGTGCCGTCGGCCGCGACCACGGTGGCGGAACGGCTGCCGATCACCATGATATCGAGCCGGCCTTCGGTCTTCACCGCCTCGGCCACCTTTTTCAGGGTGTTGTCCGTGGTCAGCAGATTGGCCGGAACCTCGCAGCCCGACGGCGGCGGGGCGTCCTCGGCCTTCGCCGACACCGTGCTCCACAGCAAGGCAAGTGCGATCAGGCCGGCAATGGCCCTCATGATCCCCCTCCCGCCAGGTCGGCATTGGCTTCGGCGCTTTTCGCGTCCTTTCCGCCCTTGGCTGCAACCCGCTTATACCACGAAAATACCGCCGCGGCGGCCGACATGATGACAATTCCGGAAAGACTGACAACGAAGTGAATCAGCGCCCCGCCCGAAACCTCGGCCAACACGAAGTGGCCGGCAAAGGCCAGGAAGACGCCGAGGCAAAAGATTTCCAGCGAGTGCTGGCCGCACAGGATCGCCGGCCTGAGCCAGCGCGAGCGCAGCCCCGGCCAGTCGCTCGGCAGGAAGCGCACGGCGACCGCCGCCAGCGCGAGGAAATGCATGAAGCGCAGCACGTCGAGATCGGTTTTGTTGATCGGATACATCCACTGCTCGATGATGCGCGGCACGAAATGGCCGAGCCTCGGCACATGCCAGGTCAACGTCACGAAGAACGCAGCCAACAGATAGGCAATGCAAATTCCGAGCAGGATTCGCGACGACAGAAGGGGTGCCATGCGGCGGGCGCCACCCAGCGCGCACCAGGCGCCGAACACGAACAGCAGTTGCCAGGCGAACGGATTGAAGAACCAGACGCCGTTCGGATAGGCTGGCAGATTGAGGTCGAACTCCCAGGTGATGGCGTAGATTACCACCGAGAGAGCCAGCGTGAGGTCCGGCTTGCGCTGCATCAGCCACAGGATCAGCGGCAGGAACAGCATCAGCACGATATAAAGCGGCAGCACGTCCATGTTGACCGGACGGAATTTCAGCAGCAGCGCCTGCACGATGGTGACATCGGGCTGCTTAAGAAAATCGAGGATGCCCATTTCTTCGGTGTAGAGCGGGTTCTCGAAGCTGGTGGCGACGTAGGAAATCTCGGCCAGAAAGATCGTGAACAGAAACACGTGCGCGACGTAGATCTGCCAGACCCGCTTGAGGATGCGGGCGGCGGCCACTACGAAGCCGCGATCGGTCATGGCGCGGCCGTAGACGAACGCCGCCGTATAGCCCGAAATGAAAATGAAGATTTCGGTGGCGTCGCTGAAGCCGTAGTTGCGGATCGTCAGCCAGGTAAACAGGTTCGGCGGCAGGTGATCGACGAAGATCAGCCACAGCGCCAGACCGCGAAACAGGTCGAGACGCAATTCGCGCTCGCCGACAGGCGGGCCGCCGACGGGAGCCGGCGCCTTTTGCACCGGCGGCGATGGCGGCGGCGCGCAATCCCTCACAGCACTCTCCGTGAGGCCGCCGGCGGGCTGGTCGGTAACGGACGTCATCGGTTCCGTGAGCCTGAAAGCTGGATTTGCGCGCGCCGGTCGGTTCGGCGGATCATGCCGTAAGGCAGCGGCCACCTTCATAGAGCCGAACCCGTGGACGGTCCACGACGACACTATGAATAAGCCGGTTCCGCGCTCTCTGGCCGACAACTATGTTGAAATCGCGGTCAGCGGGCGCGGGCGATTTGGTTCCCTCCGCGGGTTTGGATATGCTGAGATCACCTTGGGAAAATACGATGTATCGCGCCGTCACCCGCCAGATCGAAGTCACCGTCGAGCCGAATTTCATGCCGGAGCGTTCCTCCGACACCGAGCGGCGCTACTTCTGGTCGTATACCATCGTCATCACCAATGAAGGCGCGGAAACGGTGCAATTGCGGACACGGCACTGGATCATCACCGACGCCACCGGCCGCACCCAGGAAGTGCGCGGCGAGGGCGTGGTCGGCGAGCAGCCGACCCTCGGTCCGGGAGAGCGCTTCCAGTACACCAGCGGCGTGCCGCTACCGACCTCCTCCGGCTTCATGACCGGGCGCTATCAGATGGTCACCGATGGCGGCGAGCGCTTCGAGATCGACATCCCGACCTTCTCGCTCGACAGCCCGCAGGTGAAGCGGACGCTGAATTGAATTTCCGCACGCTTTAAGAGTTTTTAGTGTGGTCGTCCCAGCGAAGGCTGGGACCCATTACCCCTGGCCTTCATCATAAGAACGGGCGCGAGCGCCAGACACTCAACACTACCGCTGCGGAGTCTGGATCCTCGCCTGCGCGAGGACGACCGGGACGTTACTCCACACCCGCTTCCTGCGGCGTGAATTCGTAGACCGAACTGCAAAACTCACAGGTCACCACAACCTTGCCGTCCTTCACCATGTCGGCGCGATCCTCCGGGGCGAAGCGCGACAGCATTCCGGACACCGCATCGCGCGAACAGGAACACTTGGCCTGCACCGATCGCGTCGGGAATACCCGCACGCCGCGCTCGTGGAACAGCCGGTAAAGCAGCCGCTCGCCCGACAGGTCCGGATCGATCAGTTCGATGTCCTCGACGGTGCCGATCAGCGACTGGCCCTCGACCCAGGCATCATCCTCGGCGACCTGATGCGCGGTGCTGCCTTCCGGTGCGTCGCCGGGATCGAGATCGGCCTGCCGCGCCCGCTCCGGCGCCTTGGGCAGGAACTGCAACAACAGACCGCCGGCGCGCCAGCGATGCTTCGGCTTGTCGCCGTCTCCGCCGCGCCACTCCTCGCCGACCGCGATGCGAACGCGCGTGGGGATCTGCTCGGAGCGCAAAAAGTATTCATGCGCGGCGTCTTCCAGATTGCCGCCTTCGAGCGCCACCAGCCCCTGATAGCGGCTCATGTTGGCGCCTTGATCGATGGTCATAGCCAGATGACCGCGCCCGAGCAGCGCCGCCGAGTCCTGTCCCTCGACCAGGCGCGATGCATCGAAACGGGCATAGGCGCGCAGCCGGTCAGGAGCCTGGAAATCGACGATCATCAGCGACACCGGACCGTCGGTCTGGGTTTGCAGGATGAAGCGGCCGTCGAACTTCAGCGACGAGCCGAGCAGCACCGTCAACACCACGGCCTCGCCGAGCAGCTTGCCGACCGGCGCCGGATAGTCGTGCTTCTCGAGCAATTGGTCGAGCGCCGGGCCGAGCTTGGTCAGGCGGCCGCGCAGATCGAGCGCGTCGACGCTGAACGGCAGCACGGCATCGTCGACCGGAACGGACGACGGGATGCGGGTCGGAGATTCTGCGGTTTTGGCGGGATCAGGCGAATGCGATGAGGTCATGGGGCGCTATCTAGGGATGATCCGAGCGGATTGGTACCCCCGCGCGGCGGAGGTCGAATGCAGAGCTGCCTACGTCTCAAGGCAGATTGAGTTGCCACGACACGCCGAACCGGTCGTTGACCCAGCCGAAGCGGCGGCTGAAGCCGTAATTGCCGAGCGGCATCAGCACGCCACCACCTTCCGACAGCGCAGCGAAGATGCGTTCGAGATCGGCCTCGGACCCGCAATCGACGAACAGCGAGAGCGACGGCGTGAAGGTGAACCCGTGCGACACGAAGCTGTCGCTGAACAGCACCTGCTGACCGGCCAGCCGGACCACCGCGAACTTGACGGTTCCTTCCGGACCCGGCTCGCCGGCGCCGTAGCGCGTGATGTCAACGATGTCGCTATTCGGGATCAGCCCGACATAGAAGTCGATCGCTTCGCCGGCACGCCCCTCGAACATCAGGAAAGGACGAACGGTCGTCGCCATCGCGTACTCCTGCGTTGCTTAGTTCACGGCGTGGAGACACCACGCCAGCACGCCCTTTTGCGCGTGCATGCGGTTCTCGGCCTCGTCGAACACCACCGACTGCGGGCCGTCGATCACGTCGTCGGTGACCTCGTCGCCGCGATGCGCCGGAAGGCAATGCATGAACAGCGCGTCGGGCTTCGCCTGCGACATCAGGTGCGCGTTGACCTGATACGGCTTGAGCAGGTTGTGCCGATGCTCGCCGTCCTTGTCGCCCATCGACACCCAGGTGTCGGTGACGACGCAATCGGCGCCACGCACCGCGGCTTCCGGATCGGTACCCACGGTGATGTCCGCGCCGGAGGACTTGATCCAGTCCTTCAGCAGCTTGTTCGGCGCGAGTTGCGGCGGCGTCGCGACGTTGAGTTTGAAGTTGAAACGCTCGGCGGCGTGCGCCCACGATGCCAGCACATTGTTGTCGTCGCCGGTCCAGGCCACCGTGCGGCCCTTGATCGGGCCGCGATGCTCCTCGAACGTCATCAGGTCGGCCATCACCTGGCACGGATGCGAACGCCGCGTCAGACCGTTGATCACCGGCACGGTGGCGTGCGCCGCCAGTTCCTGAAGCGCCTCGTGATTGAGAATGCGGATCATGATGGCATCGACATAGCGCGATAGCACCCGCGCCGTATCGGCGATGGTCTCGCCGCGCCCGAGTTGCATCTCCGCGCCGGTCAGCATGATGGTTTCGCCGCCGAGCTGGCGCATGCCGACGTCGAACGACACGCGTGTGCGCGTCGATGGCTTGTCGAAGATCATCGCCAAGGTCTTGCCGGCCAACGGCTTGTCCGCGTGGCCGCTCTTGAGCTTGGCCTTGATGGCAGCGCCGGCATCGAGAATCCGGCGCAGTTCCTCCGCTGGAATCTCGGTGAGATCGAGAAAGTGACGCAACTTGCTCATCGTGCGGCCTCGAGCTTGGCAGCCGCCGAGAGAGTCGCACAGGCGCGCTCCAACCGCGCCACCGCTTCGTCCAGTTCAGCCTCGGTGACGATCAGCGGCGGCAGGAAGCGCACAACATTGTCGCCCGCTGCAACCGTCAGCAGCTTCTCGTTCCGCAGCACGTTGATCAGATCGCCGGCCGGCACCACCGCCTTGACGCCGAGCAACAGGCCTTCGCCGCGCACCTCCGACAACACATCCGGATGGCGGTCGACCACCGACGCCAGTTTCTGTTTCAGCAGCAGCGACATCTTCTGCGCATGCGGGAAGAAGTCCGGCTTCAGCATCACGTCGAGCACCGCATTGGCCGCCGCGATCGCCAGCGGATTGCCGCCGAAGGTCGAGCCGTGCGAACCCGGGGTCATGCCGGACGCAGCTTCCTCGGTCGCGAGGCACGCGCCGATCGGGAAACCGCCGCCCAGCGCCTTGGCCAGCGACATCACGTCGGGCGTGACGCCAGTGCGCTTGTAAGCGAACAGTTCCCCGGTGCGGCCCATGCCGGTCTGCACTTCGTCGAAAATCAGCAGCAGGCCGTTGTCGTCGCACAACTGACGCAATTCCTTGAAGAAGACATTGGACGCGGCGCGCACGCCTCCCTCGCCCTGCACCGGCTCGATCAGGATGCCGGCGGTGTTGGGACCGATCGCCTTCTTCACCGCAGCAACGTCGCCGAGCGGAACCTGGTCGAAGCCGTCCATCGGCGGGCCGAAGCCTTCGAGATACTTCGCGGCGCCGGTCGCGGCCAACGTCGCCAAGGTGCGGCCGTGGAACGCGCCTTCGAAAGTGATGATGCGATAGCGCTCGGGATGCCCCTTCATCGCGTGATAGCGCCGCGCTACCTTGATGCAGCACTCCATCGCTTCCGCGCCGGAATTGCAGAAGAACACCTTGTCGGCAAAACTCTGCTCGCACAGCCGCGCGGCGAGCCGTTCGCCGTCCGGGCTCTTGAAGAGATTCGACATGTGCCACAACTTGGTGGCCTGCTCCTGCAACGCCGCCACCAGATACGGGTGGGCGTGGCCGAGTGCGTTGACCGCAACGCCGCTGGTGAAATCGAGATAACGCTCGCCGTCGGTGCCGATCAGCCAGGCCCCTTCACCGCGCTCGAAGGCGACATCGGCACGGGCGAAGACAGGCAACAGATGAGACGGCGCGCTCTTGGTCATGACAAGTCCGATCGAACAATAGGAGGACGGGCCGTATTGGCGCGGCGTGAAAAGCGAGCGTCGGCGGCAAAAACCCTGTCCCGAAAACGAAATGTGCCGCCTTTCCAGGCGGCACATGGCGATTATTCTAGGACGGGTTTGATCGCTGTCAACCTCGCAAGCGCTGTCAAAAGCGGGTTTTCGGAACTCCGGCAGCCTCTTCCGACTTAACGAAGTGATGCGAAACTGCCGCAGCCCATCGTAGAAAAAGCCGATTTTGTCGATTGACTCACCGGAAGATGTGGACGCATCGGGCGCGACTCTTGCGCGTGAGTCGCCGCATATTGTAGCGTTTTGGCCATCGAGTACGACATCTCGTGCGGCAGTTTTGATTCAGCTCTAGTCGTGAGTTCGGCGTGAACGTCCGGTGCGCATCCTGAGTCCGGCGAGGGCTAAGGGATTCTAACCGCAGGGATTTCGAACGAAAGACGTCGCAGCGCGGCTTCCTCCGGGGCGTCGCGCGACACGAAGGAAACAGTGCGATGACAGTATTGACCTGGTCCGACGATCGCGTCGAGCAACTCAAGAAACTCTGGGAAGCCGGCCTCTCCGCCAGCCAGATCGCGGCGGAACTCGGCAATGTGACGCGCAATGCCGTGATCGGCAAAGTGCACCGGCTCGGTCTGTCGGGCCGCGCCAAGACCCCGTCATCGGCGGCGCCGCGCCCGCGCAAGGTGCGCCCGGCGCAGCAGATGATGCGGGTGTCGCGCCCGGTGTCGCGCGGCAACACCGCGCTCGCCCATGCCTTCGAGGTCGAAGTCGAGGTCGATCCCATCGCGCACGACAACGTGGTGCCGATGAGCCAGCGGCTGACGCTGCTCGAGCTCAACGAAAGCACCTGCCACTGGCCGGTGGGCGATCCCAGCAATCCGGAATTCTTCTTCTGTGGCGGCAAATCGCTGACGGGCCTGCCCTATTGCGCGCATCACTCGCGCATCGCCTATCAGCCCGCCGCCGACCGTCGCCGCCAGCAGCCGAAGCAGCGCTGAAGCGGGCGGACTCCGGTGGCCGGCTAGCCGGCCACCTTGCGCGGATGGGCGTGCTGATGCCACGCCCACGCAGAACTTACGACCGTCGTCAAATCGGAATGTGACGGCCTGAAATCGAGCACGTTACGCGCCGCCGAGGGATCGGCGACCAAATAAGTTGGATCGCCCGACCGGCGCGGCTCGATCCGGTGCGGCACCTCGCGCCCCGTCACGCTGGCGATCGCTGCCAGTATCTCCTTGACCGAAAATCCGTGTCCGGTGCCGAGGTTGAAGCTGCCGCCCGGTTGGCCCGCGAGCAGCAGCGTCAACGCCTTCACATGCGCGGCCGCCAGATCAGTGACGTGGATGTAGTCGCGGATCGCGGTGCCGTCCGGCGTATCGTAATCGTCGCCGAACACCGCGAAGTCCGGCACATGGCCTTGCAGCGCCATCATCGCGCGCGGGATGAGATGGGTTTCCGGATCGCGCAGCTCGCCGATGGTGCCGGACGCATCGGCGCCGCTGGCGTTGAAGTAACGCAGACAGAACGCACCGAGCCCGTAGGCGCGGCGATGATCGTCGAGCATGTGCTCGATCATCAACTTCGAGCGCCCGTAAGGATTGATCGGCTGGCACGGATAGGTCTCGGGCAGCGCCTTGCTGTCGGCATTGCCGTAGACTGCGCCGGTGCTCGAGAACACCAGCCTGTTGCACCCCGCCGCGCGCATCACCTCGAGCAGCGCCAGCGTGCCGCCGACATTGTTCGCATAGTATTTGTGCGGATCGACCATCGACTCGCCGACCAGGCTCGCGGCGGCGAAGTGCATCACCGCGACGATCGGATATTGCCGGAACGCCGATGCCAGCGCATCGCGATCGTGCAGATGGCCCTCGACCAGCGGCCCCGAGACGAAGCTCCGGTGTCCCGTCGAAAAATTGTCGTAGACGACAGGCTGGAAGCCGGCGGCTTGCAATGCCTTGCAACCATGCGCGCCGATGTAGCCGGCGCCGCCGGTAACCAGAACTGCGGGGCGATCGCTCATGCGAACACCTTATCGTTGCGTCGGAAATCCATGGCTCGGCAAACTCAATGACATGAACTGCACTCCTGTCTTACTTGATCGTCAAAACGGGAGTCCATTCTCCAGCGCACCCGTCTCGCGCAATCCTGCAACATCGTGAACGGTCCGCACCAGGGCGCTGAGCCGTGCCGTCAATCCAAAATTAACCGTAGATCTTTACCTTGCGAACGATTGTCGTTTGGGTTCGTGTCGCTCGAGTTGGGCTTTGGTTATGTCGCTTGAACAGAAGGAGGGCGTCCCAAACGTAAATGATGATGCGCCAGCCGCCGCTCAGGCGCCCGAAGGCGTCAGCCTTCGCGATCTGGGCAACACGCTCGTTCGGCAAAGGTCCTGGATTATCGGGACAACAGTCGTTTGTCTTGCGCTGGCAGCCGGATATCTGGCGACGGCGAAACCGACTTACACGTCAACGGCCGAGGTCTATGTCGATCCGCGCGATCGCCCGACCCCCAAGGAAGACCCCAGCGAGAAAAGCAATGTGCCGGGTGACGGTCTTCTGCTGGTCGAAAGCCAGTTGAAAATCATCACGTCCGGGAAAGTGCTGTCGCGGGTCGTCGATCAGATGAAGCTGTCCGAGGACCCGGAGTTCAACGGACGCGATAGTCTCATCGCGAACATCAAGGCGGCACTCGGCTTCGGAGGCGACGACAGTCCGCATCTCGCCGCGTTACGCCGTCTGCGCCTGGCAACATCGACCAAGCGGAATGAACGCTCCTATGTGATCGATGTTTCCGTTTCTGCGCGGGAGCCGCAACGGGCGGCAGACCTCGCGAATGCGGTGGCCAACGCCTATCTCGAAGAACAAGCCAGCGCGAATGCCAACTTTAACCGACGGCTTTCCGACGCGATCAAGTCGCAGTTGGAACGCATGCGCACCGCGGTGAGCCGCTCGGAGCAGGCCGTCGCGACCTACAAGGCCGCGCACAATCTGGTCGGCTCGCGCGACAAGCTGGTCACCGATCAGGAACTGACTGAAGCCAATACTCAGTTGAGCAACGCCAAGGCCAAGCTGAACGAGGCGGAAGCGCGCGTCAAACTGGTCGACTCGATCGAAAAGGGCGGTACGCCGCTTGAGTCATTGCCCGAAGCCATCCAATCGAGTGCGATCGTACAATTGCGCGCGAGCGCCGTCGACGCTTCACGGACCGAAGTTCAACTCGCGCGGGTTCTCGGCCCCAATCACCCTGCCTTGCAGCAGGCGCAGGCGCAGGTGCGGGACGTCCAGGCCGCCATCAAGAACGAGGTCAAGCGCATCGCACAGGCCGTGCGCAACGTCGCGACCAGCGAGCGCCTCAATGTGCAGAGCCTTCAGGAGCGTTTCAGCGCGTTGAAGGCGCTCACGCAAACCAACGAAAAGGCGATGGTGCAACTGCGCGAGCTGGAGCTGAAGGCAAACTCCGACCGCACGGTGTACGAAACCTACCTCGCAAAGGCCAAAGCCGCGACCGAAGAGCAGGGCATCAACAATACCAATATCCGGCTGATTTCCCGCGCAATCATTCCGGACCAGAAAAGCTGGCCGCGGACCATTCCAATCGTGGGCGGCGCGCTGTTCGGGGGACTGTTCCTCGGCATCATGCTGGCGTTCCTGCGCGGCGCGCTGGGATTGTTTGCGGGAACGCCGCCGAAGCCGACCGCGGTGACTGAGGGGGCGGAAAAATCACCGTCGCCAACCGTGGCAGTTCCCGCGGCCCGGCGTCGGGAGCAGTTGTCCCGCCTGACGGCGGAATTGTTGGCCGCGCCGGAAGACCATTCGATCCTGTTAGTGCGCGCCCAGAACGACGAAGCATTGAAACTGGTCGCGTTGGAGCTTGCACGCGCGGTCGACGAATCCGGCCAGCGAGCCGTCGTGATCGACGCCGACCTGAAGGACAATCCCGTCTCGTCACTGCTGCAGTTCGATCGGTCTATCGGCGTTCGCGACATTCTGGCGGGTCGCGCGTCCATTCGCGAAGCTGCTCATGCGGTGGGGCAGACGGGGATCGAAATCGTTCCCGTCGGCGTGACACCCCTGGCGGCGTTCGATCCGCAAATGCGCCATGCTCTGCTGGTTGCCTTGCGTCAGGCCCGCGGATTGGGTCGCATCATCATCGATGGCGGCGAACTGGCCGCGATGCATTCGGAACTAGGCCTCTATGCCATGGCAGACGAGGTGATCTTCCTCGAACCGTCAGATGACGATCGGCCGTCCGACGTGTCTCTGCTGATCGATCTGTTGCGCCATCGCCAGATCAAAGCCAAAGCGATATCGATCGATCCGACGTCGCACGCGATGGCCGCCTGATTCCCTCTGTCAAATGGCTTCTGCGTGACTTGGCGTTGTGAGCTGGCGCGCTGTGGTCTGCTTGAAGTAACCGGCAATGCGGCGGCGCGCGAAATGCTGGCGGCGATGAAACTGCCATCGCAAGCTGCGATCGACGGTGAATGACCGCCGATAGCCGGCCATGTGCAGGGCCTCGTTGTCGGTCGCCTGCTTGACGGGATCGGAATAGAACTCCTTGATCTTGTCCTTCCCCATCCCGGGTGTCTCGACCCAGCGCGGGATCAGGACATTGCAGAGCCTGTCGATATCCGTCAGCAGCCGGGTGACACCCGTTCCGGCCGCCGGGCACGACGTCTGGAACGCATCGCCGATAAGAACGATACCGTCCTGATCGACGTTCTCCGCAACCGACAGATTCATCACCCAGCTCTGCACCCGATCCGTCGGCTCCAGCCCGCCGACGAAGTCGGAAAGACCGGGCAAGGCATTGCATAATTCAGCAATCGGATCCTGACGGAAGGCGCGAATCCACGGATCGTCCTGATCGAGGAACGTGAAGAGGTTCGCGCGCAACAGGCCGCCGATCGGAAAGATGTTGAGATAATCGATCCGGTTTGAATCGCCCGCACCGTAATAGGTAACCGCCTGAAATGCCGACGCCTGCTCGCCTTTCGGGGCGAGCGTGAAGCCGAACGAGATCGATTGCTTCTCGGCAACGATCCGGCGACCGATACCAGCCTTGTGCCGAAGCGAATCCGCCATCCCTGTCGCCAGAATGATGAGATCGGGCATGATCGGGCCATTGTTCGCCAGAGACAGGCATTGCGTCTGCGGACCGGTCTGAATATCCCGAACGTCGTCGATCAGGAAATCGACAGATGGCGGAAGCTGCGCGCGGACAATACGCACGATGTCATCGTAAAGGATGCCATAGTGCGGATTCCGCGTGCGGTCGACGATGTGACCCGCGCGAACATTGATAATATCACGGAACAACGTCGCTTCAGCCGCAACGGCATCAAAGACCCCGAGCTTTCGCATCAACTCGACCTGACGGCCCGCAACCTTCTCGACGCGAAACTGCTTGGGGCAGACCGCGTGCTTGTCGATGAGCGTGACGCGGTAACCCGCCCGCGCCAGCACGACAGCCGCGAGCGAGCCGCTGAGACCGGCGCCGACAATCGCAATGTGCGTGTTCTGGCCCGCATCGGCTGTCGGTATTGTTTTGCGATCGGCATGTGTCATGTGAGTAACCGAGATGAGAAGCTGATTAGGCGAAAGTCGCTTTCGCCAGTTCACTTTGCGATGTCGTGTGCGCGAGGAGATCGAGTTCTTCGAGGTATTGCCTGCCGATGGCGTCGATCGAGAAAAGCTGAAGGTGCTGCTTCAGTTCGTTCGACATGGCTGGCTTGGGACGATCCAGATTTGCGGCGATCGCATTCGCAAGCGCATCGACATCGCCCACCGGGACAAGCGTGCCGTAGCGGCCGTCGGCCAGGATTTCCCGAGGGCCATGTGGACAGTCCGTACTGACCACCGGCGTTCCGCATGCGAGAGCCTCCACGATGACGTTGCCGAAGCCCTCGGCGTGTGACGACAACGCAAAGACGGAGGCCTGCCGCATATAGGAGAGCGCATTGGCCCTGTATCCGAGAAGATGAACATAGGGGGCGATGCCGAGCGAATCCGCCAAAGCCTGCAATTCGTCGCGGTCGTCGCCTTCGCCGAGGATGACGAGGTGCGAAGGCCGTCGTTCGACCACACGAGCAAAGGCCGACAGCAGGTGCCCATAGCCCTTTTGCTTGTGCAAACGGCCGACAGCGAGCACGAATGCATCCCCAGGCTTGATCGAGGGCGGCAACTCAGGAGCAACGACAGCCTGCGTGGCAAATTCCTTGCCGATGATCGGATTATAAATGTGGTGGATCGGCTTCTTGCCGAGGCCGGGAACCTGACGAAGCTGCGCCTTCAATCCGCGCGACACTGCGACGAACGCGTCAGCGACGTGAAACGTTGATGCAATGGCCGCCATCACCGGCCAACGATGCATTTGCAACGGCAGCAGCCCCGGCTCCGACAGCGAATTGTCGAGGCGAACGACAAGTCGATGCCGATGCAGGCTGAACATCTTCCCGAGACACGAAATGATGTTGGCGTTTTCGACCGAGCTGAGAACAACCGGCGGCCGCGCGATTCGCAGATAGCGCAGGTAGGCCGGCAGGCTGAACATCACCTTGGAGGCATCGAGGCTGACCAGCCGAACCCCGCTCGGCACCTTATCCTTTAGGGAGCCGAAATATTTGCATACGACGAGATCGACCTTGAGCCCGCGCTCGAGAAAATACTTCGCCAGATTGATCTGCACCCGCTCCGCTCCACCGCTATAGAGCGTCGGAAGAAAGAGAGCGATGTCGGGCCGCGCTTCGTCGGCGACCAGCTCCGACACGGGAATACAAGCTGCTGCGGTCATCGGAAGTAACTCGTTATCATCATATGACGGGCGACGATTCCGGCCCCATAGGAGACGATAATCGCGCAAGCCGCGCCGTTGAGCGCGAATGTCGGAATTAGAGTCACATTGGCGAAAATTGATAGGACGATGACGAACAATCCACTGAACAGCGTGAACGAATCCTTGTAGCGACTGTAGAAAACGGTGCCCTGCACCTCGTAGACCACGCGAAGCACGAAGCCGAGCAGCACCAGCCACAGCACCGGCATCCAATCCGCGACGAGCGGGCGATTCAGGTAAGGAATGGCGATGTCGACGAGAATGCCGGTCGCAACCGCCAGCATGATCGCAATCGCCACAGCGTGGACCAGCAGGCGCCGGTACAGGCCCCAATAGGAGCGGTCCTGACGCGCATGTGCGTCGATCAATTTTGGTCCGGACACCTGGACAATGCCTGTATCGACAAGGTTGCTCAGAGCATTCCCGATGGACCAGAACAGCACGTAGACGCCGGTAAACTCCAGCCCCATGAACAGACTGACCAGATAACGGTCGAGATATTGCGCCACCGTATTGACGATGTCGTTGACGTAGAGGGTACGGGATGCCTTGAAGTGATGCAGGAGCCAATCCTTGTATCCACTTCCTGGCGTGGCGTTCAGCCAGGGCCAATCGCTCGCCGCAAAGGCGAAGCCCGCAATCGCCAGCAACCCACCGCCGATCCAGAACAGCAACAGCGCGTGCAGATTGCGAAGCGACGGGAACAGAATCGCGAAAATCATGTAGACGCAGATCCATGCGGCCGTGCGTATGAACATCAGCACGTTTGCCAGAAGCGGGCGCAAAAGATGATTGAGCAGGACGAACAGATCGTTGTTCACATGCTCGAGAAACACGATGGCGAGAACGATCGAAACGAGCGCGGCTTCCTGAAGGTAGACGCCGATCCCCAGGCCGACCACGCCGATAAGCCCATAAATCGCTCCCTGAACTCCCCAGTAACGGCGGAACACCTGTGTGACTTCGTCGAGTTGCTGCGTAACGGCGTTGCGGCTCAGGATGCGGATCAATCCAAGGCCGGCGACCGTCGGAAAGATCACCGCGGCGCCGGCAACGAGGCCGTAAACTCCCAAAGTATCGAGGCCGATAAACTTCGCAATAAACAGCGTCAGCGCGAACTTGGCAGCCAACGACAGTCCGCGCAGCCCCATGATCGTCAGCGACGTCAATGTCCGGCTGCTCCGCACCGTGTCTAATGCTGCGTCGACAAGCAACGAGTCATCCTTTGCGATATGCGGCAGCGCCAGCACATGGCGCCGCGCTGGACCATTGGTTAGAGAAATCGCCGATCAGGCCAATCATTGCGCCGCCTTTTCGACGGCGCCGCGACCGGCCATCTGGTCCCGCCCCTTCTGGTCGAGGCGAACCGTCGGTGCCGTTTTGACCAGATGAGTTTCTTCGACGAGATTCTCGTACAATTCGATCAGGTCGCGGTTCATCCGCTCGGCGTTGAACATCGTCTCGAAGGTGGCGCGCGCCGCGGCGTTCATCGCCGGTCGATCGGCATTCTCGAAGACCGTCAGAGCGCGATCGAGAAAGCCGGGCGCACTGATATCCATCAAGGCGCCGTTCACGCCGTTCTTGATGAAGTAGGGAAAGGCACCGTGGTCGCTGCACATCAACGGGCGTCCGGCGCGTAGCACCTCGATGGCGAGCAGCGGCATGCCTTCCCAGCGCGATGGCATCACGACGGCGTCGAACTCGGCGAACATCGCCGTCAAAGTCTCGCGCGGTACCCATCCCACAAGCTTGACATCGGGAGGGACCGTCAGGTCGCGGCTGTCCACGATCTTCGCCCCGACGAGGCTCAATGTCGCGCGGCCCGGCTCAAGCATCGCGTAGTCGTGCAACAGAAGGTCGACACCCTTCTGGGAATCGAACCGCCCGACGAACAGCAGGCGCATCGGCCCGGCTGGCGGCGACGAGGCAGCATCGGGCAGCGGCGCCAGATCCTTGATGCCGCTGACAACCAGCTTGGTGTTGCCGAGCGGAATGCCGGCACGCCGGAGAAGCGGCACCTCGTGCGGGGAGATGTTCACGATGGCATCGGCACGGCGGCTGAGCACGCGTTCAAGCCTCGCATAGAGGCGGGTCACGATGGTCTGCTGCGGACGATCGAAAGCCCAGCAATGCGCGCAATACACCACGCGAATGTCCGAACGCGACTTGCGAATGATCAACCGACCGATGGCGCCGGCAAAACTGCTGTGCAAATGAACCACGTCGGGATTGTGCCGCTTGATACATGAACGAATCGCCAAAGCGAGCGCGACAACCGAGCGAATGTCGCGGCCCTTTCGCTGATAGGTTTCGACAACGCAGTTGATCGATGAGGCAATCGAATTGCGCTGCGCTTCCGGCGCCAGCACCACAACATTGTCCGCGCCGAACTGTTGGATTTGTTGCGGCAAGATCTCCTCGAGATACGAGGCGGGGCCGCCAATGAGGCTTTCGCAGACGTGAATGATTTTCATAAATGCTCCCGCGACCGACTGAAAGGGTGGAGCAGTTGTGAAGGCCCGCTCTGCCGCAAATTCAAATTCGCATGCGTGGGATACTTACCGACTCCACTTCGAAAGTGGTCGGCAAAAGCAAAACAAGGTGAACGCAGAAGCGCGAAAAACGCTGTTGTATCAGTGTGCTACAGTCACAGGGAGATAACTGACGGAGGTCTTCGGCTGCACCTCCAAAACGCTATTTGTGTTCGGTTGTGAGACATCCTCACGCCCCAAGTAATCGATCGTGGGACCTGACCTGCGCCAGCCTGGTACAACTATTTTCTGCGACGTCTCGCCTGTCTCCGTGGTCCAGGTCACAAGTTTACAGTGCTGCGCGGATTCGTCGCAAAATCGCAAAATCGTGATGCCTCGCGCGGTCGACGGATCGAAGCGGGCGATCGTTTCGCGCAAGGACATGCCGCCGATCTCACGCACCAGAGTCTGGTAAGCCTGAAACGACGGGCGCATCGTTTCGTCGGAGCGAACCAGTCCGAAGCGATCCTCCATCTCGTCGTCGTTGTCTCCGGTGTCGATCAGGCAGTACCAGTTGGTGAGATCGACCTGCTCCATCAAATTGATAAGGATCATGCGCGGTAGCCAAAGCGCTTGTGTCTCCTCGGAGATGCCGGACGAATAGACCGAGTCACCCCATTCGGTGTCGATGATCGGCTTGCGCGGGATCGCCGACGGCCATTTGGCCAGATAGTTCTTGCGGAGAATGGCGTAGTCCCTGGAAATGGTCTCGGGCGTCTGCCCGAAGCGATGCGTGTGCAGGCTGAGCGCATCGAGGCACGACAAAAGCGTCTCGTCGTTCAGAAGCGCTTCCATGAGCGGCTTCTCCGGGCGCCACACCGTGGGCATCTGCGCCGCAGCGGGGCCGGTCACGAAGGCGTTCGGGACACGCCGTTTGATCGCGACGCAGGTTTCGCGGGCGAGCGCGACATAATGTTGAGGATTGGGCCTCGGCGGCCAAAATCCTTCCTGGTCGGGCTCGTTCCAGATCTCCCAGATCGGATTGAGATGCCGATAGCGCTCCGCAGCCGCGGTTGCCCATCGCGTAAACGCCGCGATCTGCGACGGCGTCGTCGGCGGCTGCTGACCTTGATGCCGCGCACCGTCGACAACCGCATCGTAGGGCGTGCCGTGCAAGGGGTTGGGCCGATTCAGAATGAACAGCGGGCGCAGTTTGAGCTTTTCCAGCTCCGCCGCGTAAGCGTCGTAAAGGGACCAATCATAAAGGCCCGGCGCTGTCTCGATCCACGGCCAGTTGAGGTCGATGCGCACGATCGTCGCGCCGAGGGTATGCACAAGGTTAAGACGTTCACGCCAGTTCGGCAGATGCAAGTAATTATCTGTAAACTGAACCGAGAGACCGCTTGCGACTGTACGCGGCGATGGTTGTGCCTGGACCGCGGATAGCGACGACAGCGCACATACGAGCGCGGCGACGCCGATGCATCGGCAACATGCGAGCCTGGTAGTTAACAAACCTTCTCTGCGATCCATCGATTCCCCGCAATCCGTATCTTCCGGGATTCCGAAGGATTTAACGGATAAGAGCCTACGATATCTCTAATAGAGCAGCACGGTTCTCGTCAGGGGGCGGCGCCTCACTGAAATCTCGCATGACGGCGGGGATCGCGACGGAGCAATTTGGAAGATGAAGCGACGAACTGCCTTTCTGATGCCGGCCTACAATCCGTCTCGTGAAGATCTGGCACGAACGGTTGGTTCGCTCTTGGCGCAGACGGAAGCGGCTGACATCGTCATCGTCGACGATGGCTCACGTGTCGCCGTGAGCGAGATCCTCACGCCGCACGCCGACATCACCGTGCTCCGCTTGAACCGCAATCAGGGTATCACGGCTGCGTTGAACCACGGTCTCGATTACATCGTCGGGAATGGCTACGAATTCGTGGCGCGGATGGATTGCGGCGACATCTGCGCGCCGAACCGCGTCGCAAAGCAAGAAGCCTATATGGACGCGCATCCCGGCACCGATCTGCTCGGAGCCTTCGCAGACATCGTGGACGAGCACGGCAACCATCTGTTCTTCGAAGGAACGGCAGGTGGCAGGGAAGCGATCGGGCGCAAGCTGCAAGACAACGCGGCCTTCAAGCACCCGACGTTCTTCTTCCGGACGTCAAGCGTTCAGAAGCTGGGCGGATATTCAACGAAATATCCGCACGCCGAAGACTACGAATTCATGCTGCGCGCCTACAAGAACGGCGGCATCGCATGCCTCGACGACGTTCTCCTGATCTACGAGAAAAACTCGGCCAGCATCAGCAGCAAGAACCGCAGCGCGCAATTGTGGTCGCGGCTGCGAATTCAGTTAAGGCATCTCGATCCGACGAGCCTCACCGCATATGTCGGCATGGTCCGCACAATCGTCACCCTACTGGTGCCGGCCTCGATCTGGGCTCGCCTGTCGCAAGCCTATTGGGATCGTACAAGCGAACGTGAGATCGCGACCAAGGCGCGATAGCTTCGATGACATCCATAGGAACCACCATCGGCGTGAGAGGAGGAGCGCAGGATATCCTGCTCGACCGGCTGGTCTGGTTTGCTGTCCTGTTGTTGCCGATCACCGGCCTCTCAGGCATCGGCGCATTTGGCGAATTGAAAGGATCGGCGACGGTCTACGTCCTCACGGCCGTGATTCTGGTCGCGGTCACGACGCAGCTCAACCGAATTCAGATCCCGCGACCGCTTTTCATCTTCGCAACGTGCCTGCTGATCTGGCTTCTCGTGTCTGCTGCAGTCAATTTCGAGGGAATCATGACCTCGGTTTTCCACGGCCGCGGCGGGTTCAATAAGTTTGCAACGTCTTCCGTCGTTCTGATCTTTGGCATCGCGACCGCAATCGCCTGTACGACATCGTTCCAGCGCGCGAGCGACGTCGAACGGCTATTCGTGAATCCGCTGATCGCGGCTGTCATCGCTTGCGCGATCTTTGCCGTGCCGGAGATCCTGTCGTGGTTCTCGTCCGCGGGCGAACTTCTTTATAAGGTCTCGACCGGATTGCTGCACACGGCGGAGCACGAGAAGGGGCGCGTCACCGGCCGCTTGATCAGCCTTGCCTTCGAGGCACCCGACCTCTCCTACTTCTGCGGCTTCGCCTGCCCGTGGGCCTTGTTCGCCTATCGCGTGCGGGCCAGGAATCGCCCCCTGCTCAACGCACCCATCCTCGCAGCCATGCCGCTCCTGCTCGCGCTGGGCATGCTGCTGTTGAGCAACTCGCGAACCGGCCTGCTGATGTTCGGCGGATTGATCTTCGCCGAACTGATCTATTGGGGTCTGATGCGCGGCATGCGGCTCGGCGTGCTGGCGCTGGTGGCCGTCATTCCCGTGTTCGCCGCGGTCCTCCTGGTCCCGTGGATTGCCTTGAATCACGTCGATGCCACCCTCGCCGCGGACGACGTCTCGACCACATCGCGATTGGCGCTGTTCAGCGCGCAGCTCTCGATCTTCGCTCACAATCCGATCTTCGGCGTCGGCTTCGGGCAGTTCGGCTTTCACGCCTATCCGGTCTTGCCGTCGTGGGCCTGGGACAGCTATGAGGTCACCAACTGGTTCGAGACTTTCGACGACCTGCCACCGACGTTTAACGTCGCGGGGCGGTTGGGCGCCGAACTCGGGGCACCCGGTTTGCTGATCTGGTACGGCTTTTGGGCTATGGCAATCGTCCGGATCGCGCGAGGGGCGCTCCGCCAGCGGCGGGATTCATCGTTAAATTTTCTGAATGCCGCGCTGCTCGGCAGCATTTTCAGCCTCATCCTCGGCGGCATGAGCAACGATCCCTTTCGCCGCCCGGAAACCTGGATTCTGATGGCGATCACGGCACTTCATGCGGGGCGAACGTCGGAGACATCGGCGTGACGACAGAGATTGACGATATCGTGGACAGCGACGACCCGAGGCTCGCCCCCGGCCGCGCCTCTGTTTCGGCTCTCAACCTTAATTTCGAAGACCAAGGGCGGACCGGCTCACAAAGGAGTATACGCGACCCAGGTTTGGGACTGGTTTTTGGATCTGCGCCAGCGCCAGCGCAAAATCAGAGGTCGAGTTTGATGTGCGGGGATCGACGCACAATAGATTTGCCGATGGACGAGACGCCGTCGCTACGGCGTCCGCAGGCGCGTGTTTCCGGCGTCGAACACCTTCGAACCTCCCAAGGGAAAGATAGAAGGCATCTTGCGGTCATTCTGCCGAGGCACCGGCTTTGGGAATGGCATCGTCAGTTGCTGCTTCATCTCGCGAAAGGCTACGACGTCGCGGTGTTTCTCGACGACAGCGCCCCGCCCTATGCACGCACGAAGCAACTTTGGCTGAAACTGGAGTCGTTGGCTTTCTCCAGCGGGAAGCTCGCAAAGCCGGTCGATCCCGACCCCGCTTGGCGCCCGCTCTCCGCTCTGGAAGACATTCCCGGTCAGACCGTCATCAACCTGTCGGAGCGCCCTCAACCTTATTCCGACGCGCTCGAACTTCGCTATGACGGCGCTCTCGACAGCAGCGCTCTCATCGAGACATTGTTGTCGCGGCAGCCTCCGCAGCTTGCTATCCATGATACAGACAAGAACAGGACTCTTGCGACATCGCGATTGGCGATCGAAGAGAAATTCCTCATTGGGCGCGGGCTTCAGGATTCGTTCTCCCGCTGCCTGTCGTTGATCGATCGCACGTTGTCTTCCGCCAGCACCCGGCCTGCCGGCGAGGCCGGTGACTTGGTCGCGCCGCGAAGCGCGGCGCTTGCCGAATTCATCGTGCGCATGATCGCGCACAAGGCTGCGAATCTGGTGATGAAGCCGTTCCGGCGCCAGGAACATTGGCAGGTGGCGCTACGTGACGGCGCGGGCCCCTTCAATGTCGTGCAGGACGACGGCGGCCGGTTCTATGCCGATCCGTTCCTGCATCGCGCAAATGGCCGGACGTTCTTGTTCGTCGAGGAATACCCCTACGCCGACAAAAAAGGCGTCATCTCGGTCGCCGAGGTTTCCGACGGCCAGATTACAGCCGCGCCGGTGACGGTGCTCAAGCGCCCGTATCATCTGTCCTATCCATTCGTCTTCGAACACGACGGCGAATTCTGGATGATTCCGGAGACGGGTGAAAACCGCTCCGTCGAACTTTATCGCGCGGTCGAATTTCCCGGGACGTGGGAGTTGAGCACGGTCCTGATGAAAGGCGCCGTCTTCTCCGACGCGACGATCTTACGGCACGACGGCCTGTGGTGGCTGTTCGCGACTGTCGATTGGTTCGGCGCCTCGACGCAGGATGAACTTTCGATCTTCTACAGCGAAACGCCCGACGGCGAATGGAAGCCGCATCGTACCAACCCCGTAAAGTCGGATAGCCGTTTTTCCCGACCCGCCGGCCGCATCGTCCAGCGCGAAGGGCGCCTGTTTCGACCCGCACAGAATTGCGACCGGACTTATGGCGCCGGCATCGCATGGTTTGAAATCACCGAGTTGACGCCGATCAGCTTCAACGAACGGCATATCGCCGACTGGGACGGCCAAACCGAACTGTCGATGGACGGCCTTCACAGTTTCGACCAGCTTGGCTCGCTTCAGGTCATCGATTTCAAACACCCGGTCTATCGGGGAGCTGCGCGAAAGCACCTCACGACGATCAAGCCGCGTCATGGCGGAGAACTCGAGCGTTCATTTTCCAAGTCGTCATACGTCTTTAAGTGAATTGAATCCAATCAATCTGGATCCCTATGAAAAGTCATATCCGAGCGTCCTCCGCGTTCGCAGTCGCCGTCTCATCACGGTTCGACTTCCTGTCGGAAGAGTACACAACTCTCTTTGCCGAATCGTCCGCATCCGCGTTTCAACATCCGATGTGGCTCGACGCGATCTATCAGATGCTCGCTCCGCAACTGAAGGTCGACCCGCTCGTCGTGACCGTTCGCGATGCAGTCAATAATCGTCTCGTCATGGTGCTGCCGCTGGTGCGCCGGCGCCATCGCGGGCTGCGCACCATCGAGTTCGCGGATCTCGGCGTGTCCGACTATATAGCGCCTGTCGCCAGCGAAACGGCCGTCGAGATGGTTGCCGCCGATCCCTTCACCTGCAAGCGCATCAACGCGGTGTTGAAGCCCTACGACATCTTGCGGATACGAAAGCTGCGGTCACGCTCGATAGCGCTGCAAAAGCTGTTCGGCGCGACCGATTGTTCGGAGATGTCGATGGGCGCCTATGCGGTGCCGCTGAATTCCGACTACGCTACCTGGCGGTCGAGCAACATCTCGGCGTCATACTGCAAGGAGCTAGACAAGAAATCCCGGCAGTTGCATCGCAAGGGACAGGTGGCATTCGATCGTTTAACCGATGCGGCGGCGATCGAAGCCACATTCCACAAGATGCGGGAGTATCGTCGGCAACGCTTCGACACTGGAGACCTGTTACAGGACCAGCTCTATTTCGATTTCTATCTCGACGTCGCGATCCGCGCACAGGCGACACTGAGCCGCGTCTACAGCGTGTCGATGGACGGCGTGCCGATCGCGGGGGCCATGAGTCTGTCGCACAACGGTTCGCTGCTGATCATTCTCACCGGCTTCGATCATGACAGTTACAAGAGCCAGTCGCTCGGCTCGCTGCTTTTCGAGATGGTCGCGAAACATGCTATCGGCGTCGGCGATCGCGAACTCGATTTCACCATCGGTGATGAGCCGTACAAAATCCTGTTCGGCTCGAAGAAATCGCCGATCTACCAGATCCTCCGTTCCGGCAGCATTTCCGGCGCCCTCGCGGGAGCCGCAGTGCAGCGAGCGTCGTGGATCAAAGGCATCGCACATCGTTTCGCGGGCTAGGGTTGAGATCGGCAGCCCGCGAGCCGCGAAGATAGAAGATCCGACTTCCCGATCCCTTCCGCTGCACTGCAACGAAGCCATGCGCAATGCTACGCATGGCTCACCGCTTGCGGCAAATTTGCGCATCGGATGTGCGTGACCCAGCCGAAGGTTGAAGGTCGGTAGCCGTGACTCGCATGGCGGGGTTTGTTAAAGCCGATGCGATGGGGAAGCTCCGCACACAGCGCAGCTTCCATTGATTGATTGACCGGAACAAATTTGCTGGGAGGCAACACATGGCATCTCGAATCGGGAAGTTGGGCGTTTGGTCGGCGGCGGTTGCGACATGCAGCCTGTTCGCCGCGGTTCCTGCACTCGCGCAGGGCGTCAAGATCGGCATTCTGAACGACCAGTCCGGCGTCTACGCCGACTACGGCGGCAAGACCTCGATCGAGGCCGCCAAGATGGCGGTTGAGGATTTCGGCGGCGAAGTGCTGGGCCACAAGATCGAGATCGTTGCGGCCGATCACCAGAACAAGCCGGACCTCGCCGTCAGCATCGCGCGTAAATGGTATGACACCGACGGCGTCGACATGATCACCGAACTGACGACTTCGTCGGTCGCGCTCGCAGTGCAGGAAGTCACCAAGGAGAAAAAGAAGATCGACATCGTCGTCGGCGCGGCCTCCTCGGCCATCACCGGCGCGTCTTGTTCGCCTTACGGATTCCACTGGGCGTTCGACACCCACGCGCTGGCGGTCGGCACCGGCGGCGCGATGGTGAAGGCCGGCGGCGATAGCTGGTACTTCATGACGGTGGACTACGCCTTCGGCCACGCGCTGGAGAAGGACACCAGCGAAGTGGTGAAAGCGGCGGGCGGCAAGGTGCTCGGAGCGGTACGGATACCGCTCAATACGTCAGACTACTCCTCCTTCCTGTTGCAGGCGCAAAGCTCGAAGGCCAAAGTCATCGGCCTGGCCAATGCCGGCGTGGACACCATCAACTCGATCAAGCAGGCGGCTGAATTCGGCATCGTCGCCGGCGGCCAGAAGCTAGCTGCTCTGCTGCTGACGGCCTCGGAAGTCCACGGCCTCGGCCTCAAGGCCGCGCAAGGCACGGTGCTGACCGAGAGCTTCTACTGGGACCTCAACGACAAGACCCGCGCCTTCGGCGAACGCTTCTTCAAGCGCACCGGCCGGATGCCGAGCATGATCCAGGCCGGCACCTATTCGGCAACCCTGTCCTACCTCAAGGCAGTGAAGGCCGCCGGCACCAAGGACTCCGACGCCGTGGTCAAGAAGCTGAAAGAACTGCCGGTCGACGACGCCTTCACGTCGAAGGGCAAGGTGCTCGCCAACGGCCGCATGGTGTCCGACCTCTATTTGTTCGAGGTCAAGAAGCCCGAGGAAAGCAAGCGCGACTGGGACTACTACAAGCTACTGGCAACCGTCCCCGGCGACACCGCCTATCCGTCCGCGAAGGACAGCGGCTGTCCGTTCACGAAGTAAGAGGATTTCACCCACCCGGGTGACGTGACGAACAGCAAGGGCGCGCTCCCGATCGGGATCGCGCCCTTTGCGTTTCCGGGTATAGGAGGACGTAGAAGTCGTCATGCCCGTGCCTGTCATGGGCATCCACGTCTTCACAGCGCATCATAAAAGACGTGGATGGCCGGAACAGGTCCGGCCATGACGGCAAGTTTTTTGTCATTGCGAGCACTCGGACACGGCTCGTATCAATACCCGGTCATCTCCAGATAGCCGACGCCGTTATGGCTGCCATGAAAGGCGATGGGGCCTTCCCAATAGGGAAAACTTGTGCCCATCCAGCTCCGCGCATTGAGCGGTGTACAATCGACGGCGAGGCCGCGTGACGGCACCACGACGCGCCATTGCGTCGGCACGCGTCGCTGGGCGACATCGGTGAAGGCGAGCGGCGTCATCGCGATCGCATCGGACGATAGCGGAACCGATTGGCCGTCGCGGCCGATCCAGTTGCCGGCGAAGTAGTGTCCGCCGTCCTTCTGCCGCAGCCGGAACAGCATCATCTTGTCGCCGCCGTCGAGATGCAGCGAGAACCAATCCCATCCGGTCTGGTCCGCCGCTAATGGCTGGCTCGACCATTCGCGGTCGAGCCATGCCGGCCCTGTTACTGCGATCGGCTTGCCGTCGATTACGACGTTGCCGCTCGCGTTGAAATACGGTTGGCTGTAGTAATACGACGCCTGCCCGCGTTCGGACTTGCGGCTATAGCCCTGGTCGCCTTGCAACACCAGCGGCCGTTCGGCATCGAGCCGCAACGTATATTCAAAGTCGGTGCCCGCCGCCGTTAATTGCAACGGCGCGAACGCCTCGTTCGACAGCGGAGGCATGGCCGACATTCGCCACGCATCGATCCACGCCTCGAACGGCGACGCCTCGACACCCGCTTGTCCGACGCCGCCGCGTGCGAACGTCTCGGCAAAGCGATGCACGCTCGCGCTGGTCACCGCGGCGTGCCCCATCCAGACCTGTTGATTGGCCCAGCCCTCGCGTTGCGGACCCGGCGCCATCGCCTGCCGGAACAACGTCCATTGCGCGCCGTAAGCCACACCATTGGCATCGCGCAGGTTGGCGGTGACGTACCACCACTCGATGCGAAATTCCGGATGCGCGCCGAAGTCGTCCGGGAAGACAAAGCGCTTTCCCGGCGTCACCGGCGCGAAGCCCGCCGCTTCACCGCCGAGCCCGGCAAAGCCTTGCGCCCACGCGCGCGCGCCGCCGAAGCCGAGCCACGCGAGGCCGACTGCAAAGACGCGCCGTGAGATTTTGCGATCAGCGCTCATTGGCGAAAATCTTAATCAGTGTCGCGGGCTGCATCCGCGCCAGCTTGAGGATCGGCAGCAGCGTCGCAAGCAAGGCCGCCACCATGGCGACGGCGAGCAGTTCGAGCAATTGCATCGGAAACACCTGGAACGGCAACCGCCAGCCGAACGCTTTCACGTTAACCACCGCAATCAGGCACCACGCCACCAGCAGACCGAGCGGCAACGCCAGCAGCGCGGTGACCAGCGCCACTGCCATGGTTTTCAAAAGCTCGATCACCGCCAGCTTCTCGCGCGTGATGCCGATGGCCCACAGCGGCGCCAGTTGCGGCAGGCGCGATCCGCTCAACGTCAAAAGGCTGGTGAGCAGCGCAATGCCGGCAACACCGAGCGTAAAAGTGTTGAGCGCGGCGGTGACCGCGAAGGTGCGATTGAAGATACGTTTCGATTCCGCCTTCACCGTCGCCTGATCGGCCAGTTGTCGCGCGTCGAGGTGAAACGCCGCGCGCATCGCCGCGATCACGTTGGCGATATGTTCAGGCGCGACGCGCAGGCCGAAGCGCGTCTGCGGCGTATCGGGGAAATGCCGCAGCAGCGCATCGATGTTAACGGCGAGTTGCCCTTTCGGATTGCCATAGTCGGCATAGACGCCGACGACGTCCAGCGACCAGTCCCCGCCGGGCGCGGGGATTCGCAAACGGCTGCCGACATCGAGATGAAGCCGGCGCGACAGTTGCTCGCTGATGAACGCGGCATCGCCCGCATGCAGCCGATCCGAGCCATTGGCGACGGACCGCAGCAGCGGCCAGTTCTCGCGATAGGTCGTATGATCGGCAAGACCCATGATCTCGACCGGCGCACCCTCGATCTGCACCTCGGCTCGCGCGCCGGGCAGCACGGCTGCGACATCGCTGCGCGCCGCGAGCCAGCGCTGGACTTCGGCGGCCTGGGTTTCGTTCGCGGCGCTGACATAGACGTCCGCTGACAGGCGACCGTCGAGCCACTGAACGAACGTCGCGCTGAAACTCTGCACCATGGTGCCGACGCCGACATTCACCGCCAGCGCCAGCAGCAACGCCATCAAGGCGAGCGACAGCCCCGGCAGTTGCTGGCGGCTGTCGGCCCAGAACCATGCTGGCAACGCATTGCGCGCGCCCTTCCCGCCGAGCCGCAACACGCCATCGAGCAGGACCGGCAGCGCCAATGCCGCCGACAAGAGCAACGCTGCGAGCACGGCAAAGCCCGCTAGCAGCGAATCGCCAAACAGCAGAATGCCGATAGCCGCGATCAGCATCGCAACCGCCAGCGCGCCCTGACGCCACAGCCAGAGCCGCTGCGCCTGTTGCCATGCATAAGGTTGTGCGGCAGCGAGCAGCGGCAACCGCGCCATTCGCACGAGACTCGCGGCAGCAGCGGCCAGCGCGCCGAACACACTCATCGCGATGCCGGCGAGCCACCATTGCGGCTGCAGCGACAGCGTGCCCGGCAATTGCGCGCCGTAGAGGCCGCGCAGGCTGGCGGCGACGTCGGGCAACAGTGCGGCGGCAATGACGTAGCCGCCGATCAATCCGATCAGGCCGCCGAGCAACGCGAGCGTCACCAGCTCGATCACCACGACGACGTTCAGCGAGCGCGCGGAGACGCCGCAAGCACGCAGCGTTCGCAGCGTCGGCAACCGTTGCTCAAACGCCAAACCGATGGCCGAATTGACGATGAACAACCCGACCAGAAACGACAGCAATCCGAACGCCGTGAGGTTGAGGTGAAAACTGTCGGTCAGCCGCGCGAGATCGGTTTCGCTGTCCGGCGCGATCCATTGCAACGTCGTGCCTGCAACCTTGTCCGGCAGATCGTGAGCGCTGCGCGTGGTCCTGCCGAGCAACAATCGCGAGATTCGTTCCGGCTTGCCGAGCGCGCGCTGCGCTACGCCGATATCGACGATCAGGACGCCGGGCGCGAGTTGTGGCCGCGATTGCAACGGCGGCAGTTCGACGGCATCGTTGATGTGCGGCGTTACGCCCGCGGCGAGGCCAAGATCGCGAAGCGTCTCCGGCGCCGCCAGCGTTTGCCCCGGCGGCGCGACGAAAGCATGCAGATCGTTTCGCGCGATTGCCGAACTCGATGCCGTCTCTGTCGGCATGGTGACCGGTTCGATGCCGAGCAACCGCACCGAGCGGCCGTTCACCTGCACGCGATCTTCCAGAACCGGCGACACCGGCCATCCCCCGCGCCGCAATGCGACAAAGGCCGCTTGCGAGAACGTGGCGTGCGCCGGATCGATCAGCATCGCGGTGCGCGCGCCGCCGAACAGCGCGGCAGCGCGGTCGTAACTGACGCGCGCCTGCTGATTGAGCGCCTGCACGCCGCTCCACAGCGCGGTGGCGGCAATTAATCCCACCAGCAAGGTCGCGAGTTGCATCGGATGCCGCCGCCAGTGGCTCAACAACACCGCGAGCACCCATGCCGCGCGTTTCATGTCAGCTTTCCGCCACTGAGATGCAGTCGCCGGTCGAGCATTGCAGCTAACCGCGCCGAATGCGTCACCATCAACAGTCCGCAGCCAGACCGCGCCACCAGATCGCGAA
This sequence comes from Xanthobacteraceae bacterium, assembly GCA_051954235.1. Lineage (GTDB taxonomy): Bacteria > Pseudomonadota > Alphaproteobacteria > Rhizobiales > Xanthobacteraceae > 62-47. The sequence goes on from JBQCHY010000116.1 coordinate 47,124, forward strand.
TGAGGTGCACCACCTCGTCGGCGGTCGCTTCGTCGAGATTGCCGGTCGGCTCGTCGGCCAACAGCAACGCCGGCTTCACCGCCAGCGCGCGGCCGATGGCAACGCGTTGCTGCTGCCCGCCGGACAGTTGCTCGGGATATCGCTTCAGCAATGCATCGAGGCCGAGCCGCGCAATCAGTTCACTTAGCCACGCCGGATCATGTTGCCCCGCAAGGCGCGCCTGAAACGCCAGATTGTCGGCGACGGACAAGCTCGGCACCAGATTGAACTGCTGGAAGATCAGACCGAGCCGCGTGCGCCGCAATGCAGCACGCCCGGCATCCGGCAATCCAGTAACGGATGCGTCTTCCACCCACACCTCGCCGCCGTCGGCCTCGTCGAGCCCGGCGATCAGATGCAGCAGCGTGCTCTTGCCGCTGCCGGATTCGCCGGTGAGCGCCACACTCTCGCCGCGCGCCACCGCAAGGGCGACACCGCGCAGCACATGCACGGTCTCCTGCGCCGAACGAAAACTCTTGCTGAGATTGGCGACTTTCAACATCGGATGGGCATCACCTGGTACGCGGGTGAACAAGCATAACCGTGTTGCAATGCCAAATCACGATGACCTCAGGCGGTGGATCGTCGATACAATTCTTACCAAATCAACGATTGCTCTTGAGCCAAATCAGCGGGTAGCATCGCGGATGGCCTCAATCGAACCGGCAGAAGCCGGAGACGGCCGGGGGAGACGCGCATGACGGCACAGCCGACTCCGAAGGGAGCGTGGCGCATCACGTTCCTGTTGTTCTTGTTCATGGTGGTCAACTTCGCCGATAAGATCGTCGTCGGCCTCGCCGCCGTCCCGATCATGACCGACCTGAAACTCGACGCCGAACAGTTCGGTCTGCTCGGATCGTCGTTCTTCTTCCTGTTCTCGATCTCGGCCATCGTCGTCGGCTTCATCGTCAATCGCGTCGCGACGCGCTGGGTGTTGCTGGCGCTGGCGCTGATCTGGGCCCTGGCACAATTTCCTATTGTCGGAACCGGCAGTTTCGTGACGTTGATGATCTGCCGCATCATCCTCGGCGCCGGCGAAGGCCCCGCGTTTTCGGTCGCCGTCCACGCGATCTACAAATGGTTTCCCGACGAGAAGCGCACGCTGCCGACCGCGGTGCTGTCGCAAGGCTCCGCCTTCGGCGTCATTCTCGCCGTGCCGTCGCTGAATTGGCTGATCGTCAATTACTCGTGGCACCATGCGTTCGCCGCGCTCGGCATCGTTGGCCTGTTATGGTCGGCGGTGTGGTTCCTGCTCGGCAAGGAAGGACCGCTGGTGCCGTCCGCCACCGAGGCCGCCCATGAGACCCGCTTCTCCTACGCGCATCTTCTCACTTCGCCGACCTTCATCGGCTGCTGCGTCGCGACCTTCGGCGCTTATTGGGCGCTGTCGCTGGGCCTCACCTGGTTCACCGCCTTCATCGTGCAAGGCCTGGGATTCTCCCAGCATGCAGCGGGCCTAATCTCGGTGCTGCCGTGGGTATTCGGCGCCTGCATCGTCATCCTCACCGGCTGGCTGTCGCAGCGGCTGGTGGCGCGCGGCATGTCAACGCGCGGCGCACGCGGCGTGCTCGGCGCCTCGCCGCTGGTTCTTGGCGGCCTGATCCTGCTGTCGATGCCCCATGCCGACAGCGCCGCGATGCGCATCGCGTTTCTGGTGATCGGCTCCGGCTTGTGCGGCGCGATCTACGTGGTGTGCCCGCCGATGCTGGGTGAATTCACCCCGGTGTCGCAGCGTGGCGCGGTGATCGCGATTTACGGCGCGATCTACACGCTCGCCGGCATCATCGCCCCCGCCGTGATGGGCAGCATCATTCAACACGCAGGCGGCGACATCATGCAGGGTTATCTGCATGGCTTCGTCATCAACGGCATCGTGATGATTTCCGCCGGCGTGCTCGGCCTGCTGCTGCTCTGGCCCAACACCGAACGCGAACGGCTCCTGCGACGCAACGGCCAGGCACCGCAATTCGCACAAGGCTAGAGCTTTCAGTCGTCATTGCGAGCGAAGCGAAGCAATCCAGTCTTCTTCAGGAGTCTGGATTGCTTCTTCGCGGAGCCTGTGCCCGGACAGTGCGAAGCACCGATCCGGGTACTCCTCGCAATGGCGGGTCGATAGGCCGACGACTCAGGACGGCAGAATCCCAACCGCCGGCTTCTTCTGAATATCTGCGCTGCGTTCGGGAATCAGCGCCAACAGCACCGTCAAGCCCATGAAGATCGCCGACGCGCCGAACACCCAGTGCGGCATGTCCTGATCCATGATCCAGCCGAACAGCAGCGGGCCGGCAATGCCGCTGAGATTGAATCCGGTCGAGACGATGCCGAAGGCGCGGCCGGCGGCGCCGGGCGGCGCGGCGTTGCGCACCATCATGTCGCGCGACGGAGCGATCACGCCGCTGAGGAAACCGGCCACGGTCAATGCCGTCACCAGCAACACCGGCGGCAATGCCGTCACCGCGATCATCAGCACGATCAGCGCGTTGATGCCGAAGCAGACCGCCGCAACCTGGCCATGGCGCGCGGTGCGGTCCGCCAGCCAGCCGCCGGCGAGAACGCCGGTGGCGCTGGCGCCGAGAAATGCCGTGAGTGCGAGGTTCGCGCTCGACAGCGAACTGCCGTAACCGCTCATCAGCGCCACCACGCCGAACGAACTAAGACCGGAATTCGACAGGCCGAGCAGCAGGAAGAACGCCGTCAGCAACATAATTGCCGGCGTCATCATCGACACCTTTGGCGCAACACCGCGGGCCGATGACAATGCAGCACCCGCATCCGGGATTCGCATCGCGGCCAACAGCAACGCCACCAATGGCCCGACCGCGCCGATGACCAGTAGCGCGCCGCGCCCGCCGAACGCCAGCAGCAATCCCGCAACGATGGCCGGCGCCACCGCGCCACCGAAGAAGCCGGCAAAGGTGTGGATCGAGAACGCGCGCCCCATCCGCGTCTCGTCCATATGCGCGGCAAGAATGGCGTAGTCCGCCGGGTGATAGACGCTGTTGGCGAGGCCGAGCACCGCGGCGCAGACGATCAGGTTGGCATAGCTAAGGTGCAACGCGAGCAGACCGAAGGCGAGCCCGCCGACGACGAGGCCGATCAGCAGGATCAGCCGCGCGCCGACCCGGTCCACCAGATAGCCGATCGGCGCCTGCGTCAGTCCCGACACCACCGCGAACACGGTGATCGCGAAGCCGAGTTCGACGAAGCCGACACCGAGCTGGTTCTTGAGAAACGGGAACAGCATCGGCAGCACCAGGATGTAGAAGTGGCTGACCCAATGCGCGATGGAGATTCCCGTCAGCGTGCGCAACGTCGCGTCCCGCTCCCGCGGAGGATTGGCAACTCCGTCGACCATGCCGTGCGCGGCTCCTTTCAACCGGCGCGGTAATTATCAGTCCCGACAGCGATTTGTCGATGAGCGGCGGCGCATGACTGCCCTCCGGACGGCAGGGCGGCGGACGCCCGATCAGAGGCCGCGCTGCTCGTCGTCGCGATCCGGCTCCGGCGTGGCGATATCGCCGGCATCCTCCAGTTCGTCGGGAGGCGGCGGCGGCCGCTTCGGCTTGGCCGGCTTCTCCTCGGATCGACGTTTATCGGGCTGACGCTTCCCGCCGAACATCTTGCGCTCCCCCTGCCGGAACAAGGACCGGCCTGCCTTTATATAGCAAAATCAACACAAGTTTCATGGCCGCACGACGGCATGGAACTCTCCGCCGAACCGCAGGGACGGCCAACCGAAGCGGCGAAATCCTTTGTACCTTTGCCGCGCCCGGTATAAAAAGCCGGATACCCGCAACGCATCCAGATTCGCTTGACGCTCGTTGATGAGCGTCCCCGGCGAGCCGTTGCCCTCACAGGACATGCCAATCAGGCGATCTTGTCAAAGCGCCGCATCCGTCGCGGCGGGCGAGATCGCTTCATGGAGAAGAGATGAAGAAGCCGAAGCTCGAACTCGACGAACCGCAGCAGCGCAAAGCCGTGGTGCGTGCCGACAAGGCCCCGACCGAAGGTTACTCGCTGGTGGTGGACGGTCACTTCAAGTCGCACCACGCCACTGTCGAAGCCGCCGAGGAAGCCGGGCTGGCGCTGAAGCATCGCTATCAGATGCTGCAGGTGCAGGTCTACGACGCCGCCACCAAGACGCGGTCGATGATTCAACTGCCGACCGGCTAGTAATTCCTGATTTTGGGGGAAGCTCCTCCGCCAAACGATGCGCGCTCCCTCTCACCTTGTGGGAGAGGGTTGGGGTGAGGGGTTACTGCCTCAGTGATGATCGTTCCCCCTCGCCCGGAACCTACGGCTCCGACCTCTCCCCGTTGGGGAGAGGTGAAGTACGTTGCGCAGTCATTCGATCGAGTTCGAACTGCGCTAGCGTAGAAACAAGTAATCGCGCATCAGCACGATCGGCTGACGATCCGACGCTGCGCTCTATCAGGTCCGATAACCGCCGCTGCGTTGGCTGGCCAGCCACGCCGACAGGTCCTGCCCTTGCTCGGCTTTCGTGCCTGAAGTCTTGCCGGCTGTTTTGCCGCCGGCTTTCGATCCAGCCTTCGCGCGCTTGATCGAAGGCGTCGGCGACGCGGCTTCTTTCGCCAATCGCAACGCCTTCAATCTCGCCATGTTGTCGCGCACCGCCTTGGCGGCCGCCTCGCGCTCCGCATGGGCATCTATGGTCTGACCGGCCTTGCCCGCACGTTGCGCAGCGTCGTCGCGATCATGTTGTGTCATTTGGGCACCGCGTGTTTTCTAGGTCTTTATATCGTTTGCAGAACAACCCGGCTGGGTGTTCGATTGAGCGGCAACGAATACCGCGAAACGGCGCGCAGACAAGCAACAAATTCCGACAATAGCAGCGGGCGCGTCAAAACGCCTGCCCCGTTCCAAGATCACAGTTGCGTGCGCAGCGCCGCTGTGCTTGTTTGGCACCGTCATCGGTGCCTCCCGAGGACGTTCCGACGGAGGTGAAACGGGAATGCGGTGCGGAGATCTCTTGAGTTGAGAGACCGATCTCCAATTCCGCGGCTGCCCCCGCAACTGTAAGCGGTCATCCAATCCACGAAGCCACTGGACCTCACAAGCAGGTCCGGGAAGGCGGATCCGGATAACGACCGCGAGCCAGGAGACCGGCCGTTGACGAACTTGACACGTTCGACGGTGGGTCGACGAAAGGGGCTACGATGAATCTGCGAAATGTCGCTGCCGGCACGGCAGCCTGTCTTGCGTTGTCTCCGATTTGCGGAGACGCGAATGCTCAATCACGCCTGGAGCAATTGCCCGATATCGTGGTGACGGCGGGCCGCGCGCCGGAGCCGATCGGCTCCACCGGCAACGCTATCAGCGTCATCAGCGGCGACACACTGACGACCAGCAATCCCGCATCTCTCACCGACGCGCTGCGCTCGGTGCCGGGCCTGATGGTGACGCAGGCCGGCGGCCCGGCCGGCACCACCGGCGTAATGTTGCGCGGCGCCAACACCGGACAAACGCTGGTGCTGATCGACGGCATCCGCGTCAACGATCCGAGCGGCGCGGCGGGCGATTTCAATTTCGCGCTCGTTGCGCCCGGCACCGTCGATCGCGTCGAGGTGCTGCGCGGACCGCAAAGCGCGCTGTACGGCTCCGATGCGATGGGCGGCGTCATCAACATCATCACCAAGAAGGGCAGCGGCCCGGCGCAGTATAGCATTCGTACCGAAGGCGGCAGCTACGGCACCGCTTCGACCACCGCGTCGATGAGCGGCTCCAGCGGACCGTGGACTTACGCCGTCACCGGCAGCGGCCAGCACACCAACGGCTTCTCCAGCTACGGTTATCGCATCCCGTCAATCGAGGCGAAGTATCCGAATCTCGAAAAGGACGGCATGGACCGCATCGGCGGCTCGGCCCGCGTCGGCTACGATGCCGGCGAAGGCTTTCGCTTCGATGCCGGCGTGATGTCCACGTTCACGCGCGGTGCCTACGACGCCTCGTTCGGCGCGACGCCTGATACGCCGTCGAACTCCAACCAGTTGCAGCAGCAGATCTGGGCCAAGGCGACGGTCGATTCGCTCGGCGGCATGTTGACGCAAAGCATCACCACGTTTGCCACCCAGATCGACCGCACTTTCAACGACTATTCGTCCTACGGCATCAACGTGCTGCCGGCCAACAGCTTCGCCACGTCCACCGATTTCCGCGGCAACAGCTTTGGCGCGGAATACCAGGGCGATCTGAAAATGGCCGCCGCCGGCTCGCTGATCTACGGAGCGCGCACGCAACACGACACCGCCGAATCCTTCGGCGCGACCATCCTGCCGGTGCCGACGCCGCGCATCTCCACGCTGAACGCGACGAAGGACACCAACTCGGTGTTCGCGCTGTGGAAGCTGCCGATCGGCGAGCGGCTGAGTGTGACGGTGGGCGGCCGCGTCGATGACGTGGTCGATGTCGCGACCTTCGCGACGTGGCGCACCACAGCGGCTTACAATATCAGCGAGACCGGCACCAAGCTGCGCGCCAGCGCCGGCACCGGCGCCAAGGCGCCGACGCTGTATCAGCTTTATGAGCCGAACTACGGCAACAGCGGCCTCAAGCCGGAAGAGAGTTTCGGTTACGATGCCGGCATCGATCAGAGCCTGTTCAACGGCCGCGTGACGCTGTCGCTCACCGGCTTCTACAACAAGTTCAGCAACCTGATCGACTTCACCTTCGATCCGACACCGACACAGCCGTTCGGGCATTACATCAACGTCGCGCGCGCAGAAACCTCGGGCCTCGAAGTCGGCGCCGACGTCGACGTGATGCCGGGAACACTGCGGCTCAAGACCGCCTACACCTGGCTGCAAGCCAAGGATCTTTCCACCGGCCTGACCTTGGCGCGACGCCCCGAGCACCTGGCGCGCATCGCGCTCGCCATCACGCCGACCGATCGCTGGCTGATCGAGCCGCGCATCCTGATGGTCTCGAAGCGTTTCAGCAGCAACAACGAGTTGAATCCGCTCAACGCCTATACCCGCGTCGATCTCTATACTGAATACAAGATCGACAATAACTGGAAGGTGTTCGCGCGCGGCGAGAACATTTTTAACGAGCGCTATCAGGAAGTGCTCAACTACGGCACCACCGGGCCTGCGGTCTACGGAGGCTTCCACGCCACATGGTGACAGAGAGCGCCGCAGCCAAACGACGGACCAGCACCATCATCGCCATGGGGCTTCTCGTCGTGCTGCTGGCGCTGATCTCGCTCGGCGTCGGACCGGTGCGGATGACGCCGTTGACGGTGCTCGACACGCTGTTCGGCGGCGGCAGCGACGTCTATCGCGTGATCGTGCAGGAGATACGGCTCCCGCGCACCATCCTCGCCGTCGCCATCGGCGCCATTCTCGGCCTCTCCGGCGCGGCGCTGCAAGGGCTGCTGCGCAATCCGCTCGCCTCACCGTCGCTGTTCGGCGCGCCGCAAGCGGCGGCGTTCGGCGCGGTGCTGGTGATCGCGCTCGGCCTCGCCGACGTGCGCTCCTATGCGTTGCCTGGCGCGGCAATCGTGATGGCGTTCGTGTCGGTCTTCGCGCTGCTGGTGGTGGCCGGGCGTAACGCTGGCCTGCTGATCCTCATTCTCGCCGGCCTCGCGATATCAAGTCTTGCCGGCGCGGCCACCGCGCTGGCGATGAACCTCTCCAGCAATCCGTTCGTGGCGCTGGAGATCGCGTTCTGGCTGCTCGGCTCGCTGGAGGACCGCAGCTTCCGCCATGTGATGCTGGCGCTGCCGTTCATCACCATCGGCGCCATCATCCTGATGAGCCAGCGCAACGCGTTGCGCGCACTCAGCCTCGGTGAGGAAACCGCGCAAAGCCTCGGCGTCCATGTCGGCGCGTTGCGGCTGATCATGATTCTCGGCGTCGCGTTCGGCGTCGGCGGCGCGGTGGCGGTGACCGGCACCATCGGCTTCATCGGCCTGATCGCGCCGCATCTGATGCGACCGCTGGTCGGCTACGATCCGGCGCGGCTCCTGGTGCCGAGCGCATTGGCCGGCGCGGCGCTGCTGCTCGCCGCCGATATCGCGGTGCGCATCATTCCCTCCACCAGTGACATCAAGGTCGGCGTGCTGACCTCGCTGATTGGCGTGCCGTTCTTCCTCTATCTGATCATGCGCGAGCGCCGCGCATTGGGAGGCGGCGTCGGATGATGGATGCCTTCCTCACCGCGCACAAACTGAGCGTCACCCTCGCCGGACGCGAAGTGCTGCACGACATCTCGCTGGCCTTGCCGCGCCAGCATCTCGTCGCGCTGGTCGGGCCGAACGGCGCCGGCAAGACCACGCTGCTGCGCGCGCTGGCCGGGCTGCTGCCCGCGCGCGGCGCGATCCATGTCGGCGGCGACGCGCTTGCATCATTATCGTTGCGCGAGCGCGCCAAGCGTTTCGGCTATCTGCCGCAAGGCCACATGGTGCATTGGCCGTTGCCGGCGCGCGATATCGTGGCGCTGGGGCGTTATCCGCACGGCGCGACCGATCCGGCGCGACTGTCACCCACCGATGAAGCCGCCGTCGAACGCGCGATGCAGGCGACCGACGTGACGCAATTCAGCGCTCGTCCCGCCACCGAGCTCTCCGGCGGCGAGCGCAGCCGCGTCGCATTGGCGCGCGTGCTCGCCGTGGAAGCGCCGGTGATCCTCGCCGACGAGCCGACCGCTGCGCTCGACCCACGCTTTCAGATCGAGGTGATGAAGAATCTGCGCACCGCCGCGGACAGCGGCATCCTGGCCATCGTCGTCACTCACGACCTCGGCCTCGCCGCGCGCTATGCCGACGTGGTCATGGTGATGCAGGAAGGCCGGCTGGCAGCGCAAGGCGCGCCGGCCGAAGCGCTGTCCGATGCTATCCTTGCCGATGTATTCCGCGTCACCGCCTATCGCACCGGCTTTGAGCATCGCATGATCATCGTGCCATGGGCCGGCGTGTGAACGTGATGAAACGACGATGTCATGTTGAGAGCCTGACCGGAAATGCGGCGTCATCGTCCGCGAAGGCGGACGATCCAGTAATCCGTGGCGCCCATATGAGAAGCCTGACTCGATACGGAGTACTGGATGCCCGCCTGCGCGGGCATGACCGTCGTCATGTTGAATCGTCGTGTCGCAACCCACTTTCCGCCAACACCCGCGCCAGACGCTCCAGCGCCGCGTCGTCCGGCGGTAGACCGAAGCGCAGCAAGTCATCCGCCCAATCAAAACGCCGACACCAGATCTGCCGCCGCGCCAGCGCCGTGTGGTAGGCTGATGCATGGCGATGCCTGACCAGACGAAACAACGCGGTACCGCCGGCGAGCGCGAAGCCGGCGGCCTGCAACGCAGCGTCGAGCTTCGCGGCCTGCTCGCGGAGTTTATCGCGCGTCTCGCTCGCCCATCGATCATCCTCGAGCGCAATGCGACCGATGGTGAGTGCGGGGCCGGAACATATCCACGGCCCCATGGCCCCGCGGACCCGCGCGATCAGACTCTGCGGACCGGCGGCGAAGCCGAGCCGCAATCCGGCAAGGCCATAAAACTTGCCGAACGAACGCAGCACCACAACTGGCCGATCCTTGCACAACGCGACCGCGCTGATCGCGGGGTCGAGATCGACGAACGCTTCATCGATCACCATCACGCCGCCACGCGCGGCGACGATCTCCGCAACCCGCGCCCGCGCGACACGATCGACGACGCGGCCATCGGGATTGTTCGGGTTGACGATCACGACGTGGCGAACGGCCGCCGGCATCTCCTCGACCGAGTCGATGGCGATCACTTCATGCCCTGCCAGCCGCCACGCTGCGGCGTGTTCGTTGTAGGTGGGAGAGACGATAGCGACAGCACCGCGCGCAACGATGCGTGGCAGCCATTGAATCAGCGCTTGCGTGCCTGGTGCGGCGACGATTCCGACATCGTCCGGAACGTCGTAAGCACGGCGTGCGGCGGCGAGCAACGCAGCTTCGTCGTCACGCGACGGCAAGCGTTGCCAGGCATCATTCGGCAATGGCGGAAGCGGATAGGGATTCGGATTGATGCCGGTCGAAAGATCGAGCCATGCCTCCGGCGCGCCGCCGAACTGCGCCATCGCCTCGCTGAGATCGCCGCCGTGTTTCATGGGTTTCTCATGCCACGCCGCGACGCGATGCGCGAGAGGTTCTCACTCGCCTTCGTCAGCGTTCTTGCGACAATCGCCGTCGCAACGATTACGCCCACGCGCGCGGCGGACCTGCCGCGCATCGCCTCGATCAACGCCTGCACCGACCAACTGCTGCTGGCGCTGGCGGACCCCGATCAGATTCTCGGCCTCGGCCCCTATTCGCGCGACGCCACCCGCTCGTGGAGCGCCGCTGCGGCGCACCGCTATCCGCGCCTGTCGGGCGAAGCCGAAGACGTGCTGTTGCTGAAGCCGGACGTCGTGGTCGCCGGCAGCTTCACCAAGCGCGCCACCCGCGAACTGCTGAAAGAGCAAGGCGAGAAGGTTGTGACCTTCGACGTCGCGCACTCGCTCGACGAGGTGAAGACACAAATCCGCAAGATGGGCGAGGTGACGCAACACCCTGACCGCGCCGAGACCTACATTGCGCGCATCGACGTGGCTCTCGCGCGCACACGGCAGTTCGTCGCGAAGCGCCGCTATCGCGTGCTGTCGATCTCGCGGCGCGGCTGGGTGTCCGGCAGTCGCAGCCTGATGAGTTCACTGCTCGCGGAGACGGGACTGACCAACGCCGCTGGCGAATTGGGCCTCAAGTTCGGCGGCTTCGCCTCATTGGAAGCTATCGTCAAGCTGCAACCGGACTTCATCGTGGTGTCGAACGACAGCGATTTCGCCGAGGATGAGGGTCGCGCCTTCCTGCTGCACCCGGCGCTGGAGCACTTCTATCCGCCGTCGAAGCGTCTCTTGGTGCCGGAGCGATTGACGGTCTGCGGCGGCCCGATGGTCGCCGACGCACTGGAGCGCATCGTCAGCGAGATCACTCGCGCTGAGCGCGAAGCCGGCACGGCCGCAGCGACGCAGTGACATGCTGTCGTGGAGCGATACCCTTGTCATCACGCTGGTCGCTGTAGCCGCCGACGTCGTCATCGGCGACCCGGACTGGCTATGGCGGCGATTGGCGCATCCGGTCGCGATGACCGGCCGCGCGATCGCTATCCTGGATCGCGCGCTCAATCGCGAGGCGTGGCCGTCGGCGCGGCGCAGGCTCGCCGGCGTTGCAACGATCCTGCTATTGACGATCGCGGCGCTGTTGGCGGGATACGCCATTGAAGCGATGATCCCGCGCGGTCTCGCCGGCAACATCGCATTGGGCCTGCTCGCCTCGACGCTGATCGCGCAAAAGAGTCTTTATCAGCACGTCGCGCGAGTCCATGCGGCATTCAGCATGGGCGGGCTCGCCGCCGCGCGCGACGCCGTGAGCCTGATCGTCGGACGCGACCCGAACAGCCTCGACGAGAGCGGTGTCAGCCGCGCCGCGATTGAATCCTGCGCCGAGAATTTTTCCGACGGCGTGGTGGCGCCGACATTTTGGTTAGCGCTGCTCGGCCTGCCGGGACTACTCGCCTATAAGACGATCAACACCGCGGACTCGATGATCGGTCATCGCAGCGACACCTATCGCGATTTCGGCTGGGCCTCGGCGCGGCTCGACGACCTCGTCAACCTCGTGCCCGCGCGGCTCTCCGCTCTGTTGCTGGCATTGGCCGCGCCGTTCGCGCGCGGATCGATCGCAACGGCCTTGGAGGCGATGTGGCGCGACGCGCGAAAGCATCGCTCGCCCAATGCGGGCTGGCCGGAAAGCGCAATGGCCGGCGCACTCGGCATCAAACTCGCCGGCCCGCGCCGCTACGCCGAAGGATTGGTCGACGATCCCTGGCTCAACGCCAGAGGCCGCGAAGCCAACCCCGCCGACATCCGCCGCGCGCTGCGCATGCTGGTGATGGCGTGCATTGTCGAATTCGCGATCTTCGCCCTTCTGACACTATGGCTCGTGGCGTTCTGAGAACCTAACGGCTCGTCATGGCCGGGCTTGTCCCGGCCATCCACGACTTGCTCGTTGAGCTTCAGCAAAGACGTGGGTGCCCGCGACAAGCGCGGGCATGACCGAGAGCGGATGGAAAACGCGAAAAATTTTCTGCCTGATCGAGGCCCATTCCAAATTCACCTGTCTCCTTGCCGCCGTGCAATCGAAAGCAATTCCTCGATATCGAGATGCGCTTCGAGATGGTCGGCCAATGCATCCAGCGCGGCTTCGACCCGCGCCTCATAGGCCAATGACGAGGCCGCACCTAACCCTCCCAACCACGCAGCGCGGAACGCATCGCTGGAAAACAGTCCGTGCAAGTAAGTGCCTTGCACTCGCCCATCACGCGAGGTCGCGCCGTCGTATCGCTCGCCGATGTGCAGCATTGGCCGCGCGCCGTCCGGCCCGCTGCTGCGGCCGAGATGAATCTCATAGCCCTCGACCGGCTGTCCGCTGGCGCAATGAACGCCGTGCGTGAGCGTGGTGGACTTGTCGCCCTGCATCACCGTGTCGATGTCGAGCAGGCCCAACCCTTCGACACGGCCCGGCGCGCCGTCGAGCCCGTCGGGATCGGCGATGGATTTGCCCAGCATCTGATAGCCGCCGCAAAGACCCAGCACATGCCCGCCACGTCGCACATGCGCCGCGATGTCGATATCCCAACCTTGCGCGCGCAGAAAAGCGAGATCGCCCAGCGTCGATTTGCTGCCGGGCAATATCACCACGTTCGCTTCCGAGGGAATCGGCTCGCCCGGCCGCACGAAGCGAAGGCTGACGCCGGGCTCCATCGCCAGCGGATCGAGATCGTCGAAGTTGGCGATGCGCGCCAGCATCGGCACCGCGATCACGCACGCCGCGCCGTCACGCGCCGCGTTACTTTCGAGATCGAGCGCGTCCTCTGCCGGCAGCCACGCCGCTTGCGGCAACCACGGCACCACGCCGAGCGATGGCCAGCCCGTCATCCGCGTTACCGCGTCGAGGCCGGCATCGAACAGCTTCACCTCGCCGCGAAACTTGTTGACGAGGAAGCCGCGGATTTGCGCGCGCTCCTCCGACTCCAGCACAGCGTGGGTGCCAACCAGGCTGGCAATGACGCCGCCGCGATCGATATCGCCGGCCAGCACCACCGGCACGTCGGCGGCAAGGGCAAATCCCATGTTGGCGATGTCGCCCTCACGCAGGTTGATCTCCGCCGGGCTTCCCGCGCCTTCCACCAGCACGATGTCCGCTTCACGCGCGAGATGCGCAAAGCTCTCCAGCACCAGCGGCAGCAGGTCCTTCTTCTTGTCGAGAAAGTTTTTTGCGCGCAGCGTTCCCATGCGCTGGCCGCACACGATCACCTGCGCGCCGGTGTCGGTCTCCGGCTTCAGCAGCACCGGATTCATATGCACGCTCGGCGGCAGCCGCGCCGCGCGTGCCTGCACCGCCTGCGCACGGCCGATCTCGCCGCCGTCGACGGCAATCGCCGCGTTGTTCGACATGTTCTGCGGCTTGAACGGCGCAACGCGCAAACCGCGCCGCACCAGCACCCGCGCAAGCCCCGCCACCAGCGTCGACTTGCCGGCGTTGGAGCCGGTGGCCTGAATCATCAGCGCGGGGGTAGGAGTCATAGGAGAAACATCGCGAGGTCTGGCTTCATGTAATACATGGAACGAAGATCATTCTACCTCGTCATGCCCGGCTTTATGCCGGGCATCCACGTCTTACTGATCATCCTCGACAAAAGACGTGGATGGCCGGAACATAGGCGAGCGAAGCGACGCCGTTCTTCGAACGGCTATGTCCGGCCATGACGGGAAACACAAGATCAAAACTCGATGCCCTTCTGCGCCTTCACGCCCTGGCGGAACGGATGCTTCACCATGGTCATGTCGGTGACGAGGTCGGCCATTTCGATCAGGCTGTCATGCGCGTTGCGGCCGGTGATGATGACGTGCTTGTCGGCAGGTTTCTCGTCGCGCAGGAACGTCAGCACCTCGTCGAGCGGCAGGTAGTCGTAACGCAGCACGATGTTGAGTTCGTCGAGCAGCACCAGGTGATGGCGGTCGTCGCGGATCAGCGCCTTGGCCTGCTCCCAGCCGGCCCGCGCCGCGGCGATGTCGCGGGCGCGATCCTGCGTCTCCCAGGTGAAACCCTCGCCCATGATGTGCAGCGTCACCAGATCGGGAAATTTGTTCAGCAGTCGCGCTTCGCCGGTATCCCACTTCGCCGACTTGGTGAACTGCACGATGCCGACCGGCATGTCGTGACCGATGTGGCGAAACACCATTCCGAGCGCTGCCGACGTCTTGCCCTTGCCGTTGCCGGTGTTGACGATCAGCAGGCCCTTCTCGACCGTCTTGGTTTCCATCATACGGTCGCGCGCGACTTTCAGTTTGCGCATCTTGTCGTTGTGTTTGGCGTTGCGCGCGTCGTCGCTCGCTTGATCGGTCATGATGCTCCCTCGATGGATTCGCGTTTCAGCCACAGCGGCAATCCGGCGGCGACGAACGCCACATTCGGCACCGCTGCGGCAATGGCCTGATTGAGCCGCCCCTGCGCGTCGCGAAACTCGCGGCCGAGCGGCGTTTCGGGTACGAGGCCGAGACCGACCTCGTTGGAAACCAGCAGCGCCGGATGCCGCGTGCGGCGCAGCCAATCGGCCAGCGCGTTAATCTCCGCTTCAACATCGCGCGATGCGTGCATCAGGTTCGACAGCCACAACGTCAGGCAATCGACCAGCACGACGCGGCCTTCGCCCGCCTCGCGCGCCAAAGCATCGACCAACGCCAGCGGCTCCTCCACCGTGCGCCAGCCGCCGCCGCGTTGCGCGCGGTGATGCGCGATCCGTGCACGCATCTCGTCGTCGCCCGCCGTCGCGGTGGCGAGATAGATACGTGAAAGGCTGCTCTCGCAGGCAAGCCGTTCGGCGAAACGCGATTTGCCGGAGCGCGCGCCGCCCAGCACCAGCGTCGGGCGCGGAACGAACTGAGACGAATCGTGCGGCATCGACGGCCCGGATCAAAACGCGAGCTTTGCCGGGGGCGTGCCGCAGGCGAAAGCCGACACGCGCTCGCCAGATGCACCCCGCCCCGACGCCGTCAAAACACAATTCCCGATGGCAGGTCTCCTGGCTCGCGGCTCAAAGCCCGGTCGCCGCCTTCCCGGACGAATCCAGTGGCTTCGGCGCAAGGCTCCTCCTGGTGGAGGCTCGTCGCTCACAGTTGCGGGGGCAGCGCCGGCATTGGAATTTCTCCGCACCGGCTTCCCTTTTCACCTTCCTTGTGGAAGGACCATCGCGGTGAACGCTAGCCTTCGGCGACTACGCGGTCAACCGCACCGGGCAGATGAGGACCTCAACATGATCGATGCCGCGCAATGGCAACCCCCGGACGTCACGCCGCTCGATCACTCACAGGAAGCGGCGCTGCGCGGGCGAATCGACGGCAAGGCCAAGCCGTCGGGCTCGCTCGGCCGCATCGAGGAACTGGCCTTGCAACTCGGCCTGATCGCGCAGCCGGCGCAACCGCGCATAGACAACGCCGTGCTGCTGGTATTCGCCGGCGATCATGGCATGACCGCGTCCGGTGTCTCGCAATATCCGTCGGACGTGACCGCGGCGATGGTGCGAACCTTTCTCGCCGGCCGCGCCAGCGCCAATGCGTTTGCCGCCGCGACGGGCGCGCGGCTGCGGGTGATCGATGCCGGCGTCGCCGCCGATCTGCCGCCGCATCCCGATCTGATCGACGCCAAGATCGCGCGCGGCACCGCCGATGCGTCACGCGCCCCGGCGATGTCGCGTGAACAAGCTATCGCGGCGCTGACGCGCGGCTGCGAAATCGCGACGAAGGAAATTCGCGGCGGCGCCGATGTCATCGCCATCGGCGAGATGGGCATCGGCAACACCGGTTCCGCCGCGCTGCTCGCGCATCGCCTCGCCCCCGCGCCGCTGGATGATTGCATCGGCGTCGGCGCCGGACAAAGCGACGAAGGCTTGGCGCGCAAGCGCGCCGTGCTGATGCAGGCCGCCACGCGTAGCGATGCGACGTCGCCGCTCGATGTGCTGGCCGAATTCGGCGGCTTCGAAATCGCGATGATGGCCGGCGCGGTGATCGGCGCCGCCGCGGCGCGACGCCCGGTGATCGTCGATGGCTTCATTTCCAGCGCCGCCGCGCTGGTGGCGGTGCGGCTGTGCCCGGCGGCGCGCGACTTTTGCGTGTTCGCGCATCGCTCGGCCGAGCGCGGCCATGGCCTCGTGCTCGACGCGATGCAAGCGGTACCGTTGCTTGATCTCGGACTGCGGCTGGGCGAAGGCACCGGCGCGCTGCTGGCGTTGCCGCTGCTGCGCGCCGCCGCGCGGCTCGTCACCGATGTCGCGAGCCTCGATGACGTGTTGAGCGGGAAAATCTGAATGAGCGAGATCGAGCATTTTCGCAACGCCGCGCGCTTCATGACCATCCTGCCGGTGCGCTCCGCTGTGGGCGAGATCGCGCCGGACTGGTTGACGCGTTGCCTGAAATATTCGCCGCTGGTCGGCATCGGCATCGGTCTCGCCTCGGGAATTGTACTGCTCGTTGCGGCGGAGTTGTGGAACGAGACCATCGCCGCGATACTCGCGGTGGCGACCAGCATCGCGCTCACCGGCGCGCTGCATGAGGATGGTTTTGCCGACACCTTCGACGGATTCGGCGGCGGCTTCACGACGGAAAAACGTCTCGCCATCATGAAGGACAGCCGCATCGGCACCTATGGCGCGCTGGCGCTCGGCTTGAATGTCGCGCTGCGGATCGCGGCGCTGGCGGCATTGACGCCATGGGAGGGCGTTACCGCACTGATCGCGGCGCACGCGGCGGCACGCGCAGCGCCGGCCTGGGTGATGACGCGCCTCGCCTACAGCGGCGACATCAGCGCGATGAAGGTCGCCTATGTCGAATCGCGACCGCGCGCCGACGAATTGCAGCTTGGTCTGATCTTCGTGTTGCTTGCCATCCTGCCGTTGACCTTGATCTCGGCACCCGCGGTCGCGTTCGGCGCGTTGCTCGGCGCGGCGGCAGCGACATTGCTGGCGCTGTGGGCGCGGCGATTGATCGGCGGCTACACCGGCGACGTGCTCGGCGGCATCGAACAGGCCTTCGAGATCGGCTTCCTGCTCGGCGTCGCGGCGTTGTTGGGATAGACGAACCATTTTCCGTCATGGCCGGGCTCGTCCCGGGCATGACGAGGGAGGGCGTCACAGTAGATCGCAGTGACGACCAACTCTAGAGAACGAGCCGATACGGCATCCCCTCGAACGCCTCCGCGCCGCGGCCGATGCGAGCGATGGCGTCGACCATCGCGCCGTTGCGTCCCAACAGATCGTCGGCCAGCGCCAC
Source organism: Xanthobacteraceae bacterium (assembly GCA_051954235.1). Lineage (GTDB taxonomy): Bacteria > Pseudomonadota > Alphaproteobacteria > Rhizobiales > Xanthobacteraceae > 62-47. The sequence continues at coordinate 64,519 of JBQCHY010000116.1, forward strand.
CATCAGCCGGTTCGGCGTGACAAACGGCGCGCATGTGCGCAACGCGTTCGCGATCTCGCTTTCGCGGCCGGGATGATCATCGCAAGCAAGAATGTAAGCCGCCGCACTTGAGCGGCTGATGCCGGCCCAGCAATGGATCAGCAGCGGCGTTTCACGCAAGCGCGCGCGGCTGAAATCCAGCATCGCCGCGATCATCTCGCCGCGCGGCGCGATCAATCCCGCGCGCGCTTCGGTGATGTCGTGAAACACGAGATGCAAACGGCGCTGCGGCGTCAGCGCAGCAAGCACTTCCGTATCGGTGTCGGGCGAGAGCAGCGTCAGCAGATCGTAAGACGAAAGTTTTCGCGTGACCTCATGCACCGCGCTCAAAGGCGCGACGTGAATCGCGCCATCATTCAAGGACGAAACGGCTTCAGCCGGCAATCACCGGCCCTCCGGCCTTTTTCCACGCGTCGATGCCGCCTTCGAGATGCATCGCATCCGCAATGCCGGCCTCCTTCGCGGCCTTCACCGCCATCGCCGAGCGTTCGCCGAAGGCACAGAAGAACACGATGCGGCGATGACTGGCCGCGGCAACCTCGCGCAGCATGCCGCCCGCCTTCAGGCTGTCGCCGATCGTGGGATAGGGCGTGTGCAACGCGCCGGCCAAAGTGCCGTGCTTGGCGCGCTCGGTCGCTTCGCGCAGGTCGACCAGCAGAATATCCGGCTGACCCAGTCGCGGGATCGCATCGCGCGGCCGCAACGCGCAGCCCTGCTCGGCCAGCGCGTGCTGATGCAGGCCGATCTTCATGTTGGCCGGAATCACCACGTCCATCAGTTTCGGATTGGGCAGATTGAGGTTGCCCATCAATTCGATGTAGGCCTCCACCGAGGCAACTTGCAGGCGCGGGTTGTAGCGCCGCTCCTCGCCGATGGTGGAGACGGTGTCGCCTTTGTAATCGTGCGCCGGGAACACCATGGTTTCCTCCGGCAGCTTCAACAGCCGGTTGAAGATGGAATCGTATTGCGCCCGCGCGCTGCCGTTCTGGAAATCGGTGCGCCCGGTGCCGCGAATGAGCAGCGTGTCGCCGGTGAAGACGCGATCCGCCATGCGATAGCTGTAGGAATCGTCGGTGTGGCCCGGCGTGTACATCACGTCGAGCGCCAACCCCTCGATGGTGATCTTGTCGCCGTCGCCGACGCGCATCGCCACCACATCGGCCTTGCTCTGCTCGCCCATGATGGTGACGCATTGCGTGCGGTCGCGCAGTTCGCCGAGCCCGGTGACGTGATCGGCGTGCAGATGCGTGTCCACCGCCTTGACCAGCTTGAGGTCCAGTTCGCGCAGCAACTGGCAATAGCGATCGACCTTTTCCAGCACCGGATCGATCAGCAGCGCCTCGCCGCCGGCGCGGCTCGCCAGCAGATAGCTGTAGGTTCCCGATACGCTGTCGAACAGTTGACGGAAAATCATGATCGCCTCGACGCTCTTTCGTGGAACAATATAGCCCGATAGATAGGCACGAGAAAATACTATTCCATGGAGCGGCGCGGATTGGTCGCGACGAAATTCTATAGCGTTATTGTTTCTGATGAAATCGCTTCGGACGATGCCTCACCTCTCCCCGCCGGGGAGAGGTCGGAGCCGCAGGCTCCGGGTGAGGGGATTCGATCGCTACTGAGGGTGTAACCCCTCACCGCAACCCTCTCCCAACGGGAGAGGGAGCGTGCACCGTTCCATGGTTGATGTTTCCATTAAAACCAAAAGGCACTAGAAATCGAGGCTGTCGCGAATGGCGTCGAGGCCGGCTTTGGCGCAGGCCTCGTCCTTGTCGCCACCCGGCGCGCCCGAGACGCCGATGCCACCGAGCAGCGTGCCGCCGGACTCGACCGCGAGCCCGCCGCCGAGCATCGCGACATTGGGCAGCCGCGCCAGTCCGGGATCGAGTTGCCCGTCGCGAATCGATTTCGCGAGATCGGCGGTTGAGGCGCGGAAGCTCAGCGCGGTGTAGGCCTTGCGCGTCGCGGTGTCGTTGGCGGGAAGCCCCGCATAGCGATCGCGCAACAACACTTGCGGCAGGCCGAAGCGATCCACCACCGCGACCGAAATCTGATAGCCGTTGTCGCGGCAGGTTTTCATCGCCATCTGCGCGGCCTGCAACGCCACCTCCGGTGTCAGCGACTTGTAGGTCACCGTCGCGGTATCATCGGCGCGGGCAGACATCGAAAGCAAAGCTGCCGAGGCGAATGTCGCGAGCAACAAGGCGATACGTCGTCCCTGCGCAGGCAGGGACCCATAACCCCTGACATTGGTTGTCATAACGTAACCTCGCACTGTTAAAGGGCCGAAGCGCTGCGGCGTATGCGTCCCTGCCTGCGCAGGGACGACGCAGTTTCACTGGTTCATCCCGTTATGGCCGCAAGTAACTCCAGCCTTCTTCCTGCAACTGCATCAGCCGCACCACGCCGGACGGTACCGGGGTCGCATCCGACATGATCGGGATGGAGTGGCCTTCCTTCTTCTCCATGCCCTTGCGGGTGTTCTCACAGGCGGAAAACTGAATCTTGCCGGGGAAGGCGAGTTCCTTGATGTGCTTGATGCGATCCTTCACCGGCGAGGTATCGTCGCGCAGCATGTTGAGGCCGGGACCATAGGCGACGATTTCGACATCGGCGCTCTCGCCCTTGCCGCGATAATACTCGATGACGTTGGTGGCGTTGTTGAGCGCCAGATTCATCACCGCCGGATCGTTCTGGTCGACATGGATCGCGAGACGATGCGGCTTGCCTTCGGCGGCGAGGCCCGGCGACGACAGCGACAGCATCGCGACGATGGCCAGCACCGCCGCATGAAAAAGACTCCGCATCTCCAACCTCCGCGTTCGAGGCGACCGCAGGCCGCCTCATTATTTACCTCAGAATCCAACCGGGAAGTGAGGCGTCATCGTCCGCGAAGGCGGACGATCCAGTATTCCGCGCCAGCGCAAGTGAAACTCGATCCAAAACGGAATACTGGATACTCCGCCTTCGCGGAGTATGACGGCTTTTGTGTTGCATCCGCACTCAAAAACTCTCCAGCCAGTTCTCAAGGCCGCACCAGCGTATAGCCGTTCTCAGTCAGCGACAGGATCTGGCCGACGCCGACCTGCACCGGAATGGCGCCGGGAATGATGTCCGGCCGCTTGCCGGTCTCGCGCTCGATGGTGTCGAGCGTGTTGACGCAGACGTCGAACTTCACGCCCTGCGAAATCAGGCTTTCCACCCGCGTGCGGTTGGCGTTCCCGGTGCGCAGCACGTCGATGCCGGGGCCGAACGCCACCACCTCCACCGCGATGGCGTCGGGGCCATAAGCCTTGATCAGGTTGTTGGCGACGCTGATGACAAGGCTTTCCTTCTTCGCGTCCGAATCCGACAGTTGCAGCACGATGCGATGCTCGGCGAACGGCTTGTCGGGGAGCTGCTTCGGCTCGGCCATCGCGGTGGCGACCGGCAACGCCACGATCAGCGCACCCAACACGCTTCCGACACGCCGCCGCGTCATCACCTGCATGACCTCATCCCTGCCCGGCAATGCCGGGATTATTCTCGACGCCGCGTAGGCTCACCGCGTCGACCGGCACCGACAACTTGCCTTCGCGCAAATGCTTCGCGAACACGTCCCACACCGGCTCGCCCTTCTGCTCGTTGACCGAGGCCCAGCCCGCGACCTTGTAGGTCTTGCTCGCCGCAAGGGCGTGCCCGTTCGCGAGTTTCAAATCCGAAATGCGGTTGCCGACGCTCTCGTTCGGCGCGCAGGTGTAGGACAGGCCGCCGACGCGCACCATGTCGCCACCCTGCTGATAATACGGGTCGGCGTTGAACAGATTATCGCAGACGTCTTCCAGCACGCTCTTGATCTGCTCGCCGCTCATCGGCTGCGCGTAGACTTCTGAATATGTGGTGGCGGTTTCCACCAGCACGTCTTCCATGGTCATCGGCTGCCCCGGCAGCACGGTGGTGCCCCAGCGGAAGCCCGGCGACAGCGCGATCTCGGCATCGAGTTGCTGGCGCAGCGCGTCGCACAACAGGCTGTCCATGGTGCCGTTGAAGTTGCCGCGGCGATACAACAGATGCGGCGCGGTGGCGACCTTGGCGGAGAACATCGCCGCGTGCGGCGAACGCAGCCGCTCGATCAGCGCCAACATGTCGGCATCCGGCTTCAGCAATTCGGAAAACACCGGCAGCAGGCGATAGCGCACATCCTTCACCTTGCCCTTGCCGAGATCGAGGTCGAGTACGCCGAGAAATTTTCCGTTAGAACCGGCGTTGGTGACGAGCGTGACGCCGCCGGCGTTCTTGACCGGAATCGGCTGCGGCACCGCGTCGTGGGTGTGGCCGCCGAGAATGACGTCGATGCCGCTGACCTTGTTGGCGAGCTTGAGATCGACATCCATCCCGTTGTGTGACAGCAGCACCACGGCGTCGATCTTCTCGTCGGCGCGCAACGTCTCGACCAGCTTCTGCAATTCATCGTCGCGAATGCCGAAGGTCCAGTCCGGCGTGAATCGCTTCGGATGCGCGATCGGCACATAGGGGAACGCCTGCCCGATCACCGCGACGCGATGGCCGCCGAGTTGCTTGACGACGTAGGGCTTGAACACGCGACCCGACGCGGCATCGAATGCCGGTGCGTCGTTGAACGCGGCTTCCTCGGTGAGGAACACGTTCTGCGCGATGAACTCGCCCTTGAATTTCGCGAGATTGGCGCGCAGCACCTTCTCGCCGTAGGTGAATTCCCAATGGCCGGTCATCGCCTCGATACCGAGCAGATTGGCGGCCTCCACCATGTCGGCGCCCTGCATCGCGTTGGCGAGGCCTGAGCCCTGCCACAGGTCGCCACCGTCGAGCAGCATCGCGTTGCTCTCGCCGGCCTCGCTGCGCAACCGGTCGATCAGCGTCTTGAGATGCGCGAATCCGCCGAGCCGGCCGAACCGCGCCGCCGCCTTCTCGAAATCGAGGCAGGTGAAGGCGTAGGCATTGGCGCTTCCGGTCGTCACCTGAAAACGTTCGAGGAACGCATTGCCGACCAGATGCGGCGGCTGGCCGAGCATGGAGCCGACGCCGAGATTGACGCTGGGCTCGCGAAACAGCACCGGCTGCAACTGCGCGTGGGTGTCGGTCATGTGCAGGATGCGCGCGTTGCCGAAGCGCGGCAGATCGTAGACGCTGGTATCGCTGGCGGCATTCGCACGGCGCGGCAGCGCGCCGGCTAGCGCGGCACCTGCGGTCCATCCCAGAAAGTCGCGGCGGCGGATGGTCATCGGGACTCCCACACCCCTGAAGGGGCTTCATCTCAATCCACGGTCATGCCCGGGCATAGCCGTTCGAAGAACGGCGTCGCTTCGCTTGCCTATGCCCGGGCATCCACGTTCTTCGCGTCTTTTCGCGAGAAAGACGTGGATGGCCGGAACAAGTCCGGCCATGACGAAAAACGAAAGCGCGAACGAACTTTCCGTTCATACCGCTCAACGGAGCTCCATCAGCTTCCAGTTTTCCTTCTGCTCGTTGGTCTGGAAGATCGCGGCTTTCGACAGTTGTTCGGATTTCTTCGCTTCCGCCGTGGCCTTGTCGAAGTCGCCGTCTTCGGCGGCCTTCTTGGCGGCGGCGAGCGCGGAAACCGCGGTGGTCCACTGGTTGCGCAACTTGATGGCCTCGGCGCTGGCGGATTCCGCCGCGGCATAGGCAGCCTTGTAGTCGGCTTCGGTGCTGGCCGCATGCGCGGGGGCAACAAAGCCAACCAGCAACACGACGGCGAGGGCGGAGATCGGTCGGCGCATCAAAACCTCCACCATCACGGCCGCGCGCCGGGGCCGGAGATCGGCAACCCGTTGCTGACATAGGACAGGTAGTATTCGAGGTCGCGATATTCCTCGTCCTGCGGCTTCAGCGGCACGCCGCGCACCTGGCTGTTGCACGAGGTGAAGCGGCGGCTGGTGGTGCCCATGCCGGACCATTCGGACCGATAGATCGGCATCGCATTGAGAATGCCGAGCGCCGGCGCCAGCACCTCGGCGCGAATCCGCTCGCCGGGGCTTTGCACATGGCAGGTGGCGCAGGAGAAATTCAATTGGCCGCGCCGCGTGTAGAAATAGCGCTTGCCGTTTTCATAGGCCGCGAGCGCGCGCGGATCGTCGGGAATCTTCACGTCGAACACTTTTCCGCGCGAGGTGAAGGCCATGTAGGCGGTCACCGCCGCCATCTCGTCCTTGGTGTAAGAGTAGGGCTCTTCGCCGTTCGCCTCGCGGCACTGGTTCACCGCCAGTTCGAGCGTGATCACCTTGCCCTGCTTGGTGTCGAAGTAAGGATAATCCTGGCGGACGCCGACGCCCTTGTTGGGAAAGCAATCGGCCAGCGTCTTGCCGTTCTTGAACGGCTTCACCATCAGCTCCTTGCCGAGATCGAGCGCGAACTCGTAAGGCGGAAACTCTTCCTTTTCCTTCCACTGCTTGTAGAGCCCCTCGTCCATCGAATAGGGGCCGTTGACGAAATCCTCGAACTTCACCTTCGGGAATTTGTCCTTGAAGAATTTCTGGAAGGCCTTGAGATCGGCGGGAGGGTTCGGCGTATCGGCGGCGGTCGCGGCCATCGGCACGGCGAGCAGCGTCACCGCCATCGCCATTCCGGCAAGCACCACCCCGGAAAGTTTTCGCATCGTCATTCCCCCTCTCCGCCTTTGCCGCGAACCCTTATTGAATCTTGGCGGTGAGCGTATCGCTGGCGCCCTTGTTGTCGGTCCAACTGACCTTGAGGTCGTCGCCCTTCTTGCCGCCCTTGAAGGCGAACTTCAGGTACGGGTCCTTGGAGACGGCCGGGCCCCAGTCCGCGATAAACACCGGCTTGCCGTCATACTCGATGACGACCTGCTGGATGTAGTGCGGCGGAATTAGTTGGCCCTTGGCATCCTTGACGAAGCCGGAATCCATCGGATGCTGAATCAGCGCCTGCACCTCGGTGCTGTCGCCGCTGGCGGTGGCGCGAACGCGAATGGTCGATGCCATGATGTTCTTCCCTGTTCCTGATCTCAGCCGCCGCAGCCGCCGACGGTGACCTTCACTTCCTTGGTGGCGCTGTAGAGCTTGCCGCCGGCTTCGACCACGGCGATGACGTTGCTGGTCTTCGCCATCTTGAGCCGGTTCGACACGCTCGGCGCGGTGCCCGGCAGAATGCGATAGGCGGCCGCCAGCGTGTTCGGATTCTCCGTTACCAGGATCGCGATGGACGTTACGTCCGGCAGCGACGACGACACCGCGACCGGCACCACCGCACCGTTCTCGGCGATCTCCGGCGCATCGAGCTTCACCTTGTCGGATTTCTCCGCGGTCTTGCCGTAGAGCGACTTGATGGCGTCCGCCTCGCTCTTCTGCTTGAAGGCGTCTTCCGGATACTTGTCGTTGGCGGCGGCGAAGGCTTCGGTGATATCGAAGCGAATGCCGGTGAAGCCGATCACCGCGACCGCGGCGAGGCCTTGCAGCACCGCGCGACGGCTCACTCCATTCCAGATCGAACTCTTCATCTCAATCTCCATGTTGCGGCCCATGCATGGCCGGGCCGTCACAACGTCTGTAGAAAATCCACCACCGCGTTGATTTCCTGTTCGGTCAGGATGTGGTTGCGGCCGAACGGCGGCATGACGGTGGTCGGGTTGCGCTTGGTTTCGTCGCTGACGATCGCCACCAGTTCGTTGCGATCGGGATATTTGGATTTGATATCGACCAGCGCCGGCCCGATGGTGCCGGCGAGGTTGCCGCCCTTGATGTCGTGGCAGGTCAGGCAATTGCCCTTGCCGCGGTCGAAGGCGAGCTTCTGCCCTTCCGCGACGCTGGGCGATTGCGCAAGCGCGGCGGCGGGGATGCCGGCAACGCCGAGCACCACCAGCAGCGCCATCGTTCGAACCCGGTCGCGGGTCATCGGGAAGGACATTCTCACGGAGCAAAATCCTGCATCGGTTTCGTGCTGTTGCGCGGTCACATCAGAGCAAATTTCGTCGCACAATTACTTCGGTTGCATCGCGTCGAGCGGGCCGGTGGTCCGCGGCGTGAGATCGCGCCCTTCCGCCGTCGAGGAAATGCTGACGGCGGCGGGATCGCGACACGCGCTCATGCACGGCTGCGCGGCGGTATCCGGCCTCGGATCGGTCCAGATGAAGTTGTCGCGGTTCGGCATCCTGACCTTCGGCAGGCTGTCGCGATCGGCGACGAATTCATTCGGCACGATATTATTCAGGTTCAGGATATAGGCCGTCAACGCATAAACGTCATCAGCCGAAAGTGTATGCGGCGCCGGCATCGGCATCGCGCGGTTAATGTAATCCCACAACGTCGGCGCGAACGGCCAGTAGCTGCCGACGGTCAGTTCCGGGCGGTCATCCTTCAACGTGCCCTGCCCGCCCGCGAGCTTGGGAAAGCGTCCCTCGCCCTCGCCGAAGGTGCCGTGGCAGGCGGCGCATTGCTCGGCGAACACCTTCTCGCCGGCCGCGACATCGCCCTTGCCCGGCGGCAAACCAGCGCCGTCCTCGCCCCGCGCGTCGATGTCCCAGCCGGCGATCTGCTCGGCGGTCGGCACGGTGCCGTAACCGAAATGACTGGGCTCGGCGGCGTTTGCGGCACCTATGTTCAGCGAGAGAAAAGCAACCGCAGCAACCGTCATCCTCAACCGCGCGGCACAACGCTTATTTCTCGTCATGGCCGGGCTTGTCCCGGCCATCCACGTCTGCCTTGCACGCAACTCCGAAAGAAGAACGTGGATGCCCGGGACATAGGCGAGCGAAGCGACGCCGTTCTTCGAACGGCTATGCCCGGGCATGACGGCGTTGACGCGAACCGCGTGTCGCAGACGAACCATCTCACGAAAGCTGGACATCGAACACGCTCCCGTCCGCTTTCACTTGCCAGGTCTGAATCGCGTTGTTGTGGTAGACCGAATTGGTGCCACGCTTTTCGCGCAGTTGCACGATAGTCGGCTGCACGTAGCCGGTCTCGTCGATCACCCGCGATTCCAGCAGCGCCGGCTTGCCGTCCCAGCGCCACGGCAGCGAGAAACGCGTCAGCGCTTTCGACAAAATCGGCTCGTGCAATTGCGCGGTCTGCCAGTTGACGCCGCCGTCCACCGAGACATCGACGCGCTTGACCTTGCCGTGACCGGTCCACGCCAGCCCGCGAATTTCATAAAGGCCCGGCTTGTGCAGCGGCTTTTCCGGACAGGGAAAAGTGATCACCGACTTGGCGTCGATCAGCCAGGTGAAGCCGCGCGAGGTGCCGTCCGGCATCAGGTCGGTGTACTTCGAGGTTTCCTCGCGCGAATGCCACGGCTTGTCGCCGATCTTGATGCGGCGCAGCCACTTGATGCTGACATTGCCTTCCCAGCCCGGCACCACGAGGCGCAGCGGATAGCCCTGCTCCGGCCGCAGCGCCTCGCCGTTCTGCGCGTAGACCACGAGGCAATCGTCGAGACATTTCTCCAGCGGCAGGCTGCGGTTCATGTGCGCGCCGTCGGCGCCCTCGACCATGACCCACTTGGCTTCTTTCTTGACGCCGACTTCCTCGAGCAAGGTCGAGAGCTTTACGCCGGTCCATTCCGCGCAACTGACCATGCCGTGATTGAATTGCAGCGAGTTGAGCTGCGCCGCGCGCCACTCCATGCCGCCGTTGGCCGGACACTCGATGAAATGGATGCGCGACACCGAGGGAAAGCGGGAGATGTCCTCCATCGTCAGCAGCAGCGGCCGCTCGACGAGGCCGTGGATCATCAGCTTGTGCTGCTTCGGATCGACGTCGGGCCGCCCCGCATGATAGCGCTCGAAGAACAAGCCATTCGGCGTGATGATGCCGTTGAGGTGTTGCAGCGGCGAGAAACTGATCGAGGACTCGGTGCCGGCGGTGAGCCAAGGCACGTTACGGCGAATGACGCCGGCCTCGTACTCCGCCGGGTTGCCGTAGGGCCGATCCACGACGCCGGCGCCGATCGATTGCGACCACGGTGCATCCGCCGGCGGCGCCGCGCCTTCGCTTTGCGCCAGCGCCGCATTGCGGCCGAACGCAAGCGTCCCGGTGACGGCCGCACCGAAGCCGAGCATCGCGCGGCGGTTGACGCCGTCGTGCCGCGGAAGATCATTTGAATTGGGCTCGCGCGCATCGGCATCGCGCAATTTGGCGTCGCGCGGATTTGCGAGCTTGGACAGACCGGGCTTGCCGCGCCAGAAGGTGGGCCGCACGTTTCCTCGCTTTGCGGCGCGCGGCCGCTTATCCGTCGACGGCTTCCGGCCGCCGTGTTGTTTACATAAGGCGTATCGTCGCGGCTTAATTTAGTCAATGCTAAACAAGCGCGAACGCGGTAGGATGGAACCCCGTCACGCTTCATTGCTGGTTCCCGTCATGCCCCTTGCAAGACGCTCCGCGCGCAGGAAAGATCGCAGCGAGGCCGCCGCGCTGAAGCAACTCGCGCGGCAGGCCGGCGACGCGGCCCAACTTCTGAAACTCTTGGGCAACGAAAAGCGTTTGTTGATCCTGTGTTTCCTTGCGGTGCGTCGCGAGATGACGGTGGGCGACATGCTTGACGTAATCGATCTCAGCCCGTCGGCGCTGTCGCAGCATCTCGCCAAGCTGCGCGGCGACCGTCTCATCGCCTATCGTCGCACCTCGCAGACGTTGCATTATCGCGTCGCCGATCCGCGCGCGCTAAAGGTGCTCAAGGTGCTGAAGCAGATCTATTGCGGAGACCTCGCATGATCCGCCCTGTTGTCGCGCTGGCGATGCTGCTTGGAATGACGAACTTCGCGCAAGCTACCAACGCGCCCTATGCGCCGCTGACGAAACCGCTGCATATCGAGCAGGTGCCGAACGCGCCGATCTGGTACAGCATCGGTAATCCAGGCATTCCCGGCAAGGACAACGAAGGCAACACCTCGAATGCCGGCTTCGTCGTCACTTCGGACGGCGTCGCGGTGTTCGACGCGCTCGGCACGCCGAGCCTCGGCTGGGCCTTGTTGCAGGAGATCAAGAAGGCCTCCGACAAGCCGGTGCGCTACGTCATCGCCAGCCATTATCACGCCGATCACATCTACGGCTTGCAGGCGTTCAAGGATCACACGCCGGCGCTGATCGTCGCGCAGGAACAGGCCGGCGATTACAAGGTGAACGAGGAGACCGCCGACGAGCGCGCCGAGCAGCGGCTCGACCAGCGGCGCGGCGCGCTCTATCCATGGGTCGACGAGAACACCCGCGTGGTGCCGCCGGATATCACGTTCAAGGAACGCATGACGATCGCGCTCGGCGACCGCACCCTGACGTTGCTGTTCGCCGGCCCCGCGCATTCCTCCAGCGACATGATGATGATGGTGGAGCCGGACGGCGTACTGTTCGCCGGCGACATCGTGCAGAACAGCCGCATCCCCTTGATGAACAGCGACGACGTCTCCACCACGCACTGGCTCGCGGCGTTGAGCGAGGTCGAGAAGCTGCAACCGAAGTTCATCATCCCCGGCCATGGCAAGGCTTCGACGAAAGCGGTGGAGGCCATCGCCTTCACCCGCGATTACATCCAGTACGTCCGCGCGGCGATGGCCAAGGCGGTGCAGGACTGGACCGATTTCGACGCGGCCTACGCGCAGACCGACTGGTCGAAGTACAAGGACATGCCGACCTTCGCCAGCAACAATCGCGGCAACGCCTACCGCATCTATCTCGAACTGGAGCAATCGCAGTTCAAGGACGACAAGAAGTGAGAGAGAGTTTGAACTTCGCCGGGCACCTCCCGATCGTTCCCCGGACGCAGCGCAGCGTGAAACGGTGCGCTGCTGAGCCGGGGTCTTCGCGATGTTTGTCGCGACGATCCCGGTTCTGCGCAGCGTCACTTCGTGCCGCGGCGCGCCCGGGACACCCCGAAAGCAAACTTTTCAAACAGGCTCTGAGACGGAGCTAGCATGGCCGAATACGTCGTCGAGTTCGGCAAGGACGGCCGCCGGGTGGAGCCCGACGGGCGGCTGGATGCGGCCGCGTTCCATCGCAATCACGAAGCAATATGGGCGGTGCTCGAGCCGTTCCTGCGCGACAAGACCGGCGATGTGCTGGAGGCCGGCAGCGGCACCGGACAACACGTCGTTTCGTTCGCGCGCCACACACCGAACATCGACTGGTGGCCGAGCGACTACAACGACGCACACCTCAAGAGCATCGCGGCGTGGCGCGCTTATGCAAAGCTCGCCAACGTTCATGCGCCGCAGCGGCTCGATCTGTCCGATCCGAACTGGCGCGCAACAATGCCGGGCGCCGATCCGCATCATCTGCTGGCGATTGTCTGCGCCAACGTCATTCACATCGCGCCGTGGACTGTCGCGGAAGGTTTACTCGCCGGCGCCGGCCGCGCGCTGCGTCTGGACGGGCGACTGTTTCTCTACGGCCCGTTCAAGCGCGGTGGCAAGCACACCGCCGTCAGCAACGCGGTGTTCGACACCAGCCTGCGCAAGGGCAATCCGGACTGGGGCGTGCGCGATGTCGACGAGGTTCGCGTCGTCGCGGAGCGTCATGGTCTCGCGCTGCAAGACGTGGTGGAGATGCCCGCCAATAATCTGATCGTGGTGTTCGGACGAGACAAAACTGACTGATCGATATCGAGTCGTGGCATACGATGAAACCGAGCCATCCACGGATGCTGCCGGCTCCCTCTCCCCGCCGGGGAGAGGGGTGGGGTGAGGGGGTACGCATCTATCGATAGGCCGAATCCCCTCACCCGGATCGCTGACGCGATCCGACCTCTCCCCATGGGAGAGGTGGGTCCGTCGTGTTTCATGGGTTGTCCGCTGCCGCAAATAAGCGCATGAAATACATCTATTCAGTTTTTCCTTAACTCCCGAAGGCCGCCATGCCGATCAAAACCGCGCTCACCTCGCTGCTCGATATCGAACACCCGATCCTGCTGGCGCCGATGGCCGGCATCGCCGGCGGCGCGCTGGCTTCGGCGGTGACCAATGCCGGCGGGCTCGGCATCGTCGGCGGCGGTTACGGCGACAAGGACTGGCTGAGCCAGCAACTGCTGGGCGCCGGCAACACTCGCGTCGGCGTCGGCTTCATCACCTGGTCGCTGCGCAAGAACCCGGCGCTGCTCGATCTCGCGCTGGCGCATCACCCGAAAGCGATGTTCCTGTCGTTCGGCGACATCGACGAATTCGCAGCGCCCATCAAGCGCGCCAATATTCCATTGATTGCGCAGATTCAAACGCTGGCGCAAGCGCGCAAGGCCGTCGCGGACGGCGCTGACATCATTGTCGCGCAGGGCGCGGAAGCCGGCGGCCACGGCGGCGGCCGCTCGACCTTGCCGCTGGTGCCCGCCGTGATCGATGCGGTCGGCCACAAAGTCCCGGTGGTCGCCGCAGGTGGCATCGCCGATGGACGCGGCCTCGCGGCGGCCTTGATGCTGGGCGCGGCCGGCGTCGTGTGCGGCTCGGTGTTCTATGCCAGCCGCGAAGCGCTGACCCACCCCAACAACAAGCGCGCGGCGTTGGCCGCGAACGGCGATGACACAATCCGCAGTTCGGCCATCGACGTCGCGCGCGGCATCGACTGGCCCGGCCAGTGGAACATCCGCACCCTGAAAAACCCAGCCATCGTGCAATGGGACCGCGATCTCGACGACCTCAAGAACAAGGTCGCAACCGAGAAGCCGCGCTACCTCAAGGCCGCCGCCGATGGCGACACCGACGTTGCCGCCGTGATCGTCGGCGAGGCGGTCGACCTGATCAAGGCCGACGCAAGCGCTGCGGAGATTGTCGCCACCATGGTTGCGGACGCGACCGAGCGTCTCGCCGCCGCGCCGCAAATGCTGGGCTGATCCGCGTTTGCGCGCGTTGATTCCTGCGCCGCAATAAGATTTATCTTCCCCCGTACCGCGCTTTCGCGGACGTTCATACCATGACGATGCAATGCCGCAGTATACGATCTCCCTTGGGGTCGCGCGGCATACCGACAGGACCGCGCCGAGCCTCCGGATCGATCCGATCCACGGCCTGCGCGGTCCGGGATAGCGGGAATGACGGAAGCCACCCTCGACGAATTCACCGATGACAAGCGGGCGCGCGCCAATGTGGTGCGGCTGTCGATCGCGCAGGCGCTGACCGGCGCCAATTCCGCAGTGATCTTCGCCACCGGCTCGATCGTCGGCGCGACCCTGGCCCCGAGCCTCGCGCTGGCGACGGTGCCGCTGTCGGTCTATGTGCTCGGCCTCGCCGTGGCGACCTTGCCGACCGGCTATATCTCGCGCCGCTATGGCCGCCGCACCGCCTTCGTCATCGGCACCGGCTTCGGCGCCCTCACCGGCGTCATCGGCTGCATCGCCATCCTGCGCGGTTCGTTCGCGCTGTTCTGTTTCGCCACCATGCTCGGCGGTTTCTACGGCGCGGTATCGCAATCCTATCGCTTCGCCGCCGCCGACGGCGCCAGCGCCGCGTTCCGCCCCAAGGCGGTGTCGTGGGTGATGGCCGGCGGCGTGTTCGCCGGCGTGCTCGGTCCGCAGATGGTGCAGTGGACCATGGACATCTGGCCGCCTTATCTGTTCGCCGTCAGTTTCCTCACCCAAGCGGGAATCGCACTGGTTGCCATGGCTGTGGTGGCGGGCGTCGATTCGCCGCCGCCGCCGCCGGCCGACCTCGGCGCCGGTCGTCCGCTGATGCAGATCGCGCGGCAACCGCGCTTCATCGCGGCGGCGATCTCCGGCGTCGTGTCCTATTCGATGATGAACCTCGTCATGACCTCGGCGCCGCTCGCCATGAAGATGTGCGGCCTGCCGATCTCGGATTCCAACACCGGCATCCAGTGGCACATCGTGGCGATGTACGGGCCGAGCTTCTTCACCGGCGCGTTGATCACCCGCTTCGGCGCGCCCACGGTGGCCGCGGCAGGATTGCTGCTGGAGGCGACCGCCGCGGGCATCGGCCTTGCCGGCATCACCACGCACCATTTCTGGATCGGCCTGTTCGTGCTCGGGCTCGGCTGGAACCTGAGCTTCATCGGCGCCTCCGCGCTGGTGCTGGAAACCCACTGGCCGCAGGAACGCAACAAGGTGCAGGCCTTCAACGACTTCCTGGTGTTCGGCACCATGGCTGTCGGCTCCTTCGTCTCCGGGCAGCTGCTGGCGGACTTCGGCTGGTCGATGGTCAACCTCGTGGTCTATCCGCCGGTCGCCATCGGTCTCATCGCACTCGCCTTTGCCGCGGCGGGGCGGCGACAGCGGATGGTGGCGTAAAACCTTTCACTTTTGATCGAGCCACTCAGACGACGCCGCATCACCTCTCCCCGCTGGGGAGAGGTCGGAGCCGCAGGCTCCGGGTGAGGGGGTTTCGATCATCGTTGAAACTGTAACCCCTCACCCCAACCCTCTCCCAATGGGAGAGGGAGCACGCATCGTTTCGCGGCAAGCGTTCCATAATGCGATCTGCCCATTCCCGAAACCGGGTGCCACTCGCCGGAATCATGCTCTACTCTGTCGCAGCAACGAACAGGGAGAGACCGATGCCGACGCGGGCGCGCGTGGACGAATTCATCGCGGTGGTCGAGAGCGGCGATCATGCCGGCGCCATCGAGCGCTACTACACCGAAGACGCCAGCATGCAGGAGAACGCAGCAGCACCGCGCGTCGGCCGCGACACCCTGGTGGCGCACGAGCGCGGCGTGCTGGCGCGGATGAAACACGTCTATTCCAAGGCGCTCGGCTCAACGGTTGAAGGCGACCGCGTCGCGATCCACTGGATCTTCGAGCTCACCGATCACGACGGCAAGGTGCTCAAGGTCGACGAGATCGCCTGGCAGGAATGGCGCGGCGACCGCATTTTCCGCGAGCGGTTCTTCTATCAGCCGATCAAGCCGGGGGCGTGAGAAGGGCATTGGCCCAAACACGACCCTTTCCGTCATGGCCGGATTTATTCCGGCCATCCACGTCCTAACGGCATCGCAGCGAGAAAGACGTGGATGGCCGGGACATAGGCGAGCGAAGCGACGCCGTTCTTCGAACGGCTATGCCCGGCCATGACGGAGGGAATTCCCTGATCTCATCCTTCGGCCGTCGCCGAATTGTTTCAGTATTCGTCCCGCTACGATGAGCTGATGTCGATTCGAACCCCACACCGCCGTCATTGCGAGCGAAGCGAAGCAATCCAGAAAGCCGCGAAGAACGAACTGGATTGCTTCGTCGCTGACGCTCCTCGCAATGACGCCTTCAGAGACCCGAAGACCCGAACAGGCCCGCATGACCACCACGACACTCACCCTCGCCGACGAAACTTCGCTCCGCTACCCCGGCTGGCGCATCGTCGCGGTGTGTTTTGTGATGGCGACGTTCAGTTGGGGGCTCGGCTTCTACGGCCAGAGCGTCTACCTGCCGGAATTGCAACGCCTGCACGGCTGGCAGACCTCGTGGATCTCCACCGCCACGACGATCTATTACCTCGTCGGCGCGGCGCTCGTCGTCTTCGTCGGCGACGCCATCGGCAAGATCGGCGCGCGCACCTGCCTGATCGCCGGTGTGCTGGCGATGGCGACGGCGACGGCGCTGCTTGGGCACATCAACGCGCTGTGGCAACTCTACGCCGTCTACGCACTGCTCGCCTGCGGCTGGGCCGGCAGCAGTCTCGGCGCCATCACCAACACGCTCGGCCTGTGGTTCGACCGCAAGCGCGGCATGGCGATCAGTCTTGCCTTGAACGGCGCCAGTTGCGGCGGCATCGTCGGCGTGCCGCTGCTCACTGCCGCTATTGCGCACTGGCAATTTACCGGCGCGATGCTAATGGCGGCTATTGTCGCGGTGCTGTTGCTGGTGCCGGTAATTCTCCTCGTGGTCGGCACACCGCCGGCGCGGCCGCGCGCGGCAACCGGTGCGAGCGGCAATCCGTCCGGAGCGCGCATCCGTGCCATGGCGTTTCGCGACGTTGCGTTCCTGACCTTGGCCATCGCGTTCGCGCTGGTGCTGTTCGCGCAGGTCGGCGTCATCGTCCACCTGATCGCGTTTCTCGATCCGGTGGTCGGCCGCGAGCACGCCGCCATCGCGGTGGCGCTGTTGACGGCGATGGCGATGATCGGGCGGCTGTTGTTCTCGATCATCATCGACCGGCTCAACCAGCGCCTCGTCTCGGCGCTGTCGTTCGCGAGCCAGGCCTGCGCGCTGCTGATCCTGATCAACCTCAGTAACACCTATGCGGTGTATTTCGCCTGCGCGCTGTTCGGCTTCTCGGTCGGCAACCTGATCACGCTGCCGGCGCTGATCGTGCAGCGCGATTTCCCGGCCGAATCCTTCGGCGTGCTCATCAGCCTCAACACCGCCGTGACGCAGGTGACCTACGCCTTCGGCCCCGGCGTGATCGGCGTGCTGCGCGATCTCACCGGCAGCTACACCGTGCCCTTCATCATGTGCATCGCGCTGGAACTGATCGCCGCCGTATTGATCATGGTTCGCGGGCGCGCAGCAGACCCTCGACGTCAAGCCGTCGCGTGAACATCCCAAGCGTGCCGTCGGCGTTGCGCGGCCACGCATCCTCGGGACGGTCCCAGTAGAGTTCGACGCCGTTCTGATCCGGATCGCGCAGATACAGCGCCTCGCTGACGCCGTGATCGCTGGCGCCGTCGAGTTCGATGCCGGCACTCAAAACGCGATGCAATGCATCCGCCAGCGCCGCCCGTGTGGGATAGAGAATCGCGGTGTGAAACAGGCCGGTGGTGCCGGGCGCGGGCGGCGAGCCGCCCTTGCTCTCCCAGGTATTCAGCCCGATGTGGTGATGATAACCGCCGGCCGAAATGAACGCCGCCTGATCGCCATAGCGCTGCATCAGTTCGAACCCAAGCACGTCGCAATAAAAGCCCAGCGCGCGCGTCAGGTCCGCGACCTTGAGATGGACGTGGCCGATGCGGGTGCCGGCCACGATGGGGCGCGCGGATCGTTCGAGCGGTGTGATGGTCATCGCTTCACTCCTCCAGTTCGGATGTCTCGCCCGGCGGCAGGTCGAACTGAAACGCATTCAGCGTCATCGACACCAGCGTGTAGTAACCGCACAGCCCGATGATCTCGACGACGCCGCGTTCGCCGAGCAGTTTCACCGCCTCGTCGTAAAGCGGCTGCGCGATGCCCTTGCCCTCGTGCAGCGACTTCGCGACGTCGTAAATCATCTTCGCCTGCGGGTCGTCGAACGTCGGCGTGCGGCGGCAACGGATGTCCTCGATCAGCGCCGGGTCCATGCCGCCGGCCAAGGCCAGCCGCTTGTGCGCGTACCATTCGTAATGCGCGGTCCAGTGCCGCGCCGTCACCAGAATGGCAATCTCCGACAGCTTCGCCGGAAACTGCGTGTCGTAACGCAGCATCGCGCCGAGCCGCGTGGCGTGCCGCGCCATCTCCGGGCTGTTGAGCCACGCCATCATCGGCGGCGGCGGACTGCCGCGCTTGCTGGCGATGGACTCGTCGTAAGTCTGGCGTTGATCGTCGCTCATCTCGTCCGGCGACAGCAGTTTCAGGCGCATGGCGTGCTCTCGGTGGTCAGGATGACGCACGCTATCACAGCGGGCATCGCGCGCACCGGGATATTGCTATTCCGGAATCGACCGTTAGAGTCTGCCCGCTTTGGCGGAGTCGCCCCGGCCGGCCCTTCACCTCTCCCCATCGGGGAGAGGTCGGAGCCGAAGGCTCCGGGTGAGGGGGATTTCAATCGCCATCGAGGCTGTAACCCCTCACCCCAACCCTCTCCCCATGGGAGAGGGAGCGCGCATCGTTTCGTGGCAGGTGTTTCCATCAAAATCGAAAACGCTCTAATCTTCCAGTAACCCGCGCAAGGCCATTCCATTGTGCGAAATTCCAACAGGAACCCTATCGATGTCCGATCTCGATCAATTCCGCCGCGAAACCCGCGCATGGTTAGAGGCCAATTGCCCGCCGGAGATGCGCAAGCCGGTCGCCAACGACGACGACGTATTCTGGGGCGGCCGCAACACCAAGTTCTCCTCCGAGGCGCAGAAGGTGTGGTTCGAGCGGATGCGCGACAAGGGCTGGACCGTGCCGGACTGGCCCAAGCAATACGGCGGCGGCGGCCTCGACGGCGCCGAGGCCAAGGTGTTGCGCGAGGAAATGGCGGCGATGGGCGCGCGTCCGCCGCTGTCGAGCTTCGGCATCTGGATGCTCGGGCCGGCGCTGTTGAAATACGGCACCGAGGAACAGAAGGCCGAGCACCTGCCGAAGATCACCGCCGGCCTGATCCGCTGGTGCCAGGGTTATTCCGAGCCCAACGCCGGCTCCGATCTCGCCTCGCTGCAAACCCGCGCCGAAAGCGACGGCGACGATTACGTCATCACCGGCCAGAAAATCTGGACCTCCTACGCCAACTACGCCGACTGGATCTTCTGCCTGGTCCGCACCGATCCGACCGCGAAGAAGCATGACGGCATCAGCTTCATCCTGTTCGACATGGCGTCCAAGGGCGTCTCGACCAAGCCGATCCTGTTGATCTCCGGCAAGTCGCCGTTCTGCGAAACCTTCTTCGACGGCGTCCGCGTGCCGAAGTCGCATGTGGTCGGCACCGTCAATCGCGGCTGGGACGTCGCGAAATATCTGTTGCAGCACGAGCGCGCGATGATCTCCGGGCTCGGCGACCGCAGCGTCGGGCGTCCGCTCGGCCAGATCGCTGCCGACTCGATCGGCAGCGACGCGCAAGGCAAGCTCGACGATCCGATCCTGCGCGGCGAAATCGCGCGCTTCGAGGTGGACGAGGCGGCGCTCGCCTGCGCCGCAGAACGCGCGGTCGATCTCGCCAAGGCGGGACAGGGCCATCCGGCGTTCTCGTCGGCGATGAAATATTACGGCACCGAGCTCAACAAGCGGCGCTACGAGATCCTGATGTCGGCCGGCGGCATCGACGCGCTGGAATGGGAAAGCCCGCGCTCCAAGGAAGGCGCGCGTCCGCGTGCGTGGCTGCGCACCAAGGCCAACTCCATCGAGGGCGGCACCAGCGAAGTCATGCTCGGCATCGTCGCCAAGCGCATCCTCGATTTGCCGGGGGCGTAGTTTGCTCCGCCACCAGTCCCGTCATCCTGAGGTGCGCGCCGTTTGCGGCGCGCCTCGAAGGATGAACGGCCACCATCCTTCGAGGCTCGCTAACGCTCGCACCTCAGGATGACGGCTTCGATCCATATCCAGTAAACAGATTCGGAATCAAAAATGCCCCTCGTCCTCACCGAAGAACAATCCCTGCTGCGCGACAGCGCGCGCGGTTTCATCAATGAAAAGGCCCCGATCGCGCACCTGCGCAAGCTGCGCGACGATCGCGACGCCACCGGCTTCTCGCGCGATCTCTGGAAGAGCTTCGCCGAGATGGGCTTTGCCGGCCTGCTGGTGCCGGAGAATTTCGGCGGCAGCGGCCTCGGCGCCGTCGAAGCCGGCATCGTGCTGGAGGAAATCGGCCGCAACCTGATGCCGTCGCCGTTCCTCTCCACCGCCGTGCTTGCCGCATCGGCGCTCGTGCGCGGCGGCAACGCCGAACAGCAGGCGGCTTACCTGCCGAAGATCGCGGACGGCTCGCTGATCGCAACGCTCGCTGTCGATGAAGGCGCCAAGCACAAGCCGCATGGCATCGCGATGCAGGCGGTGCGCGCCGGCAACGGATTCAAACTCAACGGCGCAAAAGCTCTCGTCGTCGACGGCCACGTCGCCGACCTGTTGATCGTCGCGGCGCGCACCAGCGGCAACGCCGGAGAACGCGGCGGGCTGACCTTGTTCCTGGTCGATCCGAAAGCCAAGGGCGTCACCATCGAGCGCACCGTGATGGTGGACGCGCACAACGCCGCGCGCATCGATTTCGATAACGTCGAGGTCAGCGCGGACGCCGTGCTCGGCGAAGTCGATCAGGGCGGCGAGTTGCTGGACGCGGTGCTCAACATCGGGCGCGGCGCCGTCGCTTCCGAAATGGTCGGCCTCAGCGAAGAAGTCTTCAACCGCACCGTCACCTACCTCAAGGAGCGCAAGCAGTTCGGCAAACTGATCGGCGAATTCCAGGCGCTGCAACACCGCGCCGCGCAACTCTACATCGACATCGAGATCAGCCGCGCCGCGACCTTGAAGGCGTTGCAGACGCTCGATCAGGATGCGGCCAAGGCGAACCATGCGGTGTCGGTGGCGAAGGCCCACGCCGGCACCACCGCCACCCGCGCGGTGCAGGAAGGCGTGCAGATGCATGGCGGCATGGGCATGACCGACCAGTTCGACATCGGCCTGTTCATGAAGCGCGCGCGCGTGTGCCAGGAATTGTTCGGCGACAATAATTTCCACGCCGAACAATTGGCCGAAGCGCGGCAGTATTGAGTCGACCCTATCACCAGAGTCGTCCCCGCGAAGGCGGGGACCCAGACTCCCTGACGCAGTTTGGATCGATGCTCACTCAACAAGATGACTGAGATCGTTCCAATCCGGGTTGTTTTCCTGAATCAGTCGAATCTTCCAATCACGATTCCAGCGCTTCAACTGCTTCTCGCGAGCAATAGCTTCATCCGGCCGCTCATACGTCTCGACATACACCAGACGATCGACGCCGTATTGCCTGACGAACGTTGAGCCTTCAACGCGCCGATGCTGATCGAGCCGGGTGTGCAAGGAATTCGTGACACCGATATATAGAGTGCCGTGATTCCCGCTGGCAAGAATGTAGACATGATACATGAGGCGATCGTGACCGCATGCGGTCTTTGATCGTATCATAATCGCAGGGAGTCTGGGTCCCCGCCTTCGCGGGGACGACCATTCTGTTTGCGCTCCTCGCAATGACGACGGCGAAACTCAGCGCGCCAGTTTCGCCTTGAAGAAGTCCGTCATCTCCCGGCTGTAATCCGCAGCCTGCGTGCCTTCGCTGCCGATGGTGACGCCCTTGTGCAGGAAGCCGCCCTTGATCGAATATTGCATGAACGACTCCGCGGTGACGGACGGGTCCGGCTTGCCGGTACGCATGTTGTAGTAGGTGCCGTCGTCGCTCATGTAGACCGTCGGATAGATGGTCGATGTCACCGCCTCGGGAATCGCGGTGCGCGGCACGCCCTCGCGGTCGAAGGCATGAAGCGCGCCGGGAAACAGCTTCATCACCACGTCCTGATGCGCTACGTCCATGGCATGCGACGCGTCCTGGCACTGCTGCGGCGACACCCAGTCGTCGCGGTCGCCCTGCAGGATCAGCAGGCTCGCGCCCTTGGCGATCTGCGCCGAATGGAATTGCACGCCGCACCACGGATAGCCTGCGACCACCGCGCGCAGGCCCTTGCCATCGCCGAGCACCGCCTTGGAAATCGGCGCGGCGACGGCCATCATCACCGCGGTGCCGCCACGGCTGCCGCCGGTGGCGCCGATCCGCGCCGGATCGATCTCCTTGCGCGTGCGCAGATACTTGACGCCGGCGAGGACGTCATAGGCGCTCGCGGCCCAGGTCAGCTTGCCCTGATCGGTGATGGTATTGTCGATGCCGCGACCGAGGAACGGATCGATCACCAGCACGGCGATGCCGGCCGAGGTCAACGCGCTGGCGTGGGCGAAATGGTGCGGGCCGAGATTGCCGCTGCCGGGCGTTTCCACCACGGCCGCCACCGGCCCCGTGGCATTGGCGGGCAGGAACAGCTGCGCCGTCAATGTCACCGGCTTGCCAAGGTCGCCCTTCATCATCGGGCCGTAGTCGAGCGGCGACGCGCTTTCCAGCTTCAGCAGTTCGCCGCGAATGCCGTTGGCCAGCACCTGCGGCTGCGCGGCGAATTCCGCCGGCGACACCTTCGGCAACTCGGCGGCGACCGGCCCCGCCATCATCCCGGCGAGCAGAAGCAGCCCGGCCTGAAATGCCCTCATGCCACGAACCATCGCGTTTCTCCTTGGGTTTTATGTGCCGGACGCACGGCAAGGCGGCCAAGGCCCCACGATCCGCGCGGGCGTGGCCTTCGTCCGGAATGGCGGCGTCTATAGGCGGGCCCGGCCTGACACGCCAATGAACATTCGGGCGAAACATTATTCAGATCGTGCATAGTAGGGCCGTCCCCGCCGCGACCGCGGCTCAGAGTCTGTCAGGGTCACGATGGTTTCGCTCGGAAAAATCGACCTCAATCTTTTTCTGGTCCTCGAAGCCATCTTCAACGAAGGCAGCATCACGCGGGCGAGCAAGATGCTGAACCTGACCCAGCCGGCGGTCAGCCACGCGCTGGCGCGGCTGCGCGACCTGCTGGGCGATCCGCTGTTCACCCGCGAGGGCAGCCGCATGGCGCCGACGCCACTGACCCGGCAACTGATCGGCCCGGTGACGGCGGCGCTGCGCGGCATGTCGGGCGCGCTTGCCGAACTCGACGGCTTCGACCCCGGCACCTCGCGCAAGCATTTCCGGATCGGCATGCGACACACCGTTGAGCCGGCGGTTCTGCCGGCGCTGGCGAAACAGATTCACGACGAGGCGCCGGGTGTGGAGATATCGACGCTCAATCACGATCGCGACCAATTGCGAAGCGCGTTCGCATCGGGCGAGATCGACGTCGTCATCGATATCCGCATGCCGCCGATGCCGAACATTCGATTCCGTCGACTCTACGGCGGCAAGCTGGCGGTCGCGGTCCGCAAGGATCATCCGGTCCTGCGCGAGCCGTGGAATCTCGACGCCTATCTCAACTGCGACCACATCTCCGCCAGTTCGCGCCGCGCGGCGGTCGGCTATGAAGATCACGTCTTGCAGGAAGCCGGCAAACAGCGCCGCATCAGCGTGCGCTGCCAGAACCAGTGGACCGCTTGTCGTCTCGCGGCCGCTTCCGACCTGATCTTCACCATGCCGGAGCGTTTCGTTGAATCCTCCAGCGCGCCGTTCGGCAACGTCATCCTGCCGTTTCCGCTGCCGCTGCCGAGCATCTATCTGTACCTCTACTGGCACGCCCGCACCGAAACCGACCCCGCAACACGATGGCTGCGCGAGAAGATCGTCGGGCTTTATGGGGAAGATGTGGAGCGGCGAGAGCAAATCACCAATGTCGTCCCCGCGAAGACGGGGACCCAGACTCCCTAACGCGGTTTGGATCGATGCTCATTCAACAAGGTGACCGAGATCGTTCCAATCCGGGTTATTCTCCTGAATCAGCCTAATCTTCCAATCGCGATTCCAGCGCTTCAGTTGCTTCTCGCGGGCAATGGCCTCATCAGGCCGCTCGTACGTCTCGACATACACGAGACGATCGACGCCGTATTGCCTGACGAAGGTTGATCCTTCGCCGCGGCGGTGCTGATCAAGCCTGGTGCGCAACGAATTCGTGACACCGATATATAAAGGTGCCGTGATTTCGACTGGCAAGAATGTAGACATGGTACATCAGGCGACCGTGACCGTATCCGATCGCTGATCGTACCAAGATCGCAGGGAGTCTGGGTCCCCGCCTTCGCGGGGACGACCAAGATGCTACCCCGCCTTCTGAAACCGGTCGTCCAGCGCGTAGCCGGCGCCGCGGACGGTGCGGATGGGGTCTTCTTCCTGCGCCGGATTGAGCAGCTTGCGCAGGCGGCCGATGTGGACGTCGACGGTGCGCTCGTCGATGTAAATGTCGCGGCCCCAGACGCTGTTGAGCAGCTGCTCGCGGCTGAACACGCGGCCCGGATGCTCGAGGAAAAACTCCAGCAGCCGATACTCGGTCGGGCCGAGATCGATCGGTCGGCCTGAGCGCGCGACGCGGCGCTTCTCGCGATCCAGTTCGATGTCGCCATAGGCCAGCACGTTGGCGATCCGCTCCGGCGCGGCGCGGCGCAACAGCGCGGCCACGCGCGCCAGCAGTTCCGGCACCGAGAACGGCTTGACGATGTAATCGTCCGCGCCGGTGGCAAGCCCGCGCACGCGCTCGCTTTCCTCGCCGCGCGCCGTCAGCATGATGATCGGAAGCTGCTTGGTTTCCGGCCGCGCCCGCAGCCGCCGGCACAGTTCGATGCCGGACAGGCCGGGCAGCATCCAGTCCAGCACCACCAGATCGGGAATGCTTTCCTTCAGCCGGGTGTCGGCCTCGTCGCCGCGCGCCACGGTTTCCACCTCGTAATCCTGGGATTCGAGATTGTAGCGCAGCAACGTTGTCAGCGCCTCCTCGTCTTCCACGACCAGAATGCGAGCCTTCATCAATATTGTTCCATTACTTGTTGACGGCGGCGGCGAACGTCGTCTGGTCCGCCTTCGGCCGCTTGTCCATGATCGGCTGGCCTTCCACCATGTAAACCACGGTTTCGGCTATATTCGTGGCATGGTCGCCGATCCGCTCGATATTCTTGGCACAGAACATCAGGTGGATACAGAAGCTGATATTGCGCGGGTCCTCCAGCATATAGGTGAGGAGTTCGCGGAACAGCGAGGTACAGATCGCGTCGACTTCCTCGTCGCCCTTCCATACCGCCATCGCCGCCGGCACGTCATGCGCGGCATAGGCATCCAGCACCGACTTGAGTTGCGTCGCCACCAGATCGGTCATGTGTTCGAGGCCGCGGATCAGTTGCAGCGGATTGAAATCGCTGTCGAGCTGCATCACGCGCTTGGCGTTGTTCTTGGCGAGGTCGCCGATCCGCTCCAGATCGGTGGCGGTGCGCATCGCGCCGACGATCTGGCGCAGGTCCACCGCCATCGGCTGCCGCCGCGCGATGGTCAACACCGCATGCGATTCGAGATCGCGTTGCAGCTTGTCGATCTCGCCGTCCGAGGCCACCACCCGGCTCGCGGTCGAGACGTCGCGGCGCACCAGCGCATCGACCGACTCGACGATCTGCCGTTCGGCGAGCCCGCCCATTTCCGCGACCAGCCGCGTCAGTTCCTGCAAGTCGCCGTCGAAAGCCTTGGCGGTATGTTCAAAAGCCATGTTCGTTCTCCGCGAAATGTCGCGTTGTTCGGCAACTAGCCGAAGCGTCCGGTGATGTAATCCTGCGTGCGGCGGTCGGTGGGCGAGGTGAATATCTTGTCGGTCGGGCCGAACTCGATCAACTCGCCGAGATACATGAACGCGGTGTAGTCGGAGACGCGCGCCGCCTGCTGCATGTTATGGGTGACGATGACGATGGTGTAGTCTTCCTTCAATTCGTCGATCAGTTCCTCGATCTTCGCCGTCGAGATCGGATCGAGCGCCGAGCAGGGCTCGTCGAACAGGATCACCTCCGGCCGCACCGCTACCGTGCGCGCGATACACAGGCGTTGCTGCTGACCGCCCGACAGGCTGAGCCCGTTGGCGTTGAGCTTGTCCTTTACCTCGTCCCACAGCGCGGCGCGGCGCAGCGACTGCTCGACGCGCTGGTCGAGTTCACGCTTCGACAGCTTCTCATAGAGACGAATGCCGAAGGCGATGTTCTCGTAGATCGACATCGGGAACGGCGTCGGCTTCTGGAACACCATGCCGATGCGCGCGCGCAAGAGATTGAGGTCGACGCCGGGATCGACCAGGTTCATGCCGTCGAACTGCACCTGCCCTTCGGCGTGCTGGTTCGGATAGAGATCGTACATGCGGTTCAACACGCGCAGCAGCGTGGACTTGCCGCAGCCGGACGGGCCGATGAACGCCGTCACCTTGTTCTCGTAGAGCGGCAGCGTGATGCCCTTCAGCGCCTTCGACTGGCCGTAGTAGAATTCGAGATTGCGGATCGCGACCTTGTCGCGCAGCGAGGAGGGATCGACCGGCGGATGACCGGCAACGGCGGTCGGGATCGCGGTGGCGATACTCATGATGCTTTCCTTGTTCCGGTAAGGGCACGGGCCATGATGCTCAATGCGAGCACGGAAATGGTGATGATCAGCGCGCCGGTCCATGCCAGCTTCTGCCAGTCCTCATAGGGGCTGAGCGCGAACTGGAAGATGACGACCGGCAGGCTCGACATCGGCGCGTTGAGGTTGTGGCTGTAGAACTGGTTGTTGAGCGCGGTGAACAACAGCGGCGCGGTTTCGCCGCTGATGCGCGCCACCGCCAAGAGGATGCCGGTGATGATGCCCGAGCGCGCCGCGCGATAGGCGATGTGGCGGATCATCAGCGAGCGCGGCAGGCCGATGGAGGCGGCCGCTTCGCGTAGCGTATTCGGCACCAGCATCAGCATGTCTTCTGTCGTGCGCACCACCACCGGGATTACGATCACCGACAGCGCCACCGCGCCGGCGATGCCGGAGAAGTGCCCCATCGGCACCACCATCACCTCGTAGATGAACAGGCCGACCACGATCGACGGTGCGCTGAGCAGGATGTCGTTGATGAAGCGCACCACGCTGGAGATCTTCTCGTGGCGGCCGTATTCCGCCATGTAGGTGCCGGCCAGCATGCCGATCGGCGTGCCGATGGCGATGGCGATCACCGTCATCAGGATCGAGCCGACGATGGCGTTGAGCAGGCCGCCCGCGGAGCCCGGCGGCGGCGTCATCTGGGTGAAGACCGCCAGCGACAGGCCGCTGAAACCTTCCCAGAACAGCACGATCAGGATCATCGCGAGGCCGGCGAGACCGACACCGGTGGCGCCGTAGGACGCGGCGGTGGCGATGACGTTGCGACGGCGGCGCGAATTGTAAATCGAGGCGTCCATCAGCCGACCCTCTTCTCGATACGGAGCAGCATGTAGCGCGCGATCGCCAGCACGATGAAGGTGATCACGAACAAGATGAGGCCGAGCGCGATCAGCGACGAGGTGTAGAGATCGCCGACGGCTTCGGTGAATTCATTGGCGATGGTCGCCGAGATGGTGGTGCCGGGCGCCAAGAGTGACGACGAGATCTTGTGCGCGTTGCCGATCACGAAGGTCACCGCCATGGTTTCGCCGAGCGCGCGGCCGAGGCCGAGCATGACGCCGCCAATGACGCCGACGCGGGTGTAGGGCAGCACCACGTAGCGCATCACTTCCCAGGTCGAGCAGCCGAGCCCGTAAGCAGCCTCCTTCAACACCGGCGGCACCGCGTCGAACACGTCGCGCGAGATCGAGGTGACGAACGGCAGCACCATGATGGCGAGGATCAGGCTCGCGGTGAGCACGCCGATGCCGTAAGGCGGGCCGGCAAACAGGCTGGAGAGCACCGGCACGTTGCCGAAGGTCGCGATCAGCGCCGGCTGCACGTATTGCTGCAGGAACGGCGCCAGCACGAACAAGCCCCAGATGCCGTAGATGATGCTGGGAATGCCGGCGAGCAGTTCGATGGCGATGCCGATCGGGCGGCGCAGCCACATCGGGCACAGTTCGGTGAGGAACATCGCGATCAGCAGGCCGAACGGCACCGCGATCAGCATCGCGATCAACGAGGTGATCAACGTGCCATAGATCGGCGCCAGCGCGCCGAATTTCTCCGTGACCGGATTCCAGCTTTGCGTGGTGACGAAATCGAGGCCGAAGGTTTTCAGCGCCGGCACCGAGCCGATCACCAGCGCGACCATCACGCCGCCGAGCAGCAGCAGCACCAGGATCGCGGCGCTTCGCGTGACGGCATGGAAGATCACGTCGCCGAGCCGCAGCTTGCGCAGCGCGTTGGCGCGCTCCACCGCATCCTGAGCGCCCACCCGTGCGCCTCCCCACGTTACGTCCACCACAGCCGCCTCCTGGCGTATACGCGTCCCACGACATTTCAAGCGTTACGCGGAAACCTTCGTTAGGCACCGCGCGCTCCCTCGCCCCGCTTTGCGGGGAGAGGGCTGGGGTGAGGGGCACTTCACGGCGCGCATCATCTGCGGCTGCGCCCCCTCACCCGACCGTCTTCGCTAGGCTTCGCCGGTCGACCTCTCCCCGCTTGCGGGGAGAGGTGAAGGCGGCGCGTAACGGCAGCATCAGTTGGTGACGCTGTAGACCGGCTTGCCGTCGGCGTCCTTGACGTCCTTGGCCCAGGTCGCCTCGATCAGGCGCACGACGTTGTCGGGAAGCGCGACGTAGTCGAGGTCTTCCGCCAGCTTGTCGCCGTTCTTGTAGGCCCAGGCGAAGAAGTTGAGCGCGACGCCGGCCTCCGTGGCGTTCTTCGGCTGCTTCGGCAGCAGGATGAAGGTCGCGCCGGCGATCGGCCAAGCCTTCTCGCCCGCCTCATCGGTGAGGATCATGTAGAAGCCCGGCGCCTTGGCCCAGTCCGCACCGGCCGCGGCGGCGGCGATGGTTTCCGGGGTCGCAGCGACGGCCTTGCCGTCCTTGTTGACGAGCTTGGTCGTGGTCAGGTTGTTCTGCTTGGCGTAAGCGGTTTCGACGTAGCCGATCGAACCCTTGGTCTGTTTGACGTTGTTGGCGACGCCTTCGTTGCCCTTGGCGCCGATGCCCGCCGGCCATTCCACCGCGGTCGCCGAGCCGACCTTGCCCTTCCAGTCCGCGCTTACCTTCGACAGGTAGTTGGTGAAGATGAAGGTGGTGCCCGATCCGTCGGAGCGATGCACCAGCGCGATGGCCTGCGCCGGCAGCTTGGCGTTCGGGTTCAGCTTGGCGATGGCCGGATCGTTCCAGGTCTTGATCTCGCCGAGATAGATCTTGGCGAGCGTCGCGCCGTCGATGGTGAGGTCGCCGGAGGCGACGCCGTCGAGATTGACCACCGGCACGATGCCGCCCATCACGGTCGGAAACTGGATCAGGCCGTTCTTGTCGAGGTCTTCCGGCTTCAGCGGCATGTCCGACGCGCCGAAGGTCACAGTGCGCGCGGTGATCTGCTTGATGCCGCCGCCCGAACCGATCGATTGATAGTTGAGGCCGTTGCCGGTCTCCTTCTTATAGGCCTCCGCCCACTTGGCGTAGACCGGATAAGGGAAGGTGGCGCCCGCGCCGGAGATATCGGCGGCAAGCGTCGCGGTCAGAGCAACGCCAAGACCGGCAACGACGACGCCGGCGGCGGCAAGGCTGCGAAATAGTTTCACGAGGTTTCTCCATCCTGTGGACACGGCGCCGATCGCCCTCGATCGTGCCTGCACGCGGCTCTTTAAGAGCCCGTGACTGCGCTTTTATGAGAGTTTGATGACACCTGGATGACAGCGTTAACGCGCTGTAATCGTTTGGCTTTATCGGACGTTCGTCATTGCGAGGAGCGAAACGACGAAGCAGTCCAGGAGCCGCGAAGAAAGAGCTGGATTGCTTCGCTTCGCTCGCAATGACGGGATTTAGGTCCGCGCCGATCCCGGCTGGGGAAAAGCCGCGGTGAAGGTAGCGCCCTCGCCGGCGACGCTCTCGATCACCAGACGGCCGCGATGGCGGTTGAGGATGTGCTTGACCAGCGCGAGCCCCAATCCGGTGCCGCCTTGCGCGCGGCTGTCGCCGGCGTTGACGCGATAGAAGCGCTCGGTGAGGCGCGGCAGATGCTCCGGCGGAATGCCGGGGCCGAAATCGCGCACCCGCGCCTGCCACTCCGGCGCGCCCTCGGGGCTCGCGCCCTGCGTCAGCGACACCACCACGCGGCCGCCGGACGCGCCATATTTCAGGCCATTCTCGACGAGGTTTTCGAACAGCCGCAGCAATTCCTCGCGATCGCCGGCGATGATCGCGGGCGCCGCCGGCAGTTCGGCCTCGATCGTCACCTGGCGTTCTTTCGCCAGCGGCTCGAGTCCGTCGATCACCTGACGCAGCAGCGGCGCCAGATCGATCCGCGTATCGGGCCGCACATGCGCCGACAGTTCGACGCGCGACAGCGACAGCAGATCGTCGATCAGCCGCGCCATCCGCGTCGCCTGCGCATGCATGATGCCGAGGAAGCGTTCGCGCGCCTTCGCATCATCGCGCGCCGGGCCTTGCAGCGTATCGATGAAGCCGGACAGCGCGGCGAGCGGCGTGCGCAATTCGTGGCTGGCGTTGGCGACGAAGTCGGCGCGCATTTCCTCGGCGCGGCGCAACGGCGTCTGATCGTGGAAGGTCATCATCATGCAGGAATCCCTGCCGCCGAACGTGGTCGGCACTTCCACCGGCGTGATCGCCACTTCCATCCAGCGCTCGACCGGCGCGTGATCGACGAAGGTGACGCGGCGCGGCGTGGCGGTGGCGATGGCCTCGCGCAATGCGGCGATGATTTCCGGCGTGCGCAACGCGAACTGCGCCAGTTCGCCCCGGCGCAAGGCCGGCGCAAGCTGCGCCGCCGCCGCATTGAGGTGAACGACGCGCCCGGCGCGGTCGAGCAGCACCGCCGGCTCCGACATGCCCGAGATCACCGCGCTGACCGCAGGCGCCTCGACCGGATCGATCCGCAACGGCTCGTCGCGGGACGCGGCAGGATCGTGCAGCCGCCACGGCACCAACGCCGCGCCGACGATGCAGAAGAAGGCGACGGCGGCATGCACCGCCGACAGGTTATCGGAGATCGTCAGCGTCGCCAGCACCATCGCAGCGACAAGGAGAATGAGCGCGTTGTGGCGCAGCCGGTCCGGCCACTGCGCGAACGGCGACGACGCTTCCAGCGCCACCGGATCGACGGCGATCTTGTGTGGAAGGTCGGAGCGGTCAGGCGCCAGTGTCACCGAATTTTCCCGATCGGGGCATGCCGAGACGCGAGGCGGCGTCGCCGGCCGCGGCTCCCTGGTGCTCCCGTTTGATTCGCGAACCAAGTATCACCTCGCGAAGCGTCAGCAGGATGACGGAGATGACAAAGGGAACAATATAGTAAAGCAATCGGAACAGCAGCATGCCGGCCAGCAGTTCTTCCTTGTCCATCTGCCACAGGCCGACCAGCATGGCGGCGTCGAACACGCCGAGCCCGCCCGGCGAATGGCTGGCGAAGCCGAGCAAGGTCGCCGAGACGAAGATCACCGCCACCACGACAAAGCCGAGATTGGGTTCGTCCGGCACCAGCATGTACATCGCCAGCGCGCAGAAGCCGAGATCGACGATGCCGATGGCGATTTGCAGCAAGGTGAGCCCGCCGCCCGGCAGCACCACCGCCCACGGGCCGCGGCCGATGGTGCGCGGCGCCATCGACACCCAGACGACGTAGCCTGCGAGCGTCAGCAGAATCGCGAAAGCGACGATGCGGTTGAGCCACGGCGGCAGTTGATCGACCGCCGACGCCGCTTCCGGATGATAGGCGATGCCCATGCCGAGCACGGCGGCATTGCCGAGCCAGAAGGTCAGTCCGGCGACAAAACAGATTTTCGTCACATCGATCGCGCTCAGGCCGCACGACGAATAGATGCGATAGCGCACCGCGCCGCCGGTGAAGGCGCTGGCGCCGACGTTATGCCCCACCGAATAGCTGGTGAATGCCGCCAGCGCGCTGATCCGATAGGGCACCTCGGGGTGGCCGATGGTGCGCAGCGCGAACAGATCGTAAAATGTCAGGGTGAAATAGCTCGCGGCGACGAACAGCGCCGCCAGCCCGATCGAGTGCAGGTCGCCGCGCCCAAGCGCATCGATCACCTTGTCGACGTCGATGGTCCGCAGCAGGTGGAACAGGATGTAGCAGGCGATGGCGATGACTGTGAGGCTGACGAGCACTCCCAGCCGGTGCAGGACTTGCTTGTCGCGCAGAACCTCCAGCGTCCTGCGAATTAGATCCTGCATCTCGACCTCGAATGGCGATCCGGCGCGGCATCTGCCCCCGCGACGACGCGCGCCCCGCCTCTGCCGTGGTAGCGTGTTTTGGCGCGAAGGAAAATCAAATCGCCTGCATCACGCGTAGATTCCGATCCCCTTTTAAAGGCATCCCGTTAAAGGCTTGTGGTCAAAACATTGTCACCGGCCATCCCGCCGTCAACCCCACGCCACCGCGCTCGCCCCGCGTCAGAGTGAGGCAGCGAGATCCCGGCTGGAACACGGTGCATCCAGAGTATGTTTCCGCCTTTGACGAAAACACCTGCCATGAGGCTCCGCGCGCTCCCTCTCCCCGGGAAGGGCGTTCACGCCCGTCTTCGACGGGCTATGGGGAGAGGGTTGGGGTGAGGGGTTACAACCTCGATGATGCTCGATCCCCATCGCCCGGAGCCTTCGGCTCCGACCTCTCCCCGGTGGGGAGAGGTGACGTTCCGCTCCGGAGAGATTCATTACCTGGCGATCATGCCCTAGTTTGTCGGCCCCGGCGGATCGGATCGCACCGGGATACGCCCGGCGGCCATCTGCCGCGCCACCAGGCGGTCGCGCAACGCCGAGCCGACCGCGCAGCCGATCAGATAGGCGGCAAACATGACCAGACCAAGATCGAGCCAATAGCCGAAACGACCCGGAACGACCCGGGCTACCGCAACGCCGATGACAACCGCCAGCACCAGCGCGATCGCCTGCGCGGTCTTCTTCGACAGGCCCTCGCCGTGCTGGACCACGGAAATCCAGCCCATCGCCAGCCCGAGCAGCAGCGCCCCGACCAGCCAACCCCAGTGAAAAGTCACCAAAACCGTCATCGCGTCACCTCACCAGGAAATCGATGCGGCGGTTCTTCGCCTTGCCGTCCTCGGTTCCGTTATCGGCCACCGGCACGGAACTGCCTTGCCCCGAGGTCTTGAAGCGGTCGGCGGGCAATCCCGCCTTGACCAGATAGTCGGCTACCGCCTTGGCGCGGGCTTCCGACAGCGCCTGATTGGCGGCCGCGTCGCCGTCGCCGTCGGTGTGGCCGATGATCTCGATCCCGGCGGCCGGGCAGCGCAGCGCGATCTCGGCGAGGCGATCCAGCAAACCGGCGGAGTCCACATTGATGGTCGCGCTGCCGGATTCGAAACGGATGCGGCCCTGCCCCAGCACTTCCGAGAACAGCCGCTGGCACACGCTGGCATCGACCGGCGCGGCGGCCGGCTTCACCGACACCTCGGCCTTGGCCTTCCAGCCTTCCGGGAGTTCCTTGGCGAGGCTTTGACGGATCTGGTTGGCGGCGCCGTCGAACAGCGCGTCGCCCGACAGCTTCACCTCGCGGTCGGCGATTTCCAGCGAACCGGTCGAAAGCCGCGACAGCGCGCCGAGCGCGCGGGTGACGGCGTCGGCAAAACCCTTCGGCGCACCGATGCTGGCCTTGAGATTGTCCGTCACCTTCTCGCCGAAAAACTTGCGTTCCGCCGCCTCGACCAGCGCCGCATGTACCTTGTTGTCGGGCACATAGCCGTTGAGGGTCAGCGTACCGCCGACCGGATCCTTGTTGGCCTGAAACACGTAAGGCGGCGCGGCGATATCGTTGGCGGCGACCGAGTAGCCCTCGGGAAGATTGCGCAGGCTCGCCCAGATCGCCTCCCGGCCGCCGAGTTCGCGCGCCATGCCGGCAAGGCTGACCGACTTGTCGGACAGCGTCACCTTGCCTTCTTTCAGCCGTGCGACCTGTTCGATCAACAGCAGCACCGCGGCATCGAACCGCGACGGCGCGCCGCGCGCGAAGCCGGTGTGGTCCACCACCTCGACGCCGTTGAGCGCGGCCTTCGCCGCTTCCTGCAACCGCGCCTTGATCGCCGGCAATGGCGTGCTGCCACTCAGCGTCACCCGCACCACGTCGCGCTGCGCGGTCCACACATATGGCTTGGCTTCGGGCACCAGCCGGGTGTTGTCGTTGACCAGCCGAACGCCGGGCACGCCCTCCACCGAGGTCAGCGCGCTGCGACGTCCTTCCTCCGAAAAGGCATCTGCGGAAAACGTGACGTCACGCCCTGCGACGGCGATCCGGGTTTTATCGAGCACATCGCTCTTGAGCGCGGCAACGGTCGAGGCCGCAAGCTCCTGTTCCAGCGGAACGGTGTCGTACCACGCCGCGAGGCACCACAACACGGCAAGCGGAATGAGACCCGGCCACCACTTCCTGCTCCACCTGAAAAGTCCGCGCATTCGATTCCCTACGGGTCCTGAACCGGAGTGAAAACAAATGCTTGAGATGCTGTCAATTTCGAAATGCGGTGCGGTGACGCAGTCGCCACAGTCTCCCCGCCCGAAGGTTGTCCGGCACCGTAAACAAGGTAGGGTTGTGCCGCTTTTTTAACGGGTTTTCGTGTAGCACCGTCGCAACCGCCACGCCCAAGCCCTTCGAACGATCCTTTCAAACGGCGGGACCGGATTTAAAGACGATTGCAATGAAGCAACTCCGCGATCGCGTCATCCGCTCCGGCCTCGGCGCATTGCATGTCAGCGGCGCGCATCGGCTGTTGCGGCCGATGCTGGCGGGTGTCGGCAACATCTTCATGCTGCATCATGTCCGGCCGCGCCGCGACGTGCCGTTCCAGCCGAATCATCATCTGGAAATCACGCCCGAATTTCTGCGCGCGACGCTGAAGCACGTCCGCGCGCTCGGCATCGACATCGTCACGCTCGACGAGATGCAACGCCGCCTCGCCGCGCGCGACTTCGCGCGCCGCTTCGTTGCGTTCACCTTCGACGATGGCTATCGCGACAAC
The DNA here is from genome assembly GCA_051954235.1 of Xanthobacteraceae bacterium. Classification (GTDB taxonomy): domain Bacteria; phylum Pseudomonadota; class Alphaproteobacteria; order Rhizobiales; family Xanthobacteraceae; genus 62-47. Next base: position 99,777 of record JBQCHY010000116.1, read on the forward strand.
CGCGACTACGCCGCACCCGTGATGCGCGAATTCGACGCGCCCTTCACCGTCTATGTCGCCAGCGATTTCGCCGACGGCATCGGCCGGCTGTGGTGGGTGGCGCTGGAGCGGGTGGTGACCTACGCCGACACCGTCGACGTCATCATCGACAAGGTGGCGACCCGCCTCGACACCTCGACGCTCGAGGGCAAGCGCGAGGCCTTCGCGATCCTGCACGACTGGCTGCGCCGGCTGCCCGACAGCGCCACGCTCCGCCACGAGATGACGTCGCTGTGCCTGCGCCACGGCGTCGACGAAGACGCGATCAGCCGCGAGCTCTGCCTGTCATGGGACGAATGGCAGGCGTTCGCCGCGGAGCCGCTGCTCACCGTCGGCGCGCATACCGTCACCCACGACAACCTGGCCAAGCAGAGCGAGACCTCGGCGCTGCGCGAGATCACCACCAACCGCGCCGATATCGAAGCCGCGTTGCAGCGGCCGGTCCGCCATCTCGCTTATCCCTATGGCGACAAGGCCGCCGCCGGTCCGCGCGAGTTCGCGCTGGCAAAACGCGCCGGCTTCGACACCGCCGTGACCACCCGCCCGGGTATGGTGTTCGCCGGCAACGCCGCGCATCCGACGGCGCTGCCGCGCATCTCGCTCAACGGCAACTATCAGGACGAACGCTTCCTGCCGGTCCTGACCTCCGGCGCCGCCACAGCGTTGTGGAACAGATTCCGCCGCGTCGACGTCGCCTGATCCGCCGTTCCTCACCTTGACTCGCCATGCGGGGCGGGGACCGGATTTTTATTTTGACGCGTTTTCTTGACGCGAACCGGTGTCCACTTCGCTTGAAAACGCTATAAATCCCCCCTCATCAATGGGAGGCACCATGTTCAAGGATCTGTTTTCACTCAAGGGTCGCGTCGCGCTGGTGACCGGCGGGTCGCGCGGTATCGGCAAGATGATCGCCGGCGGCTTTCTCGCCTACGGCGCGTCGAAGGTTTACATCACCGCGCGCAAGGCCGGCCCCTGCGAGGAGACGGCGAAGGAACTGACTGCCGCCTATGACGGCGAGTGCATCGCGCTGCCGATCGACATGGCGACGGTCGAGGGCTGCAACAAGCTCGCCGAGGAATTCATGAAGCGCGAGCAAAAGCTCGACATCCTCGTCAACAACGCCGGCGCGGCCTGGGGCTCGACCTTCGACGAGTTTCCCGAAGCCGGCTGGGACAAGGTGATGAACCTCAACGTCAAGTCGCTGTTCTTCCTCACCAAGGCGCTGGCGGGACCGCTGCGCGCGGCGGCGACGAAGGAAAAGCCCGGCAAGGTCATCAACATCGCCTCGGTCGACGGTCTTTCGGTCAATCCGATGGAGACCTACTCCTATCAGGCCAGCAAGGCGGCGGTGATTCACCTGACCCGGCGCATGGCGGCGAAACTCATTCAGGACCATATCGCGGTGACCGCGATCTGCCCCGGAGCGTTCGCTTCCGACATGAACCGCGCCGCGCGCGACCAGGCCGACCATATCTCGCAATGGATTCCGGCCAAGCGCATCGGCGACGACGAGGACATGGCCGGCCTCGCCGTCTTCCTCGCCGCGCGCTCCGGCGACTACATGGTCGGCAACGCCATCGCCATCGACGGCGGCATCGTCTACGCGAATCTGAGCGTGCCGGTGTCGGGCGAGCAGACATAGTCTCCCGCTGCGTCGACCCCTCACCCACCTTCGCTTTCGCGAAGGCACCCTCTCCCGCAAGGGGAGAGGGAAGAGGGTGTCGCGGCAATGCAGCGGACGCCAGTTACCCTCTCCCCTTGCGGGAGAGGGTGGATCGCCGGAGGCGAGCCGGGTGAGGGGTGAGCCGCATATGCCGCCCCTCAATACGTCTCCACGTGATAACGGCCGTTGTCGCGCATTTCGGTCTTCAATGTCGCCCAATTCAGCGACGCGCTGCGGCACACGTCGGCGAAGGCCTCATCCACGCCGCTTTCCATGCCCTTGAGCCCGCAGATGTAGACATGCGTGCTCGCATTGCCGAGCAACGTCGCGATCTGCGCGGATTCCGAACGGATGCGGTCCTGCACGTAGACACGCGGCGCGCCGGCGACGCGCGAGTAACAGAAATACTTGCCGAGTAGTTTTTCCGGCACCTTCTGCAACGGACCGAAATACGGCAATTCCTCCGGTCGTCGCGCGCCGAAGAACAACAGCAACCGCCCGGCCGCATCCGGCATGGCGCGGCGGCGGCGTTCGGTGAAGCCGCGGAACGGCGCCGAGCCGGTGCCGGTGCAGATCATGATGATGTTCGCCGCCGGATCGTTCGGATGCAGGAAGGTCGCGCCGAACGGTCCCGTCACGTCCACCTTGGCGCCGCGCGGCAGGTCGCACAGATAGTTCGAGCACACGCCCCGCGGCTCGCGCTTCACCGTGAGCGCGAGGTTGTTGGTATTGGGCCGTTCGCCGTCGCGCGAACTCGCCACCGAATACAGCCGCACCAGATGCGGCTTGCCTTCGGCATCCGTGCCCGGCGCGACGATGCCGATGCTCTGGCCTTCCAGCACCGGGAACGGTTGGTCGCCAAAGTCCAAGATAATGTGGCGCACGTCGGAATCGGCATCCGCATGCGTAAGGCGGAAATTGCCGGTCACCGTCGCGACTGCCGGCTTGCCGCGATTGTAGAGATTGACGGTCGGCTTGCTGGCGGAGTGCGGAGCAACCGCCTTGCCGCCCAACCCCTTGCGCGCCTCGTCGAGCAGCGCGCCGATTTCGTCCTCCAGTGCCTCGACTGCACCGCCGGCATCCTCGCTCGCAACCTCCTCCTGCGCCGGCAGATCGCTCCACGAGAACTGATCCTCCAGCGAATACGGTTTTGAGACCACGCGCCAGTTGTCGATCGCGCCGGTCGGGCACGGCGAGATGCAGTCCATGCAGTAATTGCAGATATCGACGTTCACCACATAGTTGTTGTCGTCATGGGTGATGGCGTCGATCGGACAGGTTTCCTCACAGGTGTTGCACCGGATGCAGATCTCCGGATCGATCAAGTGCTGCTTTTTGAGGGGAGCGTTCATGGGTGCGATCTCTCACCGGGCACGAATACCCTCTCCCCTTGCGGGAGAGGGTGGATCGCCGAAGCGGAGCGAAGGCGAGCCGGGTGAGGGGTCAATGGAAATGGAGAACCCCTCACCCGCCCTCACTTCGTTCGGGCACCCTCTCCCGCAAGGGGAGAGGGACATACGTTACGCCGCGATCTTCACATACTCGAAATCGCCGGGCTTGTTGTCGATGCCGACTTTCGGCGCGGCGATCCAGTTCGCGAACTGGCCGGGCTCGCTCACCGGGGTCATCAAGGACTCGATGAAATCGCCGTCCGCCTTCGAGGGCAGATAGTCGTCGCGCACCTTGGCCCACTCGGCATCGCCGAGCAGAATGCCCTTCGGCGTCGCATTGATGCTCTTGAATTCGCCGATGTCACGATGGAACGCGGTGTGCGGCAATTCCAGCCGGAAGTTGACGCCGGCCTTCTCGATGATCTTGTTCCAGCGCTCGACGCCCTTGGCGCAATCCTGCGTGTAGTCGTCGCGCAGCCGCATGTTGAGCGCGGTGAGCGCGGGCTCGTCCACCATGGTGATCTTGCCGTCGACCAGCTTCGCCACCGGATAGACGTCGTTGGTGAGGCGATGATCGTCGTCGATCTTGGTTTCCTGGAAGCGGCCCTTCAGTCCGGCATTGTAGAAGTTGGCGGCGTTGGTGGAGACTTCCGAGCCGAACAGGTCGAGCGACAGCGAATAATGCAGGTTCATCTTCTTCTGAATGGTCGGCAGATCGATGACGCCGAGCGCGCGGACCTTCTCGATCTCGTTCGGGTCCTCAATGCCGGCCGCCTTCATCGCCTCGCAGGTCCGCTGCAACACGCGGCCGACGCCGGTTTCGCCGACGAACATGTGATGCGCCTCTTCCGTCAGCATGAAGCGGCAGGTGCGCGACAGCGGATCGAAGCCGGACTGCGCCAGCGACTCAAGTTGCATCTTGCCGTCGCGATCGGTGAAGAAGGTGAACATGAAGAACGACAGCCAGTCCGGCGTCGCCTCGTTGAACGCGCCGAGCATGCGCGGCGCGTCCTCGTCGCCGGAGCGGCGGCGCAGCAGATCGTCGGCTTCCTCGCGACCATCACGGCCGAAGTATTTTTGCAGCAGGTAGACCATCGCCCAGAGGTGTCGGCCTTCCTCGACGTTGACCTGAAAGAGGTTGCGCATGTCGTAGAGCGACGGCGCGGTCTTGCCGAGATGGCGCTGCTGCTCGACCGACGCCGGCTCGGTGTCGCCCTGAATCACCACGAGGCGGCGCAGCATGGCGCGATATTCGCCCGGCACTTCCTGCCACGCGGCCACGCCCTTGTGCTCGCCGAAGTTCACCTTGCGCTCGGTATCCTGCGGCGCCAGCAGCACGCCCCAGCGATAGTCCGGCATCTTGACGTAGTCGAACTTCGCCCAGCCTTTCGGATCGACGCTGACCGCCGTGCGCAAATACACCAGCGATTCCTGGAAACCGTCCGGCCCCATGTCGTTCCACCAGTCGAGATAGCCGGGATGCCAGCCCTCCAGTGCCTTCAGCACCTGACGGTCGGAGGCGAGATCGACGTTGTTCGGAATTTTCGTGGTGTAGTCGACGTTCATGATGTTCATGGCGTACTCCCTGCATCTTCTGATCCGTCATTGCGAGGAGCGAAGCGACGAAGCAATCCAGTTCTTGCTTTCGTGGCTTACTGGATTGCTTCGCTGCGCTCGCAAAGACGACGACTTAAGTTTCTCAACCCTCGACCTCTCGTCATGCCCGGGCTTGACCCGGGCATCCACGTCTTCCTTGGTCTCGCAAGAAGGACGTGGATGGCCGGGACGAGCCCGGCCATGACGGTGACAATAACTAAACCCTCGTCATATCGAACTGCGCTTTCACGCCCGAACCATAGCGACGCAGCGCGCCGTTTTCTCCGACCGCGTTGGGGCGCTGGAAAATCCAGTTCTGCCACGCGGTGAGCCGCGCGAAAATTTTCGACTCCATCGTCTCCGGCCCGACGAAGCGCAGATTGGCTTCCATGCCGGTCAGCGAGTCCGGCGAGAAGCTGGTGCGCTCCTCCATGAACACGCGCACCTCGTCGTTCCAGTCGATATCGTCGAGCGCGAAGGTGACGAGGCCCAGTTCCTCGGCGCTCTCGGCATCGAGCGCCTCGCCGATCTTGGCCTTCGCCGCATCGACATCGGAGGGATCGGCCTGAAAGCGCGACTGCAGCCGCGTCAGGCCGTGGCTCATCGGATACGGACCGAAATTCATGGCGTTGAGCACGATCGCCGGCGGCGCGCGGTTGTCGCCGTCGCGCTGGCCGACCAGCATGTAGGAGCGGTCCGCCGCGAACACGAGTTCGGCCAAGGTGCCGACGAAGCAGGAGCCGGGCTCCACCAGCGTCACCAGCGTACGCGAGGTGACGTCGATGCGCTTCAAGACACGCTTCCAGTAATGACGGATTTCGTTGACCAGCCAGTGCGTCTTATTCTTCTCGAGGACATCGTCATAGGCGAGCACGTTGGCGCTATCGCCGTGCGACTTGAACACCAGCATCGCGATTTCAAGTTCGTTGATGCGCAGATGCAGGATGGCGTCGTCGAGTTCGCGCGCGACCTGCAACGACCAGAAAGCATCGCCTTGCGCGACGAGCCCGGCGACATCCGCCGGCGGCGCGGCTTCCGGGGCCTTGATGGTGATGGTGGCAATTCGCTGGCCGCGATCGATCTCGACATCGACGAAATCATAATGCAGCCCGTTGTCATCGATCTTGCGATGAAGCGGCGTCAGCGCGATGCCCTTGCCCTCGCCGTTGCGGTTTGAGGTCGCCGCCATCGCCTTGGCGCGCTCGGCGAGCTTTGCTTCCAGCTTGCTGTTCGGCGCGATCTCATCAACGAGGCGCCATTGCACCGCGCGCTTGCCCTTGATGCCTTCTTCAATCGTGCAGAAGTAATCGGCGTGGTCGCGGCGCACCTTGCGCTTGTCCACCACACGGGTCAGCCCGCCGGTGCCGGGCAGCACCGCGAGCAGCGGCACTTCCGGCAACGCCACCGCCGCCGAACCGTCGTCCGCCATGATGATGTGATCGGTCGCGAGCGCCAGTTCGTAACCGCCGCCGGCCGCCGTGCCGTTGACGACGCAGATGAACTTCTGGCCGGAGTTCTCGCTGGAGTCTTCAAGACCATTGCGGGTCTCGTTGGTGAACTTGCAGAAGTTGACCTTGTGCGCGTGGGTGGAGCCCGCCAGCATGCGGATGTTGGCGCCGGCGCAGAACACGCGGTTCTTGCCCGAGCGCATCACCACCACCTTCACTTCGGGATGCTCGAAGCGCAGCCGCTGCACCGCGTCCGCGAGTTCGATATCGACGCCGAGGTCATAAGAGTTGAGCTTGAGCTGATAGCCTTCGAACAGGCCGCCGTTCTCGTCGACGTCCATGGTCAGAGTCGCGACATCGCCGGCGACGTCGATTGTCCAGTGCCGATAGCGGCTGGGGTCGGTCTGGAAATCAATATGCTTGGCGCCGTTCGCGAGGACCCGATCTTCACCGGCCATGGGGACCACCCTGTCTGCATCCGTTATCGTTGATATGCATCATAATGCATGATACTCGGGCTGTCGAGTCTAAAAACATGCATTTTTTTTCATGATGAGGCAAAAATCGACAGCCCGACCGGTTGCCTCACCCCCGCCGAAGATCCGCCACGGGATTGCCGCAAGACTCCCGACAGTCCGGCGACATCGAAATGGGCGGCGAAACTGTCCGGCTCCTCCGCCGGTCCCCGCGCCCGCACTTCGTCCAGCAGCGCCACCGCCTCGGCATCGAGCCGCGCAGCCGCAGCGGCGCGTTGCATCTTCGATTTGAGATTGGCATTGGCGATCTGGATGCAGGCGCGCAGCAGAATGCGATCGCGCCCACCCTGCGGCGATGCCATCCACACGGCTTCAAGTATCTCGTGGCACTCCCAGAAGAAGCCGGCATCGTTAAGTGCGAGGCCATGACGCAACGCCGGATGATTTGCGGGCACGAAGCCTTCGAAGCGAGGCGGCACGCGCGCCTTCACCGGAGCAAGCCGCGCATGATCCGCCTCACGCGTTTCACCCGGCACATGCGCCCATTGCGGCATCGGAAACGAGTCAGCCGACACCGCAATCACGCACGCTGATGATCACATCGCGCGACACGCGTCACGCCGCGCGATCCGCGTTCTCGTGCACGCGAAGAATGCGATCGGTGAATGCACCCAGCGCCGCAAGCGTCTCGCTCGGCACCTCGCGATGCAACGAATGTCCCGCGCCGGAAATCAGCGTCACATCCACCGGGCAATAGCATTCCTCTTGCGCGACCGCGATCTGCAAGTCGGTGCCATACTGATCATGCGTGCCTTGAATGATTGCGACCGGCACGCGGATATAGGCGAGATATTCCGAGATATCCCAGTCGCGGAATTGCGGATTGAGCCAGGTGTCGTTCCAGCCGTGAAAAGCGTTGTCGACATGCTGATGCCAGCGCGCGAGCTTGGCGCGCAACTGGCCGTCGCGATAGTCATCACGCGCCTTCGCGATCGCTACGAGATTCATGTCCTCCATCACGAAGTGCGGCGCCATCAGTGCCACGCCGCGCACGCGATGATCCTGAATGCCGCCGGCATAAATCGCCGCGATCGATGCGCCGTCGGAATGACCGACCAGAAAGCCGCGCTTGAAACCGATCGCATCCAGCACGCGCGGCAGCACGTCGAGCGCTTCGATATGCATGTAGTCCGGCCCGCGCGGCATCGCGGACGGACTCGACGCACCGTAGCCCGCGCGCGAATAGACGAACACACCGCAGCCGGTCATCTCCGCGAGACGTTCGGGGAAATCGCCCCACAGCGCGGCGCAGCCGAGCCCTTCATGCAGCAACACCAGCGTCGGCGCGGCATCGGGCGCGGGACCGATCATGCGATACTCGATCTGCGCATCGCCGATGGCGAGTATTCCTTGCGGAGACAATGTTGTCATGATGCGCGTCCACTCGTCCGCGAAACGCAACCTGCTCTCTCCCTCCTTGTGGGGGAGAGGTGGAGAGGGGGGTACTGGCGAGCACAGATTCCGCGGCTTACCCCCCTCCCTAACCCTCCCCCACAAGGGGGGAGGGAATAACTACGCGACCCGTGCGCCCCGAAAGTATCACTCGCATTCACCGTCATGACGTCACCCTTCATCCCTCACGCAACTTGAAGCGTTGAATCTTTCCCGTTGCGGTTTTCGGCAGTGCGTCCACCACTTCGATCCAGCGCGGATATTTCCACGGTCCGACGGCGTGCTTGACGTGCTCCTTCAGCGATTCATGCAAGCCGTCGGTCGCTGCACCAGGCTTCAGCACCACGAAAGCTTTCGGCTTGAGCAAACCTTCGCCATCCGCTTCCGGCACCACCGCGGCTTCCGCCACTGCGGGATGCGTGATCAGCGCGCTTTCGACTTCGAACGGCGATACCCAGATGCCCGACACCTTGAACATATCGTCGGCGCGACCGCAGTAGGTGTAACGGCCATCGGCATCGCGGACGTACTTGTCGCCGGTGCGGGTCCAGTCGCCTTCGAACGTCCGTCGCGATTTGCTGCGCTGATTCCAATAGCCCTCACCGGCGGACGGCGCATTGACCAGCAATTCGCCGACATCGCCATCGGCCACATCGTTGCCGCTCTCATCGACCAGCCGCACCTGATAACCCGGCACCGGCCGCCCCGAGGTGCCGTACTTAACGTCACCGGGCGCATTCGACAGAAAGATGTGCAGCAGTTCGGTGGAGCCGACGCCGTCGAGAATGTCGACGTTGAAACGCTCGCGCCAATGATTGCCGACAGACTCGGGCAATGCCTCGCCTGCCGAAGTGCAGACACGCAACCGCGCGCCGCCGCTGGCGTTCTTCAATGCCTCGTCATTGAGCATCGCCGCGAACAATGTCGGCACGCCGAAGAAGATGCTGGGATTGTATCGCTGCATCAACTCGAACATCCGCGCCGGCGTCGGCCGCTCGCTGTTGAGCACCGTCGTCGCGCCGACCGACATCGGAAACGTCAGCGCGTTGCCGAGGCCGTAAGCGAAGAACAGCTTCGCCGCCGACAACCCGATGTCGTCGTGGCGAATGCCGAGCACCTGCTTGGCGTAAGTATCGGCGGTCGCGGCCAGCGAAGCATGCAGATGTCGCACGCCCTTCGGCATTCCGGTCGAGCCCGATGAATAGAGCCAGAAAGCCGGCTCCTCCGGATGCGTCGCCGCCGTGGCGTATTGGTCCGATTCCTTGACGATCTCATCCGAGAACTTCAGTTGCCCATCGGCATTAGCGCCGGAGATCACGACATGCTCGAGATCGGGCATCCGTCCCGCCACCTCGCGCAACGCCGGCCACAACTCTTCCGACACGAACAGCACGCGCGCGCGGCAATCGGCAAGGATGTAAGCGTATTGCTCGGCTGTGAGCAGCGTGTTGAGCGGCACCGGCACCACACCGGCACGGATCGCGCCGAGGAACACGACGGGAAAATCCACCGTGTCGAGCATGATCATCGCGACGCGTTCCTCACGCCGCACGCCGAGGCGGCGCAGCAGGTTGGCAAGACGTCGGCTTTGCGATTGCAATTGACCGTAGGTCAGGTCATTGACGGTGTCGGTGAAGGCGAGCTTATTGCCCCGCCCCTCGTCGACATTGCGGTCGAGCAGCCAGGTCACGGCGTTATAGGAATTCAGCGAATCAGTCATGCCGCGCCCTCAATCAACCATTCGTTTGAATAGCGCATGCCAGCGGCCCTCCTCCCAATCTCGAATTATTCTGAATTATATTTCATATAGAGACATCCGGCGCGCTTGATGTCAATGACTCTCTGCATTATCTTTCCAAAATCGCCCTCCCCGGATGGGAAACGCAATCAGGCCGCATGACCGAGCACCCCAATCCAGAAGACCGTTTCCTTGAGGAACTGGGTCGTCGCGTCCGCACCATGCGGGGCCTGCGCGGCATGTCGCGCAAGGTGCTGGCGAAAGTGTCCGGCATTTCGGAGCGCTACATCGCGCAACTGGAGAGCGGCAAAGGCAACGTCTCGATCGTCCTGCTGCGGCGGGTCGCGAACGCGATGGCCGCGCACCTCGAGGATCTGATCCCATCGAATGAACCGATGCCGGACTGGCCGGTGATCCGCGAACTGATGCGACAGGCGACGCCGAGCCAGATCGCGCAGGCGAAAAACATCCTGTCCGGCCAGAGTGCGAACGAGCTGGCGACGCATGGTCAGATGCCGTTCGCCGGCATCGCGCTGATCGGGCTGCGCGGCGCCGGCAAGTCGACGCTTGGCCGCATGCTGGCGAAACAGATCGGCTGGGGCTTTGTCGAACTCAACAAGCAGATCGAGGAAGAAAACGGCCTCTCGGTCGCCGAGATCATCGCGCTCTACGGTCAGGAAGGTTTTCGCCGTATGGAGCAGGCGGCGCTCGGCAAGCTGCTGGCGCGCAACGAACTGATCGTGCTCGCCACCGGCGGCGGCATCGTCTCCGAGCCGCTGACATTCGATCTCATCCTGTCGTCGTTCTATACGATCTGGCTCAAGGCGGAGCCGGAGGAACACATGGCGCGGGTGCGGCGACAAGGCGATCTGCGGCCGATGGCCGACGACCGCTCGGCGATGGCGGAACTACGCACCATCCTGCTCAGCCGCGAACCGCTTTATGCGCGCGCCTCGACCGTGGTGGACACCGCCGGGCAAAGTGTCGACAGCGCGGCCGCGCGCCTGCTCGGCGCGGTGGCGCCGGTGCTGGCCGGCAATGCCTCGTTCCGGCCCCACACTGTCGCATCCTGACATGATGACGCTGGGCGAATTATTGCGAACACGCGGACTTTCATCCGGCAGCACGATCGCGATCCGCAATACGCTGCATCCCGACGATGCATCATCCGACTTTTGCACCATCGACGATGTGCAGCGCGCCGCCGCGCTTGCCACTTATGACCGTATGCAGGACGGCCCGCGCTTCGGCGATGACGCGGAGGTGCTGTCTTTCATCGCAACGCACGACGGAAACGCGACGTTGACGGCGTTTCGGCGCTTCACGCGGCGCGAGCGCGGCAACGTCCCGGGCGATATCGTCTACGATTACGATGCCGCACCGCTGCTGCACGCGTTCATCGCGCGCGCGGCACAGCCGACGTTCTACGACACGCGCGATCTCGATCTGCTCGACGATCTTGTCGGCAAACTGGTGGTGCGATGGCCGGAGCCGCTGCATGAGAACATCCGCGCGGCAAACGACGAAAGCCTCCTCGTCGTCGAATCATAGCCGCGCATTACACGCCGAGATGACGCTCCAGCAATTCCGGTTGTGCCATCAGATCCGCCGGCGCGCCGTTGAACACCACTGAGCCCTTCGACAAGACGATGGCGCGGTCGGTGATCTTCGCCAGGCTGCGAAAGTCCTTATCGACGACGATAGTGGCGATGCCCTCGCCGCGAATGACGCCGAGCGTTTTCCAGATGTCCTGTGCCACCAGCGGCGCGAGCCCTTCGGTCGCCTCGTCGATCAGGATCAGATCGGGATTGGTCATCAGCGCGCGACTGATGGTGAGCATCTGTTGCTCGCCACCAGACAATTGATGCCCGCCGTTGCCGCGTCGTTGATGCAGCCGCGGAAACAATTCGTAGATGCGCGCCAATGTCCACGCCTGCCGGCCGCCGCCTCCCGGCCGTGCGGCCATGGTGAGATTTTCTTCCACCGTCAGCGAGCCGAAGATGCCGCGCCCTTCCGGCACCAGCGCGAGTCCGGCGCGCGCGATATCTTCCGGCGCCGCGCCGCGAATGTTGCACCCGGCGAAGCCGACTTCACCGCGACAGTTGGCCACCAGCCCCATCAGGGAACGCAGCAGCGTGGTCTTGCCCATGCCGTTGCGGCCGATCAACGCCACCTGCTCGCCGCGCGCGACGGCAAGGTCGATGCCGTGCAGAATCTGGCTCGCGCCGTAAAAAGCTTCGAGACCCGCGACCGCGAGCAACGCAGTCATGATGCGTCTCCATGGTCGCCGAGATAAGCGCTGCGCACCGCAGGATGCATCCGCACCTCCTGCGGCGATCCGCTGGCGATGACGCAGCCGTCGTGCATCACGGTGAGGCGATCCGCGAGTTCGAAGACCGCATCCATATCGTGTTCGACAAGCAGCACCGCGCGGCCGACCTTCAGCGAGGAAATGAGATCGATGATGCCGCGCGCTTCCACCTGCCCCATGCCGGCCAGCGGCTCGTCGAGCAGAATGATGCGCGGATCGGTTGCCAGCACCATGGCGATTTCGAGTTGACGTTGCTCGCCATGACTGAGGTCGCTCGCGACAATCTGCGTCTGCGCCGCAAGACCGACTCTCGCGATCGCCTGCGCTGTGAGACCGTGGACGTTTGCATCGGAGCGCACCGAACCGAACATCCGCAACGGTGACGGCGAACGCGCCTGCGCCGCGAGGCGCACATTTTCATGGACGGTGAATTTCGGGAAGATCGTCGTCTTCTGATAAGCGCGGCCGAGGCCGTGGCGCGCGCGACGATCCGGCGGCAGCCGCGTGATGTCGGTCGCATCCAGCATGATCGCGCCGTCGTTAGCGAGCAGTTCGCCGGACAACAGATTGATCAAGGTGGACTTGCCGGCGCCGTTGGGGCCGATCACCGCGTGGATCTCGCCAACATGGACATCGATCGACACATCGGAGACAGCCCTGAGTCCGCCGAAACGCTTGTGCAAGCCGCTTGCACGCAGCGCCACTTGGGAAATGGTGTCAGCCATTGCGCCCCTCCGCGATGGAAGGCGCGGCTTGACGCGATGGCCGCTCATCCGGACGTTGACCAAAGATCATCGGCCACAACTGGCGAACGCCGCCGGGTAGAGCCAACACGATAACGATGATGATGAGGCCTTCGACCAGCTTCCAATAGTCCGTCGAGGCCTTCAACACTTCTTCCAGCACGATTAGGACCAGCGCGCCGATCAAGGGTCCGGTCACCGAACGCAAGCCGCCGATCAGCACCATCACCAATACGGTGGCGGAGAGATGCCAGCCCAGCATCTGCGGCGCGACGAAGCCGAACTGCGCGGCGGCGAAGTAGCCGGCGAGGCCGGCGATCGCACCCGAGATCACGAAGGCGATCAGCCGAATACGATAGATTGGGAAACCGAGCGAGCGCGCGCGGCGCTCGTTGTCGCGTGCCGCCGCCAACGCGCGGCCGAACGGCGATTGCACCAACACGGTCAGGATCGCGATCGTCGCGATCAGGAAGAACAGCACCACGAAGTAGAAAGCCATCGGCGATGCGAGCTCGAGCAATTGATGACCCGCGATAGCGATTTCCGGCTTGGCGTTGACGTAAGCGCCGTCCGATCCACCGGCGATGCCGGTGTCGTGAAACAGGAAGAACAGCATCTCGCCGAACGCCAAGGTCACCATGATGAAGTAGACGCCGCGCGTGCGCAGCGCCAACGCACCGATGATCAACGCCGCCCCCGCCGCCGCCAGCATCGCCGCCGGTAGCGTCAGCAACAAGGACGCAGGATCGTAACCCGGCGACAGCAGCGCGAGAACATAGCCGGCGAGACCGAAGAACGCGGCATGACACAGGCTGACAAGGCCACCGTGCCCCACGGCGAGATTCAACGCCATCGCCAGTATCCCCATAATGAACGCCTTGCTGACGAATTGGACATAATAGGTCGGCACCACGAACGGCAGCACAACCGCGGCAGCGAGCAGTACGATGGGAATGAGCCATCCGCGCATCGGCGTCACACCTCTCGCCGGCCGAGGATGCCGTTGGGGCGCCACAGCAGCACCGCCGCCATCAGCACGTAGATCAGGATGCTGGAGACGCTGGGGAAGAACACCTTGCCGAAAGTATCGGTGAGACCGATCAGCAGCGCGCCGACGGCCGCTCCCGCGACCGAACCGATGCCACCGAGCACCACGACGACGAAGGACAGGATCAGCATGCCGTCGCCCATGCCCGGGAAGACCGTCGAAATCGGCGCGATGACGATGCCGCCGAGGGCCGCCAGCGCGATGCCGACCGCAAAGACGTAACGGTTCACGACATCGAACTTGATGCCGAGCACCCGCGTCATCTCGCGGTTCTCGGCGCCGGCGCGCACGATCATGCCGATCTTGGTGCGGGTGATGACGAAGAAGATCAGCGCCGCAACGACCAAGCAGAAGCCGCAGATCGCCAGCCGATAGACCGGATAGGACAGATTGTCGGTGAGTTGGATCGAGCCGGACAACCATGCCGGCGGCGCGACCGAATGCACGTCCTTACCGAACAGGATTTCACGCGCTTCGTCGATCACGAGAATCAAGCCGAACGACAGCAACACCTGCACCAGATGATCGCGGCCATACAGCCTGCGGATGAAGACGTTCTCCAGCACCAACCCGACCACGAACGCAATCGCAACGCCCGCGACCATCGCGATCCAGAAACTGCCAGTATAGGCCGCGATCCAATACGCCAGATAGGCGCCGAACATATAGAACGCGCCGTGCGCGAGATTGATGACGCCGAGAATGCCGAACACCAGCGTCAATCCGCTTGCGACGAGGAACAGCACCATTCCGTACTGAATGGCATTGAGGAGTTGCACGCCGAAGGTGACGAGGTCCATGGAAACGTCCCGATAACGTTCACGCCGTCATGGCCGGGCTCGTCCCGGCCATCCACGTCTTAAGCAGCCGTTATGAAGAAAGGCGTGGATGCCCGGCACAAGGCCGGGCATGACGCTCGTCGCGACCCGCTTACGCCAACTTGCAGCCGCGCGCCGGATCGTCGACGTCCTTCTGCGCGATCGAGATCAGTTCGTTGCGGCCGTTGCGCACCTCACGCAGATAGATGTTCTGGATCGGGTTGTGCGCCTTGTTGAAGGAGAGCGGGCCGCGCGGGCTGTCAATTTTGGCGGCCCCCATCGCCGCGATCATCTTGTCGCGTTGCTTGTCGTCGCCGCCCACCGCCGTCATACCGGCATCGAGCAGTGCGGCGGCGTCATAACCCTGCACCGCGTAGATGTCGCCGACATTGCCGGTCTTGTCCTTGAACGCCTTGAGGAAGGCGACGTTGGCCGGGATATCGAGATTGTCAGCATAGTGCAGCGTGGTTCGGATGCCGTTGGCGGCATCCCCCTGCGCCGGCAACGTGCCGTCGGTGAGGAAGCCCGCCCCGTAAAGTGGAATGGTTTTGCCAAGACCCGCCGCCGCGTAATCCTTGACGAACTTCACCGCGCCGCCGCCGGCGAAGAAGCTGAACACCGCGTCGGGCTTCAGCGTCGCGACACGCGTGAGCAGCGCCTGGAATTCGACCTCGGGGAACGGCACCGTCAGCTTCTCGGCGATCTTACCCCCGTGTTTGGTGAAGTTCTCAGCGAAGGCATCGATCATTTCCGCGCCGGCGGTATAGCGCCAAGTAATAGTGGCGACGTTCTTAATGCCGGCATCGGCCAGCACCTTGCCCATCGGGAATGTGGTCTGCCAATTCGAGAACGAGGAGCGGAAAATATTCGGCGCACAGGCCGGGCCGGTGGCGTCGTTGGCGCCGGCGTTGGGAATGATCATCAGGGTCTTGGTATCGCGCGCGACCTTCACCATCGCCATCGCCACGCCGGAATGCACCGTGCCGATCACGACGTCGGCCTTCTCGCGGCCGACCAGACGGTTCATGTTGTCGGTCGCGGCTTCCGGTTTCGATTCGTCATCGACCTGCACGAACGCGATCTCGCGGCCGCCGAGCTTGCCGCCTTTCTGTTCGACATAGAGGCGGAAACCATCGTCGATGAATTTGCCGAGTTTGGCGTAGGTGCCGGTGTAAGGCAGCATCAGGCCGACCTTGAGCGGCGCGTTCTGCGCGATAGCCGGTGCGCGCAGACCGGGCGCGACGGCAAGCGTGGCTGCGCCGGCCGCTCCGGTGAGCAAGGTACGGCGACTGACGATCAGACGACTCGACATGGTATTCCTCCCTCTCTCTATTTTTCTCGTAGCCTTTTACGCGCGAAGGCAAAGCAGTATTCCTCGCGCCCTGATTTGTTTCAATCTTAAAACTTTTTGACTTCCCCGCAGATCGCGGCAAAGCCGTCCATCGGCCGAAGTTAGACGGCCGCATCCCTCCATGCGAACATCATTGGCCCGCATGCAGCATAATTCGCATCTTTAGCGAAATGCAAGAAATATAATTCAGGTTACCCTTTCGATATTTCCGCAAACCATCGATCCGGCTACTAAATTGACACTGGAATTATGCTGCATCGCGACGCAACGTGACTAACGAGAACACATCCTTATGACTCATCGCATCTTTCTTGCCGGCGCGACGGGCGCCGTCGGGCAGCGGCTGATCCCGTTGTTACGCGCGGTCGGTCATCATGTCGCAGGCACCACACGGTTCGAAGCCAAGGCCCCCGCGTTACGTGCATTGGGCGCCGAGCCTGTGGTGGTGGACGTATTCGATGCAGATGCGTTGAGGCAGGCCGTGCTCGCCGCGAAACCGGATATCGTCATCCATCAATTGACGGACCTTCCACCCGGCCTTGACCCGGCGAAGATGGCCGACGCCATCGGCCGCAACGCGCACATTCGCGAGGAAGGCACGCGCAATCTGATCGATGCGTCGATTGCCGCCGGCGCAAGGCGATTGATCGCACAAAGCATCGCGTGGATGTACGCTCCTGGGCCGCAACCGCATCGCGAGGAGGATCCGCTCGACCGTGTCGCTGACGGACCGCGCAGTATTACGCTGGCGGGCGTGGCGTCGCTGGAAACGCAGACGCTGCAATCGTCGCCGCTCGAAGGCATCGTGCTGCGTTACGGGCAACTATACGGACCGGGCACCGGCAGCGACGAACCGCGCGGCCAGGCACCGCTGCATGTCGATGCGGCGGCTCACGCCGCATTGCTGGCGATCGATCGCGGCACGCCAGGATTTTACAACATCGCCGAGCCGAACGATTTGATCGCCACCGACAAAGCGCGCCGCGAGCTTGGCTTCGATGCGAGCTTTCGCGTGTCGAACGAATAGAATTGCAGTCGCCGTGTTAAGTCGCGCAAGCGACCCATCGCGTCGAAGCCGCATCGTCCTCCAACACGGCGACATCGGCGGCGCGACGCGCGAGCACTGCACGCTGATTGATGTAGCCCTTGTCAGTGATCTCGCCGTAGTCGACTGACGGCGGTTCGGCCACCAACAGCGCGCGTGTGGCGTGGCCTGACGAGCCACCGCTTTTCGCCTTCAGCTTGGCTAGCCCCCCGCCAATGCCGGCGCGCACGCGCTCGCTGCGCAGCACATCGTCGAGTCCAGCGCTCTCCGGTAATCCCGCCAGCGCGCGACAGGCCGCGGCATTCGGAAACACCATAAAGCGCACATGATCACCGCCATGACCGGTGACGACGATATCCTGCGCCAACGGCGCCAGCGCCGCGATGCCCGCCACCCGCAAGGTGCCGACACTGACCCAGGTGCCCGACGTCAGTTTGAAATCCTCCGCGACACGACCGTCGAAAAACAAGCCCAATTCAGGCCGTTCGGGATCAGCGAACTTCACCGCGTCGCCGATGCAGTAAAAACCATCGGCGTCGAACGCGGCAGCGGTCTGCTCCGGAGATTTCCAATAGCCCGGCGTGACATTCGGGCCGCGCACCCGCACTTCCAGCTTGTCGCCGGACGGCACCAGTTTCAGATCGGTCCCCGGAATCGGCACACCGATATTGCCGGAGCGCTGCGCTTGAAAATGACAGTCGGTCGCGAGCGGCGCGGTCTCGGTCGAGCCCCATGCCGACACCATCGGCAGTCGTCGCCCTATCGTCGTTTGCGACATCTCTTCCAGAGCTTCCCACAGATTCTGCGGCAGCGCGGCGCCGGCGAAGAAGATGATCTTGACGCCGTTGAAGAAGCGCCGGCGCAACTCCGCGTCCTCGCGCAGCGCTGCGATCAGCATATCGAAGCCGCGCGGCACGTTGAAATAGACGGTCGGCACCACGTCGCGCAAATTCGCCAGCGAGGTCGCAAACAGGCCGGGCGCGGGCTTGCCGGCATCGATGTACAGCGAACCGCCGTTGCGCAGCACCATGTTGAAGTTGTGGTTGGCGCCGAAAGTGTGACTCCACGGCAGCCAATCGAGAATGATCAGTTCGTCTTGCGCGTCGTCGAGAAACGGCCAGACCTGTGCCTTCGCGGCCTGACTCGTGGTCAGCATCCGATGCGTATTGATCACCGCCTTGGGGATGCCGGTCGAGCCAGAAGTAAACAGAAATTTCGCCACGGTGTCCGGCCCGATGGCCGCGAAAGCCTGTGCGACATCCGCGCTTTCAGGCGTCTCCATGACGTCACGAAAGGCTATCGCATCGCCTTCCGGCGCATCCTCGCCGCTCACGATCTGGGCGCTGTGCGCCGGCGCAATTGCCGCAAGCGCCGCTGCGAAAGGCCTCAAGCTCGAGACATAGATCGCGCCCGGACCAAGCAGCGCCACCATGCTCTTGAGCTTGTCAAAATCCTTCGCGATCAGCGAATAGGCCGGCGACACCGCGGCCACCGGCACGCCGACATGCATCGCGCCGAGCGCGAACAGCGCGTGATCGATGCTGTTATCGGACAGGATCACCAGCGGCCGCTCAGCACTCATCTCGTGAGCTAGCACCCACGCTCCGATCCGGCGCACCCGACGCAAGGTTTCGGCGTAAGTCAGCGTGATCCTGGATTGCTCGACGCTCCGGCGTTCGCCAAGGAAAATACGGTCCGGGTGACTTGCCGCCCATTGCTCCAACCAATCGCCGACACAGCGCGTAGACGGCTGTAACGGAATGGTGGATCGCACCCAGATCGAGCCGTCGGCATGGCGGTCTGCGACAATCTGCGGCATCGCGAACAGGGGCGCGCTGTCCTCAAGACGCGCGGCGGCGGGTGTCATGGCGATCCTCCTGGCGGCATTTTCTTGGTTATGATTTTGCTCTACGCGGAAAGCCGGCGCGTCCGCAAGGCCGTCGCCCTGACCGATGCCGTTTTAAGCATGAACCAAAAGACGTCTTGGCCGACATATGGTCTGCGACCCTCAGGCCGCGACAAGCCCCCATTTTTCGGACTATCATGCCGCGGGCAGCCGCGCGCGGCGCGGATCAACCCGACCTGACCAGCGACGGAACGAAATCATGGCCGACCAGGACGATGTCCTCCACCTGATCGACGATACCGAACCTGCCTCCCTATCGACGTCCTCGCGCAAATGGAAAATCGCCGTGATCGATGACGATCCGGCTGTCCATGAAGGCACCAGATTCGCGCTCAGCGACTATTCCCTCAACGGTCAGGGGCTGGAGATTCTGTCGGCGCATTCCGCCGCCGAGGGGCGCGAGTTGATGCGCCAGCATTCCGATATCGCCGCAGTGCTGCTTGACGTCATCATGGAAACGGACTCGGCCGGCCTCGACTTGGTCGAATTCATCCGCAACGAGATCAAGAACGAGACCGTTCGCATCGTGCTGCGCACCGGCCAACCCGGCCAGGCGCCTGAACGTCGCGTGATCGTCGATTACGATATCAACGACTACAAGGCGAAAACCGAGCTGACGGCCGACAAGCTGTTCACGTCGCTCACCGCCGCGCTGCGCAGCTACCAGCAACTCGAGCGCATGGTGCAGACCCGGCGGGGCCTCGAAATCATCATCGACGCGGCCTCGACGCTATACGACTTCAAATCCATGCAACGTCTGGCCGAGGGCGTGCTGACGCAGATTGCATCGCTGCTCAATGTCGATTGCGCCGGCATTCTGGTGCTGCGCGACGGCGGCGAAATCAGCGACGACTTCGCGGTGCTGGCAGGGTCCGGCTGCTACAGCCGATTCATCGGCCATGCCGGACCGAAATCGCTCGACACCGATCTGCGGCAGATGGTCGAAGAGGCGTTCCGTCGCCGCGCGCACGAATTCGCCGACCAGCGCACCGTACTTTACATCCGCACCGGTAGCGGCCGTGAGGTCGTGGTGTTGCTGCAGGCCGAGTGTCCGCTCTCCGAGACCGACCGCGCGCTGGTCGAGATCTTCGGCAGCCGACTGTCGATCGCCTTCGATAACGTGATCCTCTATCAGCAACTGCATGAGGCCAACACTCAACTGGAAGATCGCGTGGCACAACGCACGCGCGCGCTGATGCTGGCCAATCGCCGCCTCTCGGCGCAGTGGCTGCGGCTGCAGCGCGCCAACGGCTTCAAGAACGAAATTCTCGGCACCGTCGCGCACGATCTGAAAAATCCGCTCGGCGTGATTCTCGGCCGCACCGAGATGCTGACCGAACTGATCGGCGCCGACGCTTCGCGCGACAGCATCAGCGCGCAGGTCACCCACATTCGCGATGCGACGCGACGACTGACATCGATGGTCGATCATCTGATTTCCGACGCCATGGCGGACGCGTTCGACATCACCATTCGTCGCGAACCGGTTGATGTCTCGGCGCTGGTCACGGAGGTTGCGGAGGCAAACCGGCTGTCGGCCGCCAACAAACAGCAGGTGATCGAGGTCTCCGCGCCGCCCGATCAACAAACCATGTGCGACGCCGACCGGATGCGCGAGGCGATCGACAATCTCATCAGCAACGCCATCAAGTACAGCCCGATCGGCGGCAACATCGCGCTGCTCGTCGCTCACGATCCGACTCACGTGGTTATCCGCGTTACCGATCAGGGCGCGGGACTCTCGCCGGAGGATCTCGGCCGGTTGTTCGGCCGCTTCCAGCGCCTCTCGGCCAAACCGACCGCGGGCGAAAGCTCGACCGGGCTCGGGCTCTCGATTGTTAAGCGCATTGTCGATATGCATGGCGGCACCATCACCGCCGATAGCCGTGGCCCCGGACAAGGGGCTACCTTTACGATCAGACTTCCGGTGACAGCCGCAGCGTGACATGAGCCAAAGCCAACATATCATCATCGTCGACGACGAAGCCCCGGCCCGTGAAATGGTCGGCGACTATCTGCGCATGCACGGTTTCACCGTGACGCTCTGCGATGGCGGCAAAAGCCTGCGCGAGGCAATCGCCGCCGGCCTGCCCGACCTCGTCGTGCTCGACCTCAACATGCCCGAGGAAGACGGCCTGTCGATCATCCGCGACCTCAAGGCCCGGACCAATGTGCCCGTGATCATGTTGACGGCGACCGCCAGCCCGATCGACCGCGTCGTCGGGCTTGAACTTGGTGCTGACGATTATGTCGCCAAGCCCTGCGAATTGCGCGAGTTGATGGCGCGAATCCGCTCGGTGTTGCGACGCACCATTCCAGTGAAGACGGCCGCGGACCCCACCCCGGTAGCCTCCACGAAACCCAGCACCGATCACCTCGTGCGGTTTGGGACGCGCTGGCTCGACCTCGAAGCACAGGCATTGCGCGACGACGAAGGCAACGAACACCCACTGACGGCTTCGGAATTCGGCCTTTTGAAGGTTTTTGCCGCCAATCCGAAGCGCGTGTTGTCGCGTGAACGGCTGCTGGAACTGGCCAATGCTCGCGACGCCGAAGCGTTCGACCGCGCCGTCGACCTGCGGATCATGCGCATCCGCCGCAAGATCGAGCCGGATCCCGCGAAACCCTCGGTGATCCGCACCATTCGCGGCGGCGGGTATCTTTTCAGTCCGGTCGGCGATAAATCCTGACGGATTGTCATTTTATTGCGATGCAGCACGGTCGTTCCGCCCGAATATTTCGTCGCAACCCGATTCGACGAAACAATTCTCTCCGCGACGAAACCGTTTTCCTCTTGGTAAGCAGATGTCCTGAAACAACCACCGGTTAAAAAAACTCCCACAAAACGCCGCACAAGCGACGAGGGAGCCGGTCATGCAGAACATCATCGCCATCAACGCTGCCGCCCAACAAGGCATCCTTGCAGCCCAGGCGACCTCCGACGAGATGCTGCTCGAGAGCATCGCCGGGGGCAGCAAGCCCGCGATGCACATCCTCTATGCCCGCCATCGGGTGCGGGTGTATCGCTTCATCCTGCGCATGGTTCGCGACACCACCACCGCGGAAGACCTCGTCAGCCAGGTGTTCCTCGACGTCTGGCGCACCGCCAGCCAATTCGAAGGCCGCGCGCAGGTGTCGACCTGGCTGCTGTCGATCGCCCGTTTCAAGGCGCTGACCGCGCTGCGCCAGCGCTCGCATGAAGACCTCGACCAGGACGGCGTGCTGGAAATCGCCGACCAGGCCGACACGCCGGAAACAGCGCTGGAGCGCAGCAAGACCAGCGCCATTCTGCGCGCCTGCATCGCCAAACTGTCGCCGGCGCATCGCGAGATCATCGATCTGGTCTACTACCACGAGAAGTCGGTCGAAGAGGCCAGCAAGATCATCGGGATTCCGCAAAGCACGGTGAAGACCCGCATGTTCTATGCCCGCAAGCAACTCGCCGAACTGCTCAAGACATGTGGGGTCGACACGCTGGCCGCCTGACGGCCGAGATCTGCCACCGAGTTAAACGACGGATCAGAACGATGCAGATGATGTCCTTCCGCTTCTTCGTCGTTCCCCTTGGCGCGGTCTGCACATTGATCGCGCTCGGTTTACAGGACGCGCCGGCGCGCGCGGATCGCGACGGCGCAATGGCTTCGATCCGTCAGCAGGTCAGCGATTGTTCACGGCAACACCCCGCCGACGTCTGCATTCTTTCCGGTGAGAGCGATACCCACTCGCGCTAGTTCCAACAACCTCCCCAATTTGTCGACCCGGCCGGGATGCCTCTCCGCCGGGTCGAATTGTATGGAATGTGCGACGCCGCGAAACTTGCGCCAGCGCAACGTCGCCACGCGTTCACGGTCTACGCTGCCCGTATGACAGCAAGCACGGCACGCCGCATCGCCGCTTTCCATGTCGGCCGCATGTGTTAGCTTCTCATTATTGCTTCGCCGGAGATCCGCCTTATGTTCGATGGCCTTGACGCAGTCGTTCTCGCGCGCGCGCAGTTTGCCTTCACGATGTCGTTCCATATCGTGTTCCCGGCATTCTCGATCGGACTTGCGAGTTATCTCGCGGTGCTCGAGGCGCTATGGCTATGGACCGGTCGAGAGGTTTTCCTCAACCTGTTCAATTACTGGCTGAAGATCTTCGCCATCGCTTTCGGCATGGGCGTCGTGTCTGGCGTGGTGATGTCGTATCAATTCGGCACCAACTGGGCGACGTTCTCCGACAAGACCGGACCGGTGATCGGCCCGCTGATGGCCTACGAGGTGCTGACCGCATTCTTCCTCGAGGCCGGCTTTCTCGGCGTCATGCTGTTCGGCCTCAAGAAGGTCGGGCCGCGATTGCACTTCCTCGCCACCGTGATGGTCGCGGTCGGCACGTTGTTCTCCGCATTCTGGATTCTGTCCGCCAACTCGTGGATGCAGACACCGGCCGGCTACGCAATCAACGATGCCGGGCAATTCATTGCCGCCGATTGGTGGAAAGTGATCTTCAATCCGTCGTTCCCCTACCGCCTCGTTCACATGGTGCTGGCGGCTTATCTCACCACCGCCTTCGTGGTCGGCGGCGTCGGTGCATTTCATCTGCTGCACGATTCGAAGCGCGAAGGCGCGCGCGTGATGTTCTCGATGGCGATGTGGATGGCGACCATCGTGGCGCCGATCCAGATTCTTGCCGGCGACCAGCACGGCCTCAACACGCTGCAGCATCAGCCAGCCAAAGTGATGGCGATGGAAGGCCATTATCAGAGTCACCCGGACGGCGCGCCATTGCTGCTGTTCGGATTGCCGGACCAGAAGAATGCCAAGGTCGACTACGCGATCGAGATTCCGAAGCTATCGTCGCTGATCCTCAAGCATTCGCTCGAGGCGCCGTTGGCTGGTCTCGATACGATCCCGCGCGAAAACTGGCCACCGGTGCCGGTGATCTTCTGGTCGTTCCGCATCATGGTGGGGCTCGGCTTCCTGATGATGGGCCTCGGCCTGCTCAGCCTGTGGCTGCGCTGGCGCGGCCGGATCTATGATTACCGGCCGCTGCATTACTTCGCGACGATGATGGGGCCGTCCGGATTCATCGCGGTGCTGGCGGGCTGGTTCACCACCGAAGTGGGGCGACAACCGTTCACGGTCTATGGCCTGCTGCGCACTGTGGATTCGGCGTCGCCGCTCGCAACGCCGGCGGTCGCGTCGTCGTTGATCGCCTTCGTCATCGTCTACTTCCTGCTGTTCACCGCCGGTATCATCTACATCCTGCGCCTGATGGCGCAGCCACCGCACAGCGGCGAAGAAGGCCCGCGCGGCGATGCACCCTCGCATGCCGCCGGCATCACGCCCGCTTCGGGCGCCGCGAACTACGCACAACGGTGAGCGCCATGGATCAGGTGTCAACGATTGCGACCGTCTGGGCCTTCATCATTGCCTTCGCGGTGTTCGTGTATGTCGTGATGGACGGCTTCGATCTCGGCCTCGGCATGCTCTTTCCGCTGTTTCCGAAGAAGGAAGACCGCGACGTCATGATGAACAGCGTCGCGCCGGTCTGGGACGGCAACGAGACGTGGCTGGTGCTCGGCGGCGGCGGCCTGTTCGCCGCCTTTCCGTTGGCCTATGCGGTTCTGATGCCTGCGCTCTACACTCCGATCGTCGCGATGCTGCTCGGCCTGGTCTTTCGCGGCGTTGCCTTCGAATTCCGATGGCGCTCGCAGCGCGAACGCAACCGCTGGGACGTTGCGTTTGCGGGCGGCTCGCTGGTCGCGGCGCTGGCGCAAGGCATTGCGCTCGGCGCCATCCTCCAAGGCGTGCAGGTGGCCAACCGCGCTTATGCCGGCGGCTGGTGGGACTGGCTGACGCCGTTCAGCCTTCTCACCGGCGTCGCCGTCGTCATCGGCTACTGCCTGCTCGGCGCGACATGGCTGGTGATGAAGACCACCGGCGATCTGCGCGAAAAAGCCTATCACCTGAGCTGGTGGCTGTTGTTCGCCATGCTCGGCGCGATCGGCGCGGTCAGTCTGGCGACGCCGTTCCTCGATGTCGAATACGCACGGCGCTGGTTCACCTGGCCAAACCTGCTGTTCACCGCGCCGGTGCCGATCGCGGTCGCGGCGGTCACCGCGATGCTGTTGCAAAGTCTCGCGCGCCGTCAGGACTACAAGCCGTTCGTGCTCTCGCTCATCTTGTTCGCACTTTCGTATGCGGGGCTCGGCATCAGCATGTATCCCTATATCGTGCCGCGCAGCATCACGATCTGGCAAGCTGCCGCTCCGGAGGGTAGCCAGTTGTTCATGCTGGTCGGCGTGTCGATCCTGATTCCGATTATCCTGATCTACACCGGATGGGCCTACTGGGTGTTCCGCGGCAAGGTCGATCCGCAGAGCGGATATCACTGATGACAACGCACAACGATAAATCGTCGTTGCCGCAACGCCTGTCGTGGTTCGTCGTGTTGTGGCTCGGTGGTGTCGGCAGCGTGGCTCTTGTCGCCTATGGCCTGCGATTGTGGATCGCACCGCATTGATTCGTCACAAAGTCAGGCCATGCTGATTTGACGGTATCGGGTAACGATTGATTCGCTATCCGGCGACGGCTTGCCATCCATGCGAGGGTACGGTTTGATACCCTCGATATCACGATATCGTTCGATGGTTCGCACGCCGACAACAAGGATTGCCGATGCTTCGCTTTCGACGCTTGCTGTGGATGCCAATGCTGGCCGCGATGTTGATCGCTCTTCCGACGTCGCACGGCTTCAGTCAGAGCCAGAGCGAGGATATGAATATCGGCGACGAGCCGGGGCGCGTGCCGGACGAATCCGTGCAACTGCCGCCGCAGTTCCAACGACAGATGGTGCTCTATCGCACCACCGAGCCGCCGGGCACCATCATCGTCCATACGTCCGAACGCTTCCTCTATCTGGTGCAAGGCAATGGCCGCGCCATCCGCTACGGCGTTCGCGTCGGCCGCGAAGGCTTTCAATGGCAGGGGCTGTTGAAGATCACGCGCAAGGCCGAATGGCCCGACTGGACACCGCCGCCGGAGATGATCCAGCGCCAGCCCTATCTGCCGCGCTTCATGGCCGGCGGCCCCGGCAATCCGCTTGGTGCCCGCGCGATGTATCTCGGCACCACGGTCTACCGCATTCACGGCACCAACCAGCCCGACACCATCGGCAAGGCCGTGTCGTCGGGATGTTTCGGCATGGTCAATGCCGACATCATCGATCTTTACGGTCGCGTCCCGGTCGGCACCAAGGTCGTCGTCAAGCAACGCCCATCGATCTAATTCGCCTTCGATCCTTGCCCATCACGTCATCCTTGTGAGCGAGACATCATCATGCTGAATTTCGGTCTTCCCTTCGCGCGTAGCGCTGTCGCCGCTGCTGCCGCCACCATCGTGACGTTCGGAGCATTCACCAGCGCCCACGCACAAATGCTGAAGACCGTCAAAGACAGGGGTAACCTGATTTGCGGCGTGAGCACCGGCCTCCCGGGCTTCTCCCACGCCGACGACAAGGGCGTGTGGTCCGGCCTCGACGTCGATCTCTGCCGGGCGGTCGCCGCCGCGGTATTCAACGATGCCACCATGGTGAAATACGTTCCGCTCAATGCCGAGCAGCGTTTCAAGGCACTGCAATCCGGCGAAATCGATCTGCTCTCGCGCAACTCGACCTGGACGATGTCACGCGAAGCCGAATTCAACCTGAGCTTCGCGGCGGTGAACTACTACGACGGTCAAGGCTTCATGATCCGCAAGAGCGCCGGCAAGGATTCGGCGCTGGCGCTCGACAACAGCAAGGTCTGCGTGCAATCCGGCACCACCACCCAACTCAACCTCGGCGATTACTTCCGCGCCAACAACCTGAAGTATCAGGAGATGGCGTTCTCGAACGCCGCCGAAACACTGAAGGCTTACGACACCGGCGCGTGCGACGTCTTCACCAGCGATATCTCACAGCTCTACTCTGAGCGGCTCACGCTCTCGGCGCCGAACGACCACGTCATTCTGCCCGACGTGATTTCCAAGGAGCCGCTCGGTCCCGCGGTGAAGCAAGGCGACAGCCAGTGGCAGGAGATCGTAAAGTGGTCGCACTTCGCCATGCTCAACGCCGAGGAGTTGGGCGTCACCTCGAAGAACATCGACGAAGCGCTGAAGTCTCAGAAGCCGGACGTCAAACGCCTCGTCGGCAACGAGGGCAGCTACGGCGAGCAGATCGGCCTGAGCAAGGATTGGGCCGTGCGCATCATCCGGCAGGTCGGCAATTATGCCGAATCCTACGACCGCAACGTCGGCACCGGGTCGAAGCTTGGCATTCCGCGCGGCCTCAATCACCTCTGGAACGAGGGCGGCATTCAATACGCGCCGCCGATCCGGTAGGTCGCGCGTCAGGCCACGCGATAGACGCCCTGCTCGTCCACTTGCACCCGACCGACAGCGAGCAGTTCGTCGAGGTGCTGCGAGATCGTGCGTGCCTCCGATGAGTCGACCCATGGGCTCTCGTAGTGCGACGGATAGATCAGCCGCTGTTTGACCAGTTGCGCGAGCGTCTTCGGCGCCTCCTTCAGCATCGCCAGCAATCGTTCTTCGCGTTCGTCGAGCTTCGCGGCATAGGCCGCGAGATCCTGCATGAAGCGCTCGCGATCGGTATAGACGCCGCGATGATGCGCGGTGACCCAGACCTTCGCCGGAATATCCGGCAGCCGCGCCAGACTGCTGCGGAAGCCGGACAGGCTTGAGGAGGCATCGCCGTAGTAAGGCCCGAAGCCGGTGAGATCGATATCGCCGATGAAAGCCACCCCCTCCTCTTCGACCAGCAGGGCGCAATGACCTGCGGTATGGCCCGGCATGTGGAAAGCACGAATTGTCACGCCGCCGAGATCCCACGACGCGCCGTCGGCATAGCTTTTCGCATCAGGCTGCGGCGCGTAGAAGAAGTCGCGCTCGAACCGGGTCCGCATTTCCGGAATGCGGCTCTGATCGGTCACCCCGAAAGCCGCGACCAGCCCGTCCCAACTGCGCGCCGCCGCCAGATCCGCTTCATGCACATAGACCGGCGCATCGGGAAGACGATGCAGGCCCGCCATGTGATCCTCGTGGACATGACCCATCACCACCAGCTCGGTGGCATCGAACTCAGGCCCGATGAAATTCGAAACGATCGGGGCGTCGAGCGCCGCGCGCGTGTCCGAACCACGAACTAGCACCTGATTGCCATCGGGGTATTTGCCGTTCTTGTCGCCGAAAAAGACCGAAACCCGGCCGAAATCTGCGCGTTGCACCGGTGCGCGGGACGCGGGTTGGCTCGCGTGGGAATTCATATTGACGATGCTCCTTCGGTCACGATTGGCCCACCGCCACGTACCGGACGATGGGACCGTCGCACAGGAGCCACGCGCATCCTATTGCAATCCATCGCAGACACCAAGGAAGCGACCGGCCTGCGGCCATGACGAAAAGTCGCTGGGCCATCACTGTCCGCGGCTTCGCCGCCGGCGCACCGCACGCCGGTTCCCGCGCTTTTGCCCTGGCCGATCCGCTCTGGTAATCATGCCGTCGGAACCAAACATCGCCGCGCCCCGGCGCGCGCAAGACAGGAGCAGAGGACAAACATGATCGAAACCGTTGGCATCATCGGCGCCGGCACCATGGGCAACGGCATCGCGCAGGTCTGCGCGGCGGCCGGGTTGAATGTCGTCATGACCGACATTTCCGACGCGGCCGTCGCGCGCGGAACGTCGGTGATCGAAAAGAGCCTCGAGCGGCTCGTCAACAAGCAGAAGATGAGCGAAGCCGATCGCGCCGCCGCGCTCAAGCGCGTCACCGGCACCACCGACAAGGCGAAGCTCGCGAATTGCGACCTGGTGATCGAAGCCGCCACCGAGAACGAAGACCTCAAGGTGAAAATCCTGAAAGACCTCTGTGCCACGCTGCAACCGCGCGCGCTGCTCGCCACCAACACCTCGTCGATCTCGATCACCAAGCTCGCTGCCGCAACCGATCGCCCCGACCGCTTCATCGGCATGCACTTCTTCAACCCGGTGCCACTGATGGCGCTACTCGAACTGATCCGCGGCTTGCAGACCTCCGACGACACCCACGCCAAGGCCGTGGATTTCGCCAAGCGCATCGGCAAGGTGGCGATCACCGCGAAGAACAGCCCCGGCTTCGCCGTCAACCGCATCCTGTGCCCGATGATCAACGAGGCGATCTTTGCGTTGCAGGAAGGCATCGCCAGCGCCGAGGATATCGACGCCGGTATGAAGCTCGGCTGCAACCAGCCGATCGGCCCGCTGGCGCTGGCCGACATGATCGGCCTCGACACCATGCTGTCGGTGATGGAGGTGTTTTACGAAGGCTTCAACGATTCGAAATATCGCCCCGCGCCGCTGCTCAAGGAAATGGTCGCCGCCGGTCACCTCGGCCGCAAGACCGGCCGCGGCTTCTACGATTACGGTAAGTCGGCCTGACCAATGATGGCGCGGCTCACCCCGCGCCATGTTCTTCACAAGATACCTGCCAAACCATCCACCGTCATTACGAGCGAAGCGAAGCAATCCAGCCCTTATTCAAGAAGTCTGGATTGCTTCGTCGCTTATGCTCCTCGCAATGACGCGACGCTTTCTTCAGTGCCCCATGCCCGGCTCGACCACGCCATTGTAGATGTCCGGGTTAGGCTCACCCTCCACCACCAGCATCCCGGCGAGGCCACGCTCCGCGCGCGACAGCGCATGATCGACGATGGTGTAACCGCCCGGCACGTCGAGCTTGAATTCGGTAATCACCGCACCGCCCGGCGGCACCGTCACGGTCTGGATGTCGTGCAGCGGTGCGCTGGTGACGCCGCCGAGGTTGTAAACCTTGTCGAAGATTTCACCGATGATGTGGAACGATGAGGTGAAGTTCGGGCCGCCGACACCGAAGTACAGCCGCACCGTCTCGCCGACCTTGGCATGCAGCGGATGCAGCTTGGTGATAGCGCCGACCGAGCCGTTGAACACAAAATATTCCGGCTTCTCGGCGAGCAGCTTCTCGACACTGAACTCCTGACTGCCGCGCTGGCCATAAGCCGCATCCGTGTAGATCTCGCCCTGCATGATGTAGAATTCGTGATCGACCGGCGGCAGGCCCTCTTCCGGCTCCACCAGAATCATGCCGTACATGCCGTTGGCGATGTGCTCGGCAACCATCGGCGTGGCGCAGTGATAGACATAGAGTCCCGGCTTCAGCGCCTTGAAGCTCATCGACTTCTCCTTGCCGGGATCGACCTGCAATGCGGCCGCACCGCCGCCGGGGCCTGTGGCCGCATGGAAATCCACCGAGTGGATCATGTTGCTCTCGGCCGCGTTCTTCAGATGCACGTCGACGGTGTCGCCGACGCGCACCCGCACGAACGGACCCGGCACCTTGCCGTTGAAGGTCCAGTAGCCGAATGTGGTGCCTTCTGCGAGACGACCTTCCATTTCGATGGTGAGGAGATCGAGCCGCACGGTTTTCGGATCGCGCTTGCCGATCGGCGGCGGCAGATCGGTCGGTGGCCGCGAGATGTCGGCTTCCACCGTGACCTGCGCCGACGGCGTCGCGGTGACCAGGAATTGGCCCTCCATGCCGGCGAGGCGATGGCCGGGCACGTCGCAGTAGTACAGGAAGTCACCGGCCTTGCCGGCGCGGAATACGATGCTGGTGCTGGCGCCCTTGCTGATGACGCGCGGCGAGCGAGCATCCTGATCCGGGAAGACGATGTCGTGCTCGGTCCCCTCGCCATTGATCAGCGTCACCTGCACCACCTGCCCTTCGACGGCGGTGAGAATCGGATTGACCTTGCCGTCGATGGCGCCACCGATGCCGAGGAACACCATGCGCCCGTCGGCAATGCCGGAGCGCAACGTGTATTTGGCGTCCGACAGATAGGCGGTGACGGGACGCGATGCCGCCTGCGGCGCGGGCGCATGCGCGGCGGGTGCGGGCGCTGCCGCATTGGCGACCGACGCAGCCTGAGCCGGCGCCGCGGCCGGAGCCACTTCGGCCGACGACGCCAGGAAGGCGATGACATCGGTGCGATCCGAATCCGTCTTCAGGCCGGGGAACGGCATCTTGTTGCCGGGCACCACTTTCTGCGGATCCTGCAAATAAGCATCGAGTTTCTCGGGCGTCCAGGTGATGCCGCTTTGCTTCATCGCGGTGGAGAAGCTGTAATTGGCGACCTCGCCGGCCTTGGTACCGATGATCCCGGCCAGACTCGGGCCGAGCAAATTCTTACCCGGCTGCATCGAGTGGCAGGCCTGACACTTCTTGAACACCTGACGACCGTGCGCGACATCGCCTTCGACGGCGGTAGCGGCGACCTTGGCGGCAGTCGCCGGTTTCGCGGCCGGCGCTTGCGCCATTTTCGACATGTCATGACCATGGACATGCGGCGAAGCGGGAGCGGCAGGCGCAGCCGCAACTTTCGCGGTGGGCGTGGCCGGTGCAGTCTTGGTGTCGGCTTGCGCGGCCTTGACCGGCGCTGCCTTTGTTTCAGTGGTAGGTTTGGTCTCGGTAACGGCCTTGGTAACAGCCTTGGCCGCCGGTTGCTCGGGATTGGTGGATGTCGTCGCAGCCGCCGTTTCCGCGGGCGTCTGCTCGCGGTGTCCCTGCGATACGCCGGCATAGCCAGCCAACGCGAACAGAATCACCACACCTGCAACACCGGGCAACCAGTTCTTCAAGCTCGATCGATCAGATGGAGAAGCCATTCCTCACCTTCCTGCCGGAATGATGCCATCGGTTCCCGCCGACGCATCGATGCTGTTGTCCGACGGCGCCCCGCGCCGACATTCGCGATCGAAAGCCTACCGAATTTCGCGCACAGCAGTTTGCGCCACAGCAACACGGCCTCTTGAGCAGCAGTTCTGCGGGCAATTCTCGAGGCGGGCGACGCAATACGCGCTTGCCGCAAGCCGCTAGTTCCCTATGCTTGTGGGGCACCCTGAACGTCCGGACGCCGTGCGTGCGACAAGGAGCCGCGCCATGCCTTCGCTAGCCGAATGGAAAGTCCCGCTCGCGGCGCAACCGCGTCCGCAGGATTACGATTTCGATCTCGAACGCGTACTCGGCGCCGTGGTCGGCCTGCACGCGATCATTCCTCAGGACGCCTTCACCGCCGCGACGCTCGGCACCGAGCGCGCCGGCAACGGCGTCTTGATCGATGACGGGCTGGTGCTGACCATCGGTTATCTGATCACCGAAGCGGAATCGATCTGGCTGCATCTCGGCGACGGACGCGTCGTGCAAGGCCATGCGCTCGGCTTCGATTCCGAAACCGGCTTCGGGCTGGTCCAGGCGCTCGGCGGCATCGATCTCGATCCGCTGCCGCTCGGCTCGTCCGATGCCGCGCAGATCGGCGACCCGGTCATCATCGGCGGCGCGGGCGGGCGCACCCGCTCGGTCGCGGGGCGCATCGAGACCCGGCAGCCCTTCGCCGGCTATTGGGAATATCTGCTCGACGATGCCATCTTCACAACGCCGTCGCATCCGAACTGGGGCGGCACGGCATTGATCTCGGCCAGCGGCGAATTGATCGGCATCGGTTCGTTGCAGCTCGAGCGCGAGCAGAAGAACCAGCATTTCAACATGATCGTGCCGATCGATCTGTTGAAGCCGATCCTCAGCGATTTGCGGTCGTATGGCCGCGTCAACAAGCCGGCGCGGCCATGGCTCGGTTTGTTCGCCAGCGATTTCGACGACAAGGTCGTGGTGATGGGCGTCGCCGACAAAGGGCCGGCGGGCCGTAGCGGCATTCAGTCCGGCGATGTCATCCTCGCGATCAATGGCGATGCCGTGACAAGCCTCGCCGAATTCTATCGCAAGGTCTGGGCCCTTGGCCTCGCCGGCGTCGACGTGCCGCTGACGGTCTCACATGAAGGCATCACCTTCGACGTCGTGCTCGCCTCGACCGATCGCGCCAAATTGCTGAAAGCGCCACGGCTGCACTGATCTTCGCACAAAGGCGTTGCGCGGCCATCGAACTGATGGCAGCAAGAGCCTCGTTCCAAGCTGGACGCGTTTCGTCTTACGGGTCGCTCCAGCTTCGCTCGCGAACGCCATAGGCCCCCGTGGATCACGCCACCTTTTTCACCCTGAGCATCGCCGCCATCGCCACGCTCGGCGTCATCGTCCGTCCATGGGCGATCCCGGAATATATTTGGGCGGTCCTCGGCGCGGCCACGCTGGTGATCGTGGGCTTGCTGCCGTGGCAGAATGCGCTTGCCGCCGCCGTCAAGGGCGTCGATGTCTATCTGTTTCTCGTCGGCATGATGCTGCTGGCCGAAGCCGCGCGTCGTGAAGGATTGTTCGATTGGCTGGCGGCGCATGCCGTTCGCGCCGCGCGCGGTTCGGCACGACGGCTGTTCGCGATCGTCTACGCCGTCGGTACGCTCACCACGATTTTTCTGTCGAACGATGCCACCGCCGTCGTGCTGACGCCCGCCGTTCACGCCGCCGCAACTGCCGCGCGCGTCGCGCCGCTGCCTTATCTGTTGATCTGCGCCTTCGTGGCCAACGCAGCGAGCTTCGTGCTGCCGATTTCCAACCCGGCCAATCTGGTGATCTTCGGCGCACAGATGCCACCGCTGCTGCAATGGCTCGCCCTCTTCACGCTACCGTCGATTGCCGCAATCCTGATCACCTTCGTTATCTTGCGATGGACCCAGCGCCACGCGCTCGAACAGCGCGTGCATGACGACGTGACCTTGCACCCGCTGTCGATGACCGGCCATTGCGTCGGCGCGGCCATCGCGGCGACGGGCATTGTGCTGCTGGCGGCGTCCGCATTCGATCGGCCGCTCGGCCTACCGACATTTCTGTGCGGTGTCGGCGCAACCATCGCAGTGCTGATCATCGGCCGCCGCTCGCCGCTGCCGGTATTGCGTGACGTTGCGTGGGGTGTGTTGCCGCTTGTCGCCGGGCTTTTTATTCTGGTGGATGCGGTGGAGCAGACCGGCGTGCTGCACGCGCTCGCCGAATATCTTCGCGACGCTGCTGCGACATCGCCGCGTCAAACAACGTTCGTGTCGGGCATCGTCGTCGCCCTGCTATCAAACCTGATGAACAACCTGCCGACCGGCCTGCTCGCCGCGACCGTCGGGCAAGGCGTAGACCTGCCGCTGCATGTCACCGGTGGCCTGTTGATCGGCGTCGACCTCGGACCAAATCTTTCGGTGACCGGCTCACTCGCCACCATTTTGTGGCTGATCGCATTGCGGCGCGAGGGCCTGTCGATCGCCGCGTGGCAATTTCTGCGCCTGGGGATCGTGGTGATGCCGCCGGCCCTGCTCGCCGCGTTGCTGGTGCTGGCTTTGTCGCCGCTTTAAAGCACGCATCAAATCCGTGACGCGACCACGTCAAGTCCGATGATGCGCGCCAGCGCGCGCACCTCACGCTTCTGATCCTCACGCAACTGCCGTAGCAACGGTGCGGCTGCCGTCTGCAATTCCTGCGCGTCGGCGTTGCTCAGCGAAACCGCACCCTTGTCCGAACCGGCCTGACGCGCTGCATGTTTCCGTCTTGCAAGATCACGTAGCGCTGCCTCCACCGGTGGCCAAAACTTCGCCTGCGCCTCGCTCATGCGCAGACGCTCCTTGATCGCGGCGATCTGGATATCGCTCAGCAATGTGTAAGACGTCTGCACCGGCGGCAGGTCGGCGGCCTTCGGCCGCGACATCGGCAATGGCGGATTTTCGATCGGAGCAACCGCAGGTCCGGGGTCATCAGCTTGCGGAAATTCATCGGCCTGCCGCAAGCGGTCCTCAAGCTGCGGCGCGACGGCCGCGGTTTGAAGTCGATCGGTCTTGGCGTCGCGATTGGCGACCGGTGCCTGGGTGCTCTCGGTCGGCAACACCAGCGCATCGTCACGCGCGACGACAAACCCGACCACCGCCGCGCCGACGATGATGACACACGCCAGCACAAGATAGCTTACCGTTCTGGTCAAGCCCGACTCCGTCGCCGCGGACGCACCGAAGCCCCTGTTTTCCGATAACAATCGAAAGCAATCTAACACGAAACAGGCCGATTAGCACCCGAGGCAAACCACGCCGGATGTCGGCCTCATCCAAGGCGATCGTAGCTATGCAGCGAGATCGTAAGCATCCTGAATGTCGGCGACGATTTCCGAGGCTTCCGAGATCGCGGCCGGATTGATCGCATGCAGGCTGACGGTCCAGTTGCCGCCATTGGTCCGACGCGGCGTTTCAAGCACCTCGAACTGAATGCCGCGACACAACGGATGCCGCTCCAACGCGCGGAAGACCCGCATCGTGATCTGATCCCGCGTCGCCGGCGTTCGCGACAACAATTGCTCGAGAACAGCAAAGTCCATCTGACACCCCTGAATGTCGGGGATGGTCCGACGCCATCCACGCGGAACAGGCTGGACACAAGTTGAAATGGAACTGATTAACGATCGATTAACTCACGGCGGCCGGCGATTAGCCGAGCAACTGTTCGAGCCGATCGCGCAACTGGTCCTGATGATAGGGCTTGGCCAGCCGCGGCACGTCGGTCGAAACGCCTTCCGGAAGGTCGGCATATCCCGTTGCCAACAATACCGGCAGCCGCGGCCGCACTTCGCGCGAGGCGGCTGCAAGTTCGATGCCTGTCATGCCAGGCATCAGATGATCGGTCATCATCAGATCGATCTGCTGATCGCTGCGCAGGATATCCAGCGCATGCAGCCCCGATGATGCTCCGATCACCCGGTGCCCAAGGTCTTCCAGCATTTCCATCGTCGACATCGCGATCAGCGGATCGTCGTCGACGAACAGGATCACCGCCGAGCGGGGTTGTTTCGGGCTAGATGGAGCGGGGGCTTCAACTTCGGCCGGAGCGGTTGCGATCGGCAGGATCAGCGTGGCCGTGGTGCCCTTGCCGACCACGCTCGCCAATTGCAGCGCGCCGCCGAGTTGAACCGCGAGGCCGTG
The DNA here is from genome assembly GCA_051954235.1 of Xanthobacteraceae bacterium. Classification (GTDB taxonomy): domain Bacteria; phylum Pseudomonadota; class Alphaproteobacteria; order Rhizobiales; family Xanthobacteraceae; genus 62-47. The sequence goes on from JBQCHY010000116.1 coordinate 135,741, forward strand.
GACCATCGACAAGCCAAGCCCAGTGCCCTTCCCGAGCGGTTTGGTGGAGAAGAACGGGTCGATCGCCTTGGCCAGAATCTCCGGCGACATGCCTTCGCCGGTATCGCGCACCGAGAGCTTCAGATAGTTGCCGGACGGCAGCGCCGGATCTTTCGCAACCCGTGATTTCGTCACCTTGATATCGATAGTGCCGCCATCGGCCATCGCATCCCGCGCATTGATCGCGAGATTGAGAATGGCGAGTTCGAGCTGATTGGCGTCGATCGCGGCCGGCGGCAGATCGTCGGGGATGGCCAGCCGCAATACGATGCGCGAGCCGAGTGAGCGTTCGAGCAATTCGCTCATGCCGCGCACCAATCCGCCGAGATCGACCGGCGCCGGATTGAGGTCCTGCTGCCGCGCGAAGGCAAGCAGCCGCTGCGTCAGCGACGCGCCACGTTCGGCGCCTTGCAACGCGCCATCGATCAGCCGGTATAGGCGCGGATCCTCCGGCACGCGCTTGCGCAGGAGTTCCAGATTGCCCACCACGGCCATCAGCAGATTGTTGAAGTCGTGCGCGACGCCGCCGGTGAGTTGCCCGATCGATTCCATCTTCTGCGCTTGCCGCAATTGCTCCTGCGCCTTTTCACGTGCGGCGACTTCCTTCATCAATTCGGAAGTGCGTTCGCTGACACGTTGTTCGAGCGTGGCGGTCAATTCAGCCAACGCGCTGCGTTCGGCCGCCAACTGCGACATCAATTTCTCGCTCTCGATCTCAGCGATCTTGCGGGCGGTGACGTCGGACGCCACGCCGATCAATGTCGCCGGACGGCCGTCGAGCCCGCGAAAGATCGTGGCATGAGTATTGATCCAGTGCACCGATCGATCACGCCAGATCGCGCGATATTCGACATTGTAGTCATGGCCGGTCATGACCGCGGTCTCGAAGACTTCGCGGCGATGAGCGCGATCATCGGGATGGATCGCCGCCTCCATTTCCTCCAGCGTCAGCGGCTCGTCCGGCCTTCGTCCGAAAAACGATTTGAAAGTATCGGACGCCTCAAGCCGGTGCTCCGAGATGTTCATTTCGAGCGCACCAAGCCGCCCGACGTCGAGCGCGGTTTGCAGCGTGGTCTTGTTTTCGATCAGGTTCTGCAAGATGGCTCGCGTCTGGTACTGTCGGCGTCGTCCACGGACGGCGGAGCCGACGATGCTGATCAGCGTCGTCGGATGGAACGGCCGCTCGATGAACGAGACGTTGCCGAGGAGTTGCACCAGCCGCGCGGCTTCCGGGTCGCGTTCCGGCCCGCCGATCTGATCCATCAGCAGCACGATGGGGAAGTCGGACCATGATGGCTGTTCCGCCAGCCACCTGACCAGCGGCTCCAAGTCCACGGATTTGATCGCCGCACCGGAGATTACCGCCGCGCCAGCGCCGCTCTCGATCTCGCGCACCAGCGTGGGAAAATCGGCGCAGACATTGGCGTAAAGGCCGGCGGCCCGAATCCGTTCGGCGGCCTCATCGGCGTCGCGCCCATCCGGCGAGAAGATCACCGCGCGCTCAGAAGATGGGCCGGGCCTCACCGGCAGCATCCTTGCAGTGCATACGCCCGCATCGTTGGGGGAATGAAATTACCGGAGGCCCCGAAAAATGGCCCTGCCTGTTCTGGAATGGCTCGCACGTCGAACAATCCGCACACTTCTAAGAAGAGCGAAACGTCCACCGTCTCAACCGGTTCCCGGCTCATATGAAGATTCTTTGCCGGACCTGCCAACCGATCCGGTCGGTCATTGGCCGACCGACCCGGCTTAGCGCCGCTCGATCACCAGGCTCTGGACCGCGCGTCCGAAATAACCGCGCTCATCGCCGAGCCGCGCCATCGCCAGACCGGCGCCGTCCGGGCCAATGTTGCACTCGCCGTCGAGCAGAATCCAGTCGCCCACCGGCTGCCGCGACAGCGAGATGGTCAGATCGGCGTTGAGGAAGGTCCATTGCTTGAAATCCAGCGCGACCGAGGTGGCGTTGCTGAAATCGGAAGCGACCACGGCCCGCATCACCTGCGAGACCGGCGCGCCTTCCACCAGCGGCCGGTCGACCCGGTACCAGATCGCGCTGGAGCCGGGATGCGCAAAGCCGCCGCGCGCGGCGCGTAACGACATGCCGCTGACGAAGGGACTGCTGGAGAAATCCGCCGGCTCGACGCGCGATTGCTCCGGTCCGGGCATGTCGACCGGCGCATCCGCGATTCCCGCCGGCAACACCTGCACCTCGTTCCTGATCTTGAGCACCGTGGCGCGAACGACGAGCACATCGTTTGCCTTGAGCCGGACTTCGCAAAGCTGAATCTTGCGGCCTTGTCGCAACACCTCGGTCTCGATCGCGAGCGGCGCCAACGGCACCGGTCGCATCAGATCGATAGTGAGCCGGGCGATCTGCATCGGCACCGGCGTCGGCATCGCCTCGGCGGCCCACGTCACCAGCCCGGACGGCGCCGAGCCATGCTGCATATCCGGCGACCAAGGCCCAGCCGCGTTCGGGCTTGTGATAGCGCGTTGGCCATCGATGCGGAAAATGGCATCCATCGTTCAATATCCAACTTCACTTGAAACGGCCGCGGGCAATGCCGGATTGCCTGCGGTCGAAAGGAATCGATAACAGCCTGTCAGTGCGATCGTCTTACAGCGGCGGATCGACGGCCTCGTCGTATTCGCGCTTCAGCCGCGCGATCAATTCGGCAGCGGGCAACACCTTGTCGATGCTGCCGATGCCCTGACCGCTGCCCCAGATCTCCTTCCAGGCCTTCGGCTTGGCGCGCTCGCCATTGGCATCGGTGCCGAAGTTCATCTTGCTCGGGTCGGATACCGGCAGATTGTCCGGATCCATTCCGGCCGCGACGATCGACGGCTTCAGGTAGTTGCCGTGCACGCCGGTGAACAGGTTCGAATAGACGATGTCCTCCGCCGACGAACCCGCGATCATCTCCTTGTATTTCTCGACCGCGTTGGCTTCCGCCGTGGCGATGAAGGCCGAGCCGATATAGGCGAAGTCCGCGCCGAGCATCCGCGCCGCGCGAATGGCGCGGCCGGTGCCGATGGCACCCGACAGCGCGATCGGTCCGTCGTACCAGCGCCGCGTCTCGGCGACGAACGCGAACGGTGAAATTTCGCCGGCATGGCCGCCCGCGCCGGCCGAAACCAGGATCAATCCGTCGGCGCCCTTCTCGACCGCCTTGTGAGCGAACTTCTGATTGATGACGTCGTGGAAGGTGATGCCACCCCAGTTATGCGCAGCCTGATTCAACTCCTCGCGCGCACCGAGCGAGGTGATCATCATCGGCACTTTGTGCTTCTCGCAAACCGCAAGATCGTGATCGAGCCGGTTGTTGGATTTGTGCACGATCTGGTTCACCGCGAACGGCGCCGATGGCCGCTCCGGATGCGCCTTGTCGTAAGCCGCCAGTTCTTCCTTGATGCGCGCTAGCCATTCGTCGAGCAGCGCCGCCGGCCGCGCGTTCAGCGCCGGGAACGAGCCGACGATACCGGCCTTGCACTGGGCGATGACCAGATCCGGCACCGAAACGATGAACAGCGGCGAACCGATCACGGGAATCGACAGTCGGCCCTTGAACAAGGCAGGCATGGACATACGGCAAATCCTCTCTGTTGACGACAACACGTCGCGCCACGGCATGATCCATCAGACCATGCCACCGCGGGGCGGCGGACGTTGCCAGATATTCGTGTCGGAAAGCAATCGGCGCTACGTCGCAAACGTTGTCTTGTGCCAAGACGCTACCGCCCAGACGCCGCAGGGCGGCCCTGGAATGCGGACTACTGGCACCATGCCCGCGTCACGAAATAATCAGTGCGGCAGGCGCCTGGCTGGGATTTGCGTCCGGACAACAGCAACGCCTCGGCCGAACATTTCTGCGTGGCGTCGGTGTCGGTGCTTTTGCCTTCCTTGTAGCCATGGGCGCGACACAGCACGTCGGCGGCGGCCTTACAGTCCGATGCGCCGTTCGCGGCCACGGGACATTTCTCCCGGCCAGTCTGCATCGACGGGATCTTCAGGTCGAAGCGCGGCAGGCCGCTATTGTCCGGCTGACCCCTCGGCGCGGGATCGCCGTCCTGCCCGGCAGGATCGGCAACGGCAGGTGCTGGCGCGGGCGACGGCTGTTGCGGCTGCGGAAGCGTCAGGGCCGGAAATAGTGGCTGGCGCCCCTCCAGCAATTTGCCGATTTCATTGATGAGGCCGGGATTTTCAGGACGCGGCGCAACGGGAGGCGGCGATACAGCGGCAGGCGGCGGCGTCTCGGCGGCTTCGGAATTGGTTTGACTTCCGCCTTGAGGGCCGACCGTCGCCGCTTGCGACCAGGCCTCGTCGCACACAACAAACGTGAGCCCGGACAGCGCCAGAAACGCCACCGCCACATGCGTCCGAGCGACCGCTGCGACGTGCCGAATATCGCAAGTCATGCATCCGAGCTTATCGGGATACCCTGAAAGGGCAAGCCAGTAACGACGTGCACCAAGGCAGGTATCGCTTGTTCTCAGCGTCGGTTTCGCGGTCCGCGAGATGATCTAAACGACCTTGAACGCAATCACGAAGCCGAGCACCAGCACCACGGCTCCGACGGCGACCCAGAATCCCAACCGCCGCTCGATCTCGGCGCGGATCACATCGCCGTAGCGATTGAGCAGCACCGCAACGATAAAAAACCGTCCGCCCCGCGCGATCAGCGAACACAGGATGAAAAGCCACACGTTGTAGCCGGCGAAACCGGAGGTGATGGTCACCAGCTTGTAGGGAATCGGCGTGAGTCCTTTGCCGATGATGATCCACGCCCCCCATTCGGCATAAGAGGCGCGAAACGCCTCGACCTTGTCGGTCAGGCCGTAGAGATGCATCAGCCACAGCCCCACCGAATCGTAGAGACCGGCACCGATGGCATATCCCACAATGCCGCCGGCCACCGAGGTCAGCGTGCAGACCACCGCGTAAAGCCAGGCGCGCTGCGGCCGCGCCAGCGACATCGGCACCAGCATGACGTCCGGCGGAATCGGGAAAAACGAGCTTTCCGCGAACGAGACCGCACCCATGATCCAGAGGGCGGACGGCTTGTCGGCGGCAGCGATGAACCAGTCGTAGAGGCGTTTCAGCATGCCGCGATCAAGCACTCCGCATCGCATTTGTCCATGAGATTACTGCGTCGGGCCGAACGGTCCGCCCGCCTCTGATATTGCCGAATCTGTCAGGAATTGCGGCGATGCCGCCGTTCAACGCCGTTCGCGGCGGCGCCCGCCATCCAGCGCGACAATCGGCCGCCGTGCCGGCCGCAATGCGGCGACCTTGTCAGATGATTTCGGCAGTTTCTCGGCGATGCCCAGCATCCGCTCGCGCCGATCCATCTCTTGCCAGACGTCCTCGGGGCGAATTCCAGCCCCGGCCCACAGCACCGCGAGATTGTAGAACAGGTCGGCGCTTTCCCGGACCACCGCATCCGGCTTGGCGTTAACGGCGTCGATCGCCACCTCGATGGCTTCCTCGGCCAGCTTCTTCGCCATCTTGGCGGGGCCTTGCCGGAGCAAACGCGCCGTGCGCGACACTTCGGGATCCAGATCCCGCGCCGCCAGCACCGCCTGATAAAGCCGATCGAGCGAATCACTCATACCGGCCAGCCTAGATGAAAGTTATGGCGAGCGTGTTAACGCTCGCCATAACGCGCGTCGACACCTTCAGAAAAGGTGATCGGGCGTCCTAGTGGTGATGGTGCCAGTGGCGACCATAGCCGCCATGGTGATAATGGCGATGGTACCCGCCGTAATACGGCGAGGCATAATAGGGGCCGCCGCCGTAGTAGCCGTAGGACGGACCACCGTAATAGTCGTAGTAGGCATCGCGACGTGCCTGTGTCGCCGCGATTGCGCCGATGGTGCCGACGATCCCGGCGAATGCGGCCGCAGCCGCTGCACCGCCATTGCCATGTCGCCGGTAGTGACGATGCCGGCGTGCGGCGCTGAAGTCGGTCGCGGCACCGGCCTGCGCCGTCGTCGCGGTCGTGAATTTGGCCAGGCCCGCCGCATTGTTCGAAGCCTGGGCGGGCGACACCGCGAAAGCCAGTGCCGTTGCTGTGGCAAACACCATTGTCCGTGCCATTGCCAGTGGCAATCCTGTACGCGTCATCATGTCGCTACCCTCGGTTCAAAAACCACGAAACAAACATCTGTGATCCGGCTGTCATGCATTCAATGACTGATAACAACGAAACTAGGAGCCTTGAGTTCCCGACGCCATCGACGAGCCGACATCGCTCGCAGAATCCCTTGGTCATCTCCTGTTCATCTCATCCTGCGCACATTCAGGGCTTTATATAGCGAGGCTGGCGCGCACGCGCGCACCACTGCGTCAACTATTCTGGTGTCCCCTCGTGACGACAACGCTTCGATACACTCCGCTGAAACGGCTTTTCCTTATCCTCGCGACGGCAAGTCTGGTCGGCGCATCTCCTGCGGCCGCGCAAAACGCCAGCGATACTCCAACTGCACCGACCCCGATCCGGTTCACGCTCGACCGCCCGATCGACGGCGCGTCCGCACCGTTCATTGTCGCGGCCACGAAGGGATATTTTCGATCCGAGGCGTTGAGCGTAACCACCGACGTCGCGAAGAGCACTGCCGACGCCATCGCGCGCATCGCGCAAGGCACCAGCGACATCGCGGTTGCCGACCTCAACGCGCTGATCCGCTTCCGAGACACAGCGAATGCGCCGGCCGTGAAGGCGGTATTCATCCTCTCCAACAGCGCACCTTATACAATCATCGCCCGCAAGAGCCGCGGGATCGCGACGCTGTCCGACATGGCCGAGAAGACGCTCGGCGTCGCCACCGATGACCTGTCGATCCGGTTCTGGCCGGCGCTTGCGGATCGCAATGGCATCGCCGCCGCCACCGTCAAGCAACAGGCTATCGGCGCGGCGGTGCGCGAACCGATGCTGGCGGCGGGACAGGTCGATGCCGTCACGGGATTCTCCTATCTGTCTGCGGTCAATCTCCGCAATCGCGGCATTCCGGCGGACGATCTCACCGTGCTACGCTTCGCCGACTACGGCTGCCCGGCCTACGGCGCAGCGCTGATCGTCAATCCGAAATTCGCCATGGAGCAACCCGAGGCCGTGCGCGCGTTTCTGCGCGCTACGGTGAAGGGCCTGCGGCAAACCATCAAGAACCCCGGCGCGGCGATCGACGCGGTGATGGCACAGATGAACGGCGGCGAACGTCCGCTCGAACTGGAGCGATTGCGGATCGTCTTGCATGACAACATTCTCACTAACGATGTCCGGCGCAACGGCTTCGGCGCCGCCGATGCAACACGGCTCAACCAGTCGATTACGGCGCTTGCGCATGACCGCAAGTTCCGCGAGAAGCCATTGGCGAGCGATATCTTCGACCCGTCCTTCCTGCCGCCCGCTACCGACCGCCAGTTCGAGCAGGCCACCAAATAAACGGCTGCATTCCGCCGCGCGTCCGGCTTAAATGCTGCGAATCGCCGCAGGGCCGCCGTTTTGGCGAACCCTGCGCTGCATTCACCGGTCCACGTCGCACGAGCCTGATCGATGTCCCTGCTTCGCCTCTACGCCCGCGTGCTCGAACTCCTCGGCAAGGAGGCGCGGCTCGGCTGGATTCTCGCCGGCGCCAACCTGCTCTTGGCCGGCGCGCAGTTCGCCGAGCCGGTGCTGTTCGGCCGTATTGTCGATGTGCTGTCGGGCAATCCGTCCGCCGGACCGCTGGCCTCATCGACCACTTCGCCATGGCCGCTGCTCGCGGCATGGGTGGCGTTCGGCCTGTTCACCATCCTCTGCGGCGTGATCGTGGCGTTGAACGCCGACCGGCTGTCGCACCGCCAGCGGCAGGCGGTGCTGACGAGTTACTTCGAGCACATCATGCAACTGCCGTTGACCTTCCACACCGGCACCCATTCCGGGCGGCTGATGAAAGTAATGCTGCAAGGTACCGATGCGCTGTGGCGGCTGTGGCTCGGCTTCTTCCGCGAGCACTTCGCGGCGATCATGTCGCTCCTCGTCCTGCTACCGCTATCGCTCTACATCAACTGGCGACTCGCGCTCCTGCTGTTCGGGCTGTGCATCGTCTTCACGATCCTGACCACGTTGGTGGTGCGAAAGACATTCGAAATGCAGAACGAGGTCGAGGAGCAGTACAGCAACCTTTCCGCGCGCGCCTCCGACGCGCTCGGCAACGTCGCGCTGGTGCAGAGCTTCGTGCGCATCGACGCCGAGGTGCAGGGACTGCGTGGCATTGCCGACAAGCTGCTCGCCGCGCAGATGCCGGTATTGTCATGGTGGGCGATGGTCACGGTGATGACGCGCGCCTCCACCACCATCACCGTGCTGGCGATCTTCACCGTCGGCATCGTTCTGCACCAGCAGGGACTCACCAGCGTCGGCGAGATCGTAATGTTCGTCTCGTTCGCCACCATGCTGATCCAGAAACTCGAGCAGGTGGTCGCCTTCATCAACAACGTGTTCATGGAAGCGCCGCGGCTTCAGGAGTTCTTCAACGTGCTCGACGCTGTGCCCGCGGTGCGCGACCGCCCCGACGCCATCGATCCCGGCCGGGTGCAGGGGCTGGTCGAATTCAACAATGTGTCGTTCTCCTATGACGGCAAGCGCCCGGCGGTCGAGGACGTCTCCTTCACCGCGCTGCCCGGCCAGACCATCGCGCTGGTAGGTCCCACCGGCGCCGGCAAGTCCACCGCGATCGCGCTGCTGCACCGCGCCTTCGATCCGCAGTCCGGCGTCATCAAGGTCGACGGCATGGACATTCGCGGCATGACGCTGTCGGCGCTGCGCCGGAACATCGGCGTCGTGTTTCAGGAGGCGCTGCTATTCAATCGCTCGATCGCCGACAATCTGCGGGTCGGCAAACCGGACGCCACGCTGGAGGACATGCGTACCGCGGCCGCGCGCGCGCAAGCACTCGACTTCATTGAGCGCGGCGAGCAGCAGTTCGACACCAATGCCGGCGAGCGCGGGCGCATGTTGTCGGGCGGCGAACGGCAGCGGCTGTCGATCGCCCGTGCGCTGCTCAAGGATCCGCCGATCTTGATTCTCGACGAGGCGACCTCCGCGCTCGACGCGGTGACCGAAGCCAAGGTCAACGCCGCGCTCGACGAGGTGATGAAGGGCCGCACGACCTTCGTGATCGCGCACCGGCTCTCGACCATCCGCAACGCCACGATGATTCTGGTGTTCGAACACGGCCGCGTGATCGAGAGCGGAACATTCGATGAACTAGTGGCCCAGAGCGGTCACTTCGCTGGATTGGCGCGAGCACAGTTCATGGTGCAGGACAATGCAGCCACCGATGCCACAACGATTTCCACATCAACGGAACCGTTGTGAGCACACATGATTTCGATTGTCGCGGCACCGTCGAAATTCAGCCCCTTTCATCTACGAATTAACGCCTTCGCCTCTATTCTGAGGCAAGCTGGGGGTATAGGCTTTACCATCCCGCGAAAACGCTCGCGCTTCACCGAGCGCTCCATAGCCTGACAACGCGAAGACCCAACCATCGTCGAGGTCCGGTCTTCGTTGATTGATCGCAAAGGACCGGATTCGGATCGTGCATTTTTTCCGCGCTGCGCCTGCCACCTTTCTGAGTTGCCTTCTCCTCATCGCGGGATTTGCCGTGACGTCCGCCACGCCGGCGCGGGCGCATGCCGAAGCCACGCTGCTGGTCGAGGCCGATAGCGGCAAGGTGCTCGAAGCGGAGAACGCCACGTTCCCGTGGCATCCGGCGTCGCTGACCAAGGTGATGACGGCCTATGTCACGTTGAAAGCGGTCAAGGACGGTAAGATCACGCTCGATACGCTGGTCACGGTGTCGCCGCATGCCGCCGCCGAAAAGCCGTCGAAGATGGGGTTCCCGCCTGGCACGCAACTCACCGTCGATAACGCGCTCAAGATGATGATGGTGAAGTCCGCCAACGACATGGCCGTGGTGCTGGCGGAAGGCGTCGGTGGCTCCGTCGACGGCTTCTCGGCGATGATGAACCAGACCGCCGCGCGGCTCGGCATGACGCAGACCACCTACGTCAACCCCAACGGCTTGCCGGACGATCGCCAGGTTACCTCGGCACGCGACCTCGCCATCCTGGCGCGCGCCTTCATCCGCGACCTGCCGGAATACGAATACTTCGTGCACATTCCCTCGATCCGGTACGGCCGTCGCGTCACGCAGAACTTCAACAAGCTGATCGGCCGCTTCCCCGGCGCCGACGGCATGAAGACCGGCTTCATCTGCGCCTCCGGCTTCAACCTGATGGCCACCGCAACGCAGAACGGCCGCCGCCTGATCGCCGTGGTGCTCGGCGCCTCCTCGTCGCAGATGCGCTCGATCAAGGCGATCAAGCTGCTGGAGCGCGGCTTTGCCGGCACGAATAACCTGACCTGGCTGCGGCCGGCGCTGGGCACCGTCGACAATCTTGCGCCGATCGCCGCCGCGCCGCCGGACCTGCGCGACGACGTCTGCGGCCCACGCCGCAAGCGCCCGGCCAGCGATGACCCCGAAGACGATATCGCCAGCGTCGTCACCAACAATCCGGCGCTGAGCTTCTTCGCCGATGGCCTCAAGGCGCCGACCCTGCGGCCGGAGGACATGTTGGCGGCAGCGCCCGCACCGTCCGATCCGGTAATCGTCTATACCGGCCCGACCAAGCGCGGCGCCGACCTGATTGCGACGGCCGCCGCCGACGCAGCCGCGCAGGAAGCTGCCGCGGAAAACTATCGCAAGTCGCGCGCCGCCAAGCGCCGTGGCGGCAAGGCTCACGCCAGCACCGACAGCAAGGGCAACAAGCGGACCACCGTCACCATCGATACGAAGAAACCGGCCGCCGGCACCAGGAGCGCGGACGCGGGCGAGACCAAGAGCAAGCCGGCCAGCAAGCCGAGCGCGAAACCGGCCGCGCATGCAGCGGCCAAACCGGCTGAGAAGCCGGCAGCCCACAAGCCCGCCGCCAAACCGGCGGCAGCAGCGAAGCCGGCGCCGAAGGGCACGCCGAAACACGCGGCGAGCGAAAACAAGCCGAAAAACTGATTTTTCCTCTTCCGACACCGCTCGCGAGCAGCGCGGCCATGCGTCGTTAAAGCGCAGGCCGCTTGCCAATTGCGCGAGCTTTGCCCGATACTTCCCAAGGAGCTGGCAGTCCGCGACAGAACGGACAAGCCGCCCGGACAATCGGATTTCGACGCCCTCGCGATAACCGCGATCGGACGTCAACAAGGGGAAGCACCATGGAACGGATCTGGCTCAAGCACTACCCGGCGGGAGTGCCTGCGGATATCGACGTCACGCAGTATGGGTCGCTGGTCGAACTGCTGGAGGAAAGCTTCACCAAGTTCCGCGACCGCAAGGCCTTCATCTGCATGGACAAGGCCATCACCTATCGCGAACTCGACGAGATGTCACGGGCGCTCGCCGCCTATCTGCAAAGCAAGGGGCTGGCGAAGGGCGCGCGCGTCGCGCTGATGATGCCCAATGTGCTGCAATATCCGGTGGCGACCGCCGCCGTGCTACGCGCCGGCTATGCGGTGGTCAACGTCAATCCGCTCTACACACCGCGCGAGCTTGAGCACCAGCTCAAGGACTCCGGCGCCGAAGCCATCATCGTACTGGAGAACTTCGCGTCGACCGTCGAGAAGGTGATCGCGAAAACCAACGTCAAACACGTCATCGTTGGCAGCATGGGCGACTTGCTCGGCTTCAAGGGCGTCATCGTCAATCTGGTGGTCCGCCGCGTGAAGAAGATGGTGCCGGCCTATTCGCTGCCGGGCGCGATGGCGTTCAACGACGCGTTGTCGGCGGGACGCGGCATGAAGCTACAGAAGCCTGCGATCACCCGCGAGGACGTGGCGTTCCTGCAATACACCGGCGGCACCACCGGCGTGTCCAAGGGCGCGACGCTGCTTCACAGCAACATCATCGCCAACATGTTGCAGAACGACGCGTGGCTGCAACCGGCCTTGAAGAAACCGCCGGTGGTCGATCAACTGTTCATCGTCTGCGCGCTGCCGCTCTATCATATCTTCGCGCTGACGGCGTGTTTCCTGCTCGGCGTGCGCGCCGGCGGCGTCAATCTGCTGATTCCCAATCCGCGCGACATCGGCGGCTTCATCAAGGAATTGCAGAAGTATCAGGTCAACAGCTTCCCGGCGGTCAACACGCTCTACAACGCGTTGGTCAACCATCCGGACTTCGGCAAGATCGACTTCTCCAAACTGAAGGCCTCTTTCGGCGGCGGCATGGCGACGCAGAAACCGGTCGCAGAAGCCTGGTTGAAAGCCACCGGCTGCGCGCTGTCGGAAGGTTACGGCCTGTCGGAAACCTCGCCGACGCTGACCTGCAACCCGGCCGACACCGACAAATACACCGGCACCATCGGACTGCCGGTGCCGTCGACGTGGCTGTCGATCCGCGACGACGACGGCAACGAACTGCCGCTCGGCGAAGCCGGCGAGATTTGCGCCAAGGGTCCGCAGGTGATGGCGGGCTACTGGAACCGGCCGGACGAAACCGCCAAGGTGATGACGCCGGACGGTTACTTCCGCACCGGCGACGTCGGCGTGATGGACGAGCGCGGCTACACCAAGATCGTCGACCGCAAGAAGGACATGATCCTGGTCTCCGGCTTCAACGTTTATCCGAACGAGATCGAGGAAGTGATCGCGAGCCATCCGGGTGTGCTGGAATGCGCGGTGATCGGCGTGCCGGATCCGAAGTCCACCGAAACGGTGAAGGCCTTCGTGGTGAAGAAGGATCCCAACCTCACCGCCGAGGACGTCATCAAGTTCTGCGCCACCCAACTCACCGGCTACAAGGTGCCCAAGTACGTCGAATTCCGCACCGAACTGCCCAAGACCAACGTCGGCAAGATCCTGCGCCGCGAGTTGCGTGACGAGAAAAAGCAGGCGGCGGCGTAAGAGCGTTGCACCCATGCAGAGGCTCGGTTTGCGCTCTCACTCTCAACGAGTCGTCCCCGCGCAGGCGGGGACGACGCCCGTGGGTGTTGCGATGACTGAGAATCATAACTCATCCCCTCCCACTCCCACCGAGATCATCACGTTCTGGCGCGACGCCGGATATGAGCGCTGGTACAAAAAGGATGAAGCGTTCGACGCCGAGATTCGGCGGCGCCTTCTCGCGACCTGGGAAGCGGCGCTCGCCGGTCAACGCGACGATTGGCAAGACAGCGACGAAGGCACGCTGGCGCTACTCATCGTGCTGGATCAGTTTCCCCGCAACATGTTTCGCGGCGATCCACGGACCTTTGCGAGCGATCCGAAAGCGCGCGAGGTCGCGGACCGCGCTATTGCACGCGGCGTCGATCAGCGTCTCGACAGTGTGATGCGGCAGTTCGTCTATCTGCCGTTCGAGCACTCGGAGGCTCTCGCGGATCAGGAACGCAGCGTCGCGTTGTTCAAGGCGCTGGGCGACGCCGAGAACCTGCGTTACGCCGAAATTCACGAGGACATCATCCGCAAGTTCGGCCGTTTCCCGCATCGCAATCCGGTGCTGGGACGCGACACGACAGAAGCCGAGCAGGCGTTCCTGACGAGCGGCGGATTTGCAGGCTGAGGAAAATCGAGACGGCGCGAACGCGCCGCGTCAGTTGGTCCAGGCGAACGCCACCTTATCGAGCGTCTTGGGACCGAACTGCTCCGACGAGCGCGCCACCATGCGGCCGCCGAGCGCGCGATAGAATTCGGTGGCGGGTTCGTTGTCGGACAATGCCCAGATCACCATGCTCTTGAGCCCGCTCTGTACCAGATCGCGACGCGCGGCGGTGAAGAGGCGGCGACCGAATCCGAGGCCCTGAAATTCCGGCCGCAGATAGAGCTCGTAAATCTCGCCTTCGAAATGCAGGCTGCGAGCGCGGTTGCGGCCGTAATTGGCATAACCCGCGACCTTGTCGCCGAACACCAGCACGCTGACGCGGCTACCCTTGCGGATGGCGCTTTGCCACCAATGAGGCCCGCGCCGGTTGATCAGCTTGTCCAGCTCCGCGCCGGGAATGATGCCCTGATAGGCGGAACGCCAGGCATCGTCATGCGTTGATGCGACCGCGGATGCATCCGCAGTTTTGGCCGGCCGGACCTCGATCAGGGTTGTGCTCATGCACCTAATCAAAGCAAGACATCGGCCCGGCTTCAAGCTCCATCGTTAATATTCGGTTAATATGTGGATTTCCAGCATCACCAGCCGGCTGACGTGTACCGGAAAGAGACAGGTTCGGGCCAAGATTCTCCACCGGAACCGTTTCCGCCAGTGCCGCAGCCCATAGTTCTTGCGCCGCACACAAGCCCCGAATCGCGGCATGAGGCTGAAAGCCGCAGACGCGGACGAATTGTTACCAGCGCGCGGACACTGCGAGCTTTTTTGCCTCGTTAGAATTTCTCCAACGTCATCAAGCGCGAGCCGCTCGATTGACAAGGTGCCCGACGTGCCCGCTACCGTTGGATGAACACACCTTGTCGAACGGAGATCATTATGCTGCATCTCAAGTCATTCGCGCCAGCCCTTGTGATGGGACTTCTGGTAAGTTCAGGCGCGTTGGCGGACGGCTATACGAAATGCACCAAGGCTCAACGCTCGTCATGGAAGCCGGTGGCGGAAGCAGAAGCCAAGGCCAAGGCGGACGGCTACGAAGTGCAACGGTCCAAGATCGAGGGCACTTGCTACGAGGTTTACGCCAAGAAGGAAAGCAAGCTCTACGAGCTATTCTATAACCCGCAAGACCTGAGCCTCAAGCATACCAAGACGCGAAAGAACTGACGCGAGCAGCACCATGCAATTCTTACGGTCTTGCGCGGCGGCTATTACTTGTACTTGCCGCCAGAATTTCGCACGCGGCGCGTTCGCCACTGTCGCGTGCGCCGTGGGCAGTGGAGAAGAAATTCGGCGACGTCGCCTCCCCCGCGAAGAACAGCCGATTTTCCACCGGAGCGGCGAGCACCGCGCGGCAGTCCGCGCAGCCGGGCATCGCATGCGAATAGGAGCCCCGCGCGAACGGATCGTGCGCCCAGCGCGAGGACGCCAGCGGCGTCAGTTTGCGACGAAAATCCGAGCCGAGCATCGAAACGATTTCGTCGATGCTCTGCGCCGCCAGCGCGCCCTCGCCGGCGTCTTCGAGTTCCCGCGCGAAGCGACCGCCGAAGAAACCTTCGATGCACGGCTGGCCGAACGGCCGGGTGTGATACGTCCCCATCGCGGTCCGCATTAATGCGCCGCGCAGGCTTCCGTCGACCGGCAATGCGTCCGGTTCATCGAGCCGCAGCATCACCTTGTCCGCAAGCCCGAGCGGCAGCCCGCGCGCAGCACCCACCTTTGCAGGCAATGCCGGCGAGAAACGGATCGCCTCATCCGCGATCAGGTTGGTCGGCACTGTGATAATGACTTTCGCCGCGCTCAATGTCCCGCGCGACGTCTCGATGCGCACGCGCGCGCCGGAATGATCGATCAGCGTCACGTTGGTGTTGAGCGCAACATTGAGACTCGCGCCATAAGCGGCGATCAACGCGCCGTAGCCACGCCGCACCCGCCAGTTGATCTCGGTGTCCTCGTAGGCATCCATGTCGTAGACCGACACCTGATCGAGTTCGCAACCGTTGATGTAAGTCGAGATCGCATCGATCATCGGATTCCAGCGATTGCCCGGCTCCAGCCATTCGCTGGCAACGCTGTCTTGCGGCCCGTCGGAGGCATCTTCGGCGCGCTCGTAGAACGCATCGAGCGCACCGAGAAACTCGGCACGTTCGCGCGGCGGAAACGCCGGGTGCGACGATTGCTCGCGCCACGGCGGACGGTTGCGATCGACTTCAAAATCAAGTTTTTCCGCGATGGCGACGAACGAGTTCCTGTCGGCGGAATGCAGCCAGCCGCAACCGACATCGAACACGACATCCGGCGCGGCAAGAACAGTCTGGCTGCGCCCGCCCAAACGATCGCGCGCTTCCAGCACGACGACTGAAAGACCGGAATCTTTCAACGCGTTGGCCGCGCCGAGTCCGGCAGCGCCGGCGCCAATGATCGCGACATCGATATCGGAGGGGAGAGACATAAGGGCACGGCGAATAGCTGATGGTGAATGGTGAATAGCTTACACCATCCACCTTTCGCTCGTCATGCCCGCGCTTGTCGCGGGCATCCACGTCTTGGGGGCATATGTCGGATCAAAGACGTGGATGGCCGGGACAAGCCCGGCCATGACGAATTTTCCGCTTCGATGATAATAAGGAGGGGATGACGCTTACGCCACCAAGTCCTTCGCCTTCTCGGCACGCTTGCGCTCGTTCGGATCGAGATGCTTCTTGCGCAAACGGATCGACTTCGGCGTGATCTCCACCAGCTCGTCGTCCTCGATGTAGGCCAGCGCCTTTTCCAGCGTCATGCGGATCGGCGGCGTCAGGCGCACTGCTTCGTCCTTCGAGGTGGTGCGGATGTTGGTGAGCTGCTTGCCCTTGAGCACGTTGATCTCGAGATCGTTGTCGCGGGTGTGCTCACCGACGATCATGCCCTTGTAGACCTTCCAGCCCGGCTCGATCATCATCGGGCCGCGATCTTCGAGCTTGAACATCGCATAGGCAACCGCCTCGCCCTGATCGTTGGAAATCAGCACGCCGTTGCGGCGTCCCGCGATCTCGCCCTTGAACGGCAGATAATCGTGGAACAGGCGGTTCATGATCGCCGTGCCCTTGGTGTCGGTCATCAACTCGCCCTGATAGCCGATCAGGCCGCGGGTCGGCGCGTAGAACACCAGCCGCAGGCGATTGCCGCCGGACGGCCGCATCTCGATCATCTCAGCCTTGCGCTCGCTCATCTTCTGGACGACGACGCCGGAGAATTCCTCGTCAACGTCGATGACGACTTCCTCGACCGGCTCCAACAGTTGGCCATTGTCGTCCTTGGTCAACACGACGCGCGGACGGGACACCGACAGTTCGAAACCTTCGCGGCGCATGGTCTCTATCAGGATCGCAAGCTGCAATTCGCCGCGGCCCGACACTTCCATCGAATCCTTGTCGGCGGCTTCCACCACGCGTAGCGCAACATTGCCTTCGGCCTCGCGCAGCAGACGGTCGCGGATCATGCGGCTCGTCACCTTGTCGCCTTCGGTGCCGGCGAGCGGCGAGTTGTTGACGATGAACGACATCGACACCGTCGGCGGATCGATCGCCTGCGCCTGAATCGGCGCCTCGACGGCCGGATCGCAGAAGGTGTCGGCGACGGTGCCCTTGGTCAGGCCGGCGATGGCGACGATGTCGCCCGCTTCGGCAATGTCGAGCGGCACGCGCTCAAGACCGCGGAACGCGAGGATCTTCGAAATGCGCCCGGTCTCCACCGTCTTGCCGTCGCGCGACAGCACCTTCACCGACTGGTTTGGCTTCACGGTGCCCGACGCGATGCGGCCGGTGATGATGCGGCCGAGATAGGGATTGGCTTCGAGAATGGTGCCAAGCAGGCGGAACGGTCCCTCTTCGACCACCGGCGGCGCGACGTGCTTGAGCACCAGTTCGAACAGCGGCTTCATGCCATTGCCGTTGTCCTCCGGCGACACGCCCATCCAGCCGTTCTTGCCCGAACCGTAGAGGATCGGGAAATCGAGTTGCTCGTCGGTGGCGTCGAGCGCGGCGAACAGATCGAATACCTCGTTGAGCACTTCGGTGGCGCGGCCGTCGGGACGATCGACCTTGTTGATGGCGACGATCGGCTTGAGGCCGAGCTTCAGCGCCTTGCCGACCACGAACTTGGTCTGCGGCATCGGGCCTTCGGCGGCATCGACCAGCACGATCACGCCGTCCACCATCGAGAGGATGCGCTCCACCTCGCCGCCGAAGTCGGCGTGGCCGGGGGTGTCGACGATGTTGATCTGGGTATCGCCCCACTGCACCGAGGTGCACTTGGCGAGAATGGTGATGCCGCGCTCGCGCTCGAGATCGTTGGAGTCCATCGCGCGCTCGGTAACGCGCTGGTTGTCGCGATAGACGCCGGACTGTTGCAGCAATTTGTCGACGAGAGTGGTCTTGCCATGGTCGACGTGAGCAATAATGGCGATGTTGCGGAGATTCATGGGCTTGCTTCTTCAGGTTCTCGATGGCCGTGTCCGGCGCTGCGTTCAACACCGGAATTGCGGGACATGTGGTTTGAAAGGCAAAAGAGCGCAACGCCGCGCCGTCCGGCGCATGCCGGCGGAAGGCTCGATCAGTATCCGGTCTGGCTTGGCCAGGTCATGGATAGGGCCTGTTTCCTGCGTCCGCCCGGGCATGCCCGCAGGCGGGGACGACATCCGCCACAAGCGATCCAACGAACGGCCGACGTGCCGGATCGTTCCGAACCGATGGGCAAGGACATGGTTAAAAAGCAGGTGCCCGGCTCTGTGTCGAACCGGGCACCCTCGTTGCGGTGCAATATAATCCAGTTCACAACTAAAAACAACGCCCCCGGCTTGTCTTTCGGTGATTTTCCGACCGCCGGATACCTTCCACGTCATGCGTTCAGGCGGTTTCGGGCTCCTCGGTCGGATAAACGCCGCTCAACACCTCCTCGAAATGGCTTTTCACCGATTCGTTGCAGAGGCAGGCCCGCTCCTGCAACGCGGCGCGGTTGCGCACCAGGACGGCGCCCCGCCGTGTCTCCAGCATGCCCTCCGCCTTGAAGACCTGGACCACCCGGCTGGCATAGCTGCGCCCGACACCCAGCATGGTGGCCAGTTGCTCGTGGGTCAGCGCCACCCGCTCACTGCCGGTGCGCTCCATCGCCGCGAGAATCCATTTCGCCGCCCGCTGCTCGATGGTGTGGATGGCATTGCAGGCGGTGGACTGGAAAAGCTGCGCCACCATACAGTCAGCATAGCGCGCAAATAGATTGCGCAGGGTCGGCGACTTCATCTTCGCCGCCTCCAGCGCCCCGACCCGCAACCGCACGAACGGGCCGCCGAATTTCACCGTGATGCGCGAATACGCCGGCAGAAAGCCGTGGCTGACGATGCCGCCGACCGCCCCCTCGCGGCCGATCAGGATGGTTTCGACATCGCGGCCGTCCTCGTTGGCGATCAGATAGGACGCAAGACTGGGTCCACACGGGAAGTGCACCACGGCGACATCGTCTCCCGGATTGTAGAGCAGTTCGCCGCCCGGCAGCGTGCAGGGATCGAGATGCGACGCCAGCAAGGCGTAGTCGGCCGCTCTCATCTTCCGCAACAGATTGTTGCTGGGAGGCTTTTTGCTGTCCTGCGAAACTGCCTGGCTCGTATCCATCCCGCACCTTTCCGGCGGCATCTTATACCTGCTCTCGTCACCGTTATGTTCACTAGTGGACAGACAGACGCCGGGGAGGTGTGTTCGGTTCCATGCGGAACCGGATTTGTGCTTGCAAGGCATCTTCGGCACGCCGCGCCATCCCTCTCTTTCTAAAAACCTGATCGATGCCGCGCCGCTGCGCGGCCAATGTCCTTTCGCCACGAAAGTTGCCTTCGCCATGCCGAACGACGTGCTGATTGTCGAAGACGACACCATCATCGCCATCGATTTCGAAGCGACGATCATGGAGTTGGGCGTTGAACAGGTACGGACAGCCATCCATGCCGCCGATGCACTGGCGATGATCGCGGAACGCGCGCCGGATTTCGCGCTGCTCGATGTCGGGCTCGGCGACGATACCAGCTTCGAGGTCGCCGACCGGCTCGATGCGTTGAAGATTCCCTATGCCTTCGTCACCGGTTATCGCGCCGATGTCGCCCTGGCGAGCCGGTTCGCCGGCAAGCCGGTGCTGAGCAAGCCGTGTCTGCGCGAAGAGCTGGAAGCCGCGCTGCGCGGCAGCCCGGAGCCGGCGGAGTAGGCTGGACGAGATTGTGTTAGACCGTCATTGCGAGCGAAGCGAAGCAATCCAGACAGCCACAAGGAAAAGCTGGATTGCTTCGTCGCTGTCGCTCTTCGCGATGACGGACAGAGCACGCTATCCCATCTTCGGATCGAGCTTGGTCGACCATAGCAGCGCGTCGGCACGGTCGCGCAGGCTGACGGTCATTTGTCCCGACGTGCCCTCGATGTGAACGTGGCCGAAGAACTGCATGCCTTCGGTCGGCGGCAGGTTCTGTCGGTTCGCGCCGGGTGCTTTCACGAAACGCACTTCGGGGCCGAACGTATTGTCGAGAGCTGCGGGACCGAAGGTGCCGGCATGCAGCGGCCCGGATACGAACTCCCAGAACGGATCGAAATCCTGAAACTGCGCTTTGTTCGGATCGTAGAAATGCGCGGCGGCGTAGTGCACGTCTGCGGTCAGCCATACCGTGTTGACGATGCCAGACGTCTTGATGAAACGCAGCAGATCCGCGATCTCCAATTCGCGGCCGCGGGCCGGGCCATCACCTTGCGCGACGGCTTCGGAGCCGCGCTTGTTCGGCGCGTCGTCATAGACGATGAGGCTGATCGGCATGTCGGACGCGATCACCTTCCACGTCGCCTTTGAATTCAGCAGTTCGCGCTTCAGCCACGCCAATTGATCGGGACCGATGAAGTAGCTGTCCGGTCCATATTCGGTTTGCAGATTGGGACCGTTCGGCCCGCGATAGCTGCGCTCGTCGAGCACGAAGACATCGAGATGCGGCCCGTAGTGAATGGTGCGATAGACCCGGCCCGGCTCCTGAATGCTTTCGCGGATCGGGTACATCTCGTGGAAGGCCTGCGCGCCCCGCGCGGCGAGCAAAGGGATATCGCGCACCTTGTAGGCCGCCGGCAATTCCTTCGACAACGACCAGTTGTTGGTAATCTCGTGATCGTCCCACTGTACGAAGATCGGCACTTCGGCATTGAAGGCACGGAGTGCTCGTCGAGCAGATTGTATTTGTGCGCGGCGCGAAACTCGGTGAGCGTTTCCGCGACCTTGGCCTTCTCTTCGACGACGAGGTTCTTCCACACCTTGCCGTCCGGTAGTTTCACTTCGCTGACGATCGGTCCATCGGCGTAAATCGTATCGCCGGAATGCAACAGGAAGTCCGGCTTGTACTTGCGCATGGTGGCATAGGTGAACATGCCGCCGTCATCGGGATTGATACCCCAGCCCTGGCCGGCAACGTCGCCACCCCAAACGAAGCTGACATCGCGGCGGCCCGCCGGCGCGGTACGGAAGCGGCCGACCACCGGTTCGCTCTCGACGCTCGAGTGCGAGAGATCGCGAAATTTGACGCGATAGAAAATGTCCTGATCGGAGGGCAGATTGTCGACCAACAGCTTCGCGGTGAAGTCGGTTTCCGGCAGCGCGGCGATCGGTGGCAGCGCACGCGCGTTGCGGAACGACTCGGTGGTGGAAACTTCGACCAGCATCTGCGAGGGACGATCCGCGCGCGACCAGATCACGCCGCCATCGATGCCGACATCGCCGGACTGCACGCCATGGCCGATCAACGGACGATCCACCGCACGGCTGAGATACGGCATCGCTATATTGCCGGCGAGGCCGATGCCGGTCGCAGTCGCGGTGGTGAGAAAACGGCGGCGGGACAGGCGAAACGTCATCGGTGCCTCCTTGGAATCGTTTAAGGGAGGCAATCTCTATGCAGCGGCTCTCTGACAGTCGCGGGACGTTTGCGTGACAGATTGATTACGATGAACTGGCGACCAATTGCACGTTGGCCGCAAGAGTCTCGCTGGAGGATTCCTTCGGCGCATCCGGCGACCGTGTCGCCAGCCACGCCTTTCGATCCGCCACCGCGTTGTGGAACTGCTCCAACGCAATCTGGAACGCGGTGAGCGACCCTTCCTCGATGCCTCCGCGCTCGAAACAATCGAGCGTGCCGCGCATGATGTCGTCGGCTTCGGCCTGCATGCGGTCTAGCTCATCGATGGAATTGCTGCGCCGCGCCAGCGCCAGCATGTCGAGCAGCCGCCCGCGCTGCGAGGTGTTGCTGACGCGCTCGTCTCGCCGGAAGTAACTGGCGAACCACGCACCGAGAGAACCCAGCGCCGAGAGCCCCATCAGGCCCCACCAGATGTAATCGCTGTAGCGGTCGAGGAACGACTTCTCCTCACCGTCGACATAGGCGGCAGCGCCCGGATGCGCCGGCACTACGGCGTCCTTGTCGGTGTCGGGCGTTTCGATTTTCGCCGCGAGCGGGAAGTCGGTTGCGACTTCCTGCCGGATCGCAAATATCTGCCGCGTCAGGCTCGCCACGGTAGCCTCGGAGAGATTATCCCGCGCCACGATGTGATGCGCGAAACTGATGGTCTTGATCTCGTTCTGCGGACGCGCTGGCGCGCCTCCGAAAACGCCCGCGGGAATCTCCGCTGTCTCGTAGACCGGATAGTTCTGCGCGATGGCATCGGCGGCATCGATTGGCAGGAACGTCGGCGAGCCAGCATCGCGCAAGGCTGCCGCGATGGTTTCCGAGATCAGACGGCCGCCGATCGGGCCCGCCGCGAGATAGGCGTCGGCCTTGTGGTTCCGGATGGCATCGGCGATTTCGGGCGGCGCGAACTGAACGACCGTCACCTTGTCATGTTCGATGCCGTACTGGCGCAGGATGATATCCAACAGCTTCACATTGGCCTGCGTCCGCCCGATCACGCCGATGCGGCGGCCGGCGAGCTGCGAGATGCTGGTGATCTTCGCGTCGCTACCCTGCGCAGCGGCGTCTGCTACGGGTTGCGACGGCACCAGCAGCATGACCACGTTCTTGCGTAACGTCACGACGGCCTGCGCGTTCTTCGGAATGTCGAGATCGCCGCGCACGACCGCCAGATCGGCCGTTTCGTCCTTGATCGCCGTGGCACTGGCGTTGATGTTGTCGGTGAGCACCGGACGCAGCCGGACCGACTCATGTTGGCGCGCGAACACCTGCGCCATGGTCTGGATCACCTTGACGTCGTCGCTGTTGGTCGGACCGACGGCGATCCGCAACGTCACCGGACGCATCGCGAAGTAATAGGCCCCGGCGACCAGCCCGATCAACGCCAGCGTGCCCGCCAACGTGATCAGCATGACCTTGCGCTTGGCGGAGCGCGGCGACAGCGGCGCGGGTACGCTCTCCGGTGCGGCGCTCAATGTCGGCGACCCGATCGTGTCAACAGTCGTCTCCCGGTGAAAGATTGGCAAACAGAGGTTGGCAAATCGAGCGACCCATGGACCTCGCCACGGGAAGGCCTGGATTGGAAAGGCTTGGAACGGCTTTGGTTCAATATTGTGGCACGGATCGATACCGGCTGTTTCGGTGTTAGAATAAAGTTCGCGTGAAGACGCGCACCGGACCGGGAAACCAGCGCGGAGGTATGGACATGGTGGAACGACTAACGAAGGACGCGCGCGCCGCCGCGCTGAGGGAACTCAAGGGCTGGGCCGAGGTGGAGGGCCGCGACGCCATCAGCCGAACCTTCGTGTTCAAGGATTTCAACGAGGCGTTCGGCTTCATGGCCCGGGTGGCGGTGGCGGCTGAGAAGGCCGATCACCACCCGGAATGGCGCAACGTCTACAAGACGGTAGAGGTCACGCTGTCGACCCACGATGCCGGCGGCGTTACCGCACGCGACATCGATCTGGCCAAGGCCATGAATGCCGCTGCTGCGCAGCTCGGCGTCTCATAACCACCGCTTGCACCGGCGCCGGCGCGTGACCAGATAATGGGCGCGGAGCGGTTGGCTCCGGCCTTCCTACCGCACGGTTCGAGGAAACTTGCGATGACAGCCGAGCAGACCATGGACTTTGAGCCGGCCGCGCGTCTGGCCGAAGACCCGGCGCGGGTGCGTAAGGAGTTCTGGAAGAAGCTGAAGCGCGTCGCGGCGAAGCTGCCCTTTGTCGAGGACTTGCTGGCAGCTTACTACTGCGCATTCGACCGGCAGACGCCGCGCCATGTGCAGGCGGCGCTGCTCGGCGCGCTGGCCTATTTCATCCTGCCGTTCGATTTCATGCCGGACCTGATGCCGGTGCTCGGCTTCACCGACGACGCCGCGGTGGTCGCCACCGCGCTTCGCATGGTCGCGAGCCACATCAAGCCCGAACACCGCGACGCCGCCCACGCGGCGTTGAAGCGTGGGCTGGAGGATGACGCTTCCTAGCAAGATAGCACTCGAAGGAAGCGAGAGCAGGTTTCGCTCAGATAGAACTAGCAACTCGTCATGGCCGGGCTTGTCCCGGCCATCTACGTCTTTGCGGAAATACAGAAAAAAGAAGACGTGGATGCCCGGGACAAGCCCGGGCATGACGGAAACGGAATTTCGAGAATTCTGACGCATCCTCACGGATGCAGGATCACCTTGCCCATCGCCTGACGACCGGCGAGCACCTTCAATGCATCGGTGGTCTGCGCCAGCGGGAAAGTGCGGTCGACGTGCGACGACAGCTTGCCTTCTGCGGTCCACCTCGCCAGCCGCTCGAGGTTGGCGCGGTTCTTCGCCGGATTGATCTTGGTCCACGCGCCCCAGAACACGCCGCGGATATCGCAGCCTTTCAGCAGCGCGAGGTTGAGCGGCATCTTCGGAATTTCTCCGGCGGCGAAACCGATCACCAGGAAACGGCCTTCCCAGGCAATGGCGCGTAGCGCGGCTTCCGAATAGCTGCCGCCGACCGGATCATAGATGATGTCGACGCCCTTGCCGCCGGTGAGTTTCTTCAAGCCTTCCTTGAGGTCTTCCTTGCTGTAGTTCAGCGTCAGTTCGGCGCCATGCTCCTTCGCGAACGCCAGCTTCTCATCGGAGGACGCGCAGGCGATCACCTTGAGCCCCAGCAGCTTGCCGATCTCGCAGGCCGCGAGGCCGGTGCCGCCGGCGGCCCCGAGCACCGCGAGCGTCTCGCCCGCTTTCGGGCTGGCGCGATCTTCCAAGGCATGCAGCGTGGTGCCGTAGATGATGGTGATGCCGGCGGCGCGGTCGAAATCGAGATTGTCCGGAATCTTGATGATGGCTGACGCCGGCAAGGCGATCTTCTCGCGCGCGCCGTTGTGTCCGCACGACGCCATCACGCGATCGCCGACCCTGAGATCGGTAACGCCGGCGCCGACGCTCTCGATCACACCGGCGACTTCCGCCGACGGCGAGAACGGGAACGGCGGTTTGATCTGGTACTTGCCCTGAATCATCAGGAGATCAAAGAAATTCAGCGCCGCCGCTTTGATCGCGATCACCGCCTCGCCGGGACCGGCGACCGGATCGGGAATATCCGCCAGCACGAGATCGTCGGGGCCGCAATATTGGGAGCAGAGGATGGCTTTCATGAACACACCTGAAGTTGCCAGACAGACTGGATGACACGATCGAAGCGGGATGTCGGGGCTTCTTGCCGGATTTGGCCGCAGGCTACAATCTGATTCGAAAGTC
>JBQCHY010000117.1:0-17028 GCA_051954235.1 Xanthobacteraceae bacterium
CGATCCTGCTCGACACCTATGTCGGCAACCGTGCCGGCGCGCGCATCCTCGGCGGCCAGATCCGCCGCGGCCACAACGACACGATGCAGGCCGCGATCTGGCTGTCGGACCTGCGCGGCTTCACCGCGCTGTCGGACCGGCTCCCGCCCGAGACGGTGGTCCAGATCCTCAATCGTTACTTCGACTGCCAGGTCACCGTGATCCGGGACCATGGCGGCGAGGTGCTGAAGTTCATGGGCGATGGCTTGCTCGCGGTGTTTCCCATCGCGGAAGGCGGCACCGACACAGCGGAAGTCTGTGGTCGTGTCCTGGCGGCGGCGCGTGCCAGCCGCGAGCGTGTCGCGGCGATGACATTTCGCCATGGCGGGACGACTTTCGACAAATTTCGTTTCGGATTGGCGCTGCATGTCGGCGAGGTATTGTACGGCAACATCGGTGGTGGCCACCGGCTCGACTTCACCTGCATCGGACCGGCCGTCAATCTTGCAGCGCGGCTCGAGAAGATTGCCAGCGACCTTAATCGCACCATCGTTGCATCGGAAGGCTTCGCCGCTGCGGCGCCGGAGAGTTGGCTCAACCTTGGTGAATTCCCGATTGCTGGTTTCCGCCGCGCCGAGCGCGTCTACGGCCTCACTGACGAGGCGCTGCCGCCGCGCGGATGATTTCGCTCCAGCGGCCGAACGCGGCACTATTCCTCGGGCTCGGTGGTGAACAGCAGCGGGTATCCCTTGGCGCGGCCGGCGTCGGTCGCGCGCGTCGCCTTCGTCTCTGCCACGTCTTTGGTGAATACCGCGACCACGCAGACGCCGCGCTGATGTGCTGTTATCATCACCTTGTAGGCTTGATCCTCGGTCATACGGAACTCGGCCTTGAGTACGCCCACGACGAAATCGCGCGGCGTGTAGTCGTCGTTAACAAGGATCACCTTGTGCAGGCGCGGCCGCTCGGTTTTCGGTGCGGTTTTGGTCCGCGTCTTGGTGCGTGGCTTGATGACGGTATCGCTCATGCGCGTCGCCATGTGACCGGGAATTTGAAGACTACTGCATTTTTCGGGCGAGGCGATGGCGGATTTCGCCTAGCTCCATGACTCCGAAGAACATTGGCCTAAAAAGCAAACCGGCGGGCTCGCACCCACCGGCTCCTATTGTCCGTCTTCGATACCGCTTAGGCGGCGCGGATGGTTTCGAGGAAGTTGTGCACTTCAGTCTGCAACCGATGGCTTTCCATCGACAATGACTGCGCCGCCGCAAGCACCTGCGATGATGCGGCGCCTGCTTCGCCGGCGCTGCGATCGACCTCGGTGATGTTGCTGGCGACATTGCCGCAGAGATCGGCGGCCTGCTGCACGTTGCGGGCAATCTCCTGCGTCGCCGCACCCTGTTCTTCGACGGCGGCGGCGATGGTCGACGAGATTTCCGATATCAGATTGATGGTGGTGCTGATCTCCTGGATGGTCGCCACGGACTCCTGCGTTGCAGCCTGCATCCCGGCGATCTGTGTGCCGATTTCATCGGTGGCCTTGGCGGTCTGCGATGCCAGCGCTTTGACCTCGGAAGCGACCACCGCGAAGCCGCGTCCGGCTTCGCCGGCGCGCGCGGCTTCGATGGTGGCATTGAGGGCGAGCAGGTTGGTCTGTTCCGCGACGGCGGTAATCAGCTTGACGACATCACCGATGCGGGCGGCGGCCTGCGACAGTTGCTGGATGCTGGAATTGGTCTTCTGGGCCTGCGCCACCGCCGTCTGCGCCACGCGGTTCGATTCCTGCACCTGACGGCTGATCTCGTTGACCGACGATGTGATCTCCTCGGTGGCCGCAGCCGTGGACTGGATGCTTTCGGAAACCTCGTGGGACGCGTTGGCGGTGGAGTTGGACAGCCGCCGCGTGGTGTCCGCGGTTCCGGTCAGCGCGGTAGCGGTCGCCTCCATCTCGTTCGAGGCCGACGACAGCGAACCGATCATCTCGCCGACCATGGTTTCGAAATTTCGGGTCACCTTGTCCATGGTTTCGGCGCGGCGCAGCTTCGTGCCTGCTTCACCGGCGGCGGCCTCGTCGGCTTCTTTTTTGGCGATCAATGCGGCCTTGAAATGCTGAAGCGTATCGGCGATCTGGCCGATCTCGCTGCGCTCGCCGCGATGGGGAATTTCGACGTCGAGGTTCCCGGCCGAGAGTGCCTTCATCGGCGTCAGCACCGAGCCGATGCCGCGCGAGATATCCCGGACCACCAGCACGGCGGCGGCGAGCCCCAGCAGCACCATGGCGGACAACACCGCGAGCAGCACCCCGAAGGCCGTCGCATAGGCGCTTTCGGCATTCTGGCCGGAGTGGGTAGCGCCGTTGTCGTTGAGCGCCACGATCTTGGTCATCACGGCATCCATCTTCCGGCCTGCCGGCGTCGCTCGGGTGGCGTTCACGGTACGCGCCTGCGCGACCTCGTGCTTGCGGGCGTGGGCCACCACCTCGTCGGCGGCGGCGCGGAAGGTTGTCCAGGTCTGCGACAGTTCCTGATACAGCGCGGCTTCTTCGGGCGAGGAGATGCGCGGCGCGTAAGCCTTGTTGGCGGTCTCGTAGTCCTTGGCGCGGGCGTCGAGGTTGCGCTGGATGTCGGCCATGAAAGCCTCGTCCGGCTCGGTCAGGTAGTCGCGCAGCACGGCGCGATAACGCGCCGATTGGGTGCGCAGTTCGCTGACGAGACGGATGCTCGGCAGCCAACTGGTCTTGATGTCCTGCGCCGCGGTGTTGATCGCGCGCATCTCGATCACAGCGAAGGTTCCTGTCGCGGTCAGCGCAAGCAACAAAACGGCAACCAGAGAAATCAACTTGGCCTTGATGGAAAGTCGCGAAAGCATTTCGTCATCCTTCTGGGTGACTGCGGAGAAAATCCCGCGATGGTCGGAATCGGCGCATGGCGGTGCGTCGCCAGAACGCATGGCGTTAGAACCGGCTTGGCGCTGTTGGGCTTTTTTCCAGTCGGGGACCGATCCCTCTCGAATAGGGACGGGTTCTCCTTGGTTGTAGAATATCGCGGTAAAGCCTTGGTAAATGGGTTCCGGTCGGAGGACGTAAAGCATTGATCGCATTTGCTTTGCGCCTTGCCACGGCTCCCGATTGGGCCTTGCGGATTTACCGCGCTGTGTCACCATTGCCGAGGGGCGACGGAGGCCGCGATGCGCTGGTACGTCTCGATCGGAGTGCTGTTGGCCGCCGGTGCCATGGCCGGCGACGTTGCCGTTAACGCCGCGCCGCAGGCGCCGCCTCTCGTGGTTCAAGCCAAGCCGGCCGATATCACCGTCGATGTCGAACTGGTGCTGGCAGTGGATGTCTCTTATTCGATGGATATCGACGAACTCACGGTGCAGCGTGAGGGGTATGCGCAGGCCATCGTTTCCAAGGAATTCCTTCAGGCACTGAAGGCAGGTCCCACCGGCAAAGTCGCGGTGACTTATTTCGAGTGGGCGGCATCGACCGACCAGAAGGTGATCATCCCGTGGCGCATCATCGACGGGCCGGAATCCGCCGATGCGGTCGCCGCCGAAATTCTCAAGACGCCGGTGCGCCGAGCGTCGCGGACCTCGATTTCCGGTGCGATCAATTTCGCGATGCCGCTGTTCGAGCAGAACCAATATCACGGGATTCGCCGCGTCATCGATATCTCCGGTGACGGCCCCAACAACAACGGAATGCCGGTGACGGTCGCGCGCGATGCGGCGCTGGAGAAGGGCATCGTCATCAACGGCCTGCCGATCATGGTGAAGGAGCCGAGCTATTCCACCATGGATATCGAGAACCTCGATTACTACTACGAGGACTGCGTCATCGGTGGCGCCGGCTCGTTCGTAGTGCCGATCAAAAATCGCGAGAAGTTTCGCGAGGCGATTCACACTAAGCTGGTGATGGAAGTGGCGGGGCGCGTGCCCGAGCCGCGCATCGCTCCCGCGGCGGGCAAGGAGCCGCGCGTCAACTGCCTGATCGGCGAAAAGATCTGGCAGGAGCGGTGGGGCAGGTGAAGCTTGCTCATACAAGAGCTTTGTCATGGCCGGAGTGAAACCGGCCATGACAAGGAACGCACGGATGAAGCTTCAAATAGTATAGGTAGCAGGCGCGCCTCATACCTTCGCTTCCAGCACCAGATTGAAAGGCGTCTCTGCGGCACGGCGAATGCGGGAGAAGCCACCTTTCTTGGCAACGTCGCTGAGCCTCGCTTCGCCGGCCTGCGCACCCAGCGCGAGCCCAACTTCCTGTGCCATTGACGCGGGTGTGCACACCATGGTCGAAGCGGCATAGAACAGACGACCTACCGGATTGAGATTGTCCTCGAGCTTGTCTTGCGCGAAGGGCTCGACCAGCATGCAGGTGCCGTCCTCGGCCAGCGTTTCCTTGACGTGACCGAGCGCGCCGACGGGATCTCCCATATCGTGCAGGCAATCGAAGAAGCACACGAGGTCGTAGTCATTCGCGGGATAGGTCTTGGCGGTGGCGACGGCGAAGTCGACACGTTGGCTCAAGCCGTCGCTCGCCGCTCTCTCTTGTGCGGCGGCAATCGAGCCCGGATGCGGATCGAAACCGAAGAAATGCGAATTGGGATAAGCCTTCGCCATCAACAAAGTCGAAACGCCATGCCCGCAGCCAACATCGGCAACCTTGGCGCCGCGCTCGAGCTTGGCCACCACACCGTCGAGCGCGGGCAGCCATTCCTGCACAAGGTGATGTTTGTAGGTGGTGCGGAAGAAACGCGCGGTGCCGCAGAACAGGCATTCGGCGCGATCGTTCCAACCGACGCCCTTGCCGGTCTTGAAGGCGTCGGAAATCTTCGGTTCGTCGAGCATCATCGCCGCCATCAGGTCGCCGACGGCGCCCATGAATACCGGGCTGTCGTCGTCGGCGAAGACCATCGCCTGTTCCGGCAGCATGGAGAATTTCTTTGTCTCGGCGTCATATTCCACGTAACCCGATGCCGCTTGCGCGGATAACCATTCACGCACGTAACGTTCGGTCGTGTTGGTGATTTGTGCAAGTTCGGCGGGTGTCATAGGCGCCTTGGCCAGTGCTTTATAGAGACCGAGCCGGTCGCCGGTCCGGATCAATGCGGTGTTGGCGGCAGCGCCGATGTCGCCGACCATCTTGCCTACGAACTCATTCAGTCGATCCATATTCACGTCCATGACAGCCTCCTGTGAAGGATCGAGCCCGGTTTGCACTGACCAGGCTCGTCACTCATTCGGTTGAGTGAGCATGATCCTGCCCGGAAACCAGCTCCCACTTTTCGGGAACCATGCTCGCGTGACTTGCAACAGTGAAGTTCAGACGGCGCCAGCGTCTCGAGCGTCGCATCGATATGCGACGCGGGAATGGCCATGACGCCAGGAGGAGCGATCAATCAGCGTCCGGTCGATTGGACGGAGTCACTCGGTCATGAGTCATCATGTTTGCAGCAAGGTTCAACGCTGGCGGACAAATTTCCCCACCAGTTCGACATGCGGCGTGTGGCGGAATTGATCGACAGGGGTGACGGTTTCAATCTTGTAGCCGCCGTCAATCAGGATTCTCGCATCGCGAGCAAAAGTGGTGACGTTGCAGGATACGGCGATAATCACCGGCACCTTGCTGGCGGCAAGCTGTTTGCTCTGCGCTTCCGCGCCCTGGCGCGGCGGATCGAACACGATGGCATCGACGTCGCGCAATTCCTGCGGCACCAGCGGCCGCCGGAACAGATCGCGTGCTTCCGCAGTGATCGGCTTCAGGCCGTGGGCTGAGGCGACGGCTTTTTGCAACGACGCAATCGCGCCAGGATCACTGTCGAAGGCGGCAACCCTTGCCTTCGCCGCCAAACGCAGGGCGAAGGGGCCGACGCCGCAGAACAGATCGACGATGCGTTTGGCCTTGCCGCAATGCGCGGCCACTAACGTCGCCAGTATCTCTTCGCCGGCGACGGTCGCTTGCAGGAACGAGCCCGGCGGCAGCGGTGCCGTTGCCACGCCCATCGCGAGGACCGGCGGGGCGCGCATCAGCACCAGTTCGCCGTGGCGCGTCAGCCGCGCCAGTCTGTACTGCTCGGCCAGTCGCGACAGCGCGGTGACGATCTTGGGCGGCAAGGGTCCCGAGCCGCGGACGTCGATGTCCAATCCGTTGTCGGCGGCAGTGACTTGGATATCGAGCGGCTTGGCGACAGGCTTCAACAACGCAGCGAGGGAGCGTGCCGCCTCGAACGCGCCACCGAGTGCGGGGTCGAGGATCGGGCAAGCATCGATAGCGATCACCGCGTGGCTGTTCGGCGCGGCGAA
Source organism: Xanthobacteraceae bacterium (assembly GCA_051954235.1). Classification (GTDB taxonomy): domain Bacteria; phylum Pseudomonadota; class Alphaproteobacteria; order Rhizobiales; family Xanthobacteraceae; genus 62-47. The sequence goes on from JBQCHY010000117.1 coordinate 6,280, forward strand.
GCCGACAGGGAAGCTGCCGTCGGGCGCGCGGCGCGCGTGAAGCGTGACACGGCGCCGTCCCGCGCCATGGGCGTCGATCAGGTCAGCTACCTCAACGTCGATGCCGGCACGCGCGAGCGTGTCGACGACCAACTGACGCTTCCATGCGCGATAGGCATCGGGCTGCCAGTGCTGTATCGCGCAGCCGCCGCATGTGCCGAAATGGGCGCAGAATGGTTCGATCCGTTGTGGGCTTGGTGTCTGGATCGCGACAAGTTCCATACGATCCGATGCGGCCAATGAGGTCGCATCCACCGTCTCGCCGGGCAGCGTGTAGGGGACGTAGCGTGCAGCGCCATGGAAGCGTGCAACGCCGTCGCCGCGTTGACCGACGTGATCGATGACAAGCGCTTCAGCCACGGCGCGCGCCGAGGAAAAATTCGACGTTGCCGTCGCCGCCGGGAATGCTGGACGGAAAGACTTCAATATCGGTGCAGCCCTGCGCGGCCGCGAAAGCGGTGATGTCGTCGCGCACCGCCTGATGCACGACGGCGTCGCGCACGATGCCTTTCTTGATTGCGCTTCGTGGTGCTTCGAATTGCGGCTTGATCAGCGCCAGCAGGCTCATCGGCGCGGCGGCAAGTTGCAGCGCCACGGGCAGGATCAGCTTCAATGAGATGAAACTCGCGTCGATCACTACCACGTCGGGTCGCTGCGGCAGCCGTTTGCCATCGTAGCTGCGGATATCGGTCTGCTCCATCGAAACGATACGCGGGTGGCCGCGCAGGCTATCGTGCAACTGGTTGGTGCCGACGTCGATCGCGAACACCAGGGCCGCGCCTTCACTCAATAATACTTCGGTGAAGCCGCCGGTGGAGGCGCCGACATCGAGACAGACGTGATCCTCGATCTCGATAGGATACTGCGCCAATGCGCCAGCGAGCTTGACGCCGCCGCGCGACACCCAGGGATGCGCAGGTGCGGCTTCGATGACGGCGCTATCGGCGATCACCTCGGAGGGCTTCGCGACGACCTTGCCGTCGGCGGTCACGAGACCATGCGCGATCGCATCCTGCGCGCGCGCCCGGCTTTCGAACAAGCCGCGCTCGACCAGCAGCAGGTCGGCTCGTTTACGTGTCTGTGTCATGTCGCGAACAGTCTATCGCGGTCCCTCGGCAAATGAAAAACCCGCTCCCGGTGTGCCGGAAGCGGGGCTTTCGATGCCGTCCGGCTCGGGGCTTATGCGCCGGCGAGCTTGATGGTTCCGGCCTTGTCCTTGCCGATGGTCTCGAACACCTTGGCGACGATGCCCTTGGCATCCAGGCCGGCATAGGCATACATCGCCGCTGGCGTGTTGTGGTCGATGAACTCGTCCGGTAGCACCATCGAGCGGAAGCGCAGCAGGCCGCTATCGAGCATGCCGTGTTCGGCAAGCGTTTGCATCACATGCGAGCCGAAACCGCCGATCGAGCCTTCCTCGACGGTGAGCAGGATTTCGTGTTCGCGCGCCAGCTTCAGCACGAGTTCGACGTCGAGTGGCTTCATGAAGCGCGCGTCGGCGACCGTGGTAGACAGGCCATGCGCGGCGAGTTCGTCGGCAGCCTTCTCGCAATCGGCGAGACGGGTGACGAACGACAGCAGCGCGACCTTGTTGCCCTGACGGACGATGCGGCCCTTGCCGATCGGCAGCGGGACGCCGACTTCCGGCATCTCGACGCCACGGCCTTCGCCGCGCGGATAGCGCACCGCGCTCGGACGATTGTTGATCGCGACCTGCGTGGCCACCATGTGCACCAGTTCGGCTTCATCCGACGCGGCCATGATGACGAAATTCGGCAGGCAGCCGAGATAGGCGTTGTCGAACGATCCGGCATGGGTCGCGCCGTCGGCGCCGACCAAGCCCGCGCGATCGATGGCGAAACGGACTGGCAGGTTCTGAATGGCGACGTCGTGGACCACCTGGTCGTAGCCGCGTTGCAGGAAGGTCGAGTAGATCGCGCAGAACGGCTTGTAGCCTTCGGTCGCCAGACCGGCGGCGAAGGTCACCGCATGCTGCTCGGCAATGCCGACGTCGAACGTGCGCTTCGGAAATGCCTTGTTGAAGATGTCGACGCCGGTGCCCGACGGCATCGCGGCCGTGATGGCGACGATCTTGTCGTCCTTCTCGGCTTCCTTGACCAGCGACTGGCCGAACACGTTCTGATAGGCGGGCGCGTTGGGCTTCGATTTCGATTGCGCGCCGGTGGCGACGTCGAACTTGACCACCGCGTGATACTTGTCGGCGGCGGCTTCCGCCGGGCCGTAGCCCTTGCCCTTCTGCGTTACGACATGAATCAGCACCGGGCCGGTTTCCATGTCGCGGACGTTCTTTAGCACGGGCAGCAGATGGTCGAGGTTATGGCCGTCGATCGGACCGACATAGTAGAAGCCGAGTTCCTCGAACAGCGTGCCGTTGTTGGTCATGAAGCCGCGCGAATATTCCTCGACCTTCTCGGCGCGGTCGGAGATCACCTTCGGCAGATGCTTGCCGAGTTGCTTGGCGGCCTCGCGGATCGTGCGATACGTCTTGCCGGAATACAGCCGCGACAGATAGGCCGACATCGCACCGACCGGAGGCGCAATCGACATATCGTTGTCGTTGAGGATGACGATCAGTCGCGAATTCATCGCGCCGGCGTTGTTCATCGCCTCGTAGGCCATGCCCGCCGACATCGAACCGTCGCCGATCACTGCGATGACGTTGTTTTTGCCGCCCGCGAGATCGCGCGCCACGGCCATGCCAAGGCCGGCGGAGATCGAGGTCGACGAATGGGCCGCGCCGAACGGATCGTAATCGCTCTCGGACCGCTTGGTGAAACCGGAAAGGCCGCCCGCGGTGCGCAGCGTGCGAATGCGGTCGCGGCGTCCGGTGAGAATCTTGTGCGGGTAGGCTTGGTGGCCGACGTCCCAGATCAAGCGGTCGCGCGGTGTATCGAAGATGTAGTGGATTGCGGTGGTCAGTTCGACCACGCCGAGGCCGGCGCCGAAGTGGCCGCCGGTGACGGACACGGCATCAATGGTTTCCTGCCGCAACTCGTCGGCGACCTGGCGGACCTGCTCCACCTTGAGTTTGCGCAGGTCGTCAGGGGTGCGGATCGTGTCAAGAAGCGGTGTCTTACTGAAGCTGGTCACGGCAGAGTTCCAATTTGCATGTCAGGCATGGCGACAAGAATGAATATGGGTGCTGCGCAACCCTTGCGCATCGGACACCCGGCATCTTGTAGCCCCTGAACAGGGAAAACGGTTTCGAGCCTATTCGCGCGCGGCTTTCGCGAACTGTGATGTAGATCACGTCTGCTGCGCAGTCTCAATTTCGGCATTTACACAAGCATTTTCAATCTCTTAGCCGAAAATTCGGTCGGCCGAGACGAGCGTGCAAATGTATAGTGTTTCCAATCTTATACCAAGCCTCCTCCCCAAAGCCAACTTTCGGCATTGCTGTTGGTCAGGCCGCGCGGCGCATTGGTTCAATGCACCGTGACCATAACGACCGGGAGGGACCTCAGGTTCCTTTTATCGTGGGGGCGAGATTCAGGGAAGGGGTGCAGTGCGGACAGTCGGTTGGCCCCGTCCTGCCACGGTTGCAAGTGCGGCGGTCGGGTCCGCGACACGATCGGCGAGAGTGACTGGGCCGCACACGATCGTATAGAAGTCGAACTGATGCGGGCGCTCGCTGGCCATGACGAACTGGAAGTGCACCCGGAAGAACTGCCAACGGAAGCGGTTGTAGTGCGCCGGATCGATCATGTCGCGGAACCGGATCGGCACGACAGTGGGGTTGCGCGGCGCGGTGCCCGTGTCGATGCCGTGGCCGGCTATGGGATCGAACGGGTAAAAGTTCATGACGTCCTTGCGCGACTGGATGTCGGTCCAATCAATCGCGGGTGCGACAGCAAGTTGCCGAAGGTGTTCGCGGAATAGTTTCGAGACGGGAAGGAAGCCGACGATCGGCAGGTTGCCGCCAAGCGTCAGCAGCACGACGCGCGGGCCGCAGCGGCCGAGGTCGGGATCGATCGCAAGTGCGCGCGCCATGATCTCGACGCCGAGGAACGAGCCGGAACTATGGCCGACGACGACGATCTCCTCGGCATTGCTGGTGCGCGCGACCTCGACCAGATGCTGCGCGAAATGATCGATGCGTCGGTCCCACTCCGGCCGCGCACGATGCGCGAACTGCCATGTGAAGATGGTATCCGACATCAGATAGAGCGCATACGTGCGCTTTTCGGTATATTTCAGCAGCGCCCATAGGGCGGCGGAAAAGACCGCAATGGCAGCAATCCATTTGATCGGCGTGGGTACGCCGAGATAACTCGCCGCAGCGGCGATGATCCAGGCTGGGAGAGCCGACCAGATCGCCAGATTGAGCAGCACGAAATGCGGATAGGTGATGAACATCCCGAAGCGCCAGTGCGCTCTCCAGATGCGCGGAATGACGCCCGCGAGAAATGCGCGGCAGTAGATGACGAAGCCGTGCAGAACGGTGCGCCAGATCGGAACACCGAAATCGTTCTTGATGAGATCTTCCCAGCGTAGAAAGTCGTAAGTGACGTGTGTCTGCCAGTCACGCCCCTGCGTTTCGACCGACCACGACGCCATTGTGTTATCGTCCGTGGCCTGCGGCCGGCTGACGTTGGCCCGCAAGCCATAGAGGGTCGCGGATTTGCGCAGTTCGGTCCGGAACAGGCGATAGTATTGTGCGAGCCCGCGCGGATCGTAGCCTTGAACGTAGATGACATGACGATGTTGAACGCGCACGCTCAGTCTCTCGCCTGAAAGGGCGCAACCGGCTGAACATGCTCCCGGCAAATCTGGGAGAGAAACGCGTTCGGCAATCTGGTGCTCATTTAAATTCGAAAACGAAACATCGGCGCGAAGGTCTTTGCCTCGCGCTCTGTAGTAAAGCCGACATTGGGGGTTAAATCAAAGGCTGCGAAACAACGGCCCCGTTTCAGTTCGCGTGGCCAGTTATGATGGAACGTCGAGCGGCTCGGTGCCGTTGGGCTGGCCCTTGGCGTCGGTGGTGATCTTATCGACGCGCGCTTCGGCCTGGCGCAGCAATTCCTCGCAGCGCCGCTTCAGCGCCTCGCCACGCTCGTAGATCGCGACTGACTCCTCAAGCGCCACCTGGCCGCCCTCGAGGCGTGTGACGATCGATTCGAGTTCCTCCAACGCGCGCTCGAAGCTCAGCTTCTTGATGTCGGCATGGTTGGTGTCGGCCATGGTCAGGTTCCTGCTGAATGTCGGTCGCGCGCGATGATAAACACGGGTGAGGACGGAATGTGGCGGAACGTCATTTTCCCATCAGCGCGGTGACGTGGGCCGCAACAGACTCCTGCAACCCCCGCAGGTCGTAACCGCCTTCCAGCACCGAGACCACGCGGCCGCCGGCACTGGCATCGGCGACATCCATCAACCGGCGCGTTACCCAACCGAAATCTTCAGCATCGAGTTCGAGGGTTGCAAGCGGATCGCGCCGGTGTGCGTCGAAGCCGGCGGAGATTACGATCAGTTCCGGCGCAAACGCGGTGAGGCGCGGTAGGATCAACTCCTCGAAGGCGGAACGGAAGTGCACGCTGCCATCGCCAGACATCAGCGGCGCATTGACGATGGTATCGTGTTCGCCGCGCTCGGAGCGCGAGCCGGTGCCGGGAAACAGCGGCATTTGATGCGTCGAGCAATACATCACCGTGGGATCGGCCCAGAAAATATCCTGCGTGCCGTTGCCGTGATGCACGTCGAAATCGACCACCGCGACACGGCCGATGCCGTGCTTGCGCTGCGCATGGCGCGCCGCGATGGCGGCGTTATCGAAAAAGCAGAAGCCCATCGGCTTGCCGATCTCGGCATGGTGGCCGGGTGGCCGGATCGCGACAAAGGCATTGTCGTGCGCGCGTGTTAGCACGGCTTCGGTGGCAGCAATCGCGCCGCCCATGCCGCGCAGGATCGCCTCCCAGGTGCCGGGCGACATCGAGGTGTCGCCATCGATGAACGCAAAGCCCTGGCTTGGTGCGATGTGGCGCAACTCGTCGATCAGGTGATCGGTATGGCACAGCGCCGCCGCATCGAGCGATCCTTCCGGCGCCAGCGCGCGGGTAAGGGCGTTGAAGCGTTCCTCGCTAAGCGTCGCATCGATGGCGCGCAGCCGGTCCGGACATTCCGGATGCCCGGGCGGCATCACATGATCGAGGCATGCGGGATGGGTCACAAGAAGCGTGGTCATTCAAAAATCCGCCGCGCCGGGGCGCGTGAGGGATGATGCGGCAAATGTCGTCTACCAAGTGTAGTGGCTTGCATCCGATTGTGAAAGGGCATGTCGGCAAGATCATCGGGCGCTGGAGGGCGACTCAATTGAGCCGGGTAATCCGGCCGGTTGTTGGCGGTGCGACCGGGCTGTTTGCCTGGAAGTAAGCATAGAGCGCATCGACGTCGTAGACGCCGAAAATCTGCGAGGCCCCTTCCTTTAGTACAGTAAATCCGTCGCCGCCGACGGCAAGGAAGTTGTTGACGGTGACGCGATAGCTCGTTGCCGGATTGATTGGTGTGCCGCTCAACGTGATGCTCGAGTCGAGAATGCGGTCGCCAAGCGGTTTGGCATTATCCCAAGTGTAGTTGAAGCCTTTCGAGACCTGCAGGACGCGTGGCCGCGTCGGATCGAGCCATTGCTGCTCCAGCGCGGCCTTGATCTGTGCACCGGTGAGCGTCATCGTCACGAGTTGGTTGCGAAACGGCTGAGCCGCGAAGACGTCGCCATAGGTGATGCTGCCGTCGTCGCGCCGAACGATCGGGCTGCGCACGCCGCCGGGATTGGTGAGGGCGATCACCGCGCCACCCTTGTCGACGGCCTGTGTCGCGGCGAGTTGCGCATCGGCGACGATGTCACCGAGTACGCTCTCGCCAGCATTGGTCGGAATGCGCGACAGCGACGCCGTGATACGGCCTGCCGGACGCGCCGCGATGGGGTCGGCGAGCCGCTGATAGTCCGCGATCAGTCGCGTCTGGTCGGCATCCTTCGCAAGAGTGTCGGTGCGGACGATGATGTTGTTTGCTTTCGCGCTCACGACATCGCGCGTGCCACGATCCAGTTCGACGTCGATGGCGGTGACCAGCGTGCCATACTTGTCGCCGCTGGTGACGAGCCGGCCCTCGATGTTGCAGGTATAGGCTTGGTGCGTGTGGCCGCTGACGACAATATCGACCGCCTTGTCGAACTTCTTGACGATATCGACGATGGGACCGGAAATGCCGGGACACTCGTCGTAATCACCGGTGGGGAAGCCGCCCTCGTGAATCAGCACGACAATGGCCTCGACGCCCTTTGCCTTCAACTCCGGCACCAGCGCGTTGACGGTGTCGGCTTCGTTGCGAAACTCGAGATCGGCGACGCCGACCGGCGAGACAAGTCGCGGTGTGTTCTTCAAGGTGAGGCCGATGAAGCCAACCGGAATGCCATCGAACGTCTTGATCGCATAAGGCGGAAACAACGTCGCGCCAGTGGTCTTGTCGAAGGTCGAGGCGGCGAGGTAGCGAAATTTTGCGCCTGTAAACGGATGCGGTCCCTGGCAACCGTCAATCGGATGACAGCCGCCGTTCTGCATCCGCAGCAGTTCGGTCTTGCCTTCGTCGAATTCATGGTTGCCGACCGAAGCGACTTCCATGCCCATCAGCGATAGCGACTCTATGGTCGGCTCGTCATGAAACATCGCGGAGAGAAATGGACTAGCCCCGATCAGATCGCCTGCGGCGACGAAGATCGAATTCGTGTGATCCGCGCGCAACTGCTTCACCAGCGTTGCCATGTGCTCGACGCCACCGGCGTTGACGCGAATTTTGCGGTCCTTGTTCGCCGGATCGTCGATGCGGATGCCGCCGGGCGGCGGTTCGAGATTGCCGTGCAGGTCGTTGATCGCGAGAATGCGTAGCGGAACTCGGTCGCTCGCCTGCGCCTGCGTCTGTGTCGATGCAAGGCAGGCGAGGAAAGCGACAAGTATCGGCAGGGTACGCCGCATCAAGTCCTCATCGCGGCTTTGGTCTGTTTAAGCCTTCTTGCGTGCGAAGAATGCCTTGAAGGCATTAACCGCTTCCGCCGAGCGCATCCGTTCGCCGAACAGTGCGCTCTCGTGATTGATCCGTTCGATCAGTTCTTCGGGCGATGGTTTCAGCAGTTTGCGCGAGATCGCGACCGCTTCCGCAGGCAGCGCGGAGATTTCGCGTGCGACCTTGAGCGCTTCGGCGTCGGCTTCACCAGCCGCGACCACGGCATTGACAAAACCGGCGTCGTGTCCCTCGTCGGCGTTGAGCGAACGGCCCATTACCAGCGTTGCGAAAGCGCGTTGATGCCCAATGGCGCGTGGCATCAGAAGGCTCGATGCACCTTCCGGCACCAGTCCGAGATGGATGAACGGCGTCGAGAAGCGTGCGTTGCTGCTGGCGACGACGTAGTCGCAATGAAACAGCATCGTCGTGCCGACGCCGATGGCGATGCCGTCAACGGCGGCAACGAGCGGCTTGGTGTTGCGTGCGAGCGCATGCAGGAAGCCGAGCGCAGCGGAGGGGCGTGGCTTGTCGGCGCTGGCAGTGCCGCCTTTGAGAAAATCCTCGAGGTCATTGCCCGCGGTGAAGACGCCTTTGCCGCCGGTGAGGACGAGACAACGGACTGCGGCGTTGTCCTGCGCGCTATTGATCGCATCGGTCGTGGCCCGGTACATATCTTGCGTCAGTGCGTTTTTCTTGTCGGGTCGATTGAAGGCGATGACGCGCGTGGCCTCGGTGTCGGTCACGGTCAGATGGTCGGTAGTTAGCATCCTTGGGTGTCCTTTCCCGCTCGGGATTCTTGCGGCGAAACGGTGACGAAAATGTGCGGCTTTCTGCGGGCGTCAGGCCAGCAGAATCGCGTCGGCGCCGAGCACGGTGTCGGCGCTTTCGACCACGGTGCGCTCCAGCGACGGCGCCTGCACCGCGACGTTCTCGGCGAAATAGCGAGCCAAGGTCACGTAGCGCTTCGGGTCGCCGAACTGGTCGCCGGCATCGCGCGCCGCCATCGCTTCGTTAGCGAGCATGCAGCCGCCGAGTGTCGAGCCGAACAGGCGGAGATAGGGCGTCGCACCCGCGAGCGCTTCGTTCGGCGTGGTGCCGAGGCGTTCGAGCAGCCAGCGGCTGGTGCGTTCGAGCGACTCCAGCGCCTCGCGCAGCCTCAAACCGGTCGAGCCGAACGCCGGATCGTTCGACGCTTCCACGCGCTTGACGATATCGGACAACTCGCCGAGCAGCGCCCACACCGACTCGCCCCCCTTGACGCCGAGCTTGCGCGTGACGAGGTCGATCGACTGGATGCCGTTGGTGCCTTCATAGATCGGCGTGATGCGCGCATCGCGCAGGTGCTGCGCCGCGCCGGTCTCCTCGATGAAGCCCATGCCGCCGTGAATTTGCACGCCGAGGGAAGCGACCTCGTTGCCGATGTCGGTGGAGAAGGCCTTGGCGATCGGCGTGAGCAGCGCACCGCGCGCGGCAGCGGCGGCGCGGACCTGCGGATCCTTGGCGCGGGCGGCGACGTCCAATGCTACGGCAGTCGCGTAGCAGATGGTGCGCGCGGCCGCGGTCATCGACCGCATCTGCATCAGCATGCGCTTGACGTCGGGATGCACGATGATCGGATCGGGACCGGTGCCGGTCGAACCGGTGCCTTTACCCTGCTTGCGCTCCTGCGCGTAGGCGAGGGCCTGCTGATAGGCGCGGTCGGCAATGCCGACGCCTTGCAGACCGACGCCGAGGCGCGCCTGATTCATCATCGTGAACATGCACTGCATGCCGCGATTTTCCTCGCCGATCAGATAACCGACCGCGCCGCCATTGTCGCCCATGGTCATGGTGCAGGTGGGGGAGGCGTGAATGCCGAGCTTGTGCTCGACGCCGGACGGATAGACGTCGTTGCGCGCACCCAGCGACCCGTCGGCGTTGACGAGGAATTTCGGAATCAGGAACAGCGAGATGCCCTTGGTGCCGGCGGGCGCATCCGGCAGGCGCGCCAGTACGAAATGAATGATGTTATCAGTCATGTCGTGGTCGCCGTAGGTGATGAAGATCTTGCTGCCGCTGATGCGATAGGTGCCGTCGGCGGCGCGTTCGGCGCGCGAGCGCAGCAGTCCGACGTCGGAGCCCGCATGCGGCTCGGTGAGTTGCATGGTGCCGGGCCATTCGCCGGAGATCAGCTTGGCGAGATAGATGTTCTTTAATTCGTCACTGCCGTGGGCATCGAGCGCTTCGATGGCGCTTGCCGTCAGCAGTGGGCAAAGTTGAAATGCGATGTTCGCCGCGCTCCAGATTTCGGTGCAGGCGGCATTGACCGCGCCCGGCAACCCCTGACCGCCGAAGTGCTCGCTGCCTGCGACCGCGTTCCAGCCTGCCGCGGTCCAGCGCTGATAGGCGTCAGGCCAGCCCGGCGCGGTGGTCACCTTGTTGTCGGCGAGCTTGATGCCGTTCTCGTCGCCGACGCGATTGAGCGGCGCCAGCACGTCGCCCGCGAACTTGCCGGCTTCCTCCAGCACGGCGGCAGCGATGTCGGCATCGTAATCGCCTAGGTGGCCGGCATCGACGGCGGCCTGCAAACCGGCGCCATGGTTGAGGGCCAACAGAATGTCGTTGATGGGCGCACGATAGGTCATGACTGGCACTCACGGGTGAGGGTGGAAATAGGCGTTCGTCTTCCCATGAAACCACAGCCTTCTCAACACC
>JBQCHY010000118.1:0-20961 GCA_051954235.1 Xanthobacteraceae bacterium
TTTAAACAACACAGCCGCTGTGGCAACACACCTCCAAACACCACGGGGGGGTTTTGGGGGGCCCCCCGGGCGGGGGGCACCACGTCGTGGGTGCCGATACGTTTTACGACAAACTGCTTTTCGCAGCAGACCGTCTCAGAATGATGGCGCAGGAGCCATCACCCACTCACGCGTGCCCCGCGGCATTGGACAGCGTGCCGGGGTCGATGCCGATCTTGCGCAACGCGCGGCTGTATTTGTCCTCGGCATCGGTGCCGAACACCAGATCGGAATCCGCCGGGCAATGCAGCCAGCCGTTTTCCTGGATTTCGCTTTCGAGTTGCCCCGGCGCCCAGCCGGCATAGCCGAGCGCGAGGATGGCGTGGCGCGGCCCCTTGCCCGAGGCGATCGCCTTGAGGATGTCCAGCGTCGCGGTCAGGCAAATGTCCTCGTCGATCGGCAGCGTCGCATCCTTGATGAAGAAATCGCTGGAATGCAGCACGAAGCCGCGGCCGGTCTCCACCGGGCCGCCCTTCAACACCTTCATCGATTCCGCATTTTCCGGCAGCTTGATCTGGTCCGCTTCGGGAATGATTTGCAATTGCACCAGCAACTCAGGGAAATCGATGCTTCCGGCGGGACGGTTGACGATGATCCCCATCGCGCCTTCGGAGGAATGCGCGCACAGATAGATCACCGACCGCGCGAAGCGTTCGTCCTCCATCACCGGCATCGCCACCAGCAACTGGCCATCGAGGTAACCGCTGCCGCTATCGGCATTATCGCCGGTTGCCTCCGCTTCGGTTGCCTTGCCGAAGCCGATTTTCGATGTTTTGCTCGCAGGGTTCATGGCTGCCTGACCTCGCCTTGCTCCTCATCCTGATATTGGGCGCCGCTGCTGTCAATCAAGCGGCCCGCGACGGATGGATCACACGCAATTCAATGGTTTAGTCGACCGCATCCCTGTAAAGACGTCACATGACCGCAATAGTTCCCGCCCGCCTCGCAATTGGCCTCACCGCATTACTTCTGATCTGCACGACATTGACCGACGCACATGCGCAGGACGCATCGCCGTGGGCGCAGGACGACCATTCGGCGGTACGTCTTTTGGCAGGATCGCGCAGCGGTGCGGTCGTTCTCGGTGGCATCGCATTTCGGCTGCAACCAGGCTGGAAAACCTATTGGCGCACGCCCGGCGATTCCGGCGTGCCTCCGCGCTTCGATTTCTCCAAGTCGGACAACGTCGAGGCGGTGACGGTGCTGTGGCCGGCGCCGCGTCCTTTTCCTGACGGCGCAGGCGGCACCTCGCTCGGCTACAAGGATCAGGTCGTGCTGCCGTTACGTATCGCGTTGAAGGCCGCCGACAAGCCGGTGGTGCTGCGCATGGCAATCAGTTACGCGGTGTGCGACAAACTGTGCGTGCCGGTCGAAGCCAATGCAGAGTTGCCGTTCGTCAGCGTCGCCAGCACCGAAGACAATGCGCTCTCCAGCGCGCTCGATGCGGTGCCGAAGCCCGCGAATGTCGGCGATCCCAATCCGGTAACCATTCGCGACATCCGCCGCGACGGCCCCACCAATGTCATCGTCGATGTCGCGGCACATGAGGGCGACAAGCTGCACCTCTATGTCGAAGGCCCGACGCCGGACTGGTCGTTGCCGTTGCCGAAGCTGCTCGACCAGACCGCGCCCGATCTCAAGCGATTCACCTTTGCGCTCGACGGCCTGCCGTCGGGAGCCAAGCCGGATGGCGCCGCGCTGAAATTCACGCTGGTCGGCGGCAACCGCGCCTACGAATTCAATGTCAACCTGCAATAGCCGAACGTATCCCTCCGTCATTGCGAGGAGCGTGAGCGACGAAGCAATCCAGTCCTTACTTCGTGGCTTTCTGGATTGCTTCGCTTCGCTCGCAATGACGCCGGAGTAATCGACCGACCCGATCGTTGGCGTCCGAACCGCGACTTTGCCCAGGACGGCAGATGCCGCCGCCCTGCGCCCAACCGAATCTTAACGAATAGTTGCTAAGCCTGCTCCTCATCGCCCGGCTGCCGCGCGCCTTGAGGACACTTGTCTTGGCTGTCATGGAAACCCCGTCCGAACCCGCGTCCTGGCGCGCCAAGGTGATCGCTCCGCTTCGTGCGGCGCTCGGGGGATCGTCCGAAAATTCGGTCACCAACCGTCTCGCCGGCACCATCTTCATCATTCGCGTGCTGAGCGCCGCGCTGGCCTATCTCGCGCAGATCCTGCTGGCGCGCTGGATGGGCGGCTCCGACTACGGCGTCTACGTCTATGTCTGGATCTGGGTGCTGCTGCTCGGCAGTCTGCTCGATTTCGGCATCGCCGTCTCGGCCCAGAAAATCATTCCCGAATATCGGGCGCGCAACGAGACCGCGTTGCTGCGCGGATTCCTCTCCGGCAGTCGTTGGCTGACGCTGGCGACATCGAGCATTGCCGCGCTATTACTTGCAGGCGTCGTCAAACTGCTGTCCTCGCGGCTCGATCCCGCCAGCATCGCGCCGCTCTACATCGGCTGTCTGACGCTGCCCGCCTTCGTCGTCGCCAATACGCAGGACGGCATCGCGCGCTCCCATGACTGGATGCGGCTCGGCCTTATGCCACAGTTCATCATCCGTCAGGCACTGATTATCGGTTTCACCGCCGGCGCGGTGGTGCTCGGCGTCGGCCTCGACGCCACGGCCGCGATGTTGGCCAGCGCGAGCGCGGTGTGGGTTGCGATGACCGGACAGATGATCGTGCTCAATCGCCGGATCGGCACCATCATGGAGCCCGGCCCGAAAGTCTACGACCCGCGCGGATGGCTTGCCGTCTCGCTGCCGATCCTGCTGGTCGAGGGCTTCTACCTGCTCCTGACCTACACCGACGTGCTGATGCTGCAACAATTCCGCTCGTCGGAGGAAGTCGGCATCTACTTCGCCGTGGTGAAGACGTTGGCGCTGGTATCGTTCATCCACTACGCGATGTCGGCAACCACCGCACACCGCTTCACCGAGTATCACGCCGCCGGCGACCACAAGCGACTCGCTGCATATGTCGCTTATTCGATCAAGTGGACGTTCTGGCCGTCGCTCGCCGCGACCGCCGCGCTGCTGGCGATGGGCAAGCCGCTGTTGTGGCTGTTCGGACCGCAATTCGTCGATGGCTACGGCATCATGTTCGTCGCCGCCATCGGCCTCGTGGTGCGCGCGGCGATCGGCCCGGTCGAACGGCTGCTCAACATGGTGGGGCAACAGAACGTTTGCGCGCTGGCTTATGCGCTGTCGTTCGCGATCAATCTCGGGCTATGCGCTGTGCTGATCCCGCACTTCGGCGGCTACGGCGCGGCGGCCGCGACCTCGATCGCGCTGACGTTCGAAACGCTGCTGCTGTTCTGGATCGTCCGCCGCCGCCTCGGCCTGCATGTGTTGGCCTTCGGGAAGCGGGACGCATAGAGCGACAACCTCACAACCGTCATGGCCGGATTTATTCCGGCCATCCACGTCTTCGCCGATATGCAACAAAAAGACGTGGATGGCCGGGACAAGCCCGGCCATGACGAATAAGCGGACTCTTCAAACAAAGAACGTTTCTCTTTACGCCGCGGTCCAGCCGCCGTCCATCGACAGGTTTGCGCCGGTGATCTGGCTGGCGTCGTCGCCGCACAGGTAGACCGCGAGCGCCGCCACCTGTTCCACCGTCACGAACTGCTTGGTCGGTTGCGCGTCGAGCAGCACGTCGTTGATGACCTGCTCCTTGGTCATGTTGCGCGCCTTCATGGTGTCGGGAATCTGCTTCTCGACGAGCGGCGTCCACACATAACCGGGGCTGATGCAGTTGCAGGTGATCTTGTGCGTGGCAACTTCCAGCGCCACCGTCTTGGTCAGGCCGGCGATGCCATGCTTGGCGGAGACGTAAGCCGACTTGAAGGGCGAAGCCACCAGCGAATGCGCCGACGCCGTGTTGATGATGCGGCCCCAACCGCGCTTCTTCATGCCCGGCACCGCGGCGCGGATACCGTGAAACGCCGACGACAGGTTGATGGCGATGATCGCGTCCCATTTCTCGATCGGGAAATCCTCGATCGGCGCGACGAACTGGATGCCGGCATTGTTGACCAGCACGTCGACTGAGCCGAACGTCGTCTCGCCGAGTGCGACCATTGCGGCGATCTCCGCCGGCTTGGTCATGTCGGCCGGCGAATGCACCGCCTTAACCTTGAAGTCGGTTTCGATGCTGGCGCGCTCCTTCTCGATGTCTTCCGGCTTGCCCATGCCGTTGAGCACGATGTTGGCGCCGGCCTTCGCCATCGCCCGCGCGTAAGCGAGCCCGATGCCGCTGGTCGAACCGGTGATCACCGCGGTCTTGCCTGTCAAAATACCCATGTCATGCACTCCTGTTTGAATTCTTCATCGACGGCGGACGCTGCGCGGCGACACGATCTTCCTCGGCGGTGAGATCGTAGGTCACCATGGTCTCGCCGTGCTGCGGTTGCTCCAGCCAATCCTTGTGCTGCATCGACTTGTCGACGTCCTGCTCGCCGGACGACCAATGCTCCAGCATGTTGAGGCGGGAGAAGTCGTAATCCTTCGACGCGCCGTGATAATTCTTCTGCCGGTAGATCAGATGAACCACGGTGACGGTGTTCTCCTTGGCCGCCTCCTTGAGGTATTTGACCGAAGGATCGTCCTTCAAATTGTCCGGCAGCTTCGAAATCAGATCGCGCACCGCCTTGCGCGCATTGTGGATCTTCTTGTTCTGATCGGTGTTCAGCCGGGTGCGGCTGGAATAACGGATATCCTTCTCGCGCTCGGCGGCTTCCTGCATCGTGGTCGGCAACGGGCCGCGCGCGCTGAACAGGTCGGCTTGAAAGATCAGGAGATTGGTTTTGTTTTCCTGATCGAGCACATAATCGAGCGGCGTGTTCGACGCGACGCCGCCGTCCCAGTAATGCTCGCCGTCGATCTCGACCGCGGGAAAGCCCGGCGGCAGCGCGCCCGATGCCATGATGTGCTCGGGCACGATGGTCTGAAGCTCGTTGTCGAAATAAACGAAGTTACCGGTTGCGACATTGACCGCGCCCACGCTCAGCCGCGTCTCACCGGAATTGATACGATCGAAATCCACCAGCCGCTCCAGCGTCGCGCGCAGCGGCGACGTGTCGTAGAAGCTCAAACCTTCCGGCTTGGCGCTGGGCCAGAATTGCGTCGGCGGAATCCGCGGCATGAAGAAACCGGGCACGCCGAAGGTAGCGATCATCGCCGCGCTGCCTTCGTTGAACAGCGAGCGCGCGTAGTCGTTCGGCGGCTCGACTTGCCACGGCACCGGCGCGGAAACGAGGTGCCAGAATTCCTCCAGCCGCTCGACGCGCTTCTCGCGTGGATTGCCGGCGATGATCGCGGCATTGATCGCGCCGATGGAAATGCCGGCGAGCCATTGCGGTTCGAAATCGTTCCGGCACAGTGCCTGATAGGCGCCGGCCTGATAGGCGCCGAGCGCGCCGCCGCCTTGCAGCACCAGCACGCGTCGCGCCTGCGCGGGAATCGCGGATTTTGAAGTATCGGACATTGGCATGGATAACGTCGGAATGATCGAAAATTCAGGCGGCACCGTGGCGGTTGAAACCCGCGCCGTCAATCGACGAAATCGCGTGCGCCGTCACACTCTAGTCATCGCATGACGTAGATGTCATCGCGCGGCGACCGGCTTCTCGTCGGGCGTAGCCAGGATCAGCACCCAGAACACTTTGTACTTGGTGCCCGGCGCGTAAGTCGCCGCGATACCGAGCCGGGTCACACCCTTGTGCAGCATGTTGGCGCGATGCGGCGGCGAATCGCGCCAGCCGGAAAAGGCTTCGGCAAGGGTATGATAGCCCGCCGAGATATTCTCCACGGCCACCGCCGCCGGATAGCCCGCCGCATTGAGGCGCTTGCCGAGCGCGCCCGCAACATCGTGATCGAGCTTGTTGCGCCGGGCCATGGCCATCGCCTGGGTCTCGGCCGCCTTCATCAGTTCGGGATCGACCGTCACCGCGCCGAGGCCGTTGTTCTGTCGGTAGCCGGAGATCATCGAGGCGGCAACGCCGGCATCCACCTTGGCCCCGCCATGCGCCATGCTGAGATAGAACGCGGGCTGCTCGGGCGCCTGCTCGACGGCGGTGCCGCAGCCGCCCAACACCAGAAGGCTGCTCAAGACCGCCACCACGCGCTTCATGCCCGAATCCCCACAACTGCGATGCAACCGTTGTTGCACATCAACCGTGGCTGAAAGGTGAACGGTTGGCGTTTTTAGGGGGAAGCGATCCGCATCATCCTGAAGTGCGAGCGCAGATTCGTTTTGTACACGGATATGCAACAAAAAGACGTCGTCCCCGCGAAGGCGGGGACCCATACGCCGCAGCGGTTCGGCTCCATCCACCAGAGCTAGTTTACTTATCACGACCAACGCCAGGGGTTATGGGTCCCTGCCTTGGCAGGGACGACACCAAAACGTTCAATCCGCGAAAATACGATAGCGCCGAGGATGCAACTCGACCGTTTCGCCGGTCCGGAGCGCGTGATCGCGTGGGGTGTCGATTTCGATCAGCGTTTCGTTGCCGCCGGCGCGGACCGCGATGTCGGCGCGCTGGATCGAACCGAACGAGCGCACATGGCGCACCGCGCCGCGCAGGCCGATGCTTCCGGAGCCGACCTGCATGTCGTGGCGACGCACGTACAGCTTCGAGGGGCCGCCGACATTCGGCGCGGTGATGTTCAACGGCTGATCGCCGATCCATACCCGCCCCTCGGCGACATTCACCGGCAGCACGACGGACTCGCCGATGAAGCCGTGCACGAACGCCGTCGCCGGATAGTCGTACACCTCGCCCGGCGTGCCGACCTGTACGATCTTGCCCTTGTCCATCACCACGACGCGATTGGCGACTTCCAGCGCCTCCTCCTGATCGTGGGTGACGAATACCGAGGTGACGTTGATCTCCTCGTGCAGCGAGCGCAGCCAGCGCCGCAATTCCTTGCGTACCTTGGCGTCGAGCGCACCGAACGGCTCGTCCAGCAACAGGATGCGCGGCTCGGTCGCCAGTGCACGCGCCAGCGCGATGCGTTGACGCTGACCGCCGGACAACTGACTCGGGTAGCGATCGGCGAGCCAGTCGAGTTGCACCAGATCGAGCAGTTCCTTCACGCGTGCGCGAATGCCGGCTTCGTCCTTGCGGATGGCGCGCGGCTTCACGCGCAGGCCGAACGCAACATTCTCGAACACCGTCATATGACGAAACAGCGCGTAGTGCTGGAACACGAAGCCGACCTGCCGCTCGCCGGCGCCGCGCGCCAACGCGTTCTCGCCATCGAACGACACATCGCCGCCGTCCGGCCAGTCGAGGCCCGCGATGATCCGCAGCAGCGTGGTCTTGCCCGAGCCCGACGGGCCGAGCAGCGCTAGCAATTCGCCGTCGGCGATTTTCAGATCGACGCCGTCGAGCGCGGCGAACGCGCCGAAATTCTTCGTGATGTTGGTCAGTTCAATGGTCACGTCCTAGTCGCCCTTCGTCGAGATGCCGTTCGAGGATCGTCTTCGCGATGAGCGTGATCAGCGCCAGCAACGCCAGCAACGAGGCGACCGCGAACGCGGGCACGAACTGATACTCATTATAGAGGATTTCCACCAACAGCGGCATGGTGTTGGTTTCGCCGCGAATGTGACCGGACACCACCGACACCGCGCCGAACTCGCCCATGGCGCGCGCGTTGCAGAGCAGCACGCCATAAAGTACGCCCCATTTGATGTTCGGCAGCGTGACACGAAAGAATGTCTGCAACCCTGACGCACCGAGCGAGAGCGCGGCTTCCTCCTCAAGGGTGCCCTGCTCCTGCATCAGCGGGATCAGCGCGCGCGACACGAACGGAAACGTCACGAACGTCGTCGCCAGCGCGATGCCCGGCACCGCGAACAGGATCTGGATGTTGTGGCTTTGCAGCCATGCGCCGAAATAGCCCTGCGCGCCGAACAGCAGCACGAAGACCAGGCCGGAAATCACGGGACTGACGGAGAACGGCAGATCGATCAGCGTGATCAGCAGCGTCTTGCCGGGGAATTCGAACTTGGCGACGGCCCATGCCGCGATCAATCCGAACACCAGATTGAGGCCGACCGAAATCGCCGCAACCGCCAGCGTCAGCTTGATCGCCGACAGCGCTTCTGGTTCGGCCAACGCCGCGAGATAGGCGCCCACGCCATGCGCGAATGCCTGCGCGAACACGATGACCAGCGGCAACACCACGAACACCGTCAGGAACAGCATCGCCAGAGCAATGACGATGACGCGCGCGAGCCATGGCTCGCTGCGCGCTCCGGCTCGTTCCGAATACAATGCAATCGCACTCTCGGACATCGCAGTTCTCCTAGTGAACCGGGATGCGCGTTTGCGCCCAATGTTGCAGGCGATTGACGACGAGAATGATCAGGAATGCCGCGATCAGCATGACGACGGCGATGGCGGTGGCGTCGGCATAACGAAACTCGGAGAGCCGGATTACGATCAAGAGCGGCACGATTTCCGAGACGTTGGGCAGGTTGCCGGCGATGAAAATCACCGAACCATATTCCCCGACGGCACGGGCGAACGCCAGCGCGAAACCTGTCAGCAACGCCGGGATCAGGCTCGGCAAAATCACCCGCCAGATGGTCTGCCAGCGATTGGCGCCGAGGCTCGCCGCCGCCTCCTCGATTTCCGGATCGAGATCAATCAGCACCGGCTGCACCGTGCGCACCACGAACGGGATGCCGATGAAGATCATCGCGATGAAAATGCCGAGCGGCGTGAACGCCACCTTGATGCCGAGTTCGGCGAGCGGTGCACCGAGCCACCCCTTTTGCGCGAACAGCGACGTCAACGCGATGCCGGCCACCGCCGTCGGCAATGCAAAGGGAATGTCGACGATGGCATCGAAGATGCGACGACCCGGAAAGCGATAACGCACCAGCGCCCACACCACGATGCTGCCCATCACCAGATTGACCAGCGCCGCCGCGAAGGCGAGGCCGAACGAAATCTTCAGCGCGTTCAACGTGCGGCGGCTGGTGACGATGTTGGCGAACTCAGCGAAACTAAGCTCGAAGGTTTTCAGGAACAGCCCGGCCAGCGGGATCAGGATGATGACCGACAGCCATGTCAGCGTCAGCCCCATGGTGAGGCCGAACCCCGGCAAGGTGTTTCGTCGTCCCGATCCTCCTGTCACGACACCGCTCCCCCGCACCACGATCAATCCTTGTAGATCTGATCGAACACGCCGCCGTCCGCGAAGTGGGTCTTCTGTGCCTTGGTCCAGCCGCCGAACACATCGTCGATCTTGAACAGCTCGACCTTGGGAAACGCCTCGGCATACTTTTTAGCGATTTCCGGATCGGTCGGGCGGTAGTAGTTGCGGCCGGCAATATCCTGCGCTTCCTTGGTGTACCAGTATTTCAGATAAGCCTCGGCGACCGCGCGGGTTCCTTTCTTGTCGACCACCTTGTCGACGACGGTAACCGGCGGCTCTGCCAGAATGGAGACCGACGGAACCACGATCTCGAACTTGTCCTTGCCGAATTCCTTCAGCGCCAGAAAGGCTTCGTTCTCCCACGCCAGCAACACGTCGCCGACGCCGCGCTCGACGAAGGTAACGGTCGAGCCGCGCGCGCCGGTGTCGAGCACCGGGACATTCTTGTAAATGTCGCCGACGAATTTCTTGACCTTGTCCTCGCTGCCGAATTTCTTCTCCGCGTAGCCCCACGCGGCGAGATAGTTCCAGCGTGCGCCGCCGGAGGTTTTCGGATTCGGCGTGATGACGCTGACGCCGGACTTCACCAGGTCGTCCCAATCCCTGATCTTTTTCGGATTGCCCTTGCGAACGAGAAACACGATCGTCGAGGTGTAAGGCGACGAGTTCTGCGGCAGGCGCTTCTGCCAGTCGGCCGCGATCAATCCCTTGCTGGCGATGGCGTCGATGTCATATGCCAGCGCCAACGTCACGACGTCAGCCTGCAAGCCGTCGATCACCGAGCGCGCCTGCGATCCCGAGCCGCCATGCGATTGCTTGATCTCGACGCTCTTGCCGATTTCCTTCTGATAAGCGGCGATGAAGGCCTTGTTGAAATCGACATAGAGTTCGCGCGTCGGGTCATACGAGACGTTCAGCAGCGACACATCCGCCGCCCGCGACGGCGTCACCCATAACGACGACGAACTTCCTAACAACAACGAAGCAGCGGCCAGGAATGCACGACGATGCATTGTCGATCTCCACTTGTCCGGGGCAAAATTGCCACGCGGAACGTTTCGACAAAGCTGTTGAATTGCGAGCTTTAAGTCAACGAAACCGCATTTCAATGTTTGTGGTGTCGCAGCGGCAATTTGCTACGAAGTCTTCGTGGTGTGGATGCCGCATTCCGTCTTGCCTCGTCCACGCCAGCGACCGGCGCGCGAATCTTCATCCGCGGTAGCGCGCGACGTGCACGGCATGCAACCGACCGAACGGAAACCGGAGGCCACCAACGGATGCGCCGGCAATTTCGCCAGCGCATAGATTGCCGCGATGTCCTCGGCCGACACGTTGGCGAGTGGATTGAATTTCAGACGCGCGCCGTCCTCCTCGACGACAGGAATGATCGCGCGCGCACCGCCCTGGAACCGCTTGCGACCATTGATCCATGCCTTGAACGGCGACAGCGCGCGCTTCAGCGGCTCCACCTTGCGGATGCGGCAGCAGGCATCGGGATCGGAGAACCACAATTCGTTGTCGGGATCATGTTGCGCGAGATCCTGTTCGCGCGGCTTGATCGATCGCACGTCGCGCAAGCCCAGCGTCGCGATCAGCGTATCGCGATAGGCCAGCGTTTCCGCGAACAGCCAGCCGGTGTCGAGAAACACCACCGGAATTGCCGGATCGACATCGGCCACCACCTTCAACAGCGCGGCGGATTCGGTGCCGAACGACGACACCACCGCGAGTTGTTCGCGGCTCACAGTACGCAGTGCAGCTTCGATGATTTGCGCAGGCGACGCCTGCGCCAGTTCGCGGTCGAGCCGCGCTGCAACCGCCGCGACGGTTTCGGTATCGTCAGACAGAATCGTCATTCGGCCGCCATCAACAGGTTGGGATGTTTCTCCGCCAGCGCCGAGGCGCGCCACGGCGCTGAATGCGCGACGACGTCGCCGATGACGAGGATCGCCGGCCCGCCATCGACCTGCGTAGCCAGTTCGGGCAGATCGTCGAGCACGCCGACGGCAGCGCGGGAAT
Organism: Xanthobacteraceae bacterium; assembly: GCA_051954235.1. Classification (GTDB taxonomy): domain Bacteria; phylum Pseudomonadota; class Alphaproteobacteria; order Rhizobiales; family Xanthobacteraceae; genus 62-47. The sequence continues at coordinate 11,250 of JBQCHY010000118.1, forward strand.
CCGGCCGCGTCACCCGCGCGAACACGCCGACCGGCGTGAGCGGCGAACGGCCGGCGGCGAGTAGGCCGGCGCGCACAGCAGGCGCGGCGGTCATGCCCATGTAAACCACGACGGTCATCTCCAGATCGGTCAGCGCCGACCAATCGACATCGGCCGCGTCGGTCGCCTTGTGCGCGGTGAGGAAGGTGACGCGCCGCGCCTCGTGACGATAGGTCAGCGGCACCTCGAACTCGGCGGCGGCGCCGAGCGCCGCGGTGATGCCTGGCACCACCGTATAGGCGACGCCGGCGGCGCGCAGCGCATTGACCTCCTCGCCGCCGCGTCCGAACACGTAGCCGTCGCCACCCTTGAGCCGCACCGCACGACGACCTTCGCGTGCGGCTTCGATCAGCAGGCGATTGACGGCATCCTGTCCGATGCCCGGCTTGCCAATCCTGCGGCCGACCGGCACCCGCGCGGCGTCGCGACGAATGCGGTCGAGGATTTCGGGGGAGACCAGTTCGTCGTAGAACACCACGTCGGCATCCTGCAACGCGCGCAGCGCCTTCACCGTAAGCAGATCGGGATCGCCCGGTCCTGCTCCGACCAGCGTGACATACCCTTCAACACCGTTTCGCGTTACGTCGGCAAATGCTGATGGATCGGCAAGCGCGCGCAATGCAACGTCCGCTTCATCGCCGCGTCCTGCCAGCACCGCCGCGCCGATCGGCCCGTCGACCACGCGCTCCCAGAAACGACGACGCAACGAGCCCTGCGCGATGCGCGCGTTGATCGATTGACGCCAATTGCCGATGAACGCCGCGAGATCGCCGATCCGCGACGGCAGCAACGCTTCGATGCGTTCGCGCACCCGCCGCGCCACCACCGGCGACGCGCCGCCGGTGCCGATCGCGACCACGACATCGCCGCGATCGACGATGGCGGGAAAGATGAAACTCGAATGCGCGAGATCGTCCATCACATTGACCGGCACGCCCAATGCACGCGCACGCGCTGCAACGGCAAGTCCAACATCACCGGCACCCGCGCACAGCACCGCAATGACGCCGCCGAAATCGGTCTGCGACGGGTCTTGCGTCTCAAAAGTGATGCGCTCTGCCGCCGCGGCATCGAGCCCGGCGAGATCGTGATCGCCATCGGTCGCGTGCCAGCGTATCTGCGCCTGCGCTGCCAATAAAATGCGCAGCTTGGCGCGCGCCAGTTCGCCGCCACCCACCAGCAGCACAGGACCGCGCCGCACGTCGAGAAAAACCGGAAGCCACTTCATCACAAACTCCCAACCCGTGAAGTTCAGGGTTGACTAGAATTATTTTCTGTATATTCCTCTTGTACAGGACGTAAACAGAAAAATTTTACTTCTACAGCGCCCTGGCAAAACAGAATTCCTTGCTAAGAATTTCAGGCGCCACGCATGCAACGTCCTTCACCTGTTCCGTCGAGCCGGAAACCGCTGTCGTCTCCCGCTCTCGTTTCCAGCAATGCACAACTCGCGCCAGACCCGGATGGCGGTCCGGCGGGCCCGTCGATGGACCGGCTCGATCAGTTGGAAGCGCAGAGCATTTACATTTTCCGCGAGGCCTTCGCGCGGCTGAAGAAGCTGGCGCTGCTGTGGTCGCTCGGCAAAGATTCCAACGTGATGATCTGGCTGGCACGCAAAGCCTTCTTCGGTCGCGTGCCGTTCCCGGCGCTGCACGTCGACACCGGCAAGAAATTTCCGGAGATGTACGCGTTCCGCGATCACTACGGCAAAGAGTGGGAGCTCGATCTGCGCATCGAGCCCTGCCCGCCGATCGATGCGGTCGATCCCACGTTGCCGCCGGCGGCGCGCTCCGCCGCGCGCAAGACCGAGGGCCTCAAGATGGCGCTCGCCAAATACGGCTTCGACGGATTGATCGCCGGCATCCGCCGCGACGAGGAAGCGACGCGCGCGAAGGAGCGCGTGTTCTCGCCGCGCGGGACCGAGGGCGGCTGGGACGTGCGCGATCAGCCGCCGGAGTTCTGGGATCACTTCAATGCGTCGCCGCCGCCCGGCGCGCATCTGCGCATTCACCCGATCCTGCATTGGACCGAGGCGGATATCTGGGCCTACACCCAGCGCGAAAACATCCCGATCATTCCGCTGTATCTCGCGAAGGACGGCAAGCGCTATCGCTCGCTCGGCGACGCCGACATCACCTTCCCGGTGGAGTCTAACGCCTCGAACATCGCAGAAATTCTCGATGAACTGGCCGCGACAAAAGTGCCGGAACGCTCCGGTCGCGCGCTGGATCACGAAACCGAAGATGCGTTCGAGCGGCTCCGCGTCGCCGGCTATCTCTAACTCTCACGACATTCGAGTCCGTCATGAACATGATCGTCGCCAATCGCCCCGTTCTTCCCGCCGCCGCAACCTCGTCGCGCTCGCTGGTGCGCATCGTCATCGTCGGCCATGTCGACCACGGCAAGTCGACCCTGATCGGCCGCCTGCTGCATGAAACCGGCAGCCTGCCGGACGGCAAGTTCGAAACGCTCAAGGCCGTCAGCGAGCGGCGCGGGATGCCGTTCGAATGGTCGTTCCTGCTCGACTCGCTACAAACCGAGCGCGATCAGGGCATCACCATCGACACCACGCAGATCGGGTTCCGCACCCCGCATCGCGACGTGGTGCTGATCGACGCCCCCGGCCATGCCGAATTTTTGCGCAACATGATTACAGGCGCGGCACAGGCCGACGCCGCGCTGCTGCTGATCGACGCCTATGAGGGCGTGCGCGACCAGACCCGCCGCCACGGCTACCTGCTGCATCTGCTCGGCGTGAAGCAGGTCGCGGTGATCGTCAACAAGATGGACCGCGTCGGATTCGATCAGCAGCGCTTCCAGGCCATCAGCGATGAAATCTCGACGCATCTTAACGGCCTCGGCGTGACGCCGACCGCCATCATCCCGATTTCAGCGCGCGAAGGCGACGGCGTCGGCGCGGCCTCACAGCGACTCGATTGGCACGACGGGCCGACCGTGATCGGCGCCATCGATCAGTTCGAACCGGCGCGCGCGCTGGAGCAACTTCCGCTGCGACTGCCGGTGCAGGCGATCTACAAGTTCGACGACCGCCGCATCGTCGCCGGCCGCATCGAGTCCGGTCATCTCACAAGCGGCGACGAGATTGTCATCATGCCGGCCGGCAAGATCGCGAAAATCCGCTCGGTCGAAAGCTGGCCCGCGACATCGCTCAGGGAGCGCCATCACGCCGGCCACGCTGTCGGCATCACGCTGGACCGCGAGTTGTTTCTCGAACGCGGTGACATCATCGGCCATGCCAACAGCGCACCGCGCGCGACCAAGCGTCTCCGCGCGCGCATCTTCTGGCTCCACGACGAGCCGCTCGTGGCCGGCGCCGCCATTCTGGTCCGGCTCGGCACCAAGGAAAGCCGCGCCACCGTCGCCGCCATCGATAAAGCCGTCGATCCTGGCGAACTTTCAAATGACGCGAGCGTGGCGATCGCGCGCAATCATGTCGGCGAAATCGATATCGCGCTGGCGCAGCCGGTGGCGGCGGATGTTCACACCGACAATCCGCATACCGGCCGCCTCGTCATCGAGGTCAACGGCCGTATCGCCGGCGGCGGACTGGTGATCGGCATCGACGCTGTGCAGCGTGCAACGCCGATCGATATCGTGCCGGTTGAATCGGCGTTGCAGCCGGAAGAGCGCGCGGCGCGTTATCATCATCGCGGCGCGGTGCTGTGGTTGACCGGGTTGCCCGGCGCCGGAAAATCGACACTCGCACGCGCGTTGGAACGCCGCCTGTTTCAGAGCGGCGGCTCGCCGGTGCTGCTCGACGGCGACACCTTGCGCGCCGGCCTCAACGGCGATCTCGGCTTCTCCGCGAAAGATCGCAGCGAGAATATCCGCCGTCTCGCGGAAGTGGCAGTGCATCTCGCCCGCAACGGCCACATCGCCATTGTCGCGGCCGTGTCGCCATCGACGGAAGATCGCGCGGCGGCGCGGCGCATTGCCGGCGACCTGTTCCGCGAGATCTATATCGCGACACCGGCCGAGGTTTGCGAAAGCCGCGACCCCAAGGGCCACTATGCGAAAGCCCGCGCCGGCAACCTCACCGGCTTCACCGGCATCGGCAATGATTATCAGCCGCCGCACGCGAGCGAACTGACCATCGATACGTCACGTCGTGCCATCGCGGATGCAACCGGCGACATCACCCGCATGCTGTCGCGCACCGGCGTGTTGGTCGATACCGTCGCCGACCTCGCCGCGTCCTGACCAACAAACTCCCCGTCGTCCCCGCGCAGGCGGGGACCCATTACCCCGGCCTTTATTGTGATTGCAGGCGCAAGCAACGGGCGCTTTCCGCGTCATTGCTGCTACGGAGTCTGGGTCCCCGCCTGCGCGGGGACGACGATGTTCGGGTTGCAACTCCGCGCGCCAAGCTAATCCCGATCAGTCTCTGAATCGCAGCAATTCCCGCCCCGGAGCTTAATACCGCCCCCCCGGCTTGGACCTTCGGAGGGGCCTTCTCATGGGGGCGGGGGGGCGCTAAAAGGGGCGCTTAACCCGCCTCGGCATGGGCTTTTTGCGGCGTTTTGCGCCAAATCCCAAATCTCCGCCCTTTGCTTTTGCCGCCGTTCTCGTGAGAAATCCCATTATGAACCGTATCGACGCCCACGGACTGAAGATCGCCCCCGTCCTCCACGATTTCATCACCAAGGAAGCCGCGCCCGGCACGGGTGTATCCGCCGATGCGTTCTGGGCGGGGCTCGCCGGCATCGTCCGCGATCTCGGGCCGAAGAACCGCGAACTGCTCGCGGTGCGCGATACGTTGCAAGCCAAGATCGACGACTGGCACCGCGCCCACAAGGGCAAGGCATTCGACATCAATGCCTACACCGCCTTCCTCAAGGAGATCGGCTACCTGCGCCCTGAACCTGCGACGCAACAGGTCGAGACCGCCAATGTCGATGAGGAAATCGGCAAGATCTGCGGTCCGCAACTCGTGGTGCCGCTGACCAACGCCCGCTACGCGCTCAACGCCGCCAACGCGCGCTGGGGCAGCCTGTACGACGCCTTCTACGGCACCGACGCCATCCCGCACGATCCGAGCGAAGCCGGCAAAGGCTACAACAAGGCGCGCGGCGACAAGGTGATCGCCAAGGCGAAGGCGTTCCTCGACGAGGCCGCGCCGCTCGCATCCGGCAGCCACACTGAGGTCACCGGCTATAGCGTCGTCAACGGCGCGCTGGTGGCGAAGGCCGCCAAGGGCGACGTCGCGCTGAAGAACCCGAAGCAGTTCGCAGGTTTCCGTGGCGACGCCGCCAAGCCCGACGCCGTGCTGCTGGTCAACAACGGCCTGCATATCGAGATCGTCATCGACCGCAATTCTCCGATCGGCAAGGACGATGCCGCCGGCGTCGCCGACGTGATCATGGAAGCCGCCGTCTCCACCATTCTCGACATGGAAGACTCGGTCGCCGCCGTCGATGCCGAGGACAAGGTGCTCGTCTATCGCAACACGCTCGGCCTGATGAGCGGTACGCTCGAAGACACCTTCGAGAAGGGCGGCAAGACCATGACGCGCGCGCTCAACGCCGACCGCGTCTACACCGGCCCCGACGGCAAGGACGTGAAGCTGCACGGCCGCAGCCTGCTGCTGATGCGCAACGTCGGCCATCACATGTTCACCGACGCAGTGCTCGACGACAAGGGCAACGAGATTCCGGAGAACCTGCTCGATGCCGCCGTCACCGGTTTGCTCGGGATGCACGACCTCAAGGGCAACGGCAAGGCGCGCAACAGCCGCACCGGCTCGATCTACATCGTCAAGCCGAAGATGCACGGGCCGGACGAAGTGAAGTTCGCCTGCGACGTGTTCGGCCGCGTCGAAGCGATGCTCGGCCTGCCCGCCAACACCATGAAGATCGGCATCATGGACGAGGAGCGCCGCACCACAGTGAACCTCAAGGCCTGCATCCAGAATGCGTCAGCCCGCATCATGTTCATCAACACCGGCTTCCTCGACCGCACCGGCGACGAAATCCATACTTCGATGGAAGCCGGCCCGATGATCCGCAAGAACGACATGAAGGCGCAGCCGTGGATCAAGGCGTATGAAGACTGGAACGTCGACATGGGCCTCGCCGACGGCCTGCCCGGTCACGCGCAAGTCGGCAAGGGCATGTGGGCCGCGCCCGACAAGATGGCCGACATGCTGGCGCAGAAGATCGGCCACCCGAAGGCCGGCGCGACCACCGCGTGGGTGCCCTCGCCGACCGCCGCGACATTGCACGCGCTGCATTATCATCAGGTCGACGTGCATGCGCGTCAGGCCGAACTGAAGAAGGGCGGCCAGCGCGCGAAGCTCTCCGACATCCTCACCATCCCGGTGTCGCAGTCGAACTGGGCGCCGGACGATGTGCGGCAGGAGATCGACAACAACTGTCAGGGCATTCTGGGTTACGTCGTGCGCTGGATCGACCAGGGCGTCGGCTGCTCCAAGGTGCCGGACATTCATGACGTCGGCCTGATGGAAGACCGCGCCACCTTGCGCATCTCCAGCCAGCATCTCGCCAACTGGCTGCAACACGGCGTCGTCACCAAGGATCAGGTGATGGATTCGCTCAAGCGCATGGCGGTGGTCGTCGACAAGCAGAACGCGGGCGACGCGCTCTACAAGCCGATGGCGCCGAAGTTCGACGGCGTCGCCTTCCAGGCCGCGTGCGATCTGGTGTTCGAGGGCCGCGAGCAGCCGAACGGCTACACCGAATTCATCCTGACCGCGCGCCGTCGTGAAGCCAAGGCGGCGGGCTGATTAGAACTTCTCACTCCGTCACAAACAAAAGCCCCGGCTCACGCTGGGGCTTTTTTGTTGCTGATGTTTTCTCGATTCGTCATGGCCGGATTTATTCCGGCCATCCACGTCTTGCTTGCGGTTATCCTATAAAAACGTGGATGCCCGGGACAAGCCCGGGCATGACGATCTCTTGCAGGCCTCTCGGTTCGTCATTGCGAGCGAAGCGAAGCAAGAACTGGATTGCTCCGTCGCTGTGCTCGTCGCAATGACGGCAAGTAAGTGCATCCCTAAAACACCGCGAGATACTTCAGCAGCGATACGATGCCGATGATGATGACGATGACGCGCGCGATCTGTTTGGCGCGTCCGTCGATCGGCAGCATGCCGATGAGATAGAGCACAAGGATAACGACAAGAAAGGTAATCAGAATACCGATTAGCATGAAGGCACCTTCAGGTCATGGAATAACTGCGTCGAACGGATCATCCGCAACGTTGCGACGCGGATGACGTGACGATCCAACGCCTATGACCGAAACAGGTTCCCGCGATCGGAACTGCTGACAGGATCCCCGTCGAAAGCGTTACACTAACGCTGCGTCACTGCTCCGATGCCACGATCGGCGCTTTCGCGTAGCGCGCGATCACCGCAGGCGACGCCGGCGAGAAATTCAGCGACGCGCCGCGCTTGTCTGACTTGTGCGCCACGAGCAGCCCGTCCTCGCTCGCGACGATGTCGCCCTTGCGCAAGGTCGGATCGTCCTTGATGTCGACCTTGGCCAATCCGAACGTATCCTTGCCGTTGCAGGTGCAGCCGGAGACGATCTCGTTGCGGTAACGGAATGCATTCGGCAACGACGAATAGCTCTTGCCGTTCTCGCTCGCCGCATGATCGATGTTGGAGCCGTAAAATACCTTCGTGTCGCTGGCGGGACAGAGTTCGTTGCACGACGTCGCGCGGCTCTGCCCGGTCGGTGTGGCCAGCGGGAAATAACGGCCGTCGCAGGTCCGCACGCAGAACGCCTGCCGCCCGCCGCTGGAGGCCGAGCGCTGACGCGGCGCCGGCGGCGCACCCGCATCGCCATTGCCGAACGGGAAGAATGACGGCGGCGGTGACGGTTGACCTATCATGCCGCCGAACAATGTCGAGAAGAAATCGTTGGCCTGCGCCGGCGCCGCGACCAGACCGGACACGGCAACAGCCGCCGCCATGACCACACCACGAACCATCGAGCTTCCGAGTGTGGTCATGACTTACTCCGCCCTTGTCCAAACCTGTGACTTCAGCCCTGGCGTTCGCGCGCGCCGGACAGTAAGACGCGGCTCGCTCGCAAAAGTTCACCGCCGACAATTCATCGCCACGCCAGTCGTCTGCCAACGCCAGAAGGCGGGCTCGGGTTCCGGCACGTCGTGACAAACGGGAACTTTCGGATGACATCACGGTTAGCCGGATGCGGCCGGTCTCGAACCCATGGCGACGACTTGAGCTATTACTTGGGTTACGAACTTGGGTTACGGACTTGGGTTTCGATTTGGGTTTCGATTTGGGCTGAGACTTTGGCCATCCGCCGCTTTGCGAGGGCGTTCACATGTCACTCGGCACCATTCTGATCATCCTCCTCATCCTGATTCTGCTCGGCGTCTTTCCAAGCTGGGGCTATAGCCGCGGATGGGGTTACGGCCCCTCCGGCATCGTCGGCACCATTCTGGTCATCGTGCTGGTGCTGCTGCTGCTCGGTCAGATCTAACTGCGATTGCCGCGCCGACACGGTCATCGGCCGTGCGCTATGCGTCGCATGCTCTCCCGTCGATGGAACTTTGCATCGTCGCGCGACGTTGACGTGCAAGCTATTACCCGAGGAGAGTTGAATGGCGAGCAGCGATGCCGACAAGGGCCTGTCCGAGCGTTTCGAAAAAGATCTGGCCGGCGTGAAGGAGGATATCAGCAGGTTGTCCGAACGGATCGCAGATGCGCTCAACGCCGTTTCGGGCGAGGCCGCCAAGCAGGCGCGGCGCGGTTACCGGCAGGCGCGGCGCAACGTCGATGCCGCGCTGTCAGACGCGCAGGAGCGCGGCAACGCCGCGATGGAAGCCGCGCAGGATGCCGCCAGTTCGCTCGAGGAAACGCTGGAGGATGCGATCCGCGAACGGCCCGTCGCGGCCATCGCCGTCGCGCTTGGCCTCGGTTTCCTGGTCGGCGTGACATGGCGCAGGTGAATTTGGCGCAGGTGAGCCGCGGCAACACCCTTGTTCCGGGCGCGCCAGGCGCCCGGACGGTCGGCTGACCGCGCTCCGACGCGGTCTTTTTATTGCGTGACGGATATCGAGGCGCGGCATGTTTCAACGATGGATCGATGATTTCAAAACCAACACCAGCACCACGTTGCGGCTGTCGGGCCTCGTCGTCGTCAACATCATGGCGCTGCTGATCGCGGGGATTTTCCTTTGCGCAGCGGGTTTCATCGCTATCGCGCGAGAATATGGATCGATCTATGCCTGTTTCGCGGGCGCGGCATTGTTTCTGGTGGTGGCGCTCATTGTGCTGGCGATCCACGGCGAGCAGAAACGCCGCGCCGAAGCCCACCGCAAGGAAGCCGCCAAGCGCGCCTCGCAAAGCATCCTGACCGATCCGGCGCTGCTGGCGACCGGCCTGCAACTGGCCCGCGTCGTCGGGATCAAGCGACTGCTCCCAGTCATCGTGCTGGGCGGACTTGCGCTCGGCCTGATGGCGGCGCGGCGGGATAATCCGGACGATGACGCCGCGGACGATGCGTGAAACGGAACCGAGTGGGATTGAGTCGAAAGCGATCAGAAGTCGACCGGTTTCGAGGACGGATTTCCAATGCGAAGCGTGGGGACCCCGCCCGGCGGGGGCGAGCCCCCGGTTGTTTTTGGGGTGATAAGGAAAACGGGATGTTGGGATTAAGG
>JBQCHY010000119.1:0-21707 GCA_051954235.1 Xanthobacteraceae bacterium
ATCATCGAGGCCAGGGGGTAATGGGTCCCCGCCTGCGCGGGGACGACGCCGAGGATGACGCCGTCGCATCCCTCTTCCGCCGCCGCGATTTTCAGGCCACTCTCGCCCAGCATTGTCATACGGGGAGCGAAGCACATGAAAACGACCACCCTTGAAAGCCTGTCGGGCAAGATCGTCTGTCACGACTCCGAAGGCGCCGGCCGAACCCTCGTGCTGGTGCATGGCAACTCGGCTTCCTCAAAAGCGTTCGCGAAACAATTCGACAGCGCGCTCGGCCAAAAGCATCGGGTCATCGCATTCGATTTGCCGGGCCACGGCCAATCCGACAACGCGACCGATCCCGCCGCGACTTACAACATGCCGGGCTATGCGCGCGTGTTGCGCGACGTGGTGAAGCAACTCGACATCGAGGATGCTGTGTTCGCGGGCTGGAGCCTCGGCGGCCATATCGTGCTGGAAGCCGCGCCGGACCTGCCGCGCGCGAAAGGTTTTGCGATTTTCGGCACGCCGCCACTCGGCTTTCCGCCGGCGATGGAGCAGGCGTTCCTGCCGACACCGGCGATGGCCTACACCTTCGCGCCAGACTTGAACGAAGAACAGGCGCGCGCCTATGTCGCCGCCGCGTTCCGGCCCGGCATCACCGACCTGCCGCGCGAGATGATCGACGACGTGCTGCGCACCGACGGCCGCGCCCGCGCGCAACTCGCCGCCAGCATCGGCCCCGACGGCTTCCGCGACGAGGTGAAAGTGATCGCCGATCTCAAGCAGCCGCTCGCGGTGCTGCACGGCGCGCAGGAGCAACTGATCAACGGCACATACTTCGACACGCTGACGATGCCGACGCTGTGGCGCGGCAAGGTGCAGGTGATCGACAACGCCGGCCACCTGCCGCAATGGGAGCAGGCGGAGACGTTCAATGCGCTGATGGATGCGTTTGTCAGCGAGCCGTAACGCGCGACACACCATCCTCCGTCATTGCGAGGAGCGAAGCGACGAAGCAATCCAGAGTTCGGGTATGAAGGCTGGATTGCTTCGCTCCGCTCGCAATAACGAAAGTAAAGGCGTCAAAACCTCCGCGAGTCGTCCCCGCGCAGGCGGGGACCCATTACCCCTGGCCTTCATTGTTTGAACGGGCGCGGGCAACATGCGCTTTACAGATCACGACCGCTGCGGAGTCTGGGTCCCCGCCTGCGCGGGGACGACTCCGTGGTTGTTTGAGCGCTTTGCGATACTCAGCAGTTCATGAGAAGACTCTCAGGACGACACGCAAGCGTCACTCCATCCCGCTGCGCGGGTTGTAGGGGTGATCGTCGCGCCATTTCTGCATCAGGGTTTCCAGTGCGGCGTCGTTGCCGTCCGGCAGCATGATGCGCATGGTGACGAACTGATCGCCGTTGCCGCCGCCGGTTTTCGGCAGGCCCTTGCCCTTGAGGCGGAAGGTGCGGCCGCTGGAGGTGTTCTTCGGCAGCGTCAGTTCGACCGCGCCGCCGAGAACCGGCACCCGCACCTTGCCGCCGAGCACCGCTTCGTAAAGCGTGATCGGCAGATCGACGCGCAGGTCGTCGCCGTCGGTCTTGAACACCGGATGCGGCGCGATGGTGATCGCGATGAGCAGATCGCCGGGCCGGTGGCCGGGCGCGCTTTCGCCCTGCCCCTTCAGCCGGATCTGCTGGCCGGAGGTGACGCCCGCCGGAATCTTGACGTTCAATTCCTTGCCGTTGGGTAGCCGCACGCGCTTCTCGCCGCCCTTGACCGCCTCTTCCAGCGACACCGTCATCGTCACGTTGAGGTCGAGGTCGGGCGCGCCGAAACCGCCACCGTCGAACTCGAAGGACTGACGGCCGCCGCGCGCGCCGCGTCCGCCGCCGGCCGCAGCGCCGGCGAACATGCTGTTGAGGATGTCCTCGAACGCCGCGCCGCCACCGCCGAATCCACCGGGGCCGCCGCCGCTGCGAAAGTTATATTGCTCGAAGCCGCCGCCCGGCGCGCCGCGCGGGCCGGCGCCGCCGCCGGGGAAACCCTGGAAGCGCGGCTTGCCTTCGGCGTCGATCTCGCCGCGGTCGAATTGCTTGCGCTTTTCCTCGTCGCCGAGAATTTCGTTGGCGGAATTCAGTTCGGAAAAGCGGGTCGCCGCTTTGGGGTCGTTCTTGTTACTGTCGGGGTGATGCTTCTTCGCAAGCTTGCGATAGGCGCTCTTGATCGCCGCAGCGCTTGCGTTTCGCTGCACCCCCAAGACCTCATAGGGGTCGCGCATCCGTCTCGTCTCCTTAAAGTCGGGATATGGCCGAACGGCCTATTCGCATTACATCTGGGAGGTTCGTGGCATTTTTGCAACTGGTCGCCATGCCGGAAACAGCCGGAATCAGCCTTGTTTCCACGGTTTCAGCGTGCGGATTTCCCAGCGCCCGCCTTCGGCGCGGCAGGCCGCCCCGTGCAGCCAGCTTTCCGAGGTACCGTTGACGTAACTGGCCAGAAAATCGCGGCAGGTGCGGCCCTCGGCGGAATAGGCGCTGGCCAGCGGCGTCACCGAGCCGCGCGCGCCGGTCGAGGGATTTTCCCACGGCTGGCTCGAATCCTTGCTGCCCTTGGTCAGCACGTCGGACGCTGCGACGCGGGCGAAGGCGAGATCGGCGGCGGTGGGGCTGTCGCTCGGGACGGCCGCCTGCTGCGCGGACGCGATCGAACCCGTGACGTCGTCGCCGCCCTTGACCGCCGACAGGGCGTCGAACTTGCCGACGCTGCACCCGCCGAGCGCCACGCCCATTAGAATCGTTGTCATCAACATGCCTGCCGGGCGTAGGACCGATAGGCCAATGCGGCCGCCTGCCTTATATAGGCTTGGCCGACGCAAAGGTCCCTTGGGACTCTGGGCTGATGGCCGACGCAACGCGGAACTCCGAACATGACCGATACAGCCTCCATCAAACACCCAACCGAGTTAACGTCTGGTGATTTCACCGCCGCGGAGAATCCGTTTCCCCTGTTTGCCGAATGGTTTGCCGAGGCGCAGGCGAGCGAGCCGAACGATCCCAACGCGATGGCGCTGGCGACGGTCGACGCCGACGGCCTTCCCGATGTCCGCATGGTGCTGATGAAGGGCTATGATACCGACGGCTTCGTGTTCTACAGCCACATCGCCAGCCAGAAGGGCCGCGAACTTGCCGGCAATCCGAAAGCAGCGCTGCTGTTTCACTGGAAGTCGCTGCGCCGGCAGATCCGCATTCGCGGCCCGGTGACGCCGGTGACCGATGCCGAGGCCGACGCCTATTTCGCCACCCGGCCCAAGCAGGCGCAGATCGGCGCCTGGGCCAGCAAACAATCGCAGCCGCTGGAAAGCCGCTTCGCCTTCGAGCAGGCCATCGCCAAGGTCGCCGCCAAGCATCTTATCGGCGAAGTGCCGCGCCCGCCCGGCTGGAGCGGCTGGCGCATCACGCCGCTGCGCATCGAGTTCTGGCACGACCGTCCGTTCCGGCTGCACGACCGCATTGAATTCCGTCGCGACACGCCCGACATGGCGTGGACCAAGACGCGCATGTATCCGTAAAACTGGCCGTCACGGCCGGGCATGACGAAGGAAAAAGAGAACCGCTGATGCAGAACACCAGCAACGCGCCGCGACGAACCATGCTGCTGACCGGCGCCAGTCGCGGCATCGGCCACGCGACGGTCATCCGTTTCTCCAGCGCCGGCTGGCGGGTGCTGACCTGTTCGCGGCATCCGTTTCCGGAAGAATGTCCATGGGGCGCGGGACCGGAGGATCACATCCAGGTCGACCTCGCCAGCCACGACGATACGCAGCGCGCGATCGCGGAAATCCGCGAGCGGCTGGAAGGCAACACGCTGCACGCGCTGGTCAACAATGCCGCGATTTCACCGAAGGCGCCGGACGGCACCCGGCTCGGCTCGATCGAAACCGACACCGATACCTGGAGCCATGTGTTTCGCGTCAACTTCTTCGCGCCGATCATGATGGCGCGCGGCCTGCTCGACGAACTGAAAGCGGCGAAGGGCTCGGTGGTGAATGTGACGTCGATCGCCGGCTCGCGGGTGCATCCGTTCGCGGGTGCTGCCTATGCGACCTCGAAAGCGGCGCTCGCCGCGCTGACCCGCGAGATGGCATCGGACTTCGGCCGCTTCGGCATCCGCGTCAATGCCATCGCACCGGGCGAGATCGACACCTCGATTCTATCGCCGGGCACCGAGAAGATCGTGGAGAGCCAGATTCCATTGCGCCGCCTCGGCACGCCGGACGAAGTGGCGAAGATCATCTACGTGCTGTGTTCGGAAACATCGTCCTACGTCAACGGCGCGGAGATTCACATCAACGGCGGCCAGCACGTTTAAGACTGATAGACTTAGCCGCTTGGCGCGACCGTTGCCGTTGTGGTCCTCTCTCCCGCTTGCGGGGGAGAGACAGAGAGGGGGCTCCTCGTTAGATGCAAGGCCCCCACCCCAACCCTCCCCCGCAAGCGGGAGAGGGAGTGCGCCGTGCCCGGCGCAATTCAACGTTATTGCATCTCACGTCGAACGAGCGCCGCGATTCCGTTACTGAACGCCGATAGCGCGGAAGCCGGTGCCGGCGTCGCGGGCCGAGCATTCGTCTTCGGATTCCCCTTCAGCCATCCACGCGCCGCAATGCGAGCAGTAGTTGTGGCTGGCGACCAACGGCTGAGCAACCGCCGGATGGGCGCGCTGCCGATAGGCCGAAAGGTCGATGACGTTGCGTCCACGGGCGATGAGTTTTTCAACCATGTGATCCTCACTTGTCGGTGAGGACTTATCGCAAGAACGTTTGGATCAATCGTTCAGCGCAACGCTCAAATTTTACGAGAGAAATTGTGGCGCGGTTCCGGCGGGTCCGAAACAGGCATAAAATGCCCGTGGTACAAGGGTTTTTGCGACAACTCACGACCCGGTGCAACGAACTGTTCATCTTGAATAACGAATGAAAAAGCAAATCTCGGCAGGTCGCCCTGCAACCCTGCCGCGCTATTCGCCTACAACCACTTCTTCCACTTGAAGAACATGTAGGGTCCGACTGCCGCGCACAGCATCGCGATCAACGCCAGCGGATAGCCGTGCGACCAATCAAGCTCCGGCATCACCTTGAAGTTCATGCCGTAGATCGAGGCGATCAGCGTCGGCGGCATCAACACCACGGCCATCACCGAGAACAGCTTGATGATGTTGTTCTGCTCGAGGTTGACGACGCCGAGCATCGCGTCAAGCACGAAGGTGATCTTGTTCGAGAGATAGGACGCGTGATCGGACAGCGAGGCCACGTCGCGCTGCATGGTCTTGAGCTGCGCGCGCCGCTCCTTCGACCATTTGACGTTGTCGGCCTCGGCCACGACGAAAGTGACGACGCGTCCGATCGAGACGAGACTCTCGCGCACCTTCGAGGTGAGGTCGCCCTTGCGGCCGATCGCGATGAGAATGTCGGAATAACGCTTGGCGTGGCCGGTGCGCGCCGAGCCTTCCGGCTCGAAGATTTCGCGGCTCACCGCATCGACATCGGCGCCGGCGCGTTCGAGAATATCGGCGCAGCGATCGATCACCGCTTCCAGCAATTCCAGCACCACGGCGTCGCCGTTGACATCGGGCGCCGCGGTGCGCGCCAGCTTGTGCTCCACCGCCGCGAAGGGACGCGGGCTATCGTAACGCACCGTCACCAGACGGCGATCCGACATGATGAAGGTCACAGGCGTCGTGCGCGGCGCATCGGTCTCCGAGCCGCACATCAGGATCGCCGTCATGTAGCGCGCGCCGTTCTCGACATAGAGGCGGCTGGAGATCTCGATCTCCTGCATCTCTTCGCGGGTGGGGACCGCGATCCGCACCAGTCCCTCGACGGCGCGGTCCTCCTCCGGCGTCGGATTGAACATGTCGATCCACACCGCGCTTTCCGGTAACGACGCCAAATTCGCGCAATCGACTTTCTTCAGGGCTGAGCCGGTCGGCGCGAAGATGGTCAGCATGCAGGGACTCCAGGGCCGTTGGGAGGGGCCGGTCGGGACGCGCGCAAGATCGCGATCCGCTCGCTTGAGTGCGCCGATCCGGCCGATTCTGGCAAGCCTTTCCGGGCCGCGTCCGACGCGCCGCCAGCGTTCGCATTCGACCATGACAACGGCATGACGCCGATCGGTATCAAGGCACGGACCAAGGCAAATCCGCCCCTCGCGTTGCGGCAAAAATATCACAACCACCATGCTGCATAGCGAAGCAGGCGTCTAACTGCTGGAATTGTGGCACGTTTAAGCGATAGTAATGGCTGCGGAATCGCCCGTGCCGGCGCCGATGTCTGAATGCCGGCCACCATGTGTGGGCGGTTACCAGATACGGATCACGCCATGTCGCTGCTTGTGAAGTCACCGCTTGTGAAATCGCCGTTCGTGAAAATGGGCTTCCTGGCCGTCGGCCTGCTGCTATCGGGCTGCGTCGAAACCACCGCGACGCACTTCGAGGCCACCAACACCGCCAATTTCAAGCCGCACGACAAGGAACTGCTGGCCAAGGTCAGCTACGTCAAGACGCCGGTGGCCGCGCCGTTCCGCCGGGCTATCGTCAGCTATCATCGCAAGGAGGAGCCGGGATCGATCGTGGTCGATTCCGACAATCACTACCTCTATTACGTGCTCGATGGCGGCAGGGCGATCCGCTACGGAATTACCGTCGGCGAGGAAGCCATGGCCTGGTCCGGCATCGCCAAGGTCGGCGCGATGACCGAGTGGCCGGCATGGCACCCGACGCCGGGCGAGATCGAGCGGCTGGGTGTGCCGAAATTCGTCGCGCCGGGTCCGGACAATCCCATGGGTTCGCGGGCGCTCTATCTCTATTCGGGCGGCAAGGACACGCTGTTCCGCATCCACGGCACCAATCAGCCCGAATATATCGGCGCGTCAATCTCCTCGGGCTGCATCCGCATGACCAACGAAGACGTCATCGACCTCTACAATCGCGTCAAGATGGGAACCGTGGTGGTGGTGCTGGAGCCGAAGCACGGCGACTCGCCCTTCAACTCCAAGCTGGCGTTACAGGGCGGCGCCACCAACGGGAATTATTGAGGACGCCTGAAGGAAATTACAGCGAACGCCGGTTTAACTAGCGTTCTGTATGTCGGGCGGGTTTCGGGACAGTGCTCCCGGCGCCAGCCCTCGGATCGAACCAGATAGCGCCAAGCCAGACGATCGGTGAGGCATTCGTATCAAGCAGATTGGATCACGTTGATGTCGTTGTTGACCAAGTTGGGAGTTCTCGCCGCCGGATTGATGTTGGCGGGCTGTCAGACTGCCACGCATTTCGAAGCCACCAACGCCAACCAATTCAAGCCGCGCGACAAGGAATTGCTGGCCAAGGTTCGTTACGACAAGAGCCCGGTGCCGCAGCCGTTCCGCCGCGCCATCGTCGATTATCACCGCAAGGAAGCGCCCGGCTCGATCCTGGTCGATTCCGACAATCACTACCTCTATTACGTGCTCGATAACGGCAAGGCGATCCGCTACGGCGTGACCGTGGGCGAAGAAGCCCTCGCCTTCTCCGGCGTGGCGCGGGTCGGCAACATGCGCGAGTGGCCGGATTGGGTCCCGACCTCGGACATCCACAAGCGCATCGAAGGCCTGCCGGCGCGCGTTGCGGGCGGTCCGGACAATCCGCTCGGCGCCCGCGCCCTGTATCTCTATCAGGGGAACAAAGACACGCTGTTCCGCATCCACGGTACCAACCAGCCGGAATACATCGGCGCGTCGATTTCGTCGGGCTGCATCCGCATGCTCAACGAGGACGTCATCGACCTCTACAATCGCGTCAAGCCGAACGCGCCGGTGGTGGTGCTGGAGCCGAAGCACGGCGACTCGCCCGACAAGCCGCGGCTGGCCATGGGCGGCGCGACCAACGGCAATTACTAAGCCGTCGCGCAACGCCATCGACGATACGAAAAAGCGCCGGGCGACCGGCGCTTTTTTGTTGAGTTCGGTTAGGCACGACTGCGACCAGTTTCGCTGGAGCAGGTTTCGTTCGGATAGAATCGGCAACTCGTCATGCCCGGCCTTGTGCCGGGCATCCACGTCTTACGAGTGGCGCAAGATCAAAGACGTAGATGGCCGGGACAAGCCCGGCCATGACGATGGATAAGTTTGACGGCTTATTCGAACATTTTCCGCAGCACGCGCGGCAGGTCCGGCTCGCTGCGACGCGCTTTCTTGCGCGCCGTCTTTCTCCGCTTCGCGTGGTGGGCGGATGACGGTGGATCGTTTGACGGCTTCGCATCGGGCACGATCTGCATCGGCTGCGTGGCCGCTTCGCGGGCGGCGCGCTTGCTCTTGCGCGACGATTTTGCCGCGGGCTTGGCGTCGTCCGGTTTCGCTGCATCCGGTTGGGCCGCATCAGGCTTACTCGGCTTCGACGCGACCGACTTCGGCGCAATCGGTTTAGCGACATCCGCCGGCTGCCGCGCCAGCGGCACCGGAGAGAGCGACAGGGCCGGCGGCGGTTGAGCCGGCTGCACCTTTACATCTTCGATCTGCTTCGCGTCATTATTCTGCGCCGGCTGTGCATCTTCGCGGCTGGCGAGTTCGCGCGGCGGCGCGTCTTGCGGACGCGGCGACGGCAGCGGCGTCGCGATCTCGGTCGCGCCGTCGCGGATGATCCACTGGCAGATGCGATAGCCGTTGCGGCGCTCCGCCAGATCGAGATGGATGTGATCTTCGTGATAACCGTCTGAGCCCGGACCGAGCACGGTGGTGAAGCGCCCGCAGACCGACGCCCGCGCCTTCTCGCGCGCATCGCGCGGCGCGTCACGATCGGTCAGCGACAGCATGCGGCCGTTGGCGAGTTTCACCCCGCGCACGTCGAGCGCGTTGGCGCGGCCGTGCTCGGACAATTTCGCCCCGGCGACACGATTGCGGCCACGGCATTCGAACGAATCGAAATTATCGAGTTCGCTCACCGAAGTGCCGAGCCCCGCCGCCAACGGCGCGACATCCTCGCGGACCCATTGCGCAACGGCGGACGCCATCCGACACCGCAGGATCGCCGCCGGCTTCACCGCGACGCGGCGCTTGTCCGGCAGCACCACCGCCTCGAGCCGCACCAGGTCGTCGCCGCCGCACGCGCCGGGCCCTCGCACCGGCGGAATGCTCGGCGCAATGGCGATGGCGTCGGTCAACGCCAGCCGACAGGCCGACGGCGGGGCCGGTTGATCGCTCGCGACCGGCGCCGCCTCCCCGCCTGGCGCGGCGGGTGCGGTATTGGCCTCCTCCGGCACCGAAGGGCGCGGACGCGGCAGCGGCACCGCGTCGGACGGCGTGGAGCGCGCGGCCACGACAACCTGATCGGGCGGCAGCGCGCGCGCCTGCGCGATGGCCGAAAATACCACCAACATCAGCGCCGCCAGAAACCATATTGGCCTTTCGCCGCAGCAGTTTGGCCCAGAATGGCATTTCCCCGCCGCGTTCCGCGCGCTAATGTCCATGCCGACCCCTTCCAAGGGCATTAGTACGAGAATACGCGATCAGGAGGAAATTCGAATGCGCGGGTTGATGCAAGACTGGCCTTTGCTGACTCATCGGATCATCGATCATGCGGCCAGGGTTCACGGCGACCGAGAAATTGTCACCCGATCCGTCGAAGGCCCGATCGTCCGAACCAATTACCGTGAGATGCGCGCCCGATCGCTGCGGGTGGCGCAACGCCTCGAGCGCGACGGCATCAAGCTCGGCGACCGCGTCGCCACCATCGCCTGGAATACCGCCCGCCACATGGAATGCTGGTACGGCATCATGGGCATCGGCGCGGTGTGCCACACCGTCAACCCGCGCCTGTTCCCGGAGCAGATCGGCTGGATCATCAACCACGCGCAGGATCGGATCGTCATCACCGACCTGACCTTCGTTCCGCTGCTGGAGAAGATCGCCGGCACGCTGTCGAGCGTCGAGCGCTATGTCGTGCTCACCGACAAGGCGCACATGCCGCAGACCACGCTGAAGAACGCGATCGCCTATGAGGACTGGATCGCGGAAGTCGACGGCAATTTTACATGGAAGGAGTTCGACGAGAACACCGCTGCGGCGATGTGCTACACGTCCGGTACCACCGGCGATCCGAAAGGCGTGTTGTACTCGCATCGCTCCAACGTGCTGCATTCGTTGATCGCCAACAACGGCGACGCGCTCGGCGCGACATCCAAGGATACAATGCTTCCGGTGGTGCCGTTGTTCCATGCCAATAGCTGGGGCATCGTGTTCTCGGCACCCGCGATGGGCACCAAGCTGGTGATGCCGGGACCGAAGCTCGACGGCGAATCCGTCTACGAACTGCTCTCCACCGAGAAGGTCACCTACACCGCCGGCGTGCCGACGGTGTGGCTGATGCTGTTGCAATACATGGAGAAGAACAAGGCGACCCTGCCCGACCTCAAGGTCGTGATCTGCGGCGGCTCGGCGATGCCGCGTTCGATGATCAAGGCGTTCGTCGACATGGGCGTCGAGGTCCGCCACGCCTGGGGCATGACGGAAATGTCGCCGCTCGGCACCGTCGGCGCGTTGCAGGCGCCGTATGCGCATTACACCGGCGACGACAAGCTCGACATCCTGCAAATGCAGGGCTACCCGCCGTTCATGGTCGAGATGAAGATCACCGACGACGCCGGCAAGGAACTGCCGTGGGACGGCAAGACCTTCGGCCGTCTCAAGGTGAAGGGCCCGGCGATCTCCGGTTCGTACTACCGCGTCGACACCAACATCCTCGACGAGAACGGCTACTTCGACACCGGCGACGTGGCGACCATGAACGAGCATGGTTACATGCGCATCACCGATCGCTCGAAGGACGTCATCAAGTCCGGCGGTGAATGGATTTCGTCGATCGATCTGGAGAACCTCGCGGTCGGTCACCCGAAGGTGGCGGAAGCGGCGGTGATCGGCGTCTACCATCCGAAGTGGGACGAACGGCCGCTGCTGATCGTCCAGCTCAAGGAAGGCCAGACCGCGACCCGCGAGGACATCCTCACCTACATGGACGGCAAGATTGCCAAGTGGTGGATGCCGGACGACGTCGCCTTCGTGAACTCGATCCCGCACACCGCCACCGGCAAGATCCTGAAGACATCACTCCGCGACCAGTTCAAGGACTACACGCTGCCGACAGCGGCGGCGTAACCGCGCGCGTCATCGATGTGGAAATGCCCGGACCATAGGTCCGGGCATTTTTTGGCGAACTAACGAAAGGACTGCATCGCTGCCGAATTGGCACTTGCGCGTTTAAGAATCTTCCCATCTAATGAGGGCGCGAGTCGCTTCTAGCAGAGGTCCCATGCCCTCATTTCGTACTGCCATTATCGAGAACCCGCAGGATGCGAGGCGCAGGCTCGCAGATTGGGGCCTTACCGTGGAACAAGTTTTAGCGATCCGAGACTCAGCACGAGCAGCGGCAGATGATGCCAGTCCTCTAATGCCCCTGAACGCACCCGGTACCCTGGGATACATTCATGGTGTGGGTGCGCTGCGTGGCCAATTGCTTGATGGCGAATGGGTTATTGATCGAACGCTTGGTGTCGAAGCCGTGATTAATCACCGGCTAGGCGTTCGCATCGGTTATCAGAACGTTGATCATGCTTGCGACGTGGTCTTTCCTCCTATGCCTCGCTCTGAGAGAGGCAACGGAATGGCACGTTTGTGCAGACTGCCTCTTTTTGAGCACTTTGGAGTAGAGCTAGAATCCGACGCTGATCGTTTGCCCCGCGAAGAGTTTCAAGACCCCATGGGAGATGAGGTCGTTACCTATTTCGTGATGGTTGGTGAAGACGGAAGCGTGGAGTTGTCGCGTCCCATCATCGCGCAAAAGAAATACGACCAGTTTGTTGAGCGCATATTTGTAGATAACCCGAGTGATGATTGGGCCGAAATCATTACTGAACCTGAGGTGGGACCTGTAGAAGATTTCGACGTTCCCGTGATCTTTAAAGACAACGCGTGATGTTTTCCGCTGAGCGATTGAAGGTGGCTCGCCATCGAAAGAAGCTATCTGGAAAGCAATTAGCGGCTGCGGCTGGCCTTACCGATGTCACAGTATCCAAAGTAGAGAATGGTCATCAGCCTGATGAAACCACGATAGATAAGCTAGTGGCTGTCCTAGGCTACCCTCGAGAATATTTCTTCATGGATAGGCCCGAGGTCCTTGAGACCCGAGCAGTATCGTTTCGAAGCCTAAAGAAAATGAAGGCTGCGGAGCGCGACGCTTCGCTTGCTGCGGGCTCTCACGGAATTGCCCTATATCAATGGATCGATAAGCGATTTATGTTGCCTAGTCCGGATCTCATTGACTTGAGTAAGGAGCATGGAAGACCCGAAGTTGCAGCTCGTCTCTTACGTCAACACTGGGGAATTGGTGATCGGCCTGTAAGTAATATCCTGAAGTTGTTTGAATCGAAGGGCGTTCGAATTCTATCGCTGTCGGAGAATACGCAGAATGTGGATGCTTATTCGTTCTGGCATGATGACCACCCTTATATATTCTTAAATCAAAAGAAGACGGCCGAGCGCTCTAATTTCGATGCCGCTCACGAGTTAGGGCATCTCGTCCTACACTTTCACGCCCAAGCAGAGTCTGCGCCGGAGGATGATGCTGAGCGGGAAGCTAACCAATTTGCCTCCGCCTTCCTTATGCCGGAGGCAGATGTCAAAAGTATCATCACCTATGTCTATAGTTCATCTCAGGTTATTAAGGCCAAGGTGCGCTGGAAGGTTTCCGCAATGGCATTGGCTAATCGGCTGCACCAGATTGGAATGCTGACAGAATGGAACTACCGTTCGATCATTATCGATTTAGGAAATAAGGGCTATCGGTCTGGAGAGCCTCTTGGCGTTGAGCGTGAGGTATCGACTGTGCTCGCGAAAGTACTTTCCACGTTGTGGACCAAAGGCATTACCAAGAGTGACATCGCGAAAGAACTCTGTTTGCCTTGGGATGAGATCGAGTCTTTGCTCTTTTGGCTCGCCGCCAAAACGTCTACCGTACCGCCTACACGCACCAGCCTCAAACTGGTGGATTGATTACCCCATCATCCGCATACTCGACCGTGTGCTATCTCCGCGTGAAAGTGGGTGACGATTACCCTTGATCGTCACCACGCTTTCGACACGCGAAGCCGGCTTCCACTCTACTCGAAAAGCTCGTGTTCAAGCCCGCTGCGAGTCGAGTTGTTCGTGGGTCTTCTCGACGTCCTGCGCTTTCAGGTAGCTTTCGATCAGCAATTGATAGGCCGGGAAAATCTTGGCGTAGACATTGGCCCACTCCTGCGCATCGGTGCGATTCCAGGTGCGTTGCAATTCCGACGCTACCGCCGCGGTATCCATCGGCACCACGCCCGCCTGCACGATGCGCGCCAGCGTGATCTCCTGCGCCATCTTTGAGTAAGTGCCGGAAGCATCGACCACCGCGAACACCTGATAGCCGTCCTGCACCGCCGCGATCGCCGGAAACGCCATGCAGACGCTGGTGATGGTGCCGGCGATGATCAATTGCTTGCGCCCGGTCGCCTTCACCGCCGCGACGAAATCGGGATTGTCCCACGCATTGATCTCGCCCTTGCGGGCAATATAGGTCGCGTGCGGCGCATTGGCGTGAATCTCCGGAATCAGCGGCCCGTTCGGGCCTTGCGGCACCGAGGCGGTGGTGATCACCGGCAGCTTCGAAAGCGAAGCCATCTTCGCGAGCGCTGCGGCATGGTTGCGCAGCACCGGCATCGGCATGTCGCCGATGGTCTGAAACAGTCCGCTCTGATGATCGATCAGCAGCAGCGCCGCGTTGTTCGGATCGATGATCGGCTTCTGTCCGTTGAAGTTCGCAAGTGTGCTCGTGGCAGTCATGGCTGCGTTTCCTCTCAATGGATGTGTGTGGGGTGTATCGGGTGGACCGCGGAAGACGGTGACCGTCTCCCGCGCGTGTCTCAGTCTTGAAATGCTTATTTCGCGGCCAGTGGCATAACCGCCGTCATTCGCCTCACTCCGACTTGTCATATGAGAACTGGATTCCCGCCGTTCCACCCGTTTCGATAAACAAGTTCATGAAGGCCGGAACGGTTTCGCTGCGCTTCCAGTCGCGCTGCAATTCGCAGAACAGTTGCGGCACGCTGATCAGCTTCGCACCCGCCTGCTCGACACGGCGCAGCGCCGCGTCATGCGCCGCAATCGACGTGCCGCCGACGGCATCGACCGGAACGTAGACCTCGTAGCCTTCCTTCAAGGCGTCGAGCGCGGGGAATGTCAGACACGCCTCCGTCCAGAGCGCCGTCATGATCAGCTTCTTGCGGCCGGTCTCCTCGACAGCTTTGCGGAATTCGACGTCCTCCCAGGA
This sequence comes from Xanthobacteraceae bacterium, assembly GCA_051954235.1. Taxonomy (GTDB): domain Bacteria; phylum Pseudomonadota; class Alphaproteobacteria; order Rhizobiales; family Xanthobacteraceae; genus 62-47. The sequence continues at coordinate 14,350 of JBQCHY010000119.1, forward strand.
ATTGATCGTGGTGCGGTCGTAGGTCGGATACTTGCCGAGCACCTTGCGGATGGTGGGGATCGGCGGCTTGTTGAGCCCGGTCTTCACGTTGACGGTCGAATGGATGATCGGCAATCCGTAGGCGACGGCCGCCCTTGCCGCACCGGTGATGTTGTTGACCAGCAATTGCCGGTCCATCGAGGCAATCGAGTTCACCTGCACCGGCTGATAGTCGATGATGATGAACGCTGAATTTTGCGGCGTCAGAAGATGATCCTTCACCGGATCGCGGATCGGTTCGCTGCTCATGGCTGTTCCTTTCGTCAGGATAAGCTCGCCGGCCGCAACGATGCAGGCCAGATCATACCTTCGGCGACGGGGCGAGCGATGCCGGCGCCAAACTTCGCAACGTGGCGCGATCCGTTTCGCCGGATCGCGCCACGGCACTCGTCGTCAGGCGTCGGCCGTGACCGGCTCCAATGTGCCGAAGCGACCACTCTGGAAATCGACCATGGCCTGGCGGATTTCATCGACGCTGTTCATGACGAACGGGCCGTGCATCACCACCGGCTCGTCGATCGGCTCGCCGGAAAGGATCAGCACCGACGCCTCGCCATTGGCCTCGATGGTCACCTCGCCGCCGCTGCGGTCGAGCAGCGCGAACTGCGCCTCGCGGGCGATCTCGCTGCCATTGACCAGCACCGTGCCCTTGAGCACCACCACCGCGACGGTGCGTCCCTCCGCAGGGTTCAGCGTCGCGACGCCGTTGCGGTTGAGCTTCACGTCGTAGATGTCGATCGGCGTGAAAGTCTTCGCCGGGCCCTTGCGGCCGCCGAACTCACCCGCGATCACCCGCAGCTTGCCGGCGCCCTCGGGCAGATCGACCGACGGAATGTCGGCGTTGAGCAGGGTCTGGTAGCCGGCCGCCGCGTCCTTGTCCTTCGCGGGCAGGTTGACCCAGAGTTGCACCATTTCCAGCGTGCCGCCGGTCTTGGTGAAGGCGCGCGAGTGAAACTCCTCGTGCAGGATGCCCGAGGCCGCCGTCATCCACTGCACGTCGCCCGGCCCGATCAGGCCGCCATTGCCGGTGGAGTCGCGATGCTCGACCTCGCCCTGGTAGACGATGGTGACGGTCTCGAAGCCGCGATGCGGATGGACGCCGACGCCCCTCGGTTTGTCGGTGGGGGTGAAGTCGGCCGGGCCGGCATAATCGAGCAGCAGGAACGGGCTGACGTGGTCGCCGTGGCTGGCGTGGGAGAACAGCGAGCGGACCGGGAAGCCGTCGCCGACCCAATGCGGCCGGGGGCCGCTGAAAACACCAAGAACCTTGCGCATGGTCGTATCTCCTTTGGCGCGGCCGGGTTCGGCCGCCGTGTTGCCAAGGAGGATATGAGCGAGACAAACGGCCCGGTAGCTGGCAATATCGCGCCTCACTGTCCTATTGATGAGACAATGATGCAGGACCTCAACGATCTTTATTATTTCGTGCAGGTGGTCGATCACGGCGGTTTTGCCGCCGCCGCCCGCGCGCTGGGGATGCCGCGCTCGCGGCTGAGCCGGCGCATCGCGCTATTGGAGGAGCGGTTGGGGGTGCGGCTGATCCAGCGCTCGACCCGGCGTTTCAGCGTCACCGAGATCGGGCAGGATTATTACCGCCACTGCGTCGCCATGCTGGTGGAGGCGAAGGCTGCGGACGAACTGATCGAGCGCTCCCGCACCAAGCCGCAGGGCGTGGTGCGGGTCAGCTGCCCGCCGCCGCTCTTGTATTTCCAGGTCGGCGAGATGGTCGCCCGCTTCATGGCCGAGTGCCCGGACGTCGAGGTGCATCTGGAGAGCACGCCGCGCCGCGTCGACGTCATCGCCGAAGGCATCGACATCGCGCTGCGGGTGCGCTTCCCGCCGCTGGAGGACAACGACCTCGTCATGCGCGTGCTGGCCGACAGCACCCAGCGCCTGGTGGCGAGCCCGGCGCTGCTCAAGGGCCTGAACCGCGCGCTGGTTCCCGCCGATCTCGCCACGCTGCCCTCGATCGGCTGGGGGCCGCCGCACCAGCGCCACGAATGGTGCCTCGACGGCCCGGACGGGGCCACCGCGCTGATCCCCTACACGCCGCGCCTGATCACCGAGGACATGGTGGCGCTGCGCTTCGCGGCGCTCAAAGGCATCGGCGTCGGGCAATTTCCGACCATGGTGATCCAGACCGACCTCGATTCCGGCGCGCTGGTGGACGTGCTGCCGCAATGGCGGCCACGCGCCGGCATCATCCATGCGGTGTTCTCGTCGCGGCGCGGGCTATTGCCGTCGGTGCGGGCGCTGCTGGATTTTCTCGCCGACGAATTCGCCGCGCTGACCCGCAACGAAAGCAACGTTTCATCAGTACCTGAAATAAGGTAGAGCATAATCCCGAAAAGTGGGAACCGGTTTTCGGAAAAGATCATGCTCGAACAAAAAGATAAACGACGGGTCTGATTCAACGCAGTTGGATCAGACCCAAAGTGATCCGCGCACCCGCCCTCCCCGCAACCGGACGCCCGAATGGCCCGCAGGTTCCGCGCCGCTTATCTCTCCGAGCCCTATTCCGCGCTCGCCACCTGGGCGCGACGGCTCGCGGTGTTCGCCGCCGTGGTCGCCGTGGTGTCGACCATCGTGGTGCGTTTCGGCTTCCTCGAAGTGCGCCCAGCATTGGCGACCTTCGCCGGCGCGCTGTTCTGCGCGGTGCTGGCGATCCTGGTGTCGTTCGCGGCCTTCGCGGCGATCTGGCAGACCGGTGCGCGCGGTCTCGGCCGCATCGCGGCGGCGCTGTTCATCGCCATGCTGGTGCTGGCCTATCCCGCCTATCTCGGGCTTCAATATCGCCAGTTGCCGAAGATCTACGACGTCACCACCGACCCGATCAATCCGCCGCGCTTCGACGTGCTGGCGCGGCTGCGCACCGGCGACGACACCAATCCCGCCGTCTATGCCGGGCTCTATTCCGCCGAGCAGCAGCGGCAGGCCTATCCCGATATCGAGCCGGTACAACTCGACGTGCCGGTGCAGCGCGCCTACGACGCGACGCTGCATTTCGTCACGCGCCGCAAGTGGCGCATCGTCGATGCCAGACCGCCGCAGCCGCCGCGCCGCGAAGGCCATATCGAGGCGGTGGCGCGCACGCCGGTCATGGGATTACGCGAAGACGTCGCGATCCGCGTCGTGCCGGATGGTGACGGCTCACGCATCGACATTCGCTCGTCGTCACGTCACTTCGAAAGCGACCTCGGCAGCAACGCCGCGCGGATCGCCAAACTGATCACCGACCTCAATACGATTTCCGACGAGAACACCGCGCCCGCCAAACGTCCGCAAACGCCGATGCCGCCGGCGAAAGCGCAGGCGAAGGGGACGAAGAAGTAGCGCGTGAGAGCAAGTTTCGTTCAGATAGAAACAACCACGCGTCATGGCCGGGCTTGTCCCGGCCATCCACGACTTTCTCGCTGAGTGGCCGTTAAGACGTGGATGCCCGGGACAAGCCCGGGCATGACGGATGGGTGTTTTCGTTAATAACGACTAATAGGCTATCCGCTCTATCTTACGCCAACCTGTAGCTGCCGCCGATCACGGGATCGCCATCGGTCGCCACCACGCCGCGCGCGACAAGATCCTCGAGGTGCGCCAGCACCGAATAACCGGCGGCGTTCATCAGGTGCGGATCGATGCCGATGTAGCTGGCGCGCACGATGGTCGGAATGTCCGCCTCGCTTTTGCCGAGCCGATGCAGGATCGACGCCTCGCGCGCCTTGCGGTGGCGGATCAGGAAACGCACGAACTTCTGCGCATTCGGAATCTCCGGGCCGTGGCCGGAGAAATACAGATGCTCCTTGCGCTGCGTCAGCCGCTCCAGCGAGGCCATGTAATCGACCATCGAACCGTCCGGCGGCGCGACAATGGACGTCGACCAGCCCATGACGTGGTCGCCGATGAACATCAGCTCACGCTCCGGCCACGCGAACGCCATGTGATTGGCGGTGTGGCCCGGCGTCGCCACCGCTTCGAGACACCAGCCGTCGCCCTCGATCACGTCGCCGTCGCGCACGGTGATATCAGGCTTGAAATCGCGGTCGGCGCCGGATTCCGGATTGTGCTTCTCGCTCTCGTAGCGCGGCCGCGAGGCGCGATGCATGCCCTCGGCATAGACCGGCGCGCCGGTCGCGGCCTTGATGCGCGGCGTGTTCGGCGAATGGTCGTTATGAGTGTGGGTGACGACGATGTGCGTCACCGTCTCGCCCTTCACCGCATCGAGCAGCGCTTGCGCATGCGCGGCGTTGTCGGGACCGGGATCGATGATCGCGACCTTGCCGCGACCGACGATGTAACTCACCGTGCCGGTGAAGGTGAACGGCGACGGGTTGCCGCACAACACGCGGCGCACGCCGGGCATGACCTCCTCGACCACGCCGGGCTTGAGCGGAAAATCGCGATTGAACGGGACGTCTTCGTTATCGTCGGACATGAGAGGTGCCTACTGCTGCTTATTCTCGGGTGCCGATAGTCACACGCCTGACTCACCTTCGTGATGGCCGGGCATAGCCATTCGAAGAACGGCGTCGCTTCGCTCGCCTATGTCCCGGCCATCCACGTCTTCGTTTGCTTCAATACCCTAAATACGTGGATGGCCGGGACAAGCCCGGCCATGACGATCTGATATGGATACGAGCGATATCGAGCAATCCCTTACGAAAACGCCTGAATGCCGGTGATGGCGCGGCCGAGGATCAGGGCGTGGACGTCGTGCGTGCCCTCGTAGGTGTTCACCGTCTCGAGGTTATGGACATGCCGCATGACGTGATATTCGGCCTGAATGCCGTTGCCGCCGTGCATGTCGCGCGCCATGCGGGCAATGTCGAGCGCCTTGCCGCAATTGTTGCGCTTCATGATCGAGATCATTTCCGGCGCCATCTTGCCTTCGTCCATCAGGCGGCCGACGCGCAATGAGCCTTGCAGGCCGAGCGCAATCTCGGTCTCCATGTCGGCGAGCTTCTTCTGAATCAACTGGTTCGCCGCCAGCGGCCGGTTGAACTGCTTGCGGTCGAGCGTGTATTGCCGCGCCCGGTGCATGCAGTCTTCAGCCGCGCCCATCGCGCCCCACGAAATGCCGTAGCGCGCACGGTTGAGGCAGCCGAACGGCCCCTTCAATCCCGAGACGTTGGGCAGCAGCGCGCTCTCCGGCACCACCACGCCGTCCATCACGATCTCGCCGGTGATCGACGCGCGCAGCGACAGCTTGCCGCCGATCTTCGGCGCAGAAAGACCCTTCATACCTTTCTCAAGCACGAAGCCGCGGATCTGGTTGTCGTGCGCGGCCGACTTCGCCCACACCACGAACACGTCGGCGATCGGCGCATTGGAAATCCACATCTTGGAGCCGTTCAGGCGATAGCCGTCCGACACCTTTTCCGCGCGCGTCTTCATGCCGCCGGGATCGGAACCCGCATCCGGTTCGGTGAGGCCGAAGCAGCCGACCCACTCGCCGCTGGCGAGTTTCGGCAGATACTTCTTGCGCTGATTGTCGTCGCCGTAAGCGTAGATCGGATGCATCACCAGCGAGGACTGCACCGAGTTCATCGAGCGATAGCCGGAATCCACCCGCTCGATCTCGCGCGCTACCAGACCGTAAGCGACGTAGCTGGCGTTGGCGCAGCCGTATTCCTCCGGCAGCGTGATGCCGATCAGGCCGAGTTCGCCCATCTCGTTGAAGATTTCGCGATCGGTCTTCTCTTCGAGATAGGCCTGCGAGACGCGCGGCAACAGCTTGTCCTGCGCGTAGGCGCGCGCGGTGTCGCGGATCAGCCGCTCGTCTTCGGTGAGTTGCTCGTCGAGCAGGAACGGATCGTCCCACTTGAAGCTCGCCAAACTCGGCTTGTCTTTGCTTTGCGGACGCACGCCCATGAGATTCCTTTCACATCGCAGCCGTCACCAATGGCGACGGGAGAGCCTAAATCTTTGACTGTCAGCCTTCAAGGCGCTCGTTGGAGACGATCTCGATGCCGAAACCGGACAGACCTTTGTAGTCGTGGGTCGACGACGTCAGATGGCGGATCGAGGTGACACCGAGATCGCGCAGGATCTGCGCACCGACGCCGACTTCGCGCCATTGCCGGTTGCGATCCGCCTCGGCTGACGACGGCTGATCGATCGGCGCGACGGGAACGCCGGCGGCGCCGTCGCGCAGGTACACCAGCACGCCGCGCCCGGCGCCCTTGAACTTCTCCAGCACCTCACGCATCCGCTCCGGGCCGGTGAAGATATCGCGCACGATGTTCGGCTTGTGAAACCGCGTCAGCACGTTGGTGCCGTCGCCGACGCCGTTATAGACGAACGCGGCGTGCGCGATGCTGTCGAACGGCGAGCGATAGGCATAGCCTTGCAGCGGCCCGATCGGGCTGTCGACATGGAAGGTCGAGACGCGCTCGATCAGTTTCTCGCGCGCCTGACGATAGGCGATGATGTCGGCGATGGTGACATGCTTGAGGTTATGCGCGGCGGCGAAGCGCGCCACCTGCTCGCCCTTGGTCACGGTGCCGTCGTCGTTCATCAACTCGCTGATGACGCCGACCGGCGGCAGCCCGGCGAGCTTGCACAGATCGACCGCCGCCTCGGTGTGGCCGGAACGCAGCAGCACGCCGCCGTCGCGCGCGATCAGCGGGAAGATGTGGCCGGGCCGTGCGAAGTCGTTGGCGCCGGCATTGGGATTGGCCAGCGCCCGGCAGCACGAGGCGCGCTCGTCGGCGGAGATGCCGGTGCCGCCGTCGGGTTTGTAGTCGATCGAAACGGTGAAGGCAGTGGTGTGGTTGGAGTCGTTTTGCGCCACCATCGGATCGAGCCGCAACCGCCGCGCATCGTCGGTGGTCAGCGGCGCGCAGACGATGCCGGAGGTGTGGCGGATGATGAACGCCATCTTCTCGGCGGTACAGTGCGACGCCGCGACGATCAGGTCACCCTCGCCCTCGCGGTCGTCATCATCGGTGACGACGACAATCTCTCCAGCGGCGAACGCCTGCAAAACTTCGGAAATCGGATGGGCCATGCGGGGTACTCTGACAATGACTCCGTTCATATGGCGCAGCGCGAGAAGCAACGCAACTCTTGCACCGTTGTTGCCCAGATGTCTTCTATAGTGCTCTCGATATTGGTGGAAACTCTGACCACGAAACGATGCGCGCTCCCTCTCCCGTTGGGAGAGGGTTGGGGTGAGGAGTTACAGCCTCAATGATGCTCGATGGGCCCCCCCCCCCCCCCGCCCCCCGCGCCCACCACCCCCCGGGGGGGTGTGGTGGGCGCGGCGGGGGGCGGGCCGGACAACAAAAAAAAAACCACCACCAAAAGGGCCCCCGCGGGGGCAC